>JAGQTY010000047.1:0-17956 GCA_020438795.1 Actinomycetota bacterium
CGCTCGTCATCGCCCTGTTGTGGCTCATCGGACTCGGACTCGTCCTTGTCATCGCGGCCACTTCCCCCTACTTCCGTGACATCCGCCAGGTGGTGCCTCTGCTGACCACCGCCATGCTGTTCCTCAGCCCGATCTTCTACCAGATGTCCCAGCTGCCCGAGAACATCGCACCTGTGATCGAGGTCCTGAATCCGCTGGCCACGCTGATACCCGCATTCCAGGACCTGGTCTTCTACAGCCAGATCCCACCGCTGCTCCCGCTGGCGATCTGGACCGGTGTGGCCGCGGTCCTGCTCGCGGTCGCCTTCCCCTTCTACCGCCGCGCAGCCCGTGGATTCGCCGATGTCGTCTGAGGCCTCTGGATCGGCGGCCGTGGTGGTCGAGCATGTCAGCAAGGAGTACCGGGTCTACTCCAAGCCGCACTACCGGGTCCTCGATTCGGTCGCCGCCAAGATCGGGTCCTCGAAGAGCTACAGCTTCCGGGTCCGAGCGGTCAATGACGTCAGCTTCTCGCTGGAGCCGGGGAGCAGCGTCGCGATCATCGGCCGCAACGGTAGCGGGAAGTCCACCCTGCTTGAGATGATCACCGGCACACTCACACCGACCGCGGGCCGGATCGAACTCCGGGGCCGGCTGTCGGCCCTCCTGGAACTCGGTGCCGGCTTCAATCCCGACTTCTCCGGACGGGCGAACTACCGCCTAAATGCGAGCATCCTGGGACTTGATCCTGACCAGATCCGGGCCAAGGAGCCCGAGGTCGAAGCATTCGCCGACCTCGGTGGCTTCATCGACGAACCGGTCCGGACCTACTCCAGCGGCATGTACGTGCGGCTGGCCTTCGCGACCGCCGTACACGTGGACCCAGAGATTCTTCTCATCGATGAGGCGCTCGCGGTCGGCGATGTGTTCTTCCAGCAGAAGTGCTACGACTTCTTCGCCAACAAGCTCGCCGACGTGACGAAAGTGCTGGTGACACACGACCTGGCGAGCGTCGCCAAGATCGCCGATCGATGCATCGTGATGGATCAGGGCAGTATGGTCTTCGACGGGGCGCCGCTGGATGCCATCCAGTTCTACACCGCGCTGCACATGCGCGAACGCGCCGGTCAGCACTCAGCGGAGCCCGTCGGGGGTGTGACCGTCACGAACGAGCGACCCCTCTCCGATGCCGCCGTGGGGGCCGAGCCGGCAGTCACCGGTACCCCAGGTGTGATTCCCCGACCGCTGCCGGAGAGCAGCTCCACGGCGCCGGAACTGGTCAGCATCACGACGGTTGCAGGATCATTGCTCCGGGACGGCGAGATGCATCCCCTCAACGGCGAGATGTGGGCCGCGACCCCCGGCGACGAGCTCCGGATCGAATGCACCTTCAGGCTCACTGTCCCTGTGGAGGCTCCCATCGTCGGGTATCTCATGCGTGACAGAGTGGGTAATGCGGTGTTCGGACAGAACTCGATCGGCAGCGACTTCACACTCGGGCCGTGGGCACCGGGCGTCCACCGGGTCATCCTGCAGCTCAACTGGCCCGAGGTTGACGCGGGTGAGTACGTGCTGACAGTCGGGTTCGGCAACGGTCATCACCCGCACCATCACGAACCGCTGGCCTGGGTGCAGGGTGTTGCTGCCATCACCTCCACGCCGCAGCGCCCCGTGCACGGGATGGTGAACAATGACCTGACGGCCATCGAGGTCACTCGGCTCGGCGACGACTGACCGGGGCCCCGATCAGGGATTCAGGACGGTCCTGCTGACGGGAACCAGCGCCACAAGAGCCTCCCCGAGGCCGGCCACGACGTCCCCGAGGGGATGCTGGCCGGAGAGGGTGACCTTCGCCAGAAGATCGCGATCGATGACGACGTCTCCGGTGGGCGCCGGGAAGCCCGGTGCAGCCAGGTGCTCCTCCAGAGCTGCGCCGGTGACCCAGGTACGCCGCCCGAACGGCCAGCTGTCAGCGGTATCGGCGATCAGCGCCGAAGCACGAACCCGCCGCTCACTCATCAGTGGCTGCACCAATTGGCTGGCCACATCCGGGCCTGGAGAGAACTCCGTGCCCACGATCCACACCAGGTCCCCGCAGGCGCCTTCTCGCACGAACAGGTCTGCTTCGACCTCACGGATGGCAGCGCCGAGGGGGCGATCGCCGCGGCGCAATCCACCGCCGCCAGATGACGAGGCACCCACCACCACGATCTCGTACAGGGGGTGTTCGGAGGCTGTGACCGCGTCGAGCAACTCGGCGCGCTGAACGTCATCAGCCACCGGAGGCAGCACAGCGGTGATCCTCGGAATGGCAGCCGACGTGCCAGCCAGGAGATCCAGGACATAGTCCTGGTAGTTGAAGAACCTGTTCACGTAGGCAGCACGACCCGCCGCCGGCTGCGGACCGGCGGACAGCGCTTGCGCCACCGCCGCGGCCAGCCCGGCAATCCCGGCCTCCGTGGCGACGAGCTGACCAGACGTGTCAGCGATGATGTGGTTCAGTCCGGTCGCATCCTCGAACGCCACCACGCCCAGTCCGGCGGCAAGTCCCTCGAGTGCGACCGATGGGAAGGAATCCTCCCGGGACGTGATGGCCAGAACAGAGGCAGCCGCGTAGAAGGGTGCGGTGGTCTGGACGAATCCAAGGAGGTGACAGTTGGCCGGAGCATCGGACAGTTCTGCGGCCAGTGCTTCGTCCGACCAGTCCAGGTCACCGATCCACAGATAGTGGACCTCGTTTCCCTTCTCGTCATACGGGAGCTCACGCGCGAGCGCGACGAAGCGATCGATTCCCTTGTTCCGGCTGCCGTAACCGACGCCGAGCACTATCGGGGATCCCGCCGCGATCTCGAGCCTGGTGCGGACTTCCTGGCTGTCTTTCAGGGGCCTGGACGAGGGTCTCTGGTAGAGACCCTGTGGCCGGACGATCACTTCGCAGCCCGCAGCAAGGGCGAAGGGGAATCGTTGCCGCACATGCTCGGCCGGGAACACGATACGGTCGGAATTCTCAGCCATCGCCTCTGCCGCTGCCGCAATGCCGAGCTCATCGATCGCACCAGGGAGTTCATGGACCAGCCCGGTGACATGGATACCAGCGTCACGCAGATACGGGACCAGCCAGCCCGACGCAGAGGAACTGCACAGAGCGGTCGTGAAACCTGCTTCGGCCAGTTCTTCGGCGAGCTTGCGCGCATCGGCGGGCTCCCGGCTCTCGAGGAGATCAACGGGAGCCTCACGCTCGAAGCTGCGGTGCAGCGTCCCTCCTCCCAGCGCCACAGTCCGGGTCCGCCGGCCCAGCCGGATCAGCTCACGGACCAGAGCGAGTGCCCCGAACTGGGCTCCGTGACGCTGCAGGTCGTGAGTCACGACAAGGACACCGGGGCCGGTTCCTTCGGTGATTCCCGCAATCTCCTCCTGAGTGTCACGCACGGCGTGCAGCCAGCCGTAGCCGAACTCCTCGTCGGGCTCAAGATAGGCGCCTTCGGCCCACTCGTTCCAGGCGTTGACGAAGACCAGCCGATCGTCATCATTGCGCACCCGCTGGCGGGTGTCCCGCCCGACGTTCAGCAACCACCGCTGGAACGTCTCTGGAGTACAGCCGTGCAGGGTCATGCCCTCATTGGGGCGCCGCGGCTCGTTGTCCCAGGCAGGCGTGACCCCTCGCCACGTCGGAAAGAGTGGTGGTGGCAGGTGATGGCTCCGCTGAGAGAGTTCCTTGCCGTCGTAGATGGTGCCCCGGAAGCCGGGTTCGGTCTCCATGTCGTCGGTGATGTTCAGCGGGGATGCGCTGTTCGGCGGGAATTCGATCGCATAGTCGAAGCCGAACTCGCGGGGGTCCCGGTGGACGAAACTGAGCGTGGAGGCCAGCAGGATCTCACCCACGCCATGATCTCGACACCACTCCCGCCACCGTCGGGCGGTGGCGGCCGGGTCCGGGAGGAGCTCGGGCCTGAAGACCACCAGCACAGGACGGCCACCCACTCGAAGATAGCGTGGGTCGCTCAAGGCACCGGAATAGCGCTCGATGAACCGGATGTCGTCAGCCTCCGAGTGCCTCTGCGCCACGATGATCTCGGAGTCGCTGCCGTCCCAGGTCCGGGTCCAGTTCTCGTTCGCCCAGCACAGGCAGAACGGGAAGTCCAGGCTGGGGTCGGCCAACCAGGCTTCCAGCGGGCTCTGCAGGAGTTCGTGGCCGTCGAACCAGTACGTGTAGAAGCAGAACGCACTGATGCCATGCCGCCGGGCCAGCGCTATCTGTTGCCGGAAGGTCAGAACCTGATCGGGGCCACCGTCCGGGCCGGGCAGACGGTAGTAGCCCAGGTCGCCGGGTACCTTCGGTTGCTGGTGACCGGCGAACCGGGATCGTCCCCGCCGCACGTTCGTCCACTCAGTGAACCCCTCCCCCCAGGCTTCGTCGTTCTCGGGAATCGCATGGAACTGCGGCAGGTAGAAGGCCACCGGCCGAATCGGTGTGGCGCCGGGGGGTTCAGTCGCCGGGGAGTCATGCTTCGAGGCCACGTCAGGCCACCTGCGCGGCGACACCTGCCGGGGCGCCTCAGACTCCTGCCGGG
Source organism: Actinomycetota bacterium (assembly GCA_020438795.1). Classification (GTDB taxonomy): domain Bacteria; phylum Actinomycetota; class Actinomycetes; order S36-B12; genus JAGQTY01. The sequence goes on from JAGQTY010000047.1 coordinate 4,551, forward strand.
CGCTGTAGAGGTCGACCACCAGTGGGCATTCGTCAGAGAGCAGCCGGGCGGCAGCTGAGGGCCGGTAGCCCGGTCTGGGAGTGAGGCCCTGCCGCCAGCCCTTCGTCACGTAGTGCGCCAGGGGGTTGACACCACTGTCACGCAGTTCTGGCACCTGGGAGAGGTAGAAGTCCGTGCTGAACAGCGGGCTCGGGTCGCGCCCCTCTCGCCAACCCATCAATGCATAGTGCTGCACCGGGTCAACACCCGCGATCGCTACGTCCCGGTAGGTGTCGCAGTACCACTGCCGGTCCAGGATGCCGGACCGGGCGATCTCGAGAATCTGCTGCGTCTGCCTCATCAGATTCTCCTGCCGACCACACTCCGCTGGACCTTGCACGCCATTGAGAACTATACCGGGCGGCAGCCCCTCGGCAGCAGGAACTCGACGCGAGCGCCCGGTGGCCGGTTCTCAGCTGATCGTGCTGCCTGTGCGCGCCCGCTCGGCGACCGGAACACCGAGCGGGCGCTCGCCGGCCGGCGGCCTCAGCAGGCCCCGACGTTGATGCGCTTGCCGAAGACCTTGAAGGAGGTTCCCGTGCTGAACGATCCTGCACCGACATCGGCCTTCATGCAGATGTCCGCACCCACGCTGGCCGTCTTCTTGCCGAATCCGTAATCCATCTTGGCGTAGGCCTTCGCCGAGCCGTTCAGGTCCACGGCAGCCTTGCTGGCGCCGAGCTGCGCGGACACGTCATAGGCCAGGTCGGCTCCGTAGCTGATGTTGGCAACCTTGCCGGACCACCCCTTGGTGCCCTTGGATGAGCCGCCGATGGCCTTGGTGAAGTCTGCGTCCGTCTTGCCCGAGACCTTGGTCTGGTGGTTACCGAGCTTCACCTTCGCGTACGCCCACAGCACATCGTCCTGCTTCTTGACGAGCTCCTGCTGGCCATCGCCATTGGTCACCGTGCAGCCGGTGTCCAGGTCACAGTTGGTCATCACCACGCCCACATCCAGCGACCTGGGCAGGTACGGCAGGCCGAGGCCACCGGAGGCGGAGACCCAGTACAGATCGTCCATGACCGTGACCTCACCGTCGATGTCCCACAGCCCGACCCGGGAGGCGATCTTCACACTCGTACCGGCGTCCTCCTCGTAGCTGGAGGTCACCACATCAGCGTCGAAGGAGACGATGCCGGCGTCGAGCTTGCCGACCCCCTCGAGCCGTGCGCAGGCGTCCTTGGACACCGGCTTGCAGGGTCCGACCGTTCCCGCGAGCCTCAGCTCGCCCAGGCTCGCGAAGCTGACCTCGCTGGACAGGTCCACGGTCGGCGCCCCGCCGTCGCCATGCACACTGACGAGCATCGCCGCCGCGGGTAGCCCGCTGATCTTCGGGGTCTTCGCGATCCCGGTCACCTCGTAGGTGCCTGCGGTGCTGAACCCTGCGTAGACCTCGGCCTTCGCGATACCGATCCCGAGGACCCCACGGGCCTGCATGTAGAACTCGCTGCCGCGGGTCGGTTCCCCGTCCGCGTCCACGATCTCCTGCACACCGGCGCGCGTGTCCTCCCCTCCCGTGGCCAGACCGCTCTCCTTCAGGTACCCGATGTGGAAGTCACCGGACATGCCCAGCCAATCGGCGAAGTTGAGCCCGACGTTCTCCGCACCGAGGTAGAAGTCACCCTTGTGTGCCTGCACCATGTCACCCGCGCTGTTGCGGATCGTGACACCGTCCTCGGGGTCGCCCCAGATGATCCGCCCATGTGCCTTCACCGGCTTCATGTACGGAACCGGGGACACCTCCGTGTCGATAGCCAGGTAGTCGCTGGTGAAGACACCTGTCACCTCGGCCAGGGTCCAGTCGGGCATTCCCTGACCGCCGGGCACGACGATCCTGAACTTCTCCCAGCCGTTCTGCTCGGGAAGCAGCGTGGTCTGATCGAACTCCGGAACGCTCTCGCCGAGTGCCACACCGTGGGGCAGATCATCCTGGGTCACCTCCTCAGGGACGTCGTCAAACACCTGGGTGGTCTGCCACTGCGCCTCGATCGACCTCGTCGCAGCAGTTGCCTGCTCCGGGCTCCCGGAGTCCCCCTCCTCCTCGGTCGCGACCTGATTCGCGGCGTTGAGGATCGTGGGGTCGTTGCAGCCATTCACCGCTGGGATGAGCTTGGGGTTGTCTTCGGACTCAGCCTTTTCGGGGTTGAAGTACGGGTTCTTCACCATCGCGTCCTCCTCGTTGAAGAACGTGCAGTAGTTGCCGATCCGGCCTTCGATCCCCTTGCCCTTCTCGTAGTTGAACATCGCCGAGCCGGAGGCATCCAGGCCCATGGTCTGGAAGTCGACGGCCACCCGCCCGTAGATGCGCTTGGGCTGGTAGCCACTCCAGTCGAGCAGCGATTCCAGCCGCATCCGGCTGGGGTTCTCCTTGTGGGGCTCCCAGGCGGGGACCAGCGTGGTGTTGAACTTGAAGAGGAACTTCGGCGTCGAGACGACACCCGCCTGAGTCAGGATCTCAAGGTCGAGCTCCTGCATCCACCACAGGCCCACGAAGAAGCCGGCGCGGCTCGTGTCCAGGTACAGGCGCAGGTGGAAGTAGACCTCGGCGTTCTTGAACATCTCCTTGGCCAGCGCGCCCTTGCCCCCGGACCCGTATACCGCGCCAAGGAACGGATCACTGCCGGTTGCCGGCCCGCTCAGGCCGAACGGGTCGTACTGGACCGAGCCCTGCCGGTACTCGGCCTCGATCTCGAAGTCCTCCTCGAAGACGTGCATGCCGCCGGTGAACTTCCACTGGTAGGTGTAGTTGCCGAGCATCCAGTTCGTGGCCACGTTGATCTGGAAGTGATCGAACTTGAACGTCTTGCCGAAGCGGAACTCACCGATATCGATGAGGCCCTCGGAGGACACGAACGGCTGGCCGAAGATCTGGCCGGTGGCGAACTGGTACCGCAGCGCCACGTCCACTCCCATCAGGCTGCCCTCGAGGTCGTAGTTCCAGCCCCAGAAGGCGTGATCGGCGATGGTGCAGCCGCGGGGAGCGCTGACGATGCGGCCGTAGTTGACCACAACCGTGTCCTCGAGCTTGTCGCTGATCGGCTTCATCGGTTTGGCGGCAGGCAGCTTGGAACCCGGTGTACCGAACTCGAACATGTAGCAGGCCTGGGCTCCGATGTTGAAGGCGGCCACGACGTGGGTGGACGGGTCCATCCCGATCGGCTTGCGGACGTACTCCGGCAGCGTGACGTCTGCGTAGAATCCGACACTCCAGCCGTTCTGCTTCTCCGGGTTGGCCAGGCTCTCCTTGGTCCCGGTGTTCCAGGGAGCCTGCTTGCCGGTCTGCGCCTGCGAGTACTGACCGGAGGTGGCGAGCTTGCCATTCTCATCGAAGCAGTCCTCGGGCAGATCGTAGATGCTGTCCGGGTCGTCAGGGTTGAGAGCGTTCTGGCACTGGGCCGTACCCGAGTGATGACCCCAGGTGATGCTCGCCTCATTGATGGTGAAGTCCTTCAGCCCGAACGCGTTCTCCCAGTCACCGTCGAGCTTGAAGTAGCCCTGCACGGTGCCATTGGTCGGGTCGAAGGCCGCGGCCAGGCGGGACAGGCCGCCGACCGTCTTGGAGGTGTCTGCGGTCAGGGCACCCATCCAGAACCCGCCGGTGAAGTCGCGCCACTTGCCGTCGTCGTACTCCCAGGAGGCCGTCATCGCCATGCCGTAGGTCCACGTCTGATCGGCGTTGAGCATGATCTGCACGTAGGGGTTGGTCAGCTTCCAGCTGCCGGGCAACTTCTGTGACCACTTGGCGATGCCGTTGTCGATGCTCGGGTAGATGCGGAAGTCGGCGAACATGAAGTTGTTGCCCGTCGACTGACCGGGGTTGAACTTGGCCGTGAACAGACCCTCACCCATGCGCACAACGTAGCCCCAGCCGACGAAGTTGTTGAGCCTGGGCACGTTGGCGTCGATGTGGCTAATGTCGACGTTCTGCGGGATCGAGGAGTAGATCACCACGCCGTTCTGCCTGGTGGCGTTGCTGCCACCGCCGTCCTTCCAGGGCTTCCTGTTGCCGAGCTCGGCGATGATCAGCGTGTTGTTGTTCTCGCTGAACAGGCTGCCGCGATAGGTGAAGGCGGCATCGATGCTCAGCCCGCCGAAATTCGCCTTCGGGAGCAACTGGTCGACATAAGCCGTGAACTCGACGTAGTCGTCGATGTTCCCCTTGCGGTCCCAGCCGAGCACCGCGTGGACATCGCTGACCTGCAGGTTCGGGAGCAGTTCCACGGCCCGGCCGGCTGTTCCCGCTCCCTGGTTGGCGGTGGTGTTGGTGTCGACCGTGAGGACCATCTCGTAGTCCTGCGGGGCCTTGAGCTCGTCACGGACGTTGTCCGGCCAGTCGATGACCTCGCCGCACTTCGCGGCCTTGGCGCCCTCGTCGCTCAACGCGACGCAGGCAGTGGCTGTCAGCGGCACCGTGTCGGTGAGCGAACCGTCGGCCTTCTTGCCTGCGAGCGTGATGTCGGCCATCGCCTTCACATACAGCGGGTCACCGCTCTCATCCTTGACCAGGTCGAAGTCGAACTCGCGGACCTCAACGTTGGGGACCGGGTTCCAGTGCTGTTCGGTGCGGATGTCCATGGCGCCGAGGTAGACCTCGTCGCCGTTCCAGCCCAGGCCCAGGGCGTCGACGAAATCGCCGACCACGGCCACAGGCCCTGCGTGTGCGGTCACCCAGGTCCATTCGCAGCGCTGGTTGACGTTCCACTTCCAGTCCCCCGCGGCCAACGCGTCCGGACCCCGGAACAGTGCCATGGAGCACTTGGCATTCAGCTCCATCGCGGAGCCCTTCATGATCTTGACGGTCGACTGCAGTCGCAGGCCCGTGTCGGTGGACAGGCTGATGGTGCTGTCCGACAGCGTCATCGACTTGCTGCCCAGTTCCACATCGCCGGGCACCTCGTAGGAGACTGCCGCGATGACGGGGGCGTCCGCGTCGGCACGCGAGATCGTGCCGGTGATCGACTCACCCGGATTCAGGCCGACGAGGCTGACCTCGACACTGGCCGCCAGGCTGAAGGAGCCGTCGGTGGCGACGCTGCCCGAGAACGAGACCTCGTTGCCCTGGCTGCCGGTGCGTGCGGTCGCGGTGAGTTCCATCGACTGCGAGCATGTCCCCGACCCACAGTCAGAGCCGAACTCCCATGTGGTCGAACTGGCGCTGAACCCGCCCGGCATCGGTACGAAGGGGATGGAGGTGTCGCTGCGCAGCGACCCAGTGACCACGCCGTCGGCTCCGAGCACGAGCGGGGCATCCTCGGGGACGCTCAGGTCGCCGATCTTCCAGTCACCGGGAACCACGGCAGCTCCGGACTCGATGAGCACCGAGCCGTCAGCGTTCACCACTGCGGTGGCGTCGGCGACCGAGAGCCAGTCGAACAGCGCGATCGCCGCACCACTCACCCGGACCGTCCCCTCCGAGGGGACTCCGGCCTCATCGCAGCTGATGTCCGTGCTCAGCTCACCCGGGTAGACCCGCCAGCCGGCCTCCGTGCTGAACGACGAGTTCGCCCCAGCAGCGGCCACGATGGTGCAGATGTCGGCGTTCTTGTCCTTCACTGTGGTGAGCTGGTCGCGCACGAACGACCCGATCTGAGCCAGGGCCCAGCTGTTCAGGCTTCCGGTGTCCGGTCCGACCGAGTAGCTCAGGTCGTCGTTCGGCTTCTTGCGAGAGACGCTCGCCTCCACCCGGCCCTTGCTGGTGGGAACCGAGACAGTCGCGCTGAAGGTACCGTCGTCGTTCATGGCACCGGTGACGGTCACGGTCTGGCCGCGGAAGTCGATACTTGCGTCCAGTGTGATGCTCTGACCGGACAGCGAGTCACCACCGAAGCTCAGTCCGGCCGTGACGTCGTGACCCTGCATCGCTGACAGGAAGGGCGCGTCACTGAGGATCAGCCGGCCGCGAACGATCCCGTCGTAGCCGATCGTGATGGGGTTCTGGGGATCGATGACTGCACCAGGAACCTCCCAGTCGGTCGGAAGCAGCACGTCCGCCGTGCTGATGGACACACCGGCCGGACCCAGCGACGCCGTCGTGTTGGCGAATGCCAGCCAGGTGTCGTAGAAGATCGTGGCACCCCCGACCTCGGTCTGCTCCTGGCAGTCCGAAGCTCTGACACCGATGTGCTCAGGGCTGTAGGCCAGGCTCCAACGGCCGAAGGAGGCGGAGAAGCCGTCTCCGTACTCGCTGCGCTCGTCGGCGCCCTCGACGAAGGAGCAGTAGCTCAGCGGCTTCGCATTCTCGGAGCGGATGGGCGCTGCGACGTCCACGGTCACCGGGACATCTGCGGACCGAGGCGTCTCACCCAGTCCGGTGGCCGGTTGCGGCACCGCTGCGTAGACGCCATCGCCCACGATCTGAGCCTGCGAGGTCACCTCGCCGTCAGCGCCTGTGGTGGCGCAGACGAGTTCCTTGCCCGCGTCGGACTGATTCACGAGGTAGCCCGCGTCGGCTCCGGTCACCGTTGTGCCCGCGACGCGCCAGACGATGGCACCGGGAGTGTCCACCGCACTCACATCACAGACCGCCAGCACACCCGCCTGCAGCACTCCGGCCGGGGTGACCAACCGCGGTTTTCCCACACCCGGATCGTCCTGGGCCGGCGTCGGAACGACACTGATGCGTACCGACGAGAGCAGTTCCTCCTCCTCGGGCTGGTCGTCGTAGACGACGCGATACTCGAAGGAGTTGACTCCCAGCGGCATCGCCGTGGTGTCGATCACCAGGCCGAGGGTGGTCTCGGTGCCGGCGCCCAGGTCCGGACCTGCCGCATAGGAGTCGCCCGCAACGAACGACACGGAATCGGCGACCTCCTCGGGCAGTACGACGTGTACTCCGGTGCGGTCCTCGTTCACGGTCAGCGGCACCTGCAACTCGACGGCAGTGCCCTGCACTACGTCGCCGGCGTCGGCGGGCGCGGGCACCAGCGCCGCGGGCGTGACCTCAGGCGCCTGCCCCGGCCCTGGGTCGATCTCGACACCGGTGATGGACGTATCGGAGTCGAAACCGTTGTCGGCGGAGAGTTCGAACACCAGGAATGTGGTCTCATCGACGTCGGGTGCGTAGAAACTCGGAGTCGCGTTGTCCGGTGCGGTCTGATCGGCCATGAGTTTCCACTCGACCTGAGGCGTCTGACCGGTCTTGCAGTTCGGGTCGCCGTCGGCCTCCTCCTTGGTGAGACAGAGCTGTCGCCACATCAGGCTGAGGGGTTCGCCCTGGAAGCCGCCGCTGGTCTCACCCTGAAGCTTCACCAGGGTGGCCTCGTATTCGGGCGGCTGGGAACCGGCGCTCCAGTCGAGTTCTCCGCTCGCGCTGATACCCTCGGTCGACGGAGCTGCGGTGAGCGCGGGCACGTGGGCCTGCACATCCCCGGCTTCCGCGAACACCTCGCCGCCGATCTGAGAGGTCAACGGCGTGACCGGAATGATGGGCTCGACCATGGTCATGGTGCCGTAGGTGACCGTGGGCCAGATCTTCAGCGTCTCGTCCTTGGTCCCGGGTGCGGCCGTGGCGAGGACCGTCAGCTCGGGCAGGCTCTTGCCTGCCGCGAGGCTCGCGTCATTGCTGCAGATCAGCTCATCGACCTGCATCTCGCACAGCCAGCCGTCGCCACTGGTCGCATCGACTGTGAGCCGCTGGTCCCAGGGGACCGTGACACGGATGGGCCCGCGGACCTCGCCGACCTCGTCACTGTTGGTGACCGTGAACGTCAGCTCCCCCTGCTTGCCCTCGATGAAGCGCTTGGTGTCCTGGGCATCGAGCTCGAGTCCGGGGGCGGGTGCTCCCGCAACGGCCGATGCGACCCGGAGCTCGTCACCCTCAGCGGTATCGCTCGAGGAAGACACGATGACTTCGCTGGCGGGCAACGACGCACTGTAGTCGGCTTCCGCGTTCAGCGTCAGAGTCAGTCCCTGGAAGTCGCTACGTCCCGTAAGCCCGTCGGCGCGGGTCACCGTCGTGGTGAAGTGGTGCAGTTCGGAAGTCCACTGTGCGGAGCCGCCGTAGGGAGCGTCCTCGACTGCATCGGTCCAGTCGGTGTCGCCGGACTCGGTGTTGTTCGTCTGGGCATCCACCAGGGTGACACCCGGAGGAAGCTGGACGTCGACCGCAACCTGCTGCCCAGCCTCGATGCCGGCGGGGCTGGGGTTCGCGATGTCGAACCTGACCTTGGTGTCCTGTGCGTACGGCAGGGCCAGGGGGGCACCATCGTCGATGGGGACCCAACCACCGTTCTCGTAGCGCTTCGCTGAGAGGTTCAGCGCAGCGGCGCCCCCGTCCGCGATCACGAACGGTGCACTGCTGGCGGACCCGTCCAGGGAGGTCACCACTTCGGTGGTGGCGGGCTGCGCCGTCGGGTCGACCTTCACCTGGTAGCTGACCTCAGCGCTGTCGCCGGGCTCGATCACCGGGACGCTCGGCGCTTTGCCGACCAGGGCGCCCCCGGCCATGGAGACGGAGAGCGTGGTCGCCTCGCTGGGGACCTCTCCGTTGTTGCTGATCGTGGAGATGATGTCGATGCTGTCGCCGGGATAGGCAGTGCCCGGCGACACGTGCGGAGGCTGGACATCGATGACCGCTTCACACGTGGTGCACGGGTAGTAGGTCGCATCCTCGGTGTCGGTCCACTGCGCATCGGGGTTCGTTGCCGCCGGAGCGACGGTCCAATAGCCACGCACGCCCGTCCCGGGAGTCTGGTAGCTGCTCGTGAGGGTCATCGGCTGGTCCAGCGTGCCCCGCTCGTTGAGCCGGTCGCCCACCACGGTGCCGTAGTCCTCCGGCACCGTGAAGCTCACCTCGATGCTGCGGGAGTCCGGCTTGATCTGCGACGACGAGTCCCGCGTCAGAGACGGGGTCTTCGGCGGATCAGTGAAGGTGCAGGTCGGACCATTCCCGCCGTCGGCGCACGAAGTCTTGTTGTCAGTCTTGACCGACCAGTCCTCGATCCCGGCAGGGATGAAGCCGGCGAGTTCAGACGTACCGACCGGCACGCCCCCGATGTTGCTGATCGTGACGGAGCCGCTGACTTCGCTGCCGGGCTGGAGTTCGCTTGGGATCGTGCTGTCGATACGCAACCGCGGTGCTGGTTGGGGACCGGCGTCACCGTTCCAGACCTGGTCCCATTGTGACGAGGCGTCCCAGACACCGATGGCGTCCTCCACCGTCACCTTCAGGCCTGTGGCCGGCGCGAAGTCCCCGCTGGACTGTTCGAAGTACCCACGGGGGTTGCCCTGCGACTTCGAGGTGGTGTCGAAGCTCAGGAAGACCGTAGTGCTGAAGTCATCCTGGGTCCACTTGCTGGCGGGCTTGAGTTCACAGGAGGTCCGCCCGTTCGACTCGCCGACCCACGTGCAGACATCCTTGAGTACGCCATGGTTGGCGATGCGCCCCCATGTGCCGGTCCAGAAGGTGATGACGGGGGTGCCGCGAGTGGGTTTCGCGATCTGGATGTCCACGGGATTCAGTGCCAGCAGCGCGTTCGCGTCATCCGTGGCGTAGCCGTCGGTGGCATGGTCGAAGGCCGGGCTGGTGACGACGTCGACAGGAGCCTCCATCTGGGTGCTGGAGCCGCGCACGGAGGCCTTGCTCACGACCGCGGTCTTGCCCTTGTTGTATTCGGTCCAGTAGAGGTCGCCGGTCTTGCTGATCACCATTCCGGGCATGGTCGCATCGCTGTTGACACGCTCCCGGATCCGGCTGCCACCGACGACGTTGATGCCGGACTCGTCCTCGACCCAGAACACCCGGCCCACCGAGTCGACGGCCACCTGGCTGGGTTTGTTGGCGTAGCTGACCAGGGACCAGTTCCCGTTCTCGATCTTCTCGATGCGGTTGCGGGAACGGTCTGCCAGGTACAGATTCCCGTCAGGACCGAACATCATGTCCGCAGCGGTGCGACCGCCGACGATCTTCGTGCGCTGGTTGTAGCCCGTGTACTTGTAGACCGTGTCGTTGGCGTTGTCCGCCACGTACAGCACACCGTCGGCGTCCACGGCGAGCTGGACGGCGCCACCGAGGCCGTCGGCGATCCTGTTGACCTTGCCGTCATTCACCTTGTAGACGTTGCCGTTCTCCTCGGCGACATAGATGGCGCCCTGCCGGTCCACGGCGAGGTCGGCCGGCTTCTTGATCTTCCAGCTGCGAGCGTCGAGGTTCTTGGTGCTGCTCGGCTTCTCCGTGCTGCCCTCGCCCGCAACCACACTCGCACCGCCACTGGTACTGACCTGCACGATGCGCGAGTTGTCACTGTTGATGTTCTTCTCGAGGATGTAGACATTCCCCCGGGCGTCGACATCAAGGTCATAGAGGCGTGAGAAGAGCGCACCGGTGGCGACGATCGAGTCGGCGTTCTTGAACGAGCTCGACGAGTTCGTGTCCTGGCCGGCGATGCGAACGCGATCACCGACGCTGATCTCGTCCACCTCAGAGCCGGCCCGTGCCGAGCCAGCTGAGGCCATGGCCGCGTTGAGCGTGATCAGCAGGGCTGTCACGACGGACCAGACCACTGTGTGCACGAGGACGCGCCAGGAGCGCGAGGTACGGGAGCGGGTAGCTGAGGCGGCAGACATGGAACACCCTTGTTCGTTCGGACTGTTCATGAGCGAATGCTCACGTTCCCTGCCTTGATGCCCTCACTCTGAGCGGACAAACGCCAAAACATGAAGGCAGCGTCGCCTTTTACACGCCACTTACTTACACGCGGGGAACGGACCCCTGCACGCCACATGAGTCGCGATTCTGAGAGTTCACGGTTTACCGAGCGGAGCCCCCGGGTAAGAACCTGAGCAATCCATCACGTTCTGATCTGGGGGTTCTCCATGACGCAACGACTCCGGCTGGCCGTCAGGCAGCATCCGCTGATCTGCGCCATCAGCGCAGTGGTGATCATCGCACTCCTGTGGTTCGGGCTGAGCTGGACGACGTCGTCGTTCGTGCCTCCAGCACAGTCAGCGGTTCCTGAGGCCGTGGCCGGGAATACCGTGGTCCGCTCCTCATCCAGCGAAGCGATCGAACGAACAATCAAGGAACGCGGCTACGAACCGCAGCTCGCCGATGTTGCCGCGGGCCAGGTCGTGGACGCGAACGGCACCGCCCTGGTCTCACTGGTGTCCATCAGTGGCACCAGCTCAGCCCTCGACGCCTACACGGCGGATTTCGAAGGGAGCGTGAGCGAGCGACGGGCAGCACTGCCGGCCACGGCCGGAGAGATGACCATCACACCGATCGAGACCGAGATCAGTGAGGGCGACGTGGACGGGACCCCCGCCACGATCCGCACCACAGGCCTCGGTACCGGTGAGCGGACCGACGTCCTGGTCAGGACCTCCCCGACCCAGGTGCTGGTCGCCACCTCCACCAGAGGCGATCTCGACCTTGCCAAACAGTCCGTGTCAGCCATGATGAACGCCTAGGAGTAGCGATGCCCACGAATACTGTCAGCACGACAGCGACCCGCCCAGACCACCGGAACACGCCCGATGAGTCACCGAACCGAGCCCTACGCTGCGCGATCGCAGCGGGGAGCGCTGCGATCCTCATCGTGGCGATGATCGTCGGTGCCCGGCTCCTCAGTACCGACTCGGGCGACGAAGGGGATTTCGCCGGCACTGCGACTGAGTACCTCCCGGCGACGCCGCAGCAGAGCTCGAGCGAGGATGCCCCGCAGCCGGAGCCGGCGCCAGCGGCAGATGCTACGGCCTCGGCCTGGTCCGACCCGGCGCTCGGCCTGGACGAGGTCAGGACCACACAGCAGTTGGACACCGACGGCAACCCGATGACACTGATCGCAGTATCCGGCGACCGCAACTCGGTGAACAACGCTGAATGGCTCATCACGGACCGCAGCGGCGCGGGCTGGGAGTCCAGGGAGTTCTCCGGCAACTCCCCGGTCAGCGCCGTTGCCGATGTGAGAGTGAGCCAGGAATCGCTCGCGGGCGTGGAGACCACGATCGTGAACACCGAGTACAGGAACAAGCCGATCGGACAGTCGACCGCCTACGCGCGGCCCAACGACAACACTCTGGTCATCGCCATCGGGCCGAAGGGGTCGACAGATGCTGTCAGCGCCGCGCTCGAGGAAATGCTCAGCAACGGCCGCGCCTGACGCCGGACCGGCAACGACAGAGCTGCGGGGCAGCGGGGGCAACCTCTTTGCGTTTCCCGAATGAACCCCGCCGACGAGGCAAAGGTCCGCCCCCGCACCTCCGATAATGGAGTATGCCGCCGCAGGGAATGCCATGAGAGCCCGCACCTCCATCGGGGTGCCGGTACTCCTGGCAATGCTCGCTCTTGGCACCATGGCTCCGGGCGCTGCAGCCCCGACCGATTCAGCCACAGTTGACACGAGCGTGCAGGCCCAGTCGGCTGCAGCGTCACGATGGCGGGCGGCAGGCTGGGAGCCTATGAAGGCGCCGCTCGTCAAGAAGTGGAAGCTCGGTGCCGGTCGCACCAGGAACCTGTCGCTGGCCGCCACACTGGCAACCGGCCCAGCCGAAGTGCAGCGTCTGCAGGCCAGGGTGAGCGTCAGGTCCCGTAGTCACGGACGGCTGGTCATCCAGCCCGTGCGCGGCGACTCGAAGAAGACCATCCGGTACCGTCGCGGCGCCACAGTCAAACGAGTACGGGTCCCGGTGACCTCGGTAAAGGCATGGCGCTTGCGAAATGGCGGTCGAACCAGGATCACCGTCAGCGTTCGCACCCTGCGCGCGCTTACCCCAACTAGCCCGGCAGCCCCCGGCACCAATCCCCCGACGACCCCGATCTCGTCCCCGCCGCTGGCGCCGGGGTCGGGAGCGCCGCGGCTCGACATCTCCGACGGAACCATGCGTGATGTCTGGGTGGACCCCGTAGCCGGGTCGGACACCAGCTCCGGAGCCAACCGCAACTCCGCCCTGCGCAGCGTGACCGAGGCGTGGAACCGCATACCCGCGAGTCAATCGCTATCCGAGGGAGTGAGGATTCAGTTGCTGCCGGGACAGTACCCGGCCGGCCTGCTGCCCAACTACTGGGAGAACAGATGGGGCACCAGGACCGCACCGGTGATCCTGAATGCGGTGGACGGCGGCGGTACGGTGACGTTCAACGGTGACATCAACCTGTTCAACTCCCGTCACTTCTACCTGATCGGCGTCGATGTGAAGCGCGACGGGGATGCCTTCCACTGCGAGCGTTGCTCCAACGTCCTGATACGGAATGCTGTTCTGGACGGTGATGTGAACCGGGGTGGTGACCAGGCGCACGAGGCGCTCAAAGTGAACCAGTCCGACCATGTCTACGTGGAGGACTCGACCCTGCGGGGCGCAGACGACAACGCTCTCGACTTCGTGGCGGTGCAGCACGGCCACATCCTCGGCAACACGGTCTCACAGGCGGG
>JAGQTY010000047.1:18055-20160 GCA_020438795.1 Actinomycetota bacterium
GGGCGCAGACGACAACGCTCTCGACTTCGTGGCGGTGCAGCACGGCCACATCCTCGGCAACACGGTCTCACAGGCGGGTGACTGGTGCGGCTACGTCAAAGGCGGTTCCGCCCACATTCTGGTCGCAGAGAACCGGTTCTTCTCGTGCGGCACCGGTGGCTTCACTGCGGGGCAGGGAACCGGTCTGGAATTCATGACGCGACCCTGGATCAACTACGAGGCCTACGGCGTGCGGATCGTCAACAACATCGTGCACGACACGCAGGGCGCCGGGCTCGGCGTCAACGGCGGATTCAACATCCTGCTCGCCTACAACACCCTCTACCGCGTGGGGGCCCGCAGCCACGTGCTGGAGGTCATCCATGGCGTGCACTCCTGCGACGGCGCTCACGCCGGCGAATCGACCGCAGGGTGCGCCTCGAACGCCGGCGCCGGCGGCTGGGGCACCACGACGACAGCTGACACCCAGATCCCCAACAAGCATGTCTACGTCTACAACAACCTGGTCCTGAACCCGGCCGGGATACAGTCGGCCTGGCAACACCTCGCTGTGGCTGGCCCGCGCGAGCAGTCCACGAACAGCCATGCACCCGATCCCAGTCGCGCCGATGACGATCTCCGGATCGCGGGCAACCTCATCTGGAACGGACCGGAATCGATGCCCCTGGGGGTCGGAGATGGTTCAGGCTGCGGCGAATCGAATCCGATGTGCAACGAGTCTCAGCTGCGGCGCGAGAACTCGTTCAACACGATCGCCCTCGAATTGCAGGACCCGGGTGGCGGGGACTACCGGCCGACACCCGAACTGCTGGCTGGGATCCCCGCAGCCAAGCCCATCCCGGACTTCGGCTGGGCGGATGCTCCCGCCCCCGGCATGGGCGAATCGGGCTCCTCGAACACTGTCCCCCACAACGCAGCCGGGCAGCCGCGTTCCGGCTGGGGGCACGCAGGCGCCCTGTAGGCCGGAGAGCCTGCCGAACACTCCCCTGCTGAGCTCAGCCACCAGCAGGAAACCTTCGAGCTGCTGACTGCCCAGACCCCTGTCGAGGTACCAGTCCGACCGACGACTACAGTCGTGAAGGTTGGAAGGATGGGGATGGAACCGGAACTCAGTGCAGGGAACACCGCGTGGGTACTCATCAGCGCAGCGCTCGTGCTCCTGATGACACCAGGACTGGCGATCTTCTACGGCGGCATGGTGCGGGCCAAGAGCGTGCTGAACATGCTGATGATGTGCTTCATCAGCATCGGCGTGGTCACCATCCTCTGGGTCACCGTCGGTTTCTCGCTGACCTTCGGAGATGACCTCGGCTGGGGGATGATCGCCGGCGGCGACTACGTAGGGCTCACCGATGCCATGGGCGAGGTGATCGGCGTCGACGGCGAGGCGATTCCGCTGCTGGCTTTCGCCATGTTCCAGATGACGTTCGGCATCATCACTGCGGCGCTCCTGGCGGGCGCGGTCGCCGACCGGGTCAAGGTGGCGGCCTGGGTGGTTTTCATCGCACTCTGGGCGCTGGTGGTCTACATCCCGATCGCCCACTGGGCGTTCTCCTTCGACGACGGCAATGGCGGCTGGATCGGCGACCGCCTGGGCGCACTGGACTTCGCGGGCGGCACTGCCGTCGAGATCAACTCCGGGTTCTCTGCCCTGGCCCTGGCACTCGTGGCGGGCAAGCGGCTCGGGTTCGGCAAGGACTCCATGCGGCCGCACAACCTTCCACTGGTCCTGCTCGGGGCCGGGATGCTCTGGTTCGGGTGGTTCGGCTTCAACGCTGGCTCAGCTCTGGCTGCCGACGGCCTGGCAGCAACCGCGATGATCAACACGCAGGTCTGTACGGCCACCGCCGCGATGGGATGGATTCTCGTGGAGCGACTGCGCGACGGCAAACCCACGACACTCGGCGTTGCTTCCGGCGCCATCGCAGGGGCGGTGGCCATCACCCCGAGTTGCGGATTCGTCAGCCCGATGGGCGCGATGCTGATCGGACTGGCTGCCGGCGTCATCTGCGCCTGGGCCGTCGAGCTGAAGTTCAAGCTCGGGTTCGATGACTCCCTCGACGTCCTCGGCGTCCACGGCGTCGGCGGCCTGGTGGGCATGATCG
>JAGQTY010000048.1:0-13116 GCA_020438795.1 Actinomycetota bacterium
CGGCGACACCCGTCAGGCCCAGCACCAGGAATGATGCGGTCACCACACTCGCCAGTCCCCGTCCGAATGACACAGTGCCTCCCACCGACACCCCCAGTCTTCGACACGGCGAGCACCGTCGCAAGCGGTCCTACTCGAACGGACCGGCCCCGTGTTCGCCAGCGCGCCTGTCGACGAAAGCCGTCGTGCTGCCGGAAACGCCGCCTGAGGGAGAGTGCGTGAAGGAATCAACTGCGCAACAGGGCGCGGCCCGGCAACACGGCGGTCACCAGCGCCCCAGCCAGCCGGCCAGCACTATGACTGCCGCGAAGACGAACAGTGCTCCGAGGACGACTAGTACATCACCCATGACCACCTCGATCCGAGCAGCGCGTGCTGTCGCTCCAGTGTATGCCTGAACTCGCCGAGATGGTCAGTCGTCGCGTGTGCCCCTCATTGCCGAAACGGCAGCTCCGGTTCACCTGGTCCGGAGGAAGTGGTCCACCGCGTTGGGTGCCCCGGAGATCGCGATGCGATCGCTGTACCCGAGTCGTGTCGCCGACGTGACATGCTCGAAATGGGCCGCACCTTCCGGTTTCACGGCGGTCACCGCCACATCGTACTTGCGGATCAGTCTGTCATTGTCCAGCGGAGCTGAACACATCTCCTTGGGCGGTTTGGTGATCACCTCAACCCAGTCATCGGCGACCTTCACGAAGTTGAGCGTTCGGCCACGGATCTGATGAGCGATCCGCTGTCCCATCTCCGACTCGGGAAGCACCACATTCGTGGCTCCCACCCGCTCCAGGATTCGGGCATGCTCCCGGTTCAGGGCCTTCGCCCAGATGTCGTTGATCCCCATCTCGGCGACCAGCGAAGTGGTCAGGATACTCGACTCCAGATCGGTCCCGATCGCCACCACCGCGCAGGCGTAGTCCTCGAGGCTGACCTCTGCCAGGGCTTCGGCATCAGTGGTGTCGGCCACGACAACGTGACTCAGCCGGCCGGCAAGACGCTGCACCACCGGAGCCCGGCGGTCGAGCCCCAGCACCGGGGCACCCAGTTTCGACAGCTCCACTGCAACTGCTTCGCCGAAGCGCCCCAGACCGAGCACGGCGACTGGCAGATTAACCAAGGATCATCCTCTCCTCAGGGAGCGTGGTCCTGCGACGCCGCTCACGAAGCGCAAGCGCCGACATGACGGTCAGCGGGCCGATACGCCCGATGAACATCAGCACGACGACCACCAGTTCCCCGGCAGGCGTCAGATTCGGTGTGGCACCCATCGACAACCCTACTGTCGAGAATGCCGAGATGACCTCGAAGGCGACAGATTCGAAGTCTCCTGCGGTGAGCGGGATGAGGAAGAGGATGGCCACCGCCACGATCGTGCCGGCCAGCGCCATGATCGTGAGGGCCTGGCGTTCGGTCGCAGTGGAGATGCGACGTCGTCCTGTGGCCACGTCGGAGTCGCCCCGCGCCTGGGCCAGCACGACCAGGCACAGAATCCCGAGGGTCGTGATCTTGATGCCACCGGCAGTACCTGCGCTGCCTCCGCCGATGAACATCAGGATATCGGTGGCGAACGCCGTCTCCGGTTGCAGCGCAGTCGTGTCAATGCTGTTGAAACCGGCGGTGCGTGGCATCACGCCACTGAAGAAGGAGTTCAGCAGTCGGTCGGCATCGCCCATGGGACCGAGCGTCAGCGGATTCTTCATCTCGGAGAACAGGTAGACAGCCATCCCGAACGCGAGCAGGATCCCGGTCATCCAGAGCGTGACCCGGGTCAGGGTCGACCATCTTCTCGGGCGACGCCAATTGCGGAACAGGTCGAGCCAGACCGGGAAGCCGAGGCCACCGATGATCACCGCTGCTGCGATCGGCAGCAGTACCCAGGGGTCATCCTGGAAGTCCATGAGGTTGTTCGAGCGCAGCGCGAATCCGGCGTTGTTGAACGAGGAGATGGCCAGGAAGATGGCCTCATAGACCGACTCGAACACACCCTTCTGCTCCAGAAGGACGAGCCGGACCCCGAGGATGATGGCCACGATGAGCTCCACGGCCAGGCTGAAGAGGACGACGCGGCGCACGACTCGGCCGACATCTGAGGCGCTCAGGCTCTTGGTCTCAGCTTGAGTGGCCAGCCGGGTCCCGAGCCGGAGCCGTCGGGAGATCAGCAACGCCACGAGCGTTGCCACCGTCATGATGCCGAGTCCACCGATCTGGATCAGCGCCAGGATGATGATCTGGCCGAAGAGCGACCAGTAGGTGCCCGTATCCTCCGTGATCAGGCCCGTCACCGAGACCGCGGACGTGGCCGTGAACAGAGTGTCCTCCCACGGCGCCGCGTGGCCGTCTGCCGTGGCCCAGGGCAGTGAGAGGAGGCCGGTGCCCACTGCCACTGCACCGAGGAAGCCGCCGATGATCAGGCGTGCAGGATGCCCGAACCCCGGAATGGTGCCGCCGATCCCCGAGGGGTTCATCGGGGCACTCGCGTGGGGATCGAGGCACCCGGGCCTGGCGGCAACACAGGTGAAACTGTACTCCGCTCCCTGTTCTCCCGGAGGGAAATGGTGGTCGCCGCCAGCTCACTCCAGGGGTTCGGCCAAACGCACCTCCACGAGGAAGCCGGAGGGTTCCATGTTGCGCATCGTGAGGGTGCCCCCTGCGCCCTTGGCGATCTGCCGGGCGATCGACAGTCCGAGACCGGTCGAGCCCGGGACCTCTCTGGTCAGCGTGTGCGCCGCAAGCCCCGGGCCCTGATCGCGGATCTGCAGCCGCACGGCGCCCTGATCGTTGCACACGTCCAGTGAGAAGTCGGTCCCCTCGGGCGTGTGCGTGAAGATGTTCTGCAGCAGGATGTCGAGGAGGGTCGTGAGGTCCTCCACTGTGATCCGGGCCCACGCGGGTTCTTCAGGCACCGTCGCGGTGACGCGGCGGTGCTGATCCTCGGCGAGCACGGACCAGAACTGCAGTCGCTGCCTGGCCGTCGCGGCGACGTCGGCGACGGCCCGCAACCCGGCCCTGCTCGCAGAACGGGCGCTCGTGATGATCTCGTCGGTCTTGCTCTGCAGCTCCAGGGCATCGGATCGAAGTCGTTCCCTGGTCTCGGGGTCCGCCACTGCGTCGATGTCGATGGACAGCACGGTCAGGGGCGTTCGCAGACCGTGGGCGAGCTCGGCGGCACTGCTGCGCTCCGCCTCGAGCAGTTCCTGGATCCGCCCTGCCATGCGGTTGAGGGCGGTGGCGACCTCATCCAGTTCCCTGATATCAGTCCGCTCCGCACGTGCGCCCAAGTCCCCCTCGGCCAGCGCCTCGGCAGTGTTTGCGAGCTGGCTGATCGGGCGCACCGTCTGTCTGGCGAAGAACCACGCGGCGAGTGCCGCGAATCCGAACAGGGTGAGCCCGATCGCAACAAGACCGATGATCCGCGGCAGGAAGTGATCGGCGATGTCATCCCCGGACAGCTGCACCAGGACCGCTCCCGTGCCGCCGGGCAGCGAAACGGGAACGACGCTGATGACGCTGCCGTCCGCCTCCAGTGTGGCGCTGCTTCCGTTCAGCGCGGTCTCAACCGCCACCTGAGCCGACTCAGGGACGCTGCCCAGGACAACCCCACCGCCGGGGGCGACCAATGTTGCCGGATGATCCGCAGACTCCAGACCGGCGGTCGCCGGATAGGCGGTCTGCCAGCGATCAGCCACCTCGCGGGCCTCGGCGCTCACCTCGGCGATCTCCTCGACCCGGGCGGCATCGCGAGCCGCGAGGGCCAACGGCAACATGAGTGCGATGATGGCCACACCCACGACCGCCAGCCCGAACAGCACCAGTCGCCGGTACATCAGCTGCTGTCCCGGTCGCGATCGACGCCCCAGTCCTCGAGGAAGACCCCGACGCCGCGGCGGACGTGGATGAACCGAGGAGCGTCCACGTCGTCCCCGAGCTTGCGTCGCAGCCAGGACAGATGCACATCCACCGTCCTGGCACTGTCAGTGCGCTGCCACACATGGTGTAGCAGGTCCTTGCGGCTGACGACCTGACCAGCATGCTGGGCCAGATGGACGAGGACATCGAATTCGAGCCGGGTCAGTTCGACGACCGTACCGTCGAGCTCGACGACATGCCGTGCCGTGTCGATCCGCAGCCCGCCCACGCGCAGCGGCGGTTCGGACTTCGCTGCCGTGGTCCCCTGCCGGCGTCGCAGAACGGCGCGGATCCGCGCCTCGAGCTGCGCCGGCTCATAGGGCTTCACGACGTAGTCGTCTGCCCCGGCGTCCAGCAGTCGCACGATCAGACCCTCATCGTCACGGGCGGTCGCGATGACGACTGGCACATCGCTTGTGGCACGGATCATGTCCAGCAGCCGCTCCCCGGGCATGTCCGGCAGGCCGAGGTCCAGGATCATGAGCTCCGGTTCCTCGGTGATGAGCCGCTGAAGCCCATCGAGCCCTGAAGTCGCGATGGTCACCGCATGTCCGCGTTGCAGCAGAGCCCGGTTGAGCGCGCTGCGGATCCCGGGGTCGTCCTCGACCAGCAAGACATGCGCCACGGTGTCAGCTTACTGATCGGCGGGCACGAACCGCAGCGCCGCAAGTGGGCAGCTGCGCGCCGCCCACCGCGCATCGGCGGTCCGCTCCGGTGACACTGCGCTACCGCGCCTGCTTATTCGGGGGTAGCCCCACCGGTCCGCATCGACCAGCCCGGGCAGCGCCGCGGCACACATGGCAAGACCCTGGCACCGGTGCCAGTCCACCTCGAGCATCCCCCCGGCACTCATGCCGCCACCGACCGCTGCAAGCGTTGTGGATACACGCACTCGAGGGCACTGACCACGGCGCTGCTCGTAGCCGACGGGTGACCGCAGGCACCACGATCGCCGATCTCGGCAGCCAGGGCGCGGGCCCCTTCCAGATCGCCTCTGGCGGCCAGGCCGGCCAGCTGCGGCAGCCCGAGCCTGCACGGACCGCAGCGGCCCGCGCTCTCCTGCGCCAGGAACTGCGACACCGCGATCAGTGCCGCAACCGCTTGCTCACTGGGGACCAGGACAAATGCTCCGGCACCCCATCGCCCTCCGTGTGCCGCCACCGCGGCCGGAGTCAACTGGGTGTCGAGCAGCCGTGCGGCACGCAGCCACGCCCCGTGCCAGCCCCCGGTGATAACGATGTCGTGCGGCTGAGCGAACGGGAGGAGCTCGGCGAACCGCAGGGTCGGGGCGCGCTCGGTGACCCGGGGCTGTGTGGCGCCGGACAAGGAGATGAGCGCCGAACCCGGATCGATGCCCCGGGCGGCGACGGCCAGCCTGGCGTAGGTCTCGACGTTGCTGAGGTAGACGTAGGCCCGGCGCCGCGGCTGGCGCGGGGGCACTCCGAGGCCGGTGGGCACGGCGTTTCCGGTGAACAACCCGTTCACGACTGCGGAAGCCTCCCCGGCGACGAAGGAGTCCGGTCCGACGGAGAGCGAGATGTTCAGTCGCTCTCCCCTGCTCCGGGTGGCGTTGCGCGCTGCGATGGCATGTTCCATCTGCCGGCCGGTGTCCCCGGGCCCCGGTGAGAGCCTCAGTACTATGCGGCGACAACCCGTGGCTCGGACCACGAGTTCTGCGCCATCGAGTACGAGCTGCGGGACATGGCGCAGCAGGACCTGATCCTTGCCGCTGCACGTCTCCCCCTCGGCTCCGTTGATGACGACGGTTCCGACCCTCCGGTTCATCATCGCGCGCAGTTTCCGGTGCACAGGGAAGGCCGCCCCACCGGCCCCCAGCAGCGCATAGTGCTGGGCACGCAGCGCCAATTGTTCCAGCGAGTACCCGGGCAGCGGCCCCCACTGGGTCAGATGAGCCTGCGGCGGGACCGCTCCGCCCAGCCGAGCCCCGCTCAGCAACCTGTGCCCGTGACCGTCCCAGGCAACGGGTCGGGGACCGGCAGCTGCGCCGCCGACCTCGAGGCCGGGCAGTGACCAGTTGTTCATCGTGCCTCCACAAGTGGTTTCGGAGTTCCTTGCGACAGCTGGGTTCTTCGCACACTCAGTCTCGCGATACCAGCCAGCCCGACCGCCAGCACGCACCCCAGGTTAAGGGCGACGAACCAGGCCTCGGTGCGGTCGGTTCCCACCACGAGTCCATGCACGATCAGCAGGGCCCAGGCCACCGGCGTGGCCAGGTGCACGGTCCGCCAGAGTCGCGGCCAACGATTGCGACCGGCACTGGTCAGCGCCACTGCCAGCAGCACATCCACCGCCACGGCGCCGAGCCCGATCCCGATCGGCTGCCAGGTCGACGCTCCGGGAACCACGACGCTGAGAGGGCCGACGTCGACGTAGGCGTCCGTGACAGCCAGCACGATGTGTCCAAGCAGCAGTGACAACGCGAGAACCGACGCGAACCGGTGCGC
The DNA here is from genome assembly GCA_020438795.1 of Actinomycetota bacterium. GTDB lineage: Bacteria > Actinomycetota > Actinomycetes > S36-B12 > JAGQTY01. Next base: position 6,369 of record JAGQTY010000048.1, read on the forward strand.
CGAGTTGGCCAGCAGTCGAGGGGCCGGCGGCAGAGTGGGCCCGACGAGCCCCAGAACAGTTGCGAAGGAGAACAGCATCGTGGCGGCGATACCGAACACGCGAAGCAGTGCCCAGGTATCCGGCAGCACAGTCGTGGCGCTGTTCATGACGCCACCGCCACAGGCCAGCGACCGGCCGACACCGTGCCCGTGTCCAGCACAGGTTCTGCGACCAGGAGAGCGTCCACTCCGAAGTGGTCAAGCCAGGTCACAGCCTGCTCACCCAGAATGATGGCCGCCGTGGAACAGGTATTGGCGGTCAGAGCGTCGGCCGCCAGCACCGACACACTCCACCAGTGGGCGCAAGGAGTCTCACCGGAACGCGGGTCGATGATGTGGTGGTGGGAGGCACCCCCTGACCGCCAGCGTCGTCGCCCCACACCGCTGGTCGCAAGGCCGCCGCCGCTGAGCAGAAGATTCTGCTGTGCGGCATCGGGACGGCCGGGGTCGACACCCACGACCCAGTCGTGGGTAGGCCCCCCGATGGCGAGGTCGCCCGCCATGTTGATCAGCACGGACACTCCGAAATCCGCTCCGAGCTCTGCGGCGAGCTGATCTGCGAGCCAGGCCTTGGCAAGCGCGCCGAGGTCGAGGGCCGTGCCGCTCGGGATCCGGACTCGACCCGGCTCCAGTTCGATGTGAGACCAGTCGATGCCCACCCCATCGCGGTTCAGCCCCGGCTGCTCCCCCCAGAGCGGGTGGTCCAGCCGGGCCAGTCGATGGGCGACCAACGGATCCACGAGGCCATCGGTGCGTTCAGCGGCACCGACGCAGACGTGCAGCAGTTCGGACAGCTGCTGCGAGACTGTGACCCATCGACCACTGCGGGCGTTGAGTCTGCTCAGCTCCGAATCGGCATCGTATACGTTCACGGTCCGCTCGAAGTCCAGGCACCGCTGCTGGAAGCGGTCCCCGATGAGGTCCGAAGTGGCAGTGTCCGCGCCTGCGGCCGACCAGCTGATCGTGCCCGTCCAGCGTTCCTCGCTGTGACTGTGAAGCCCGTTCACGATGCGTGGGACGTGGTCTGCGGAGGCGCCTGTACCGGCGCGGGTCTGGGTGCTGGGGCCGCCTGCGTGCCGGACGACGTGCCGCTGGAACCGGACCCCACCGAGCCGCTCCCGCCACCGGTGTAAGCCCCGCTTCCCGAGCCGGCCGAGGAGCCGCCGGACGAGGAATTGGAGGACGAGCCGCCTGAGGAGCCACTGGCAGGGACGTGCTTGTACACGATGACCGGCTTCGACTTGACGTGTTTGACGCGGACCTTGGTGACCACCACAGGCTCTGGGACATCCGCCGCGTCCACCACGGCAGCGGGAACATCGGCTGCTGTCTGCTGTGCTGACTCGTCACTCATATGAGCGGCCAGACCCCCGACCGCCAGACCCGTGACGACCACAATGGCGCCGTTGAGGATGTACGCGCTCCGCCGAGGAAGAAACCATGACTTGTTCATGTTCTCGATGCTGCACCCAGGGGCGGTCAACGAGCGACCATCGCAGCGTCAAGTCAATGCAAGGCTCGACTTTACGCAGGCTTGAGGTTCCGGTGGGGGAGCCCTGTGGCGCTTGCATGAAAGAGTGTCGACATGAGAATTCAACTCCGTCACTTCGCCCTCTGGACCGCCGTGCTCCTGGGAAGTGTGCTGGTGGGCTTCGGCATCTATCAGCTCGCTCTCGCGCCGGGAAGCCTGACCAGCAGCAGCCTCACGACCACGAGCCAGCCCGCACCCACACCGACCAAGACACGGACCATCACCCGAGTCGTCAAGGACCCGCCCAAGAAGAAGGTTGTGACAGTGACCGATCCACCGAGCGGCGGGACGGAGACCGTGAGCAATTATGGCGGCGGTTCAGGGTCCGGATCGTCGGGGGCGACGTCCCAGCAGACGACCTCGCAGGGAGGCTCGACCTCATCCGGGTCCGGTTCGTCCGGTAGCAGCTCCGGGTCCTCATATGAGGCGAGCGAGCAGGAACACTCAGACGACGACCATGCCTCGGAGTATGGCAGCGGCTCGGCCGAGAGCCATGAATCCGGCAGTCGTGCACACGAGTCCCGGGAATCCGAGGGTCATGACGACTGAGCAGTGCAGCCGGGGCAGGCGTTGGCCGGCGCGCAGCCGGCCATGCTGACTCCTGGCAGGGTCTGCCCGGGGCCGCTGCAGGCACCCGGCTCCCTTCACACTCCGACCGACCGGCAACCCCCGGGCACTTTGAATACGCTGGGGTGACCGCTCGGACCCCGTGTGCTCAGAACGGCGAGCCCGGGCATCCGAGGATCGAAGGAGCCTGTCATGGCGATCAGAGCGCGCAGCGTCGGAGTTGTCGGGCTGGGTAATGTGGGCCGCGCAGCCGCCTATGCGATGTACTTGCAGGAGGTCTGTGAGGAACTGGTGCTCGTGGACCTCGATCCAGAGCTCGCCCATGGTGAGGCACTCGACCTCATGCACGGTCAGGGCCTGACCGGTCGGATGTCTGTGAGATCGGGACAGATCAAGGATCTGACCGAATGCCAGGTGATCGTGCTCACGGCGGGCTCTCCGCAGCGGCCCGGTCAGTCGCGGCTGGATCTGCTGGAGAAGAACACTGCCATCTTCGCCAGCCTCGCCGAGGACCTCGACCAGTACGCCCCCACTGCGGTGCTGGTGCTGGCCAGCAACCCGGTGGACGTGGCCACGTACATGCTGCAGACCCTGAGCGAACGACCGGCGCGCAAGGTGATCGGCACCGGCACCATGCTCGACACCACTCGCCTGCGCACACTGGTCGGCGAACACTATGATGTCGATCCCCAATCGGTACACGGCTATGTCCTTGGTGAGCACGGCGACTCCGAAGTGGCCATCTGGAGCGGTATGACGATCGGGGGTGCCCCGATCCAGGGAGAGAGCCTGCTGGGCATCCCCTACGACCAGCGGGCGCTGGACCAGATCGCTGTCGACGTCGTCGAGTCGGCCTACCGGATCATCGAGGCCAAGGGCTACACGAATCTCGCGATCGGCGTGGTCATCGCCCGGCTGGTCGATGCGATCCTCGACGACCGTCGCTCCATGCTTCCTGTCAGCGTCAGACTCACCGGCGAGTACGGGATCACCGACGTGGCGCTGAGTCTGCCGGCGCAGGTGGGCCAGCACGGCGTGGGACGAATCCTGGAACTGCAGCTCTCAGCGTCAGAGGTCGCACGGATCCGCGAGTCAGCCCGTACGATGCGGGCCAGTCTGGCCAGTGTCGGTTTCTGAGCCCTCATCACCCCCAACCGATGACGTAGGAACCCCCGCGCCGATAGCGTGGCCCTGTCCCAGACCTGGGAGGCGAGCGCGCTGGACACTGCACGAATGACCCCGATCACGCGGCGGCGACTTCTCGGTGGGGCCTTTGCCATCATCGGGGGTGCGCTGATGCCCGTCGCAGCTTGTGCCCGCAGACCCTCCGCCGAGGTTGCGGCTGGGGTGATCGTGATCGGAGCCGGGATCGCAGGCCTGACCGCCGCGAACCTGCTGCACACCGCGGGGGTCGCGGTGACCGTGCTCGAGGCAAGAGACCGGATCGGAGGTCGTATCAGGACCACGGAAGTGGCCGGAACACCCGTTGACCTCGGCGCTTCCTGGATCCACACTCCCAGAGGCAATCCGCTGACCCCCCTCATGGCTGAACTGAACATAGACACGAAACCGCTGTCCCCTGATACGCCGGTGCGTGCATACGACGCGCGCCTCGACCGGCTGCTCACCGCAGCGGAGCTGCGGCGACTCGATGCTGCCTACGAGGAGTTCGATGACGCCAGCGATCGGCTCAGCCGCGCACTCGGGCCGAATGCCAGCATGCAGGATGGCATCGATGCTTTCGCTCCCGGACCCGGGCGAGCGCTTGTCCGCACCTACCTCGGGCTGACGGTCGCCACGCTCGACTATGCCCTGAGCGCCCCTGATCTGGCTCTCGCTTCACAGGGTCTCTACCAAGAGAGCCTCTCCGGCCCCGATCTGATTCCGGTGGGCGGCTACGGCCAGCTCGTGGAGGCGCTGGCCCGACCGATCGACATCCGCAGGAACCAGGCGGTGCAGGCGATCACAGCCGAGGATTCCGGCATCGAGGTCCGGACAACCGTGACGCGATTCCGCGCCGGCACTGTCATCGTCACACTCCCGCTCGGGGTGCTGCAGTCCGGTGCAGTGACCTTCTCGCCACCGCTTCCCCTCGAGAAGCAGGGGGCCCTTGACCGCTTACGCATGGGTCATCTGGAGAAGGTGGTCCTCGGCTATCCCGACGGCTGGTGGCGTGATAGCCGCACCAGACTGAATCTGGCTGCCATCTCCGACTCCGACTCCGAGGAGTACCCGAGCTTCGTGGATCTGGGGACGCCGGGGACGACTTTGATGTGCCTGTACGGGGGTCGGTTCGCGCAGCGCCATGCGGGGGACTCCGAGGCCGAGAAGGTCCGCGCCATCGGCGAGGTGCTGGCGCGGATCACAGGGCAGCAGCCCCCTGCACCGCTCGAGGTGCGCGCGACCGACTGGACGCACGACCCGTACAGTCTGGGTTCGTACTCCAACCTGGCACCGGGCGCAGATGAGACAGACTTCCGTGCCTTGGCGCAACCCGTGGGTGAGCGAATCCTGTTCGCAGGGGAAGCCACAGTCCCGAAGGTCTACCAGACCGTGCACGGCGCCTATCTCTCCGGTGTTCGGGCGGCCCAGCAGGCGATGAGGGGCGCGAATGAGTTCAGTTTCGGTGGGGCGCCCATACTGACACCCGGGTGATGGCGCCGCATCCAATAGGCTTGGCGAGGAGGTGATCCGAGGGTGAGTGTCGAGTGTGACGCCGTGGTGGTGGGCGCCGGAGTGGCCGGACTGACGGCGGCCAAACACATCACCGCTGCCGGTCGTGACGTTGTCGTCCTCGAGCAGGCCTCAGCGGCGGGCGGCCGAATCAGCACGGACCGGGTCGACGGCTTCCTCCTGGACCGGGGGTTCCAGCTGCTCAACCCCGCCTATCCTGCGGCGCAGCGGAATCTGGACCTCGCTGCGCTGCAGCTGCAGTCCTTCCCCAAAGGGGCCCGCATCGGCGTCCCTGCGACAGTCCTGAGCCTGTCTGCCTTCTCCCCGCAGAGCTGGTACCGACTGGCGCGGGGAAAGGTTGCAAGTGTGCGTGGGCTCAGCGCCCTGGTCCGGTACGCACTGCGCTGCGGCTGGTCCGAACCTGCGCGGCTGCGGCAGCGTCCCGACCTGCCCCTCGGTGCCACGCTACGAGAACACGGAGTCGACGACGCCACCCTGACCGAGGTCGCCTACCCGTTTCTCGCGGGGGTCTTCGGGCAGGACGACCCTGGCGCGGTGTCCCGCAACTACGCCGACTTCGTTCTTCGTTCCTTCGTGCGCGGCCGACCCGCCGTACCCAGTCAGGGGATGCAGGCGATTCCCGACCAGCTGGCCAGCTCGAGCGCTGGTGCGCTGCGGTACGACAGTCCGGTCCGGCGGCTGACCTCGCAGGGAGTCCACACCGACGACGAGGAGTTCCGTTGCCGGGCCGTAGTGCTGGCCACCGATGCTGCCAGCGCCACGGCGCTGCTACCGTCGCTGCGACCCCGGCCGATGAACGATCTCACCACGTGGTACTTCACCTCGGGCACTGAGGTGCCCTACCGGGAGCTGATCGTGGCGCCCGCGGATTCCATGCTCTGCAACATCGCCGTCATGACGAACACTGCGCCGACCTACTCCGCCGACGGCCGTGCACTCATCGCTGCCTCCGCCGTCGGGCTGTGGCCCACGGCGGAGGCAGCTGAGCTGGCGCGGGAGCAGACTGCGGTGCTGCTCGGCGTGGCCCCGCACCTGCTGGCAGAGACCGCCCGCTACCCGATCGCCGATGCTCTGCCCCGGTTCGACTCCCCGAGGCCCTCGGCGGATCCATTGCGAAACCCTCTGCTGCGTGAGGGGATCTACGTCATCGGCGATCACCAGGACACCCCATCCATCCAGGGAGCGATGGTCAGCGGCGAACGCGGCGCCGCCGCAGTCCTGGCCGCCCTCGGCTGACCACTCCGATCAGACGAACGGGTCGATCGGGGCCGCCGATCCCCTGTCGGCGGCCAGCACCGAAGTCTGATCGCAGCCCCTGGCCGAGCATCTCACCCGATCGGCGGGTCGCCGGCTCGGTGGCCGAAACGCCACTCGCCGGAGGTCTACCATTCGGCTATGAGATCTGCAGATACGTCGTCACCGGTCGCCCGGCTCGCGGGGATCGCGATCCTGGCGCTGGCGCTGGGGACAAGCGCAGCATGCGGGTCGAGCACCAGTGAGCCCGGCGGCGGCGATCCGGTCGATCCGTCCTCCACTTTCTCCGTACCGCCCGGGGGTCAGCGAACCGGCTCAGTACCGGCGACCGCTCCCAGTGGCACCACGTTCACGTACCAGGCGGCACCGGGTAGCGACGGTGGCGTGGATTTCGCCGCATACGACGAATCGATGAACCTGGCCCTCGGCGCCATCAATGAGTACTGGCACGCGACGATGCCGGCGGAGTTCGACCTGCGCTGGATTCCCCCGGCGGAGTTCATCGCCTACTACCCACCGCAGGACCCGGGTCCCAGTTGCGCAGGACAGGCCGCCGTCCCCGAGAACGCCGTCTACTGCGGCGCCGACGATTTCATCGCCTGGGACGAGCCGAACTTCATGCTCCCCTACTACGAGGAGATGGGTGACATGGCGACCGCCGTA
>JAGQTY010000048.1:13215-14307 GCA_020438795.1 Actinomycetota bacterium
GACGATTTCATCGCCTGGGACGAGCCGAACTTCATGCTCCCCTACTACGAGGAGATGGGTGACATGGCGACCGCCGTAATACTGGCCCATGAGTTCGGCCATGGGGTCCAGGACCGGCTGGGCCTCAGTCAGGAGTTCGAGCTGACGATCGAGGCTGAGCTTCAGGCCGACTGTTTCGCGGGCGCCTGGGCCGGCTGGGCCGACCAGCAGGGCCTGCTCGGCCGGGAAGCGGTCGATCAGGCGATCAATGCGGTGGTGTCACTGGCCGACGCTCCTGGCGTGGCCTTCACCGATCCTGATGCTCATGGCACCGCCGACGAGCGTCTGGACGCCTTCGCCTTCGGCGCCGACAACGGAGCGACGGCCTGCACGCAGGACCTGGCCCCGGGCTTCACGGGTTGATCCCGAGGAGACGCCGGGACACAGTCTCCGGCCGGCGGGCGACGAGCGATAACAGCCGGTCAGCCGTCGCGCCGACGTCGGACGCGCAGCGACGTCTCGCGGAAGAGGCGATAGGCACGCGATCCCTTGATCGACTCGAGCTCCTGACGGGCCTTCGCGTACGCCTGCAGCGCTGACTCCAGCTCCTCCTGCAGATGATCGCGCTGCGCCTCGGCGAGGCGCCGCCTCGCCGTCTCGACTGCCAGATCCTCGCGAAGCCCCGCGAGATCATGGGCAGGGGCATCACTGACACCCGCCTCCGGAACGGACACGTTCGCAGTGGCGTCCTCCGCCGACACATCGCTAGACATCTCGCCCATCGTAGCGAGAGTTGCGCTGCGGCGTGGACGCTCGTACCCGGAGTCGGGGCGAGAAGTATTGCGCGATAAGCTATCCGCAGTCTCGCGCGGCTCCCCAAATACCCGAGTCGTCGGCGCGCCAGCAGGGGCTCGCCGTTCTTCGTAGCAGCGGTAGAGTCAAGGTGATTGAACCCTCTTCGGCGATTTTGTACCATCTAGTGTTCCGTCCAATCGGCGTCGGCCTCACCCGGTCAGGACACCACGGCCGCTGTCAGAGGAGATTGTGTGTGGACCAACCCGACTCGGGCCTGGGTGTGTCATCAGCCCGAATTCCTGGGGGATTCCCTCGACC
>JAGQTY010000048.1:15416-18663 GCA_020438795.1 Actinomycetota bacterium
GAGCTCGCTGAGAACGACTACTGGGAGGTGGGACTGCCCAGGGGACGACCCGTCTCAGCAGCTCACGAGCGGGCCCTTGCCGAGGTGAACGCCACTCGCGAGCCGGAACAGGCCTCAAGTGCCAGCGCAGCACAGCTGCTCGAGGCCGTCGCCACCGACCCGCCCGAGCTGGTCACCGTGGATGTCTGGGACACCCTGCTGTTCCGTACGCGGCCCGCCGATGCAGCCAAGACCGCCACTGCCGCCCGCCTGGCCTCGATGCCCCTGTTCGCCGAGCAGCAGCTCGACGTCTTCGAGCTCGTGGCGGACCGGGTGCGGATCGAGCAGGCGCTGGCCTCCTCACGATCGTCACAGGAATACGAGCTGACCGAGGTGCTGTCACGCCAGCTCGGCGACCTCGGTACGCCGCCCGAACTGGCGCCGGCGGTGGCCGCGGATCTCGCCAGGGCCGAGGTCGACGACGAATGCCGCAACACATGGGTCGACACCCAGCTCTGGGAAGCCCTGGAATCACTGGGCTGCCCGGTCGTGCTGCTGTCCGACTTCTACATCGGCGCGGCCGAGCTGACCCGGATCCTCAGCGAGGCGGCAGGAACTCCACTGCCCTGGCCGCTCGTGGTTTCGGTCGATGTGGGTATGTCGAAGCGGATGGGGGGTCTGTTCGAGCGCGTGCGCAAGGAACACGGCGTGCGCCCGGAGAAGCATCTTCATCTGGGCGACAACCCCGTCGCCGACGTCGCCAACCAGCGGGCGGGCGGTGGTCGCGCCGAACAGGTGAGCCCCGAGCAGCGGTTCCCCGCACCCGGCAGCTACACCGCGGGGCAGCTGGCCGAGGTGAGCGCCGAACTGCAGCGGCGCCTGCGTGAGGTAGTGGTCTCCAGCGGCCCGCAGCGGGCAGGCAGGGACCTCGCCCTGCTCGCCGTCGGACTGATCAACGCGGCCGTGGAGGACGCTCGTCAGCTCGGGGCGGATCGGGTCCACTACGTGAGCAGGGAAGGTCTGTTCCTGGCACAGGTCCATGCCGCCACCGAGCCCATCCTGCGTCGCGGCGCTGGCAGCCCGGTTGCCAGTGTGCACCTCGAAGCGTCCCGGCTGGCAACCTTCGCTGCCTCTCTGCACCGGCCCTACTTCGCTGCTCTGCAGCGCATGTGGTCCATGTACGGCACCCAGTCGATGGACGTGATGCTCGCGAGTCTTGGCTTGTCCGCCTCGGAGTTCGCCAGCCAGCTGCGGCAGGTCGGTCTGGCCGCCGAGCAGCAGATCACGAACCCGGGCAGCGATTCGCGCGTCCGCGCGTTTCTGGAGCTGCCTGAGGTGGACCGGCTGCTCACTGCTCACATCGAGGAGTCCCGCGAACTGCTGACCCGCTACGTGGATCAGATCTCGGAGGTCAGCGAACCGTTCCTCGTGGTGGACATCGGCTGGCGAGGCTCGATCCAGGACAACATCGTGCGCGCGCTGAGTATCCGCCGCAGCCATGGCCGCTACTTCGGCCTCTTCCCGTTCCTGAACCCACAGCCGCCGGGGACCACCAAGAGCGGCACTGCCTTCGACGGCAACCGCGGCGACTACTGTTCCTACGCTGAGCCTCCTGCGGTGCTTGAGCGTCCATGGACCCCCGATGTGGCTTCCACCATCGGCTACCATTCGGTCGGCAACCGGGTCCTGGCCGTGAAGCAGGACGATACCGATCCCGCCGCGCCCGGAGTCTCCGAGTTTCAGAAGACGACCACGATCGCCGCGCCGATTGTGGCTCAATGGATCGTGGACATGGGTCTCACCACGCGTGAACTGCGACCGCTGCTCGCAGAGATGGCGCTCTCCCTGTGGCAGCGCCCCCCCGCTGCGATCGCCGACATGTGGTTCGACTCCGAGCACGACGATACGTTCGGGGCCATGAATGTGACCGGCTTCCACAAGATCCGGCCGGACTCCAGCTGGCGCGCAGGAACGCTGCGCGAGCATGTCACCGACTCGGCGACGGCCAGCAAGTGGCCGAACGGCTATCTGCGCTGGCGCCCCGTGGAAGCGCTGGTCCGGCTCGCGGAGGCGGATTGATGGAACCGGTCAAGCCGTACGACCCGTGGTTGCATCGCTACTACTCCCGGTACGGCCAGCGGCGGTCCAGAACAGAACCATTGGAGATCCTGTTCCTGATCGGTTCCGCTGACATCAGCGGAGGTACCACCGTCATCTTCGAACATGCCGACTTCGCACGTCGCCATGGCGCCAATGTTCGGCTTGCCGCTCTCTACCCCCTGGCTGACGCAGCCAAGTCGTGGCATCCGGCGATGGATGAGCTGGAGATCATCCCGATCGACGATGCCGCCGATCGCGCGTATGACCTCGTCGTTGCCACATGGTGGCCCACGGTGTTCGAACTGCCCCGCTTCCGGTTCCGGCATGCGGTCTACTTCGTGCAGAGCGCCGAGGCACGTTTCGGCGCCGACAATCCGGCCAACCGGGAGTCAGCGCTCGCGGAACTGACCCTACGCATGGGCCTGCCTATCATCACCATCACGACCTGGCTGCAGGCATATCTCGCCTTTGCCCACAACACCCCGGCCTTCCTGGCCAGCAACGGCATCAAGAAGGAACTGTACGGCCCCGAAGGCCCTGCGGAGGCCCCGCGCCCGAAGTCGGGGCTCCGCGTTCTCGTCGAGGGGTCCACGCAAGCGCCCATGAAAGGCGTGCAGGAGGCCATTGAGTGCGCCAGAGCCGGAGGCGCGGACGAGGTGTGGCTGCTCACGCCGAGCCCTGAGACGACCGTGCCGGGCTGCGACCGGGTGTTCTCCCGGATTCCGGCGGCCGAGTGTGCCGCCGTCTACCGGTCCTGCGATGTGCTGGTGAAGCTCAGCCGGGTGGAGGGGATGTTCGGCCCGCCGCTGGAGATGTTCCACTGCGGCGGTACGGTCATCTGCTACGACGTCACAGGCTACGACGAGTATGTGGAGTCCAGATACAACGGCCTTGTGGCACCGATGGGCGACCGTGCTGCGGTCTCGGACCACGTGGCCTCGCTACGGGCCGACCCGGGCCTCCTCGACGAGCTGCGGCGCAACGCGCTGGAGACCGCCTCCCATTGGCCCGACTGGGCCACCGCGTCACGCCATTTCCTCCACCTGCTGCAGATCGTGGCCGAACAGCCGCCGATGGACTATCTGCCGTCGGTGCTGATGGCCTCTGGTGCAGTCCCCCTCTATGAGCGTGTTGTCACCGGCCATGAGTAGAAGCAACAACGTCGATG
>JAGQTY010000049.1 GCA_020438795.1 Actinomycetota bacterium
TCTGGGTGGTCCCGCCCAATTGATCAGGTGAGGCGCCCTGCTCCTCGGCCACCACCTGGTAGAGGGACAGCAGCCACATGGCGGTGGCGTTGATGGTCATAGAGGTGTTCATCTCACCGAGGGGGATGCCATCGAAAAGCGCCCGCATGTCACCGATGTGCGACACGGGCACGCCGACCTTGCCGACCTCGCCACGAGCCAGGGGCGAGTCAGGATCGTAGCCGGTCTGTGTCGGCAGGTCGAAGGCCACGGAGAGGCCGGTCTGGCCCTTGGCCAGGTTGCGGCGGTAGAGCGCGTTGGACTCCTTGGCCGACGAGTGGCCGGCGTAGGTCCGCATCATCCAGGGACGGTCTTTGGTCGACACAGGTGCACCTCTCCTCGCGGCCGCTCCCGAGCTGGCGATCCGCCAACGGCCCTCGTCCCAGGATATTCGCTCCCGGCCCGGATCCATTGACCACTCTGGGTGATCGTGACGTACCTCATGGCTGGCCGCTGCGGATGCGCACAAGGCAGCCCACGCATCCGTGCCGCCGAACGACCTGCAGGGTCGCAGTAGGACAGAATGGAGCGAGTCTGCGGAGGTGAGCAGCGATGCGAGTGTTCGAGTTCGAAGGAGCCGACGGCACAACGCTGACGGCCTGGAGCAACGAGGCCGAGGGGCCGCCCGTGTTGCTGTGCAACGGCCTGGCGGCGCCGGCATCGGCGTGGCCCGGGTTCCTGAGCCCCGACTGTGGCTTCCACGTGGTCAGCTGGAACCAACGCGGATTCCTGGGATCGCAACGCCCGGATGATGTCACCACAGTCGAGATCCCCGCCCAGGCCCACGACGCGCTGGCGCTGATGGAGCACATGCAGTGGGAGGACGCCCTCGTGGTCGGTTGGTCGTTCGGCGTCAACATGGCCGTGGAGTTCACCATGCGCAATCCGCAGCGAACGACGGCTCTGCTGGCCATCGCGGGATTGCCCGGTGGCACGTTCAAGGGCCTGCTGGGCAACAGCAATCTTCCCGTAGGGATGCGACAGGCGCTCGGCAAGCGCGGCAGCGCCAGGGGCGCCAAGCGTGGGCCCCTGATCAATCGTGCCGTCGAGTCATTGCCCTCCCCTGCCACGCTCGTCGACACGATGCGCACGGTGGGGGCCCTGGGACGTCGCGCCGATCCGGTTCAGGCTGAGGAGATGGTGGGCGACTACCTCACCCACGACTTCGGCTGGTTCTTCCAGGTCGCCAGTGTGGTGGGGGCCCACGAGACCCTGGACCCGTCCACGATCAGCTGTCCGGTCACGGTGCTGACGGGCAGGGAGGACCTCATCACCGATTACAGGCAGGTGATCGCCTGGGGTGACGAAGTGCCCGATGCGCAGGTCCGGGTCCTCAAGGCCACACACTTCATACCGTTGGAGCGCCCGGACGTGGTGCTGGCATCTCTGCAGGATCTGCTGATCCGGTCGGGCCAGGACATCTCGTCCGGACCGGACACCACCGAATCCGACTGGTTGCCCTGAGCCGCTACTTCTTCTTGCCCCGGTTGAGCCCGATCCACAGGATGAGAGCGATACCGCCCACGGTCGCTGCCAGGAACAGCAGGCGGTTGACGGGGTTGTCATAGTCGGGTTCAGGCTCAGCTGCCATGGTGTGTCCGTTCCCTCACTCACTGGCTGGACTCGCAGCGTATCGTGCAGACGACCCTCGATGCAGGCGATATCGGCCTGCCGTCAGTCATTCAGCGGCACCAGGTCATCGTCGGCGATCGTGAAGGCGATCGCAGGCCCCTGCTCCAGCTCACGATCGGACCAGACCTCCACCCGGGCGCCCGGGACGGGAGAGCCCCCCACCGAGAGTTCGGACAGCGCCGCTCGATACAGACCGCCACGGAACCGCGACCACTCCACGACGCCGGTCAGCACGCGAGCGGCGCGCGCGTCGCCAGCATCGGCTACGCGGCTCAGGGACGGCCGCAACAGCGTGGTCACGCCCGGGACGCATCCGAGCGCGGCATGCAGGGGCTGACCCGGTTCCATGACGTTGTTGAGGCCCAGGAACCGCGCGGTCCACGAATCCTGCGGATTGGCCCAAACCTGTGCTGCCGCACCGGCAACGCTGATCCGGCCATCACGCATGACCGCCACATCCCGGCCGATCTCGAAAGCCTCCGACTGATCATGGGTCACCATCACCACGGTCGTGCGCAGTTCGTCAAAGACCTGAGTCATCGCCACGAGCAGTTCCTCGCGCAGGGCACGGTCCAGTGCCCCGACCGGCTCGTCCAGCAGGACCACCGCCGGACCAGGTGCCAGGGTGCGGGCCAGCGCGACCCGCTGTTGCTCGCCACCCGACAGGTCAGTGACGGCGGCCTCGCGCTTGTGCTCCAGCCCGACGAGTTCCAGGAATCGCTGAGCCTGCACTCGCGCACGGCTTCTGGTCGCCCCGCGCATCCGCAGCCCGAAGCCGACGTTGTCGACCACATTGAGGTGCGTGAACAAGGCATTGTCCTGGAACATCAGCCCGACGTCTCTGCGATGCGTCGGCACCCCGGCCAGGGATGAACCGGCGAGCAGCACCTCGCCGCGCGACGGGACCAGGCCGGCGATGGCCCGAAGGATACTGGACTTGCCGGACCCGCTCGGACCGAGAATGGCCAGACGCCCGCCGGCCGGAACACGCAGGCTGACGTCCTTCACGACTGGCTCGTCGTCATAGACGACATGCAGATGGCGGATCTCCAGTTCGGACATCAGAGGTACCTCGCGGAGGTGCGCAGCCTGTCGGTGCCCACGACTACCAGTGCCGTCACCACGATCAGGATGGACGACAGAGCCATGGCCTGACCGTAGTTGATATCGCCGGGAGAGCCCAGGAACCGGTAGATGGCGATCGGGATGGTCGGGAACTCCGATCGGGCAAGGAACACCGTGGCGCCGAACTCACCGAGCGAGATCGCCATGGCGAAGCCCGCTGCCACGGCCAGGCCGCGGACAATCATAGGGAGGTCCACGAACCGCCAGGTCTGCAGCGGTGTCGCGCCCAGGGTTGCAGCTGCCTCCCTGATGTTCCCCCGGACCGAACGCAGGGTGGGCAGCACAGCGCGTGTCACGAACGGGATGGCAACGAGGGCCTGGGCGATGGGGATCAGGGCGGCCGACCCCCGGAAGTTGACCGGCGGCTCGTCGAAGGTGATCAGCAGGCCGAAACCCAGAGTCACCGCCGAGACGCCCAGCGGCAGCAACCAGATACTCTCGGTCAACGGGCTGGCACGGCCGGAGAGGACGAAGGCGACGACGCTTCCGATGATCAGGGCGATAACGGTGGCGGCCACCGCGAATACCAGCGAATTGCGCACCGCCTCGATGGGGGACACGAACAGGATCGTCCCCTCGTTGCTCGTGCCCAGTGCCGCGTAGTTGGTCAGGCTCCAGCCCTGTGAGCCGCCGAAGGCGTCCAGGAACACAGCAACGATGGGACCGGCGAGCAGCGCGAGACTGCACACGAGAAACGCAGCCACGATGCTCCGCTGCCCCGCGGTCCGTGGCCGCTGGAGCCTGGGGAGGGCGAGCAACCCCTGCCGCGTCTCCAGGCGCCGTGACAACCATGACTGCACAACCAGCAATACCGCGACCAGGATGATCTGCACGATCGCCAGCACCGCGCCCTCAGGCAGGTTGAACAACTGCACAACCTTGCGGTAGATGAGCACCTCGAGGTTCGCCTGACCGATGCGGCCGAGGATGAGCACAACGCCGAACGAGGTGAAGGTGAACAGGAAGACGATGGCGGAGGACGCCAGCACGGCTGGAGCGAGCCGGGGCCAGGTCACGTTCAGGAAGCGGCGCCACGGCGGCGCTCCCAGTGCGGCCGCTGCCTCCTCGACCTGAGGATCGAGCTGGGACCAGTAGTTGCCCACAAGCCGCAGTACGACCCCTACGTTCAGGTAGAGGTGGGCCAGCAGGATGGCGGGCACTCCCTCGGACAGCCCCGGCACCCCCAGCCGCTCCGTCGAGGAGGACACTGCGGCAGCCACCACCACGGTGGGCATGACGAAGGCGACCACCGCAAGAGCCTCGATGAGACCCTTGCCCCAGAACCGGAACCTGGCCAGCACCCAGGCACCCGGAAGGGCCACCAGGAGCGTGAGGACGGTGGAAGCGGCGGCCAGCCACACCGTGAACCAGAGCACAGACCAGAACCGTGAGTCGCTGAAGACCTGGCCGAACACTGCGAGTTCCCAGTGACCGTCAGGATGCAGGGCCGTCACCAGCAGGTTCAGGACCGGGTATGCGAAGAAGAGCGCGAAGAAGGCCAGCGGCAGTAGCCACAACAGCCGTTCTGCGGCCCTGGTCAGCACGGCACTCCTCCCACATCACGCACAGCGATCCTGTGCCTGGCGCTGCACCATTGCTGGGTCATCGGCGAACCCTCCGACTCCGCCGTGGCTCACTGCATGACGCTGGTCCAGTCCTCCACCCACTGCTCCCGGTTCTGGTTCACCTCTTCGAACGGGATCGACAACGTCGTCTGCGGCGCCGGCGCGTACTCGTAGACGGCAGGCGGCTGAACCGACGGCAACACCGAGTAGACCCAGTTGGTAGTCATGATGTCTTCCTGGTACGGCCGCGTCAGCATGAAGTTGATGAACTCCTGGGCACCCGTCGGATTCGCCGCGTTGTTCAGCACGCCTGCGAACTCGATCTGGTTGTAGCACTCGTTGAGGACTGCTGCGGTCGGGGCCTGCTCAGGTTGCGGATCGGCGTAGTACATCTCAGCGGCCGGCGATGAGGCGTAGGAGACCACGATCGGCTTCGTCCCGTTCTTGGCTGCCGCCGAGAACTGCTTGTAGTAGGCGTTGTCCCAGCTGTCCTCGACCTTGACGCCGTTGTCCTTCAGTTTCGTCCAGTAGTCCAGGTAGCCGTCCTCGCCATACTTGGCGATCGTGGCCAGCAGGAAGGCGAGGCCGGGCGTCGACGTCGCTGGGTTCTCCACGACCAGGTCATCCTTGAAATCCGCCCCGGTGAGATCCTCGAGTCCCTTGGGTGCCTGCTCGGCGCTCAACGTCGCCCTGTCATAGTTCAGGCAGACATCCCCGGTGTCGATCGGGGTGACCCGGTGCTCCGGATCGAGCTGCAGATCCTGGGGCACCTGGGCCAGGTCGGGCGCCTGGTACGGCTGGAAGAGCCCGACATCCAGGGCGCGGCCGAGCGTGTTGTTGTCGATGCCGAACAGGACATCGGCCTCAGGGTTCTCCTTGGTGAGCAGCGCACGGTTCACGGTGGCAACGGCATCCTCGGCCTTGACGATCTTCACCTCGTACCCGGTCTTCGCCGTGAAGTCCTTCAGCACCGATTTGCTGATGTTGTACGAGTCGTAGGTGAGCAGCTTCACCTCCGTCGACTCCGGGCCGTCGGACGTCGGGGGGCTACTGGTCGCTGGCGCATCGCTGCCAGCGCAACCGGCGAGCAGGAGCACCGGGACGATCCCAAGTGCGGCGAGGGTGGCTGGGACGCGTGATGGCTTGATGAACACAATTCCTCCGCTGGCATGATCCAGATCAGGTTTGGCGGGTCCGCGGCGCACATCAGCCACGATCTCAGCCCGGTTGTCCCGGACACCCCGAGTGCACTGCCAACTCTACCCGACGCCACCCACCTGGACGGACCGAGTCGAGTTCCCGAACCACATGGCGTCTATAGGGGTCTGCACGTCCGCGGTCGAGCCGGCAGCGCCGAGGGTGAACAGCAGCGGCACGAAGTGTTCTGCGGTGGGATGGGCCACCGCCACGCCGGGCGCCTTGCTCGTGTAGTCGTGCAGAGCGTCGACATCACCTGTGACGATCGCATCGGCCGCCCAGCGGTCGAAGGCCACGTTGTGCGCTGCGAGATCGGGCCGGCGGAAGACCGCGAAGCTATGCGTCATGAACCCCGACCCGATCAGCAGGATCCCTTCCTCCCGCAGCGCTCGTAGCCGAACTCCGAGCTCATACAGACTGGCGGGGTCGAGGCCGGGCATGCTCACCTGGACCACGGGAACATCCGCTGCCGGATACATCGCCATCAGCGGGATGAACGCACCGTGGTCGAGACCGCGGCCGGCGACACGGTGTACAGGAGTCCGACTGGAGAGCATGTCCGTGACGCGCTGCGCAAGGGTGGTGGAGTCCGCAGACCTGTACTGCAGTGTGTAGTAGACGGGGTGGAAGCCTCCGAAGTCATAGGTCAGAGGCACCTGCGGGCCGGTGCTGGTCACCGACACCGGTGCATCATGCCAATGGGCGGACACGACCACGATGCCTCTCGGTGTGGGTAGCGTCCGGCTCCACTGATGCAGTTCCTCCAGCCAGCGGGGGTCATCCAGAAGGGGCGGGGCACCGTGGCTGACGAACAGCGACGGCATTGTGCTCACCATCTCGGACGAACCGTCCCCGGTGTTCTGGTCAGGCAGCACCCGCTCAAGGAACTCGAAGTAGGCCCCGGCCGGGCTGGCCGGGTTGAACGGGTCCACGCCGCGAGCAGTCGTTGTCTCGGCCACCTGACACCTCCATGGGCGTGACCGACACCTTCGGCACGCACCGTCCCCTGCACCAACGTCCGACGATGCCCAAATCGTCCCGCTGCCCGCCATTGTGCACAAGAATGGCCCTGAACGTGCCTGCCCGAGACGAGGGAGACCATGATGGCCACACCCGACCCGGATCGCCTCGGGGGCTGGCACTGGGTCAATCGGACAAAGGGGCGGCTGCGCCGTGGGGAGCAGGTGAGACTCTCCGGACACGTCGCCCTGGGTCAGTTGCAGCGCGCTCTGGCGCTGGTCCGCCGGCCCGCCGGCGCCGACGTGGACATTGCGACGCCAGAGCAACCGGACTCCGCACTAGCCTCGCGAGCCCACGAGGCCCTCATGGACGTGTCGCCTGCAATCGTGGGCCACAGTATCCGGACCTGGCTCTACGGATCCGCTCTGGCCGCGCTCGATCGCTGTCAGGCGGACCCGGAGCTTCTCTATGTCGCCTCGCTGTTGCACGATGTCGGGCTCATGCGGGCAGTCACGGGTGAGGACTTCACGATTCGCTCCGGGCGGGCTGCGCTGGCGTGCGGCACCCCGGAAGGTGAGGACGCGAGGCTCGAAGAGATCGCGGACGCGATAGCGATCCACGCACAACCCGGCATCACTGTCGAGGCGGACGGCGCGACCGGGTTCTATGTCCAGGCGGGGGCCCTGCTGGATCTGGTGGGCCTGCGCGCCAGAGAGCTCCCGAGGAGCTTTCGAGACTCCGTGCTCGCCCAGCATGATCGTAGTGGCCTGAAGCAGGACATCGTCCCCCGGATCCGGTCGGAAGCAAGGGCGGTCCCGCACGGTCGGTTCGCGCTGCTGCGCCGCTGGGGCTTCACGCAGGCCATCACCAGCTGACCGCGCCATCGCGCTGGATTGGCCATACTCTGCCTGCATGGATGACAGAAGAACAGTGGTCACCGGTGGCGACCGAGGCATCGGACTCGGGATCGCCACCGACCGCGCCGAACGCGGTGAGACGGTCGCGATCTGTGGCCGCGATCGCGAGGCCCTCGCCACGGCACGCGCCGGCCTGCTCGCAACCGGAGCCAGGCATGTCCTGGCCATCGAGGCCGACCTGGCCGATCCGGGTGGGGCGCAATCGGTTCTCGACGCGCTGCTGGATCACTCACCGGACTGGCACGCGCTGGTGCACAGTGCCGGCAACCCGCCAGCCGGCGGCCTGCCGGAGACGGACACGAATCTGTGGGATGCCACCATGTCGATCCACGTCCGTTCGGCCCTCGTCCTGGCCAGGGGGCTGGCACCAGGGATGACCGGCGCGGGCTTCGGCCGGATCATCACGATCAGTTCCACCGCGGGCGAACAGGCCTATCGCGGCCACGTCGCGTACTGCTCAGCGAAGGCAGCCCTCGAAATGCTCACCAGGACTCTGGCCCTGGAACTCGGTGGCACCGGTATCACGGCCAACAGCATCGCGCCGACCGTGATCCTCACCAAACTGGGGCAGCAGGTCTGGGGCGCGCACCCGGAGAAGGCCGATTGGATCCGGAACAAGATTCCCGTGGGGCGCCTCGGCGAGGTCAGCGATGTCGTGGCGGTCGCTCGTTTCCTGCTCAGCGAGGAGAGCGGATTCGTGAACGGCGCCCGGATCCCGTGCGACGGCGGGCTCAACGTCACACAGGCAGACGGGCCGCCCGCAGTGGGCTGAGGTTCGCTCAGCCGCTCACTCGAGCTGGATCCACGATCGAGACCCGCTCGATGTCGGCGCCGAGGCTCTGCAGGTCGGGAACGAAGTTGGCATAGCCACGGTCGATGTGGTTCACGTGTGTGACTGTTGTGATGCCCTGTGCCGCCAGTCCTGCGAGGACGAGGCTTGCCCCCGCGCGGATGTCGTGCGACTCCACCGGGGCTCCCGACAGGGACTCGCGGCCGGTGATGATGGCGTGGTGAGCCTCGGTCCTCACGTCGGCACCCAGGCGAACAAGCTCGTTGACGAACTTGAACCGGGACTCGAACAGATTCTCCGTCACCATGGCCGTTCCATAGGCGATAGCGTTCATTGCGATGAACTGCGGCTGCAGATCGGTCGCGAAACCCGGATAGGGCAGCGTGACTATCCCGACGGCCCGGGGGCGATCCTCCATCCGGACCCGGAAACCGTCCGGCAGATGCGTCACCTCCGCGCCGGCGCTGGCGAGCTTGTCCAGCGCGATGTCGAGGTGATGTGGATTGGCATTGCGGACGCTGACATCACCGCAGGTCATCGCGGCGGCCACGGCCCAGGTGCCGGCGACGATCCGGTCGGAGACGGTCTCGTGAGTCACCGGCCGGAGCTCATCGACGCCGTCCACGATCAGCGTGGAAGTGCCGACCCCGTCGATCTGGGCGCCCATCTCCTGGAGCATGTGACTGATGTCCACGATCTCCGGCTCACGGGCAGCGTTGTCGATGATCGTGGTGCCCTCGGCGAGGACCGAAGCCATCAGCAGCGTCTCGGTCGCACCAACGCTGGGGAAGTCGAGCCAGATGGATGCACCCTTGAGACGCTCGGGGGCGCTGGCAAGGAGGTAGCCGTGCTGACTGGTGACCTTGGCCCCCATGCGCTCGAGACCCGCAAGATGCATGTCGAGGCCTCGTGAACCGATCGCATCGCCACCCGGCAGCGCGATGTCAGCGACCCCCAGTCGCGCGATCAGCGGCCCCAGCACCGAGATGGACGCCCTCATCTGCCTTACCAGGTCGTAGTCGGCGCGCTGCTCGAGTTCCTCGGGCACGTCGATGCTCAGAATGCCCTCTGCGCGCTCCCACTCGACCCGAGCGCCCAGCCTGGTCACGAGGCGGGACATGATCGAGACGTCCAGGATGTCGGGAACGCTGGTGATCTGGGTTCGGCCCTGCGTCAGCAGCGAGAGCGCCATAAGCTTGAGCACGGAGTTCTTGGCGCCGCTCACGCGCACCTCGCCCAGCAACGGCTTGCCGCCAGTTATCCGAAATGCGTCCACTCCGAGAGTCTGACGCATTGATCCCCATGAAGAATCCTGGCTGGCCATACCGTCGGAATTGCCCGAGTTGCCGCTGTCACAAACCATTCACACCCCCACATGTGGGCAATCTCGCACCTGCCGCCCATAGGATCAGCACTCCCAAAGGACATTCTGACGGTACTTGGAGTTTGGACACTATCCAGTAGGACGCGCGGGGCCGGGACGTTGTACCCGAAGTGCGCCCCTGCGCGTGGGGTGTCCCTGCTCAATTCACTGCCTCGTCACCATCGTGTGCATCCGGTGGTCATCGCCGCACTGGTCAGGACCCGGGCGCCAACGGTCGAGCGGGACCGGTCCAGGGCAGGACTATCATCATGTGCATGGTCAATCTCACCCGGATCTACACCCGCACCGGCGACGACGGCACCACCGCGCTCGGCGACTTCAGTCGCACCACCAAGACCGACCCCCGGCTGATCGCCTACGCGGATGTGGACGAGGCCAACAGTTCATTGGGACTGGCACTGGCGATCGGCGACTTCTCCGATGATGTCCGAGCGGTTCTGAACAGGGTCCAGAATGAACTGTTCGACGTCGGTGCGGACCTCTGCACGCCGGTGGACGATTCGCCGGCGGCATCGGAGATGCAGCAACTGCGGGTGCTGCCGTCCTACACCGAATCGCTCGAAGCCGACTGCGACCGCTTCAACGAGCACCTCGAACCGTTGCGTTCCTTCATCCTCCCCGGCGGGTCCCCCGGCTCAGCGGGGCTGCAGGTGGCGCGCTGCATCGTGCGCCGTGCGGAGCGTTCAGCATGGGCGGCGCTGGAGGGCCACGGCGACACCATGAATGCAGAGCCCGTGCGCTACCTCAACCGACTGTCCGACCTACTGTTCATCCTGGCCCGGGTGGCCAACGATGGTCAGGACGTGCTCTGGCAGCCGGGATCCTCGCGAGCGAGGTAGCCGACACAGTCGGGATCAGCGAGGCCGAGGAGGGGGCATACACTCAGGCCATGAGTGAGCGGATCGGCACGCTGACCAGCGTGGTCATCAACACCACCGACGTGGCGGCGCTGGCGCCGTTCTGGCAGGCAGTTCTGGGCGTCGAGACCGCCCACGCGATCGACGAATACTTCGTATGGCTGCAACCACAGTCCCGCCACGGTGTGCGCGTGGCCCTGCAGAAGGTACCCGATCCGACGCCGGGGCGCCGCCGCCTGCATCTCGACCTGCTGGTGGATGACCTGGCATCAGCGCGCGGGCGCATCGAAGCGCTAGGGGGATCCCATGTGGAGGACCACACCATGGGCGGAATCTCCTGGAGCGTCATGCGCGACCCTGACGGCAACGAGTTCTGTATCGCGAGAGCCTGAGGCAGCCCCCGGAGCCCACGGCGAACCAGCGGATGATCCGGCGTGATCAATGCCCGCAGGTTCTTCACCCACCTGTCGGCAAGACCGCGCCACCTCGGGCTCGGCCAACTAGAGTGAGGGCACTGAAAGGTGGAATCATGCGCAGAACTCTGGCACTGGCAGTCGGCGGCGTGGTGAGCGCTGGCCTCCTCGCTATGGGTGCCACCGCAGCCGCAGCAGCCGAGAACGTCTCGGGAACCAGCGGGCACGACACGACCAGCGCCAGCATGGAGCCATGCCCGTCACTGGTCGCCCATCGGGGTGGCTTCGAGACTCCTCCGAACACCAACGAGAACTCCATGGCCGCCTTCGAACGCGCGGCCGACATCGGCGTCTGGGCGATCGAGACCGATGTCTGGTTCACCAAGGACATGGTCCCGGTCGTCATGCATGACGAGACGCTCGACCGCACCACGGATGGTACTGGCAAGGTCTCCGACTACACCTACGCCCAGCTTCGTCAGTTCCGGCTCAACAACGGCGAGCGCATCCCCACCCTCAAGCAGGTGCTGGAACTCATCAAGAAGCGGGATATCTGGGGCTTCATCGAGTACAAGGACGCCGACGACCCCGCCTACTTCGAGGCCTACTATCAGGCGCTCATGGAGGTCGACGCCAATGTCTACGGCGCGGGCTTCTCCACAGAACTCATGGAATGGCTGCACAAGGAGGACCCGTCGCTGCCCCTCATGTGGTTCGGTAAGCGATCTGGCTCGATCCCCATACCCGTGACACCTGCCGACGTGCCGGAGGGCGCGGACCCGGGACTGATCAACTACCTGATCACCCCGGACCTCGTTGCCCAGATGAACGCTGCCGGCAAGGACGTGAACGTCTGGTTCAACACGGTCAGCAAGGGCGACGACCCCGCCGGGAACAGCCTCGGGCCGGGCTGGGAAGGTGTGACTCAAGCAGGCGTCACCTGGGTCTCGACCGACTGGCCGGACAAGTACCTGAGCTGGGCCCAGAGCACCAACGACTGTGCCGCTCCGCCGCCCAAAGTGTCCAAGGCGACCTGCCTCACCCTACCCAAGAAGCTGAAGGCCGGGCGTACCTACCGAGTGATGCGGAAAGGGTGCACCACCAGCGCGGACCGACCGGTCAAGCTCACGGTCAAGGGCAACGCAGCCACCAAGAAGGGTTCCAACAGGATCAAGGTCCGCCGCGACGGCCGGACCAAACTGGTCCTGACGGCGAAGGGCCGCAGCTACAGCGAGGGTGGCGAATCCTGGCAGTCCTACACGACTTTCAAGAAGACTCAACGCTACCGGGTCGGCTCGGTCTCCGGTCGGGGCTGACCTCCTGAGCCGGGCGCTGGCCGACGCGGAGGGAGCAACAGCAACGCTCCGGCAAGGAACGCCAGCGCACCAAGGAAGTTACCCCAGTTGGCTGCTGCAACGTTGTTGATCGAATCTTCCCCGACGGGCAGCGCACCCCATGCAGATACGGCAAACAGAATCGACCCGATCATGTTCAGGAGCAGGATCCAGTGTGATCGACCTCGAACCAGTCCGTGGCGTAGCCGTCGCCCGACAGGATGCCAGGCCAGCCAGGAGGCGATGAGGAAAAGGACCGAACCCACGTAGTCGGGGTGCCAGACCTCCTGCGCATTGAGGCGGGTCGAACCCGCCGCCACCAGCACGGACCGAACGGTGAGAACGTTGAAGAAGAGCGTACCCAGCAGTTGGACGGCACTGCTCAACCACTCGGGATTGAGCAGGCGGTGACGGCCGATTGCCGGCACCTGCCGCTCCGAGACGCCCAGTTGTATGGCTGCCGCGGCAGTGAAGCACACGGATCCCACGAGAAAGATGGTATTCGCGACGACGGCTCGGCTGTCGAGCCAGACGGCGACCGTCCCGGCAGCGAACAGTAGCGATCCGATGGCGAATCCCGTCGCAATCCGGTCCAGGTCCTCCTCGGTGTCGTGCGGTGACAACTCGGCGACACCGGTGGAAGCGGGAGATTCGGTCAACTCACTCCTCCTGACTCGAACATGACCCAATCAGCGCTCATGCCCCGCGCTACTGGTCTGTCGTGCCTCGGCATCCGAAGCGCCGGTAGCCGAGGCTTCCTGCTGTGCTCCACCGGCGAACACCTGCACCACAAATAGCAGTGCCAGCAGGGCAACAGCCGCCCAGAGAACCGTGACCGGACTGACGTGATTCGGGATCAGCACAGCCGCAATGGCGATCACGGTCAGTACCGCCCGGAATGCTGTCGCCTTGGGAGCCAACCACACAGCGGTCTGATGCACATCCACCCCCAACGACTGGAGCCCCCGTGCGGTGGCAGCGGCCATCCTGACACAACCCCGGCGGAGGCCGGTTGCGAATCGAGATGGTCCAGTGAGCACGGCTCCGAGACCCAGGAACAGGCCGAACAGGGCGCCCGCACGCATGGATTCCCGCAGGAATTCAGTGACCGCAATGTAGACGGCACTGACGGCCGCCTCGCTCGCGTCAGGGGGCAGGGAGTTCAAGAGAGCCTCCCCACCGAGGCTCACCCCTCCAGCCAGCACCAGCATTGAGACCACCAGAGCGAAGCCCACTCCTGCAACAACGGCTCTGGCACTGTTGGCGACCAGCACGGCCGCGACGAACATCACGACCAGGACGATGGGGAGCCATACACCGAGGGTGTTGATCATGGCGTAGACACGCTGCGCCGTTCCGAGATCGTCGGACTGGAAGATGAGGATCTGGGTGTCAACAGCTGGAATCCGCTCCGCTGCGCCGAACCCCTTGGCGACCAGACGTTGCTTCACCTGGTCGAGAACATCACCCAGCTGCAGGTAGACCTTCCCGTCCTCGACAGTGACCGAGCCTTGGGTATCGCCGGACAGTACAGCGTTGAGCTCCTGATTGCCGATCCGGTTGGCTGTGACCCATAGGTTCGCCATGGCATCGGAGGCCACGAAGTTGGCCACCTCAGACTCAGTGAAACTCGTGATACCGCTGGCCAATGGCCCTGTCAGCGCCTCCAGTCCTTGTTGAGCTCGAGGCGACAACTCCCGGTTCTCGCTGATGGCATTCACTGCTTCCGTGGTGAGCGTCTCCACATCGACATGATCAAGAATTGCCGTGCTGATACGGTCAGAGACGGCTTCCTGCACCGCCGGATCATGGATGAGTGGCCCTACAGTCGCCACGTACTCGTCAGTATTGGTCATGATGGTGCTCTGCCAGACCGTGACCACCGACAGCGGGGCAAGGATGACCACCACCAGCGCGAGCACGAAAGAGACAGCGGTACGGGTCCATCTGACACCGCGGCCACCTCGATCGGCCTCGACCGCCCCTGCATTGTTCCTGTCAGCCAACTGGCTCTGCAGTCGGGCCACTTCTGCCTGCAACTCGCCAATACGACGCTCTTCCGGCGTCGGTTGATTGCTGGTCATCGTGGTACACGCCTCCAATCGAATGCCTCACCCATCGGGTGAAGACACGCGCCTCCTGGACCTGCGCCTTCGAGACCGCAAGTCGCACCTGGACTAGTGGTCCCCGCGAGTCATACCTCTCAGGCCAGGATTCGGGCCTTCTGCTGAGCGAACTCTTCGTCTGTCAAGATCCCCTGTTGCTTCAGGGCAGCAAGTTCCTTCAACTGCTCTATCGGATCTGCCGGGGGCGGAGGGGGCGGCGCTTGCGGTTGCTGGTAGGCCGCCTGAGCTCCCTGCTGGTAGCCGGCACCTCTGTTGGCTGCGATCGCCTGATCTCGCTCTGCGAACCGCTCTGCTTGTCGTCGCTGCACGCGCCCTGAAACCGCGGTTGCGGTGCCTGCAACGACAGCCGTTCTGGCTACGCCCCGAAGCAAACCTGGCATGGTCTCTCCTTCTATTGACTATCGAGTTCGTCGAGCACGTCGAGTAGATCTTGCGCCGGAATCCGAGAGCTCGCTACCATCGCGCCACCAGAGGATCGGGCTGCTCCAACAAATGCCGAAGCCCAGGCGTTCTCGAACACCAGCATGATCCCGATGGTATTGTCCCTCAGGGCCGCCGCGGCCTCAGCGACGTCGTCGTCGGACAGGAGCCCTGAACGCGCTCCCGCGAAGTAGGCAAAGCTGTCCTCACCCGCCCAGAAGAACTCGGAGAGATCGAACGTCTCATGAGTGCCATCGGCCGCCTTGCGGAGCGCCACGATGTCGTACAAGCTGATCGTGCCAGCGTCTACGAGCTCCCGCAGCTGTCTGGCAGCTGCTCCCGTTGGCCTTGCATCGTCCGGAAATTCCAGCAATACGAAGTCGATCGGACCTAGTTCAGGTTCATTTCCCATGCGTCTTTACCTTTCTGAAACGACAGTTGCCAACGCTAGTGACTGAAACCCCGTGCCTGTTCACTTGATCCGCCGTGCTGTTCGAGGAAGTCCACGGCGTCTTTGAGGTCATCAGCGAGAGTCTCGGCCATGTCAAGTGACATCCCAAGCCGCACCACAATCCGGAGGACATGAATGTCGTCTGCGTCTGCCGGTAGCGGATACGCCGGTACCTGCCAGCCCGCGAGCCGCAAGCGGGAGGACACATCATAGACGGTGTAACGATCAGTCTCCTTCAATGAGAAGGCAATCACAGGAATGTCCGTACCGTCACTGATGACGTGAAAGGGACCCATGTCGGCAATGGTGGCCGCCAGTTGCTGCGTACCCCATTGCAGCGAACCCATGATGGCCTGATATCCCTCGAATCCGTATCGAACGAAGTTGTAGTACTGTCCAATGATCTGATTCCCGGGCCGTGAGAAGTTCAGAGTGAAAGTCGGCATATCGCCGCCGAGATACTTCACGTGGAAGACCAGATCCTCAGGGAGATACTCCTTGGACCGCCAAGCAGCCCAGCCAACGCCCGGATAGACCAGCCCGTACTTGTGTCCGCTCACGTTGATGGACACGACATTCGGCAACCGGAAATCCCACGGCAGGTCGGGATGGATGAAAGGAGCGACGAAGCCACCGCTGGCCGCGTCCACATGCACCGGCACCTCCCAGCCGGTCTGCTCATTGAGTGCCACCACTGCGTCGTGGATCGCCTCGATGGGCTCGAATTCGCCGGTGTACGTCGTACCAAGAATCGCGATCACGCCGATCGTGTTCTCGTCGCACAAGGCCACGGCGTCCTGGGGAGCGATGGTGTATTTTCCGTTCTTGACCGGAACGTACCGAGCTTCGACATCCCAGTACTTGCAAAACTTCTCCCAGACGACTTGAACATTGGTTCCCATGACGAGGTTCGGTCTGTCTGTCGACTGCCCAGCTTTCTCACGGCGAGCTCGCCAGCGCCACTTCATCGCCAGGCCACAGAGCATCACCGCCTCGCTGGACCCGATCGCAGACGTGCCCACGCCTGGTTCTGGCGCGTGGAAGAGATTCGTGACGATCTGGACACACCGCTCTTCGATCTTGGCGGTCTCGGGATACTCATCCTTGTCGATCATGTTCTTGTTGAACGACAGGGCCATCAGGTCGTCAGCCTCGGGTTCCATGGATGTCGTGACGAATGTGGCAAGGTTCAGCAGCGCGTTGCCGTCCAACGAGAGGTCGTGGGCAATGAGTCGCTTGGCATCGACGGGAGCCATTCCTCGCGGGAACAGATCTGTCTTGGGGAGGCCCAACGCTTTGACAGGAAGTCCGGGCGGAACCTGGAAATTCGGGGTGTCTTCAGACTGCGCCATCTCACTCCTCACGATTCACTACCCCCCAGCGTACCTCCGCACCGGATCGGCACCCACACCCGGAGTCCGAGCGATCGACATCAGGAAGCTGCTTGGACCGGGCGATCAGAGGTAGCCGCGACTCGACAAGTACTTCGAGGCCACGAACCCCTCGATCGCAGGCAGGTAGAACGTGGCAACCCGCCAGATGACCGCGGCGCCCATCGCTACTTCCGGCGAGACGCCCAGTGGAACCAGGAAGGCCGACAGCACCGCCTCGGACACCCCGATCCCGCCCGGTACCGGGATGACACCCTGCAGGAGACTGGTCGCCACCACAACCGCGGTACAGGCGATGACGTTGAGGTGGACCCCGAGCGAAAGCAGTGCCAGCCAGAGTCCCAACCCCCACAGCAACTGCACAGCGAGCTGACTGCCGAGCAGTCCGAGCGCCAGCCTCGGGGATCGGAAGACCTCAGCCAACGCCTGCCAGGCGCTTCGAATCTGTGGCACGACTCGGTCATGGAGCTTTGGGACCTTGAGCACCACAACGACGGTGGCGACTGCCAGAGCGACGATGAGCGCAATCACCAGCCACGACGTCCCCGAACCTGAATCACTGGCCGAACTGCCGGAGTCAGTGGATGCGGGCCGCAGCAATTGGCCCGTCAGCAGGGCCATGACCAGGATCGCAGCCTGGACCAGGAATCCGCTGAAGGCGTCGACCGCGCCCTTGGTCACGGCCACGGCTGGAGCGATCCCGAACTTGTAGAGGAATGAGCCTTCCATTGCCACTCGGCCAGCCACCCCGGGCACCGCGAATGAGATGAACGCGATGGCTGGCTGAAGGATCGTCATGGGACGCAGAGGAATAGCCCTTCCGACCGCAGACATCATCGCCGTCCCCTGAGGGATGAATGCCAGCTGGCCGGCCAGCAGGGCCAAGAGCACCAGCCACCACGTCGCACTCGAGATTGAGGCCCACAACTGCGCGTAGTCGACACTGGTCAGGAGCGGAACCAGGGCGAACATGAACAGGCCGACCAGGAGCAGCGTCAGCAGCTGCCGCAGGCCGAAGCGGCGGATACGGACAGGCGCCGGTACGTCAGTGCCGCAGGCGCTCGCCACGGCTTCCCGCAGTTCGGCCAGCACCTGCTTGGTGTGAGCCACGTCCCGTCGTGATCGCCGACTCATGGCCGGCACCTGCAGATAGGGCAGGGCTTGCGTCAGTGGGTCCGAACCGATTCCTTCGACCGCCGCGGCTACGGCGATGTCCGGCGGGACGAGTGCGGTCGTGGCGAAGAGTAGTTGGGCTACGTCGGCCCCCGCATCCGACCGCTTCGGGTCCAGCTGGGC
>JAGQTY010000004.1 GCA_020438795.1 Actinomycetota bacterium
CTGAGGCTCCAGAACAGCCCCGCTCGTTGCCCACAGCGATCTCGGCAGCAGCGTGGGGACTCCGGACGGTGGGAAACCGATCGGCTCCGGTGTCTTTGGACAGACTTGAGCTCGGCCGTCGTGGCGCTGCCGTCTACGGGTTGGAATGGTCCTGGAGTGGTGATGGCGGTCCAATCCTTCGGCTTTCTGGGGTTCCGGAGGGGGTGTCGGTTGCTGCAGCGCAGGTGCCGTCGTTCGTGAGCCGGCAGTTGCGAGCTCAGGTGCAGGGTTGCACTTCTGCCGGTTCGGGGCAGTGGGACTGCGTGGTTCACCAGCCAGAGCAGGGGGGCATGGGAGCTTCGGCCCTGCTGCTCACAGCCAGCGGTAGCGCCGCCCTGGGCAAGGCTGCCGTGAGTGTTGCAGTGCTGCGCGACGGTCAGCAGGAAACCGCGACGACGTCACTTGGGGTCCGGGTCCGTAACCGACCGGTGAACCGGATCGCGCTAGCCCAAACGGGTGATTCTCTGGTGAGCGCGGGGCAACCAGCGGTGCTGAAGTATCTCGCGTACCGATTGGGCGGACCACGACGAGTCAAGCAGGAGACCCTGCAACTGCATCGTTTGGTGCCGCCGGCACTGCTCAATGGCAGGAGCCGCACCAAGGGCAAGGGTGCATGGCGGTGTGTCGGCAATGACTGCCGCTTCACCAGAGCGGTAGCGGTCGGCAAGCGATTGCCCAGCGTCGGGGGGTTCGTGCAGCCGACGGCAGCCCAGGCCCGTCGCTTCACCAGAGTGGAGGGCGCGCAGGCCACAGTGACGCGTTGGCGCAGCGTGGCCAGCCTCTCCAGTGGCGGCAAGCAGGCTCTGGACAACCAGTTGGCAGTCACTCGCTATCAGAAGCCGAAGAAGGCCGGCAGGACTCCCCTGCAAGCAGTGGCTGCCGTCAAGGGCCCGAGGGTTCAGGTGAAAGTGACCTCCCAGCATGCAGTACGCGCCCGGGGCCTGGCCGACTATCAGGTCACGGTCAACAACGGCGGCAGCAGCAACGCCCGCAACGTGCGCCTTCGGTTGCGCCCCCCTCCCGGATCCAGGTTCCTGCAGGCAACGGCCGAGGAGTCGAAGGCGTGGCGCTGCAGCGGTACATCGTGCCAGCTTCGCGGAAGCCTAGCTTCTCATTCAGTCGCGGTGAGTCTGCATGTGCGGATCCAGCACGAGCACGTTCGCAAGGGACGTCGGGCCTTGCAAGCTGAAGTGCGCTGGTCAGGATCTCGGCGCGACTATGGCGGCCGACATCGTGCCAAGGCAACTGGTGCGTGGCTGGCGCCGTTGGGGGTGAAACTTCGTGCACCGAACGGTCGGCAGGTGTTGGGTGGAACGCAGAATCAGACTGCGCTGTTCGCTGAGGTGTCGAACGCCGGCTCCAAGACCTTCGACTACGCGTTCAAACAGCTGTGCTCCCAGCAGTGCCCTCGGGTCACCTGGCCTGGCGACCGCGTGGGAGCGCAGGTCAACCCTGAGTTCTCTGCGATGGTCGAACCACGCACCAACGTGTCGAAGCGAACGAAGTTGCGTTTCCAGGTGAAGGTCATCAGTTCCGACGGTGCCGTCGCAACGGCCCGCACAAGCCTGACAGTCGATCCTGGTCCCGGTGACGTTGCCACCTGGGATCCGAATCTGGCCTCCAGCGGGCCGCCCACCCCAGATGAGATGCAGGAACGTCTGAACAGCCCGCGCGACCCCGCCACTGACCGGCACCTCGCAGCGAGACCACTGGTCAAGGCCCGCATCAACACCCGCCCAGGGATCACCCGAGTCACGCCGGGGCGCACCGGAACCCTCCGCTTGAAGGTGAAGCCCAACCAGGGATCGCGAGCCAGTCGCGTCAAGAAGGTCGAGTGGACCATCAATGGCAGACCAGTACGACAGGTAAAACACGCGAGACTGCGCAAGGGCGGCTACCAGCTCAGACTCAAGACACCCAAACGGGAAGCGAAATATCCGATCCTGGTCCGCACCACACTGATCCATCCCAAGGGCCGCTTCACGGGCACCGACGAGGCCATCATCCCCGCAGCCCCGCACGGTGGCCGTGCGGCGAAATCGGATCGCGCCACCCCGCAAATCCGAGGCGTTCCGCACGCCAGTCCACTGTTCCAGCCGAGCACCTCGGTTACCTCGCAAGGCGCCCAGATCTATTCCGCGGCGGCCTCAGTCGAAGCCAGCACCTTCTGCGAACTGTTCCAGGATCTCGCGGACCTGGCTGCTGACGAGGTCGACGGCACTCAGTTCAGCGTAGGGTCGGCCACCATCACCATCGGCTCGTTGAACCTGAGCACAGGCAGCTGCTCGACCAGCACGGCATCCATCAAGCTCTCCAACAGCTCTCTGGCAGTCAACGGGGTCGACCTGACCGGGCTCACGGCGACGATCACCTCCACCGGGATCACCCTCGGGGCTGCTTCGATCACGTTCCCCGGCGACGACACTGCCATCGCGATCAGCAATGTGAGCCTGTCGGCTGCCTGGACCAGCGCTGGCCTGCAGTCGCTGTCTGGTTCCCTGACATTGAGCGGAGTGCCGTACTTCGATCTCCCGGACGGTTGGGACATCACCACGGCGACGTTGAGCTTCGCATCCTCCCCCGCCGACCTGTCGTTGAGTCTCACCGCCTCGGACACTGCGACGAACACAACTGGGACCGCCCCCTCAGCGACACTCAGCGGGACAGTGAGCGCGGACGAAACTGCCTCACTCAACATGACGGTGACGAACATCTTCACTTTGACCAGTTCAAGCGATTCCACCGTGAGCTTCAGCGGCTGTGGAACAGTCACCGGCTCAAGTGCGGGGGTGTCGTTCGGAGTGGCTGCCTGGGCCACGACTTCGTCTTCCAACGCCAGCATTGACTGCTCCACCCCCACTTCCATGAGTTGCGCCAGTCCGCCCTCCGCTGACTTCCAGCTATTCGACAACGTGACATTGAATACCGCCTGCGTGGCCCTGGGCTCCAGCGGGCTGAGCTTCAACGGGTCCGCGGACATTGACGTTGATGGCACGCCACTGTCACTCACCCTCACCGGTTCGGCCACGAACAGCCGCAACTGGAATCTGTCGTTGTCGGCCGACGGAACCGCTTCGCTGGGTGGCATGGACCTCGACCTCTCGGCCGCTGGCAGCCTCTCTTACGCCGAACCGACCCTGAGCTTCTCGATCACCGCGGCAGTGCAGACCGAACAAGTGCAGAGTTTCCTGAACGGGTCTGGCCTCTCCTTGGCTTCGGCGAGCGCCACACTGAGCAACGCCTGCCCCGCCAACGATGCTGGCTGCAAGACCAGCAACGTCACGCTGCAACTCGCAATCACCGGGACCGATTCCTACCTCAACAGCAGTCTCACCGTGAACACCACCATCCTGGTCGACCTGTCCAACGGCGACTTCGAGTTCGAAGTCGCCGTCTCAGACGCCTTCGGTCCCGCTGAGCTCAACCTGGCCAACGTGGAGTTCTTCGCCGAGGACGCTGGCTCCGGCGATCTCCCCGATCTAGTGACCTCCTCCAGCAATCCGTGCACGAGTACGTCATCGAGCAGCGTATCCAGTCCATCGCCGACCGGCAGCAGTGACCTCACCGTCGGCTTTGTGGCTTCAGCAACCGTGGCCACCGGCAGCGATAGCACCGCCACGTTCACCGTCGCCGCGGTCTACACCGACTCGAGTCAGAGCAGCTACTGCCTGTACGGCGACGCAACCGGCAACTCACTCGACATCGGACCTTATGAGCAGGGCTCGACCGCCAGCATCGGTTTCGTCTACTCCTCGAGCAAGACCGTGGAGGTCTCAGGACTACCCAGTGGCATACCGGCGCGCACCCCGACCTTCTGGATGAGCATCCAGACGCCCACGGCGCAACTCCCGGCAGGAGCTCCGAGCGAGATCATCGCCTACTTGTCGATCACCTTGTCATCGGACGACGTGCCCAGCGGCTTCAAGATCGGAGCCACACTCGATTTCGCCGAGGCGGACTATGAGACCCTCACCAACAACGGGACCAGCAACGGCAGCGTCCAGCTGACCTCCCTGGGCCTGGATGTGGCGATCAGCTGGGGATCCAAAGACTCCGTGTCGTTGACATTCACCGCAGGATTCAACGTGAACACGCCCGGCGCCGGCACTCCCGGCGACCAGGGCTATATCGAGGCCGCTTCGGTGCCGCTGGTGGGACAGATCAGCTTCACCGCTTACAGCAAGGGCGGCGCCATCACTCTTTCCGTGGGGACCTCCAACCCCTGCCAGGCCGGTCAGTCCTACCCCAACGCGTTCGGAATCTCCGGGTTCACCCTCAACTGTTTCACGCTCTCAGCAACGTTGAGTGAGAACATCACAGCCGACGAGTTCCTGTTCACCGCGAGCTTCACGCTGGAGACCAGCGGCGACGACGTCAGTTCCTTCGCGACAGATCTCGGCCTCTCTGATGATCCCACCGTGACGCTGACTGTGGAGATCGGTGCCTCTGACACCTGTTTCGCCTTCTCCATCACTCCACAGACCACCGGAGACACGGTCCTCAACTGGGGTGGTGTCATCACCGCCACTGATATCAGTTTCCTCATGGCACCCCTGGGCACGTGCACCACGATCATCAACGGCACCACCACGACCAGCAAGGAGACGTTCGCCTTCGTCTTCGACGGAACCCTACTCGGCGACACAGTCGACGTGAACATTGCGATCGAACTGCACCCCAATGTCGTGGTGGACGCCAGCATCAACATCGGTGGCTTCAGCCTCGGCGACATCCTGACCATCGACAACACGGAGCTGAATATCGACTTCAGTACCAGCATCGAAGGGGTGCAGTCCGATCTGGCACTCTCCTTCTCGGGAGGCATCTCCCTGCTGGATGTCGGGTCCGTGGCCGTCCAGGGGAACCTGTCCACAGATTTCGCCCCCGTGCAAGGAACCGCCGACATCTCGTTCAATCTTGCAGGCAGCGCGGACGCGAGCCTGCTCGGCATCTTCGGCGGCGACCTGAACCTGGCCGTCGGAGCGACCCTCGGGATGATCGACAACGAATTTTCCGTGAGCCAGCTCTATGTCAACGCGCAGGCGGAACTTGACTTCCTGATGTTCAAGGGCGGTGCCGGCATCGAGTTCGACTACGCCAACAACGCTCTGCAATCGTTCGGCATCAACTTCAACGTAGGCTTCGACTTCTTCATCGGCAGCATCGACGGCGGCTTTGCCATGACCTACAACAAGAGCCAGGGCAACAACGTCACGTTCACCTTCGACGTCGAATTCACGCTCGGGTTCTGGATCTTCAAGAAGACCTGGGAGTGGAGCGACTCCTTCACCGAACCGCTCGGCCAACCCGTCGACCGGGCCAAGCTCGGCTTCCTCGGCTCGCTGCTGCCCGAGAACGCCACCAAGAACACGTGGGAAATCACCTACGACATGTACAACGACTACTACTTCATGCGCGAGGACCCCACCCCCTTCTACGATGCAATCGCGCTGGCAAGCGCCGACAGCAGCTTCGCATGGCGCTCCGGCCAGGGCGAAGGCCTGCCACTGCCCGCTATCGAGACCGTGTTCGACCAGGACATGCCTGAGGGGTATCCCAGCGGCATCACGAACCCACAGATCAAGGTCGTCAACAGCAACGGCAACGCCAGCGTGGGCCTCAGCGGCGGACCGTCGCAGACCAACACCCAACTGGAAGTGACCGCCACACTGCCGCAGTCTCCGCTGGTCGCCTACTACCAGGCCCAGTACCCGGACGACAGCTCCAACTGGGATGCCTGCCCCTCCAGTGGAGTGACCAAGACCTTCACCATCAACCTCCCGGCCACCACCGGTGGCGACGCCGCCTCGAACTGGGCCTGGGTGATGATGGACGTCAACTGGCGCCTCCAGGTCGCCTCGTGGCTCGAACGCATCCAAGTCGCCCAGACCATGTTCGGAACCACACAAACCACCACGACGCCCGCCAGCGTCGGCTACCAAGTCCCCACCACCCCATTACCCACGGGGCTAGATTGCGGCTACTCCGTCTTTGACGACAGTGTCCCCGGTCTTCTTGAATTCCACCGGAGCAACCGATTCCCACTGCACTACATCGCCCCCAACATCACCACCCAGCAGGCCGAATCAGGAGGACCCCTGCAGCCAGGTTGGGGCAACGGATTCCTCAAGAGTGCCGGAACACAACTACCAGCCAATGCACCTGACGCCGGACTCTCCGTGATCGGCGGCTACTACTTCACCTCCCTCATGATCGAGCTGGGACTTGCAACGTCCCCAGTCTCCTTCTACGGAACGGAAATCACCTTCAATTCCGAACAGGATCAGAACACGTGCGTGCAAGCCCTGCTGTATGCGGCGGCCAATCTCAACTACGTGAATGAAGATCCCGATCGCAGCATCTCGGCATGGCCCACAGCACAGACCCTGTGCGGGATCACGCCGACCAGGGGTGGTGGTCGAATGGCGGGGGTGAACCTCACCACGAACAACTACCCAACGCCGGGCGGGTTGACCGAAGATCAGATGCAGATCATTGAGAACTGGCAGGACGAGGCCAACAACTTCTTCGTGAATCAGGTCTACCACAACTTCCAGGAAGCGGCTTCGGAGATCCCAGCCGGAGCCCTCGTCAGCAACTACATTGCCGGCAGCAGCGGAAACAGCAACCAACAACCCGGCCTGAACCTGATCGTGGACAACGCACAATATCCGGGATATCACCAAGCGAGCCCCGTGTATGCCTACCAGGACATCAACGGCAACCAGCCACTCCTAGAAGCTGACAACGTACTGTGCACTCAGCTCAGTCAGATCCTGTGTCCCTGGGATCAGGGCTGGAGCTTCGGGGCCGCCTCGCCACAAGGCTCCCAGGCGCCGCCACCACTCGGGGAGTACGGCGCCTACCAGGCCCTCACCGTCATGGACATCCCCTTCCCCTCCTGCACCGCAGCACAGAACAGCACCCAATCCCCCAGCCCAACCCCCAATGAGCTGAGCCCCAGCAGCACCCCCACAACTCCGCCAACCAGCGAACCGAGCACCTCTGTGTCACCAACAGAAACCCCTACGGCCACAGCGTCGCCCTCCCCCAGCGCATCGCCCACACCCTCTACCTCAGTCAGCCCCTCAACGACACCCACCACGCTCACCTTCAACAGCTACGAAGTCGTCCCCCTCAACATCAACCAGCTGAGCCTGGTCGTCCCGGACGGAGACGCAGCATCAGTGACGCTCGGCGACTACTACCTCAGCCTCGAAGCAAACCCAACCGCCCCCCCGTCAGCAAACGCGGAACCAGACAGCAACCCCTACCCCTACTCGCTGCAGCTCTACAACAGCAGCGGCACCCAACAGGTATGGGACGGAGACAACTGGGTCGACGAACCCACCACCCAACAGGGAAGCGCGTTCTCCCAACTGGGCCAGCTCTACGGGGCAAGCGACGAAGGCGTTCTATACATCTCCAGTGAAGGCCGAGCCACATTCCTCAACTGGGCGCCACAAAGTCCCTTCGACATCAGCAGCGGCGGCACCGTCGACTCCGGCGCCAGCGTGACCATCTCCCCCACAGTATCCACTCCAGGCGACGCCCCTTGGAACGAATGCCTCCACGGCCAAACCATTTTCGCCAACCCCGCCGTCGGCTACTCCACCGGCTGACCAGAACCATCGCAGGGCAGCCGGAGCTTGGAAGCGCGATGAACTGACCACCATGTCGCACGGCGAAGAGCACAGAGCCAGGGTGGCTGATCAGGCCATGAGCGAGTTGGCCAACCGGATTCTGGCGGGTGTCTGGCCGGCCGTCTCAGCAATCCCCTCCGAAACGACGCCCGCCGAGGAGCTCGGTGTGAGCCGACCGGCGCTCCGCGAGGCGTTGAGCCGGTTGTCGCAAGCCCGCTTGGTAGTGTCACGGCAGGGTGGACCAGCCCTGGTCACTCTGTGGACGGGTCTGACGGCTGTCAAAGGAGTCCACACCACACCTCATGAAGCGGGTGAGGTGTTCATCGCCGTGCACCCGAGGATGGCTGCCACGTGGCACACGATGATCGTCGAGGGAGCCATCGCCCCATTCTTCGAAGACGTGCAGGAGACCTTCGCTGGGCCCGTCGTACTCCGCCTGGACCTCACGACCTTCAACGCGACACCCGCGACCATCACCGCCCGCCAAGCCAGAGTGCCGGACGGCGGATCTTCCGGTCCGTAGGAAACTGCCGCAACCTCGAGACATGCCAGCGATTACAACCGTCCGTTTGCGGACTCGTTTGTCTGGGCACACCTGCTTGTGATGAGCGTTGATACTCGGCCGCAACTATTGCCGCCGTCGGGCCCACCGCCGCGCCAGCGGCGGCGCTTCAGCCTGGCCGCACTGCTTGGCGAGATCCTTATCACGCTGGGCGTGATCGTCCTGCTGTTCGTGGTCTGGCAGCTCTGGTGGACCGATGTGACTTCAAGGGCCAGTTTCGAGGCCACCGGCGACGCGCTGCAATCCGAATGGCACGCCTCCGCTGGGGATGCTCCGAAGCAGATCAGCGAGCCCGACTACGGTGAGGCGTTCGCGCTCATGTACATACCAGCCATCAAGGACGCGGTCTGGGGAGTGCCTGTCGTCGAGGGCACCAGCCGCGATGAGCTGATGCGCGGTGTGGGCCACCATCCCGACGCCGCGCTGCCCGGCGAGGACGGCAACTTCGCCGTCGCTGGTCACCGCGTGACATACGGCAAGCCGTTCAACCAGATCGCCGAACTCCGACCTGGTGATCAGGTGATCGTCGAGACAGAGAGCGGCTACTACACTTACGAACTCGACAACAGTGAGATCGTCGAAGCATCCGAGGGCTGGGTTCTGCAGCCCAACCCGCAGGCCGAGATCACCAGCAAGCCCGGCGATCCGCTGATCACCATCTACTCCTGCCACCCCATGTATAGCGCCGCACAGCGATACGTGTACTTCGGGCACCTGGTCGAGGAGACCACCAAGGACAATCCACCCGCGGCACTCGAGGACAGTTCAGCATGATCTACCCGTGGCTCTGGCGGAACCTCCCCGGCCCGACCGGCCTGAAGGTGATGCTGCTGTTCGCTCTCGCGGCACTCATCGTCGCTGCGCTCTTCCTCGCGGTCTTCCCGGTCGTGGACTCACATCTCCAGTTCGATCAGTCCCATGTCGAGAGTCTCGCCCTGCCAGCAACTGCCGTGACCGCCTGAGCCACGAAGCTGCCGCCCTGGGTGGCCGTTAGCCATTCCAAGCGCTACTCCTCGGAAAGGAATCCCCCTACCTCAATGGGCTTGCCAGTCACCGATGAGAATCCCTCCGCCATGCAGCGCAGCAGTTCATCGCGGTCAGGCACCGCGGCGTCGTCCATGGACAGCCCGATTGCTGCCTGCTTGTCGTAGGTGAGCATCGCGACGAACACAGCCGCCCCGATCAATGGCGGGAACGGCACCATGTGTTCGATCTTCGCGCCCGCGATCCACAGTTCGAGCGGGGGTCCGGGCACGTTCGATGCGGTGACGTCGCTGCTCGTCGCGGCCGACAGCACCATGTCGGTGGGCAGGAACCGGCTCACCTCACCGAGCTGGTTGGACATGCCGATCACGGGTTCCTGGCGCCACTTCTGGACGATCTCGTGGATCTCGTCCATGGCCGTCTCGGCATTCGGTGTTGACAGTTTCAGGTCGAAGTGGGCGATGCCGACCGCATTCCCTCCGCCGCCGCCGGGCTTGCGCGTGCTGATCGGCATGCTGATGTGAAGCGCTTCGACGGGTGCGTTGTGCGCGTCGTGGTAACGGCGCATTCCTTCGGCAACGGCTGCCAGGAAGGCGTCATTGACAGTGTGGCCACCGGCCTTTGCAGCCCCGCGGAGGTCCTGGAACGGGAACTCGAAGGCACCGAAGTGGTAGTTCACACTGCGCTTGGTCATGATCGGCGACGCCGGGGCTGATGGCTGCTGAGTGAACTTCGCCAGCGACTTGGCAGCGCCCCCGACCTTGCCGGCAGTCTCGACCGGGGACTTGATCGCCTGCACAGTGGCGGGCACCGCCCCCTTGGCCACGCGGGTTGCTGTCTTGGCCACCCACTCCGCGTTGTCCTGGATCATCGTCCGGCCGAAGTCCCGCTTGGAGGAGAGGTCTCCCGCCTCCGGCGCGTCCGGCATCGGGCCGAGGTCGGTCTCCTCCTCGGTCAGGTCGATCAGCGCCGCACCGATCTCCATGCCCTTCTGACCATCAGCGATGGCATGGTGCAGTTTGAACAGGAGAACCGCCTTGCCGCCGGGCAGGCCCTCCAGCACAGTCACATGCCACAGCGAACGGTTCCGGTCGAAGTCCATCATCGCCTCGCGGCGGGCCTCGTCAAGGACATCTTTCCAGGTCGAGCCCTCGGGCATACTGAACCGGCTCATGTGGAAGGAGAGGTCGAAGTGCTCGTCCACAACGAGCCGCGGATTGGCGATCGCCACCGGACCCTCGACCATCTTCATCCGAAGCACGGGGGACAACCTGGTCGCCCGGTCGTACCGGGACACCAGTCGGTCCCAGTCCGGCGCCCGGTCAAGCACGTACACGGCCATCATCGTGGATCGGAGCATCTGCGCGTCGCTGGCCGACCGCCAGGTAGCGAAGTCCCATCCGGACACGCGGTGCGCTTTGGGCTTGTCGCCCTTCTCCTGAGAAGAGCTGCCATTGTCTGCGGATGAGCTGGTGGTGGACACGTCGACCGAGCCTCCCAATTCTTTGCTTGGAGAACGCCAAGCTACCGCTCAAGCATGCCCCGACATAATCGCATCATCCGCTTGGCCCAAGAGAGATTGACCTGCTCCCCAGGACTCGTCGCACACTGAGGTCGGAATGTCGCCACTGGGCCTGCGCGGCCCACAGGAGTCGGATGCCAGCAGCGGGGTCATGGCTGCGAGCGTGCATGGCACAGCACGAAAGTGGCTCTGCATCGCCCGCCCCTCGACCTGGCCTGAGATCACCACCTCATCGGTCAGTCAGCGGACACCTCGACCGGACGTGAGACTGTTGAGCTGCAGTGCCGCGAACTCGTACGCTGTCTTCCCAGAGTGAGAGATGCTGGCAGCGGAGAGAGCGTCGTCCTCCACGAGAAGAACCGTATCCACGCCCTCCCCCGGGGTCGTCATCCTATCGCTCACTTCCATGGCTATTCCGAGCCCTGCTCCTCCTGCGCCGATCCTGAGTCGCCCCTGTCATCGATCGCCTCCGCAGGTGGTTGACCCGCCTCCACTCCGACGTTCACCGTCGTGATGACGTCGCCCTGGGGCACCGAAGGTGGATCGACGTTCGTGAAGATGACGTTGATCGTGATGTTCGGGCCCATCCGTCTGACGAAGAACCTGGCCCGACGTGCCTTGACCAACGCACTCGACAGAGGACCTGTCACAATGTCCCGGTTGAACGTCAATCCAGCCATGACTCCGTGTCTACCCCTCCACAGGTCGGAACACAACCGGGCTGCCATCCGTACCAAGCAGGGGCTTGCGCACCTATGGACGCTCACTGAGCCGGAGTCGACTGTTCCCTTGAGAGGTTCTGCCTGTCGGGATCGGACCGGAGGTAGGTGGGCTTGGCGCCGTGGCCGATCGACACGTCCTGATCGCCAGGAACATCCTCGGTTGCCATGGGTGACTGTAGGATTGCGGCATGCCCAAGAACACGATCTGTCTGTGGTTCGAGGACGACGCCGAGGCAGCCGCACGGTTCTACGCCTCAGTGTTCCCGGACAGCAGCGTCCAGGCGGTGCGTCGGGCTCCCGCCGACTATCCGACCGGCAAGGCCGGCGATGTGCTCACCGTGGAGTTCACCGTGGCTGGCGTTCCCTGTCTCGGCCTCAATGGGGGCCCCGCCTTCCCCCAGACCGAAGCGTTCTCCTTCCAGATCGCGACCGAGGACCAGGATGAGACCGATCGCTACTGGAACGCCATCGTGCAGAATGGTGGCCAGGAGAGCGCTTGCGGATGGTGCAAGGATCGTTGGGGTCTTTCCTGGCAGATCACACCAAGGGCACTGACCGAGGCGTTGGCTGAGGGCGGCGATGAAGCCCAGCGCGTCTTCGAAGCGATGATGACGATGGGCAAGATCGACATCGCGGCGATCGAGGCCGCCCGACAGGCCAACTGACACGACTGGGCTCCTGTGCCAGTACCGAACGGGTGACACGGCACAGACCCGGCCGGCTCACGATGCTGCACTGTCCATATGGACACCGGCGCTCGACCGACGACATACCTGGTGATCTTGGCCATCGTCGCGATGGCTGTCGTCGTGGCGCTCGTAGCCGCTGCCAATACTGCAGCAACCTCCGCCGTAGCCAGCAGCGGCACGATCAACGACGACGTCACGCAGGCTCCAGGCCCGGCTCAGAACCAAGCGCAGACTTTCGTCTACGACTTCACCAACGCCTGGCAGGGCCCTGAGTGCTGCTACTTGAAGTGACGTAGCGCTGGACCGAGCCGTAAAGACTCTTCGCATCCCGGTCACGAGAAAATTGATCGTGGTTTGGTACGACATGGACAGACGTTGACCGAGCATCAGAGTTCGTTCCAACAGGCACATGGCCGTCGAGGTGCACTAGGGTCGGAGCAACGGGAAGTGCGGCACAACCAGCGGCCTTGGGGGCAGTAGTGGCGGACTCAGAACGCTTGTCCACGGCTCTGCGGCATGTGCGAGTGGGGTGTGAGTTTGTCCAGGAACGCGACTCCGATACTCCCAGCGTGATCCAGGTGCGTCCCCGGCCCGAGTATCTCGTCGGGCTGCACGACGAATCATGGAGCACCGATCCGCAGGTCGACACCCACCTGTACACCGACATGTACGGCAACTCCTGCCTGCGGCTCATCCTGCCCCCGGGCCGCTCCACGTTCAGGTATTCCGCGATCGCCGATGTCCTGGACGAGACCGAGGCCGTCGACCCGACTGTTCCGCAGAACGATCCACAAGACCTACCGGACGATGTTCTTGTCTACACGCTGCCCAGCCGGTTCTGCCTGCCGGACCTTCTCGGCGATGAGGCCGTGGAACGATTCGAGTCCCTTCCGCGCGACTACTCCCGGGTGCAGCACGTGGTCGACTACGTATGGCATCACCTGCGGTTCCGGTACGGCAGCAGCACGGCGACGACGACCGCAGCCGACGTCAACGATTCCGGACTCGGGGTCTGCCGGGACTTCGCCCACTTGGCGATCTCGTTCTGCCGAGCACTGGACATTCCCGCCCGCTACGTCTTCGGCTACCTGCCCGCTATGGATATCGCACCCCGGCCCGAACCGATGGACTTCGCGGCCTGGATGGAGGTGTGGCTCGGTGATCGCTGGTGGACCTTCGACCCGCGGAACAACGAGCAGCGCAAGGGCCGCGTGCTGATCGGTCACGGCCGCGACGCCGCCGATGTGGCGATGATGACATCGTTCGGGATGCCCCGGCTGGAGTCG
This sequence comes from Actinomycetota bacterium, assembly GCA_020438795.1. Lineage (GTDB taxonomy): Bacteria > Actinomycetota > Actinomycetes > S36-B12 > JAGQTY01. Next base: position 13,448 of record JAGQTY010000004.1, read on the forward strand.
ATGACGGTCGTTGCCGAGGAGTACCACGAGTGAGCGACGGCCTTCCGGGCCAGCACACCCGACCGGGGCAGCGTGCAGGAGGCTGACAACGTGTCTGATCCGACGGTCTGAGCCACGCCATAAGGGCTGCCGCACCGCAGGAGAAGAGATCAGATCTCCGCAGCCCCGAACGGAACACTGAACCGGTCGCACCACAACACGACGGACGTGTAGTCATCGAGATTCAGATCGGCGGGCAACTTGTAGTTCTGGCTTCCGATGTTGCCCTTCATGTCGCCGAGGTTGACCCAGCTGCCGTCCCTGGCTGCAGCCGCATCCTTGGCAGACGTGTTCGTGATCCAGACCTTCACATCGGGACCGTTGTCGGTCTCGAAGTTCTCGAACCGAACGAACCGGTCCCCGTTGGCCGTCTCGATGATCTTGACGTCCCCAGCCGTCGGATGGTCGAGGCTGATGAACGTGCCGCTGGCCAACGTCTCCGGCCCTGACGAGGCAGGAGCACCGGACGGCCCAGTCGACGCGGATGCCGCCGCCGGGCCGGCCGGAATGGCCTCGTCCACCTCAACGTTCGTGAACAGCGCCCACGGTTGGAACAGATACATCGCCACGGCGAGGACCGCAGCACCGACAACGAGTACGGGGATGATGACCCGCTTCCGCCGCCACACAGGCTTGTCTGACTCGGATGTGGCCGTCTCCCTATCGCTCGACCCCACTTCTGCTTCCACCGACATGTCACTCCTCGCGCCGTTACCCATCAACGGATCTACCGCCACAGTTGGACGACATGGGCAACAACGGCACGCCGAAGGCGACCATTCCGCAGATCGTGCCGTCGGAGATTACGCCTTCCTTACGTGAGGGGCTTCTCCCGCCAAAGACTCATCGATCAGCTGTCCAGTCAACACGGCGACCAGTTCACCGTCAGTCAAGCCGCCTACGCGCGAAGCAGGTTGGCCTCCGACGACGATAGTTGCGCGCATAACCCGATTCTGGCCGGTGCGTTACCCGATGGCTTGGCCACGGAAACAACCGAGCGTGTACGGGTAGCTCAGTGTCGCGTGGTAGTGGTACCCAAGTGAGCCGTGGTCGTGGCCGTGGCAGACGTCCAGATCGCTGTTGGTCATCTGCACGCCACCGCTACCGTAGTAGCCGTACAGCGGGTAGCCGTCCAGGGCGTAACCGACGATGCCGGAGTGACCGTCAGCCAGCCGCGCGGTGTCCTTTTCCAGTTGCTCGGAAACGAAGTGGTAGTGGTACTGGTCTTGGGCCGGATGGCCACCGTAGACGTCGACGATTTCGTGGGCCACCGCGTCGTCGCCACGGGCGTCGACGGCGTTGTAGATCACCACACCGTTCGTGCCAATCGCGATCGCACCCATGGACAGGCAGCCGGGACTGGCAGCTGGCGTGGGTGAAGCCGGGATCGTGAAGGAATGGTTCTGCGCTGCCGGGACGCCCGGGTTGGCGTCGATGGCGGTGAGCAGCGGGTACTGGGTCATCGGCCAATTCCCGATCTGGCCACCGGTCGGCAGTCCGGTGCTGGTGATGGTGCGACTGCCGCCATTTACCGATTGGCCGTAGCTGCCCGTCATCGCTGACCCAGCCGGGAGCCACGGCTTGTTGGTGAAGTCCCAAGTGTTGTTGTCGAAGTCGATCCAGGTAATCGCCGAGGTCTCGCTGCCTGGCGCCGATGGGTTGCCAGCCTGGCAGGCGTACATCTTGCCGACCGCCGGAGTGGTGGTGGTGAGTTTGATATCGCCGAGGGGGAGTTGTTCGCAGTCGGCACCCTCGCAGAGAGATGAAGTGATGAAGTACGGCGACAACGGATTGTTGTCACCGGAGCCGCTGTCAGGCTCTGATGCGCTGCTGTCCGTGGTGAACGACACCTTGGTGGCCTTTCCTGTTCCCTCGGCGTTCTTGGCGCGCACCTTCACCACGTGTCGACTATCAACCGCTAGGTTCTGCCAAGTCTTGGCGAACCAACCGTTGCTGCCGGTCTTGAGTTTCCCAGGCTTGGTGGACTTCCACGAACCCCAGGAGCCGTTCTTCTTGATCCGGAGTTGATAGCGTTTGATCCTGCTATCGCCGCTGTCGTTCGGGGCCTTCCATTTGGCTGTTGCCGTGCTAGTGGTGATTTTCTTGCTGGGGACTGTGAGTTTGCGGACCTTGCCTGGGGTACCAGAGTCGGCGGCGGTCACGGCTGCAGTGCCGTCCATTCCCGGCGAGGTGGGAGTCGTGCTGTCGGAAGTATGCGCCGATGCTGGTGTGATGACCAGTGCACCGGCCAGCGCCGTAGCAGTTGCCGCTGCAACCGCGGTCATTCCGATCCTCATAGTGTCCCTTCCCGGGTTCGTGTTGCCACGGGAGCAACTGCGCACCAAGCTGACACCAGGCTACGGGTGAAATGCGCGATGCGGCGCTGGCATGGGCGGCCTTCCCCCAAGAGGGGCAAGGTCGCCAAGGACGTCGTCGCTGCTACGCGTGCTCATACGGACCCCTTGTCGAGTCCTCGCAAGAGCGGGGTGGCAGCACGGTAAGGAACGGCGAGAGGGACCGTCCCTCTCGCAGTTGTGGGCCGTGGCCACCAGGTGGCTAGCACCCGATCTTGTTTGTCCCTGAAACTGTCGACCGGACGGTGGCGACCAGGTATCAGGCCGCCATCAGTCAGGTCAGGTCAGGTGTCAACGGTCATCCAATGTCCCTTCCAACGGCCACGGAATGCCCATCCGAGCAAGCGCCACAGCGCAGGGGCATGACGGACCTCGCCGACCCGCAGTCGGGTGAAGTCCCCAAGATCGTCTTCAAACTCAGCCGGCAACCGGCCAGCGCCCTGAAGTCTGCGAGCGATGCATTCTGGCGTGTGTTGCGCCGCCGTCGGGATTCGCCATGCGCCTTCCTCCCCCTCCAGAATGTACCGGACTCTCGAATCACCCGGATCAAGCAGAAGCGTCCGCCTCCCAGGTCAGGGACCTGCGGAAACGGTTCCACGATCAGCCACAGACTCAGGGTTCTCCGGGATCTCGGTCGCGCATCTCTGGTTGGATTCGGCATCCCTGGTGGACCCCCTGAAACCGAGCGAGTCCCCACGGTCTGGCGGGATGCCGAACTGCGGACGAACGACCAGGTCCAGTCCAGGCCGAATCAGCGACTCGGGGCAGCCTCTCTCACGGAAGGTGAACCACTCGTTGACCCCGGCGCAGAACCTGTCGTATTGATCAACATCGGCGGAAGTCCACGAGGACTTGCTCTCAACCAAGTATCGGGTTCTTTGCTCGAAGGAGTCGTGCACGACCACGTTCTCGCAGTCCACCGCGACCGCACAGTTCGCGATGCCGTCCCACGTCGGCGTCACATGGGCACCGATCCGGGCCAACGGCAAATCATAGGTGGCATCCACGATCACCCACTTGCCTTCGACTCGGATCTGGATGTTCTCATGGTTGCACTCTGGAAGTGCGCGAGCGAGTTCGAGCAGATGCTGCGGGTAGTCAAGTTGCTGCGCCGCCCACCGCATCGGATAGAACAGGTAGCGAACGTCGAATCCGAGCAGCGAGTACATGCACCCCAGCACGGTGTGCTTCGGAGTGCACGTGCCACGCTCATGCGTCAGTACATGTCGCGCCCAGGCCCGCGTTTTCAGGCCACGCTTCTCGTAGTAGGGCATATCCCGCACCCGGGGGAACAGCTGGATCCGGGCGGAAGACTCCTCGCTGTCAGATGTGAGCCAACTCGCCAGATACGGTCTGCAATCATCGCAAACGCCGTCAAGAAGAGACCGCATCGTCCTTCAGCTCCCACTGGCCTTGTCCGATTCGTCAACGTGGGTGCTACTCACCTTCTCCGGCTTGTGCTCCACAACTGAAGTAGGCAGATTGGTGGTCGACATCTTTCGTCGCCGCGGCCATGTCTCACTACCGTTCGTCTCCCAGTCACTGACAGCTGCACGTTGCGCGGCTTCGTCCCAGCGCGGATCGTCGACGCCGAGTGAATAGCCGTACCACGGATTCGTCGGCCGCAGCTTGGGGAGTCCGAGGGAGTCCCACAGTTCCTTGGCTGCCTCCATGTGCGCTTGTTTCGGCAGCGCAACGGCGGGCATGGGTCCCTTCTGCGTGGCGTTGATCAGGACGGTCGAGTCGATCTCCATGCCTGCTTCGGCCGGAGCATGTCCGTGTGAACGGTACGGCAGCACGACCAAGTCCTCACGTGGGTTGCAGCGAAACGCCATGGCCCACAAGACGTGGTCAGTGTTGCTCGGGTCGATGTCCTCATCGACAGCGATGCAGAACTTGCCGACGGCGGGTTGCAGTGAGGTGGCTCCTTCCAGGGCTCGCCAGATCTCCGTCTTCGGGGTGCCGTGTTCGAAGACGATGAACAGGAATGCCCGCAGGTTGGTGAGTGGCTCGTGCATGACGACCTGCCTGACTTGCTTGATGGCCAGATGATCGCGCAGGTGCTCCAGGTAGATGGGTTCGTAGGCGAGCTTCTTGATCACGCTGGACTCCGAGGGAGTCACCTGTGAGATGAGGGAGGTGATGACCGCCTTGCGTCGGCGAGTGATGGCGGAGACCTCGAAGATCATGTTGAACTCCTCGAGGGACATGTAGCCGTGACTCTCTCCGAAGGGGCCCTCCGGCTCGAGGTATTCGTCGTCGATGAAACCCTCGACAATGACTTGTGCGTGAGCGGGTACGAGCAGGTCGACGGTCTTGGCCCGGACGACCTCCACCGGTTGTCCGGCGAGGGCACCGGCCACGCGGACCTCATCATTGTCGAGGGGCAGTTTCTGCGGGCCACAGTATTCGACGGCGGGCGGCGCGCCCAGGACGACCGCAGCCGGCATCTTCTCGCCGCGCGCCCGGTACTTCTTCCAGTCCTCCCAGCCACCGGCCAGTGTTGCACGTTCCATCATCACGGCAACCCGGGTCGAGGATTTGAGGTTCCCCCGGTACACGCCCATGTTCTGGATGCCGTTGTCAGGGTCTTTGGTGACCCAGCATCCTGCAGTGAAATAGGGCGCCACGTCGTAGCCCGGGGTTGACACTGGGATGGGTAGGCCGTCCAGGCCGCCACCCTCCTTGGTGAGGTCCTCCCCGGTGACTACGATCTCCTGACAGGGCGCTTGTGTGACTTCGACAGGATCGACAGGTTGCTCCATGGACGTCAGCCAGTGACCGGCGATCTGGTCGATGGGCACACCCATCCCGACGCTGTAGATGTCGGGGTTTCCTGCCATGACCCCGACAGCGACGTCGATATCGTAGGTGCGGCCCTTGCCATCGACCACGTTGGTGAACAGGAATCCCTTTCGTTCGTCCTCCGGGATTCCCCCGCAGTACTGCCAACGCACCAGCGGGTGCAGCACGGTGTCCTTGTTCACGGGTACGTCGACCTCCACGAGGAGATCCTTGGCACGCAACGCGTCCAAGTGTGCCTGCATGTCGACCGAGGACTGGGGTTCTGCTGGCGCAGGTGTTGCCGACCGCTGTGGTGGCTGCAGATGAGGCGACTGCGGGCTGGCTGCCGCAGCGTGCGGGTCCATCGACCGGTCGGACTTGTCACTGGCGCTCATCAGTTGCCTCCTGCATCTCCCTGTCGGGGCTGGGGTCCCCGAGTCGTCCGTCTTCGACCTCCGCGGACAGCGATTGTCCGAAGCCGAGGGTGTTGTCGATCAGCCGGATCCGCGTGACCCGCAGTTCCCACGGCACAGCGGACCTGGCCGACGCACCGTTGATCAAGGGCTTGGCAAAGGGGTACTTGGCGAGATAGGTCTGTGCCGCCCGATCCGTATCGCTGGCGCGAGCCGTCGTCCCGGTGAGTTGGAGCCCGGTGATCGTCTGCCATGATCGGACAACCGGGTGGATGGTGGCGGCACATCTCGGGACTTGACCCAGGTCGAGGCAGTGCCGCGAGCTGGGGGATGACCAGAAGTACAGTCGAAACTCGTCGGCGGCGAAGAACACGTCTGCCGCCCATGGGCCTTCGGGGCTCACGGTTGCCAGCGTCAGCACATCTACCTCAGCCAGGATGGATCTCACGGAGCCGTCGAACGACTCCTGGTCGATGATCGCAGTGCCCTGCTCGTTCATGTCCGCGTCCTGCTCGTACCGTTCGGGTTCGTTCTCCGCTTGATTGGACCTGTCATGTGATGCCGTACTTGTCCCACTGCGCCTTGACGCGAGCCTTGATGTCGGGGTCATCACACAGGGATGGGAAGTCTTGACCCTCCTCCTGGTAGTCGAAGATGGGTCCGGTTGCGTCGATGCCCAGCTTCGTTCCCCAGTTTCTTCGGGTCTGTGAAGCGTCCAGGCTGGTCTGTGGGCATCGCGGGATGATCAGGAGATCCCTATCTGCCTGCACGTGGGTGGCAACCGCCCAAGCCACGTCGTCACGGTTCCTGATATCGATGCCCTCGCCGACGACGGTGACGTGTTTGATGTAGCCCCCGACGTCAGGGTCCCCGAAGACCTCCTGGATCACTTGGCGGACCTGTCCCCGACTGGTCACCCGCATGGAGATGATGAGCTCGAAACCCACCCCCGACAGTGGCATGTGAACGTCGAGCACACCCTCGACGCTCTGCAGCTTTGCCAGGACGACCGGTTCCATGCCAAGGATGTAGATCAGTCCACCCTCGGACGGGTAACCTTCACGTTCACCGTGGAAGATCGGATCGTCCCGGTGCGTGATCGTCGTGATTCGGAAGATGTTGCAGCGGCTCTGATGATCCAGGAAGCCTGTGAATTCGCCGAACGGGCCATCCTTGTCCATTTCGCCAGGCATGACCAAGCCCTCAAGTACCAACTCGGCATTTGCCGGTACCTTGAGGCCTGAGTCTTCACAGGTGACGACTTCGATCGCTTCGCCTCGCAGTCCACCCGCGTAGGCATCCTCACTTGGGGGCTGGTCGAACTTGGATCCGCCGGCCAGGACGTAGCAGGGGTCGGCGCCGAACACCACAGCCACCGGCATCGCGACACCGGGGTGCAACCGGCTCCACTTCTCCAGGTGTTGTGCCCCACCCTGGAACGGTTGCATCATGAGACCGGTCTCCGTGCCGCTGCGATACATCATGCGGTAGCAGCCGACGTTCTGATCGCCCGTCTCGGGATCGGCAGTCACCAGCATGCCCAGTGTCCCTGGGTAGTAGCCGCCGTCGCCCTCATGCCAGCGGACCATCGGGAACAGCCCATCCATGCTCGCCCGTTCCCCTGTGAGGATGTTCTCCTTACAGGGCCCGCTGTCCACGAGCACTGGATCGATCGGCTCCTCGATCCGCTTCATCCACTCAGCCCGAATCGAGACCTGATCTGTGGTGTCGAGATCCATAGCCAGCCCCAGCCGACGCCAGGAGCGCCCGAACAGCTCGGAGAGCACCGGTGTTGATGTCCCTTTCACGTTCTCGAAGAGGACGGCCGGCCCCCCTTCGCTGGTCACCGTGTGGGTGACGCCGTTGATCTCCCATTCGGGATCGACTTCGGCGCCGATCCGACTCAGTAGGCCCTTCTTCTCAAGGACGTCGACAAACTCGCGCATGTCCTTGTATGGCATCAGCTCACGACTCCTTGCTGTTCCTACGGGCCCTCTCGACGATCCGGGGGGAACCGGCTCCGGGGCGGATCGGTGGACTAATCGTCAGTGCTGAAGTCGTCGACGACTGGGAAGCTATCGGGGTAGGTGACGTTGCCCGTGGACTCGTTGTACACGACGGGATGGGCATTGGGGACACCGGCGGTCGGGCCACCGACCTGGTCGGTATCCACCAGCCGGGCGGTGCGCACACCATTGGCCAGCCAGTCGCCCTCTGCCGCCCGTTTGGCACACGCATCCCACTCGTCGCACCAGTCGCCGAGAGAGTAGCCGTACCACTTGCGCACCGGCTTGATCTCCGGCAGTCCGGCCTTGTGCCACAGGTCTTTCGCTTCTTCCATGTACTGCTGCTTCGGCAATGATACGGGCGGCATCGGGTACTTGGTGGTTGCGTCAATGATCATCTGACCCTCCCATTCGCGACCGCCTCGCAGCTTCGGTGCGTGACCGTTGGCCTGGTAGTCGTTGATCTGGACGTCGTGAGGCAGGTCAGTGCGGTAGGCGACTGCCCACCAGATCTCTTCCATCGACTCGGGGTTGATGTCCTCACTGACGCCTATCGTGATCTTGCCCACCGAGCGCATCAGAATCGTGGCGGCTCGTAGTGCCCGCCAGATCTCCGTCTTGGGCGTGCCGTGTTCGAACACGATCGTGGTGAACCGGGAAACGCCGATGAGATGGTCGTAGAGCACGACGTCCTTGACGAAGTTGCACTGGATGGTGTTCTGCAGGAAGTTGAGCATCACCCCGTTGTAGCCCATGGACTTGATGACCCCTGACTCGGACGGTGTCAGTTCGGAGATCATCGACGTGATGATGGCGTGCTTGCGTTTCGTGACCGCGGTCACCTCGATGGAGTGGTTGTACTCTTCGGTCGACATGTAGCCGTGGGACTCCCCGAAGGGGGCTTCCATCTCCAGCTTGGTGGGATCGATCCATCCTTCGATGATGATGTTCGCATCCGCGGGGACCATCAATGGGACCGTCTTGGCCTTGACCTCACGCATCGGCGCGCCGGCAAGCCCGCCCGCGAAGCCGATGTCATTGGCCGAGCCAGGAGTCTTCTGCGGTCCGATGACCTGGATCGCCGGAGGTGCTCCGACGATCAGAGCCACTGGCATCTTCTCGCCGCGCTCCTTGTACTTCACCCAGTTCTTGTGTGCGTCACCACCGGTCTGGATCAGCCACATCCCGTTCATCCGGTCGGAGGCCTTGATGTTCACCCGGTTCTGGGAGTAGTTGACCCGACCCGTATCTGGGTCCTCGGTGATCCAGAGCCCGGTCGAGAAGTAGGGAGCCGTGTCCCACCCCGGGGTGTTGTTCGGGATGGCCAGGCTGGCCAGCCCCTTATCGTCACCCACCAGATCATCACCCGTCATGACCACTTCGTGAACAGGCGCATCCTCCGACGAGATCTCCACGGGTGCCAGGGGATTGGCGAAGGCTGCCCCCCACTTGGCCGCGACGGCCTCACGGAGCTGCCGGCCGTCAACTGCCCCGCTGAGGTCGACGGTCGAGTCCAGCCCGAGCGCTGCCGCGTATATCTTCTCCTGGCCAGCTGTGGTGCCGACGGCCACATCACACGCGCCCTTGTACTTGCGACCATTGCTGTCGGTCACGTTGGTGAAGTAGAAGCCCCGACGATCCGTGGCTTCGATGTCTGACACGTAACTCCACCGCACAAACGGATGCAGATGCTTGTCCTTGTTGATCTCATCATCGATCGTGTAGAGCAGGTCAAGCTTGTCCAAGCGGGACAGGTAGTCCTGCAGATCCGGGTACTGTCGTGCGGGCGCATCGGTCATCGCATCTACTCCTATTGTCGGTACGTTGCTTCCCAGAGGTTGGTGGAGGGCATGTCGCGCGGCACGCGAACCGGTGGCCCATCAGGGGACTGCTCGCCCACCGGCTTCCTGCTCCGGCTGCTGGGAAGGGTGTCGAGATCCTCGCCCCAGCGCCGGAGGGATCCGGTGTCCAGCCCGAACAGGTCCAGAGCGCGCGAAACACTGTGATCCACGATCTCGGTGATGTCCCGAGGACGTGCATACATGGCAGGGACGGGCGGACAAATGATTCCCCCCATCTCTGTCACCGACGACATCGAGCGGAGATGACCGGCGTGGAGAGGTGTTTCCCTGACCATCAGCACCAAGCGGCGTCGTTCCTTCAACACGACGTCTGCCGCGCGAGAGATGAGACTCCCAGTGATCCCGTTGGCGATCTCCGAGAGGGTCTTGATCGAGCACGGGACAACCATCATGCCCAGCGTCCGAAACGACCCTGAGGCGATGCTGGCTCCAATGTCGCTGGCCGAGTGCACCACATCAGCGGCCTCCTCCAACTGCTCGGCCCGTAGGTCAGTTTCCGTCACGAGCGTTCGTCGGGCTGCAGAGGACATCACGAGGTGCACTTCGATCTCCAGCGGCGAGAGCAGTTGCAGCGTTCGGTAGGCATAGAAGCTTCCTGACGCACCGGTCACAGCCACGACCAGACGGGCCGGGGTCTTCGCCGCCATCATGATCGCCACTCGGAGCGAACCTCAATCGACCTGGTCCCCGCTGTGCAACATCTGGGTTCTGCTCCAAGCCACAAACCACCCGGGCTCAGCAGCACGACCGAGGAAAGACTGATGCACTGGCTGCCGCTCCCCCTGGTTCGTCCACGGGGACGCCCCGGACAATTCAGCAAGACCCCACTCGGTGCCAACACGGCACATCCCTCCCGCAATACGAGCAGTCCAGTCAGGACCCCGCTGCTTGCTGAAGCTGACGCTAGCATGAACTGAATCATGATTCAGGCATAATTGAATAGTGATTCACTCGTCTGGTTGTCGGTAGGGTGGATTCGTGCACACGGATTCCCTTGCGGCCGAAGCCAGCAGCGAGACGCTAGGCCAACCTCGGAGCAAGCGAGAACGCACCCGCATGCGCCTCATTGAGGCCGCCAAGCAAATCCTGGCCTCGAGAGGCCCGGAAGCCGGCGTCGCAGAGATCACCGACCTCGCTGACTTGGCTGTCGGATCCTTCTACAACTACTACTCCGGGAAGGAAGAGCTCTTCGAAGTCGCGGCCAACGAGGCCGTCACTGCATTCGAGCAGTTCATGTTCGAATCTACCGCCAGCCTGAGCGACCCTGTAGAGGTGCTGAGCGCCAGGATCCGCCTCTTCGGGCGTTCGTCCGAGAGTCACGAACTGGCAGCACACATCATGGTCCGCACCTTCTCAGAACAACTCGGCTTACACGCGGGTTACCGGCCGGGTGCCATGGACGACCTGCATGCGGCGATGGCAACGGGCAGGGTGGCGCCCAAGCACCCCGAGGCAGCCTTGTCTGCGATTGTCGCCTCGGGGGTCTCGCTACTTGCGCGGCGCCTGGCAGACCCGAGTATTGGCCCGCAGGCCGTTGACGACTACACCGAGACGATGCTGGTCATGATCGGGCTCGGCCAGGAAGAAGCCGAGGAACTCGCGCATGGCCCGCTGCCGACATCCGGGACCGACAACCCGGATTGAGGACTGCTGATCCCGGGTTTGGGGCGACGGCGGCAGGTGCTTGTCCCGGGGCGACGGCCACCACCCGGCAGTTGCGCGGCAGGCAGCCGACGTAGTTCCGGTGGACTCATCGTATGAGCCTGCAGACCATCCTGCGACCAACGACCTGGTCGCGCTAGAACCGGCGGAGAGACCGTGCTTGAGGTCCGCTGTCCAAGGATGGGCAGGTTGGCGGGAAGCAGACCAAGGAATTGAATTCCCATTCAGAACTAGCCGGCGAAACCCCGGCCTCTCTGCGAAGATGCCACTTGTGAGCTACTTCCACCATGACCGCAACCTCGAACAGATCCTGGCGCCCATCACATTGATCCGCGGCGGTAGCAGCCGGGGCTTCTACTTCCAGGGCAACAACGTCCCCAAACCCGGGAAGGGCCTTGAGGAATTCCTCCTGGCTGTCCGGGGATCACCGGACCCCATGGGCATGGACGGCTTGGGGGGCGACACGATCCTGCAGTCGAAGACTGCGATCGTCTCGCCTTCGGCACGTCCGGATGCGGACGTCGACTACACCTTCATCCAGATCTTCCCCGATCAGCCGGCGACCGTGACCTACAAGATGAACTGCGGCAACATCTCGGCCGGAGTGCCGGTGTTCGCGCTCATGAAGAACATGATCCCTGACGTCACAGATGGCTCCATCACCGTCCGAGCGTTCTCCACGAATACCCAGAAGATGATGTACATGACCCTCGACGTCCTGAACGGCGAAGCCAGGGTGAATGGCTCGACGAGCATCGGGGGTGTCCCTGGCACGGGCGCCGACATCGTGGTCGACTTCCGGGATCAGGGGGGTGGTTTCACCGGCAACACCTTCCCCACCGGGAACCTCGTCGACACCGTCACACTGTCCGATGGCAGTCGCGTGGACGTAACGATCATGGACATGGTCAACATCTGTGGCTTCTTCAACGCCGAGCAGTTCGGGATCGGCTGCACCGGCCTGGAGCTGCCCGCCCCCGACGGCAGCATCCTCGCTCCGCCCAATATGCTGCCTCGGCTCACTGAGCTCCGGCTGAAGATCGCGGAACTGATCGGGTGGGACCAGTACTCGAAAGACACCATCGGCAAGGCCACGCTGCCCTTCGCCGTCTCGGTCACGCACCCGAAGGACTACTCAGATCTTGACGGGCATACGGTCAGGGCCTTGAGCATCGACCTCGTGGCTCGTTTCTACCTGGAATCAATCATGCACAGCGCTGCACCGGGTAGTGGGGCGACCTGCCTCGCTGCCGCGGCCGCCGTGCCCGGAACGATCCCGAACATGTCGCTGGCTGAGAGCCCAATGAAGTCCGGCACCGGCGGCGACTTCACCCTCGGACACCCGTCCGGAACTTTCCGTGTGCACGTGGAGCCCGTGATCGGCAACGACCCCCGGGCAGTCACATACTCCGGATTGAGTTTCCCAAGAACGGCGAGGATCCTCTGCGACGGAACTGTCTACATCAGGAACGATCGGCCACCCGAGCACTCGGCATGGCTGGAGGCTGATGAGCTGACGGCCGCCTCGTTCTTCCTCAAGGGTGACGACATCTCAGTCCAGCGCTAGGAGTTGAAGCGCAGTACTCATTCATCCTCATCCGTTGCAGCTGGTGGTCGCCTGAGCTGAGCAAGCCACCCACGATACCGTCTACCTCACCGAAGACATAGCTGGTCCGCACCCGTGACATTCCATGTCCGACGCTCGGCATAGTGTGACCGCTGAGCGTGCCATTGAATGACCGTTGACATCAGGAGCAGCCCGATGTCGCCCCACATCCCTCACAGACGTAGCAGGAGCCGGCCGGACGCATCTTGATGCCACAGGTCATGCACAATGGCGCGTCAGCAGACTTGCCAGTGATGATCTCCAGCAGTTCGGCCGTGGAGTGTGCATCGGAGGTCCCAGTGGCATCGGCCGAGCCCAGCCCCCGATCGCCCGGCTCCTCAGACACAGCGGCGGACTGCTGCATGGTCTCGACGTCGAGGTCATCCGACCCCGGTGCCGAAGCAGCGTTGTCCAGAGTCTGGGCCCTCTCCTCGGCGGTATGGATGCCGAGAGCCGCCCGCTTCTCATACGGGAGATGGTCCAGGGCCAGGCGGCGGAAGATGTAGTCCATGATGGACTGGGCCATCCGGATATCCGGATCATCGGTGAGTCCGGCCGGATCGAAGCGCATGTTCACGAACTTCGACACGAACGCCTCCAACGGGACGCCGTACTGAATGGCGATCGACACCGCGATGGAGAACGCATCCATGACACCGGCCAGCGTGGAGCCCTGTTTGCCCAGTTTCAGGAACACTTCCCCAAGACCGTCGTCCGGGTAGGAGCCGGCAGTCATGTAACCCTCCGCGCCGCCGACGGTGAAGCTCACCGTCTGCGAAGGGCGCTTCTTGGGCAGGCGCTTGCGAACCGGGCGGTATTCGACCTGGACCTCAGGCTTGTCCGAACTGGACTTCGCTTTGGAGTCCGACAACGGCTGACCCACCTTGGAAGCATCCCGGTAGATGGCAAGGGCCTTGAGGCCGAGACGCCACCCTTCGAGATAGATCTCGGCAACATCATCGACCGTGGACTCGCTCGGCATGTTCACCGTCTTGCTGATCGCACCGGACAGGAACGGCTGCACGGCAGCCATCATCCGCACGTGACCCATCGGAGTGATCGCCCGCTCCCCGACTGCGCAGTCGAAGATGGCGTAGTGTTCCTCGCGCAGTCCCGGAGCGCCGACCACGTTGCCCTTCTCGCCGATGTGCTCGACGATGGCTTCGATCGTCTCCTCCGGGTACTGCAGCTTCTTCAGCGCGCGGGGGATCGTGTTGTTCACGATCTGCATGGAACCGCCGCCCACGAGCTTCTTGAACTTGACCAACGAGAAGTCCGGCTCAACACCGGTGGTGTCGCAGTCCATCATGAAGCCGATCGTGCCGGTCGGTGCCAGGACGCTGGCCTGGGCGTTGCGCCAGCCGTTCTTGGCGCCGGTGTCGATGCCCAACTGCCACTGCTTGGTCGCCTCTCGCAGAATGTCGCGATCCATGGTTGCCGCTGGACGAACCGAGTCGGTCGCGGCAGCGTGCTTGCGCATGACACGGGTGTGCGCCTCGGCATTGCGGTGATACCCCTTGTAGGGGCCGACGATCCCAGCGAGCTCGGCACTGCGTCGATAGGAGACACCCGTCAGCAGTGACGTGATCGAAGCGGCCAGCGCACGACCGCCGTCGGAATCGTAGGGCAGACCCGCCGCCATGAGCAGCGCACCGAGATTGGCGTAGCCGATGCCCAGCTGTCGGTAGTCCCTGGTGGTGTCCCCGATCGCCTCGGTCGGGAAGTCTGCGAAGCAGATCGAGATGTCCATCGCGGTGATGATGTGCTCAGTCGCCTTCACGAACCGCTCGACATCGAAGGTATCGTCGCTTCGGAGGAACTTGAGCAGGTTGAGCGAGGCCAGGTTGCAGCTCGAGTTGTCCAGGCTCATGTACTCCGAGCACGGGTTGGAAGCCGTGATCCGACCGGTCTCCGGGTTGGTATGCCAGTCGTTGATCGTTCCGTCGTACTGGATCCCAGGGTCAGCGCAGGCCCAGGCGGCCTCTGCCATCGCCCGGAACACCTTCTGTGCTCTCACAGTCTCGATGACCCGACCGTCAGTGCGTGCCACCAGATTGAAGTCTCCGTCCGCCTCGACCTGACGCATGAAGTCGTCGGAGACCCTGACCGAGTTGTTCGCGTTCTGATATTGCACCGAGGTGATGTCCGAGCCGCCGAGGTCCATGTCGAAGCCCGCATCCCGCAGGACCCGGATCTTCTCCTCCTCACGCACCTTCGTGTCGATGAATTCCTGGATGTCCGGGTGGTCGACGTCGAGGACCACCATCTTGGCGGCGCGACGGGTCGCCCCACCGGACTTGATGGTTCCTGCACTGGCGTCGGCGCCGCGCATGAACGACACAGGTCCACTGGCGGTGCCGCCCGAGGAGCGCAGCAACTCCTTGCTGGAACGGATGCGGGAGATGTTCAGCCCTGCCCCGGAGCCGCCCTTGAAGATGAGCCCCTCCTCCTTGTACCAGTTGAGGATCGAGTCCATCGTGTCGTCCACGGCCAGGATGAAGCAGGCCGAGACCTGCTGCGGACTGGTGGTGCCCACGTTGAACCAGACAGGCGAGTTGAACGAGAAGTGCTGGTGCAGCAGCAGCCAGGTCAGCTCGTCGGAGAACACCGAGGCATCCTCCCGGCTCGCGAAGTAGCCGTACTTCAGTCCATTGCTGACGTACTGCCCCACGACCCGGTCGATGAGTTCCCGCAACGACCATTCGCGCTCCTCCGAACCCAGAGCGCCCCGGAAGTACTTGCTGGTGACGATGGTCGAGGCGTTGATACTCCAGAAGTCGGGGAACTCCACCCCCCGCTGCTCGAAGACCGTCTCGCCGGTCTTCCAGTTCGTCTGCACGACATCGCGACGTTCCCAGTTGACCTCGTCGTAGGGGTGTACGCCTTCGTTGCTGAAGGTGCGCTCGATCACGAGACCACCGTCGCCCTTGATCGAAATCTCACTGGCGGGCTTGGACACTTCTTCCTCTGTTCTCTCGTAGGGCAGTTGGGTCATCGTCGCTTGCTTCTCCTCTATCTGTGTCACTGATTCGTTCAGGCTCATCTGATCGGGCACCTTGGCCTCAGTCATCCTCGGACCGACCTTCCTGGCGCATGTCCCTGATCTCCTTCTCGAAGTCCTCCGCACTGGTGAAACCCCGGTACACCGAGGCGAACCGCAGGTATGCGACCTCATCGAGACTGCGAAGCGGGCCCAGGATGGCCAGGCCGACCTCATCGCTGGGAACCTCCGCCAGACCGGACTGCCGGATGGTGTCCTCGACCTGCTGGGCCAGCACTGCCAGGTCGTCCTCGCTGACAGGCCTGCCCCGGCAGGCTTTGCGGACCCCGCTGACGACCTTGTTCCGGCTGAACCCCTCGGAGACACCGGAGCGTTTGAGCACGTTGAGGCTGGGGGTCTCCACCGTGGTGAAACGACGTCCGCAGGCGGCGCACTGACGGCGCCGGCGAATCGCCACACCATCGTCGGTGGCCCGGGAATCAACGACTCGCGACTCCGAGGTCCGGCAGAACGGGCAATGCATGTGGATCTTCCTTCTTCCTGTTACCTGCGAATACCGCCCATGTGGATGGTTCTGTGGAGATCTCTGTGGGTTTCTTGGGGACCACTTGTGAATCTCACACCACAACCTGTGGACGAATCACACGCACGTAACTACAACATGTTGTGACGATAGAGCCATTCCCCCACAAACGGCAACCGTGTCCGAATTGTGGGCGTGTCGGCCCAGGAGACTCTCCTCCACGGCGTCACCTCACCGGCAGCACGATGACGTCACCCGCCGAGATGGACGCCGTTCTCAGGCCGTTGAGCACCGAGATCTCGTGCACCACGGCTCGGGGGTCTTCGTCGGCCGCGATGGCCGTCGCCAGTCCCCAGAGGGTCTCCCCGGCGCTGACAACGTGCTCTCGATGCGAAGGCGCACTCAGCAGCGACGCGCCGTCGTTCTCCGTCACAGCAGTGGCCGCTGGACCACTGCCCCGAGCCGCCGCCGCATCGAGGCTCGCCCGCGAGGCCGAACCTCCCGAACTCCACGCCGTATAGAGCGCCCAGGCGATGGCGACCACACATGCCAGCACCACGATGCGGGCAACCACACCACCGACGGCTATCACCGGCTTCCAGCGATCCCGTCTGCGATCCAGTCGCCCGGAGGCCACGACGCTATCCATTCCATCCCCTGCGAATGGAGCTCCTCGCAACGATCCCTGCAATGACATGTCGCCTCCTCCTGATCAACACCCGCAACCGGACGACGATTCGCCCACTGGACCCAAGCTCGATTCACGCCCGACGCGCCCAGTCGATTCGCACACTTGTTCGATTTCGGCTGTTGTAACAGTTCTATCAAGCAGGTCCGACACGCACCAGAGGTATTCGAACATTTGTTTGAATACCTCTGGTGCTGGGCGCTAAGCTCTGAAGGAAAGCTTGAGGGTTGAGTTCGTCAGATCTCAGCAGGGGGTGAAGGAGTGCAGATGACGGAATCATCGAAGACGCGACAGCGACTCACCAAGCGGCAGCAAGCAGTGCTGCGGTTCCTGCGGGAGTTCATCGCCGATCACGGCTACCCGCCCAGCGTCCGGGAGGTGGGCCAAGCAGTCGGACTGACCAGCTCCTCCAGCGTTTCGCACCAACTGCGGACCCTTGAGGCGAAGGGATACCTGCGCAAGGACCCGAACCGTCCCCGCACCTTGGTCGTGGTCGACGTGGCCGCAGGCGAGGTTGACGCTGCCGATGACCTGGAGGTGCTGGAAGGGATCTCCGACGAGGAATCACCGGCGGCGCTGGCGACCGTCACCTCACTCGAGTCACGCAGGGAATCACCCGGGCAGACGGCAAGCAGCGTCGCAGTGCCGGTGGTGGGACGTATTGCAGCCGGCGGACCCATCCTGGCCGAACAGCACGTGGAGTCGGTGTTCTCACTCCCCACGGAGCTGACCGGTCCGGGAGAGCTCTTCATCCTCGAGGTCCGGGGGGACTCGATGATCGACGCGGCCATCTGCGACGGCGACTACGTGGTCGTCCGTTCCCAGCCGACCGCCCAGAACGGCGACATCGTCGCCGCGATGTTCACCGACGGCCCCGACAGCGAGGCCACCGTGAAGACATTCAAGCGCGATGGCGCCGGAGTGTGGCTCCTGCCCCAGAACAGCGCCTACGAACCGATCCCGGCCGAACGAGCCACCATCATGGGAAAGGTCGTCTCAGTCCTGCGGCGCGTCTGATCCTGACGGACGCAGGTCCGTCATACCGCGCCCGCGGCGACTCGCCTCCCTCAGGCGCTCGAGAGCGGCCATGACCACCGTCCGGTCCTGCGTGTTCCAGAAGTCCGGCAGGCTGCGCCTCAGATAGCTTCCATAGCTGGATCTGACCAGCCGCGGGTCAAGGACCGCGACCACACCACGATCGCTGGGTGTCCTGATCAGACGCCCCGCTCCTTGCGCCAGCAGCAAGGCCGCACGGGGCACCGAGATCGCAGTGAAGCCACTGCCCCCAGCCTCCTCGACCCGGGAGCTGCGGGCCGCGAGCACAGGCTCATCGGGCCGGGGGAAGGGGATTCTGTCGATGATCACCAGCCGACACAGGTCACCGGGCAGATCGACCCCCTGGAAGAGCGAGAGAGTGCCGATGAGCACACCCGAACTCGACAGTGACATCTCCTTCACAAGTCTGGTGACCGGTTCGCCGCGCCTCTGCAGCAGCAGCGAGAATTCCGGGGACAGCTTCGCCCGGAAGTACTCGCCGTACTCTTCGACCGCGCGCCAGGAGCTCAACAGGATGAGCGCCCCGCCCCCGCTTGCCTCGACAAGCTCCAGAGCCCGTTCGAGTGTCGCCTGATTCATCGCGTCCCGGCCCGGGCGAGGCAGGTCCGTGGCCACGTAAAGAATGCCCTGGGCACCGTAGTCGAAGGGTGATCCGACGTCCAGTTCCGAGCTCTCGATCCCGGCGCCGGCCAGCCCGAGGTCGTGACGGAACGATTCGAAGGAGCCACCGAGTGCCAGGGTCGCACTGGTGAGGATGACAGCCTTCGGCTCACCGATCACCGTCTTGGTCACCTCCGTCACCGACAACGGCGCAAGATGCAGCCCGGGCGCACCGCGACCTTCGAACCACAGCACATCATCGGGGCCCTGGGAGAGGAGATCGCCGATCACATCATGGATCTCCTGGAGTCCCGCGGCCACCCGGTGCCGGCGAGCCGCTTCGGCGTCCGAACGGTTCACCTCGGAGACCGCCACATGGCAGCAGTCCCGCAGCGCGGCCAGGGGTTCCACCAGGGATTGCGGCAGCGCCTGGAAAGTCACCCGTTCGGAACCGTAGTCGATGAAGGCTTTCTCGAGGTCGGCGGTCGCCGCCACCAGGTCTCCGTGGGTCGAACCGTCGATCAGGCTCCTGGCCTCACGCGTCGCCCGTTCGCACGCCGCGATCGTCAGGTCGACGGCCGATGCGGAGGTGGCCCGCGCAGGGAAGTCGTGAGCCTCGTCCACGATCAGCACATCGTGCTCAGGCAGCAGTGCCGTCGAGTCGAGCCCGTCGAGAGCCAGGACCGCGTGGTTGGTGACCACGATGTCCGCACGCGCGGCCGCCTCCTTGGCATTCTCCGCGAAGCACTCCAGCGCATAGCTGCACTTGGACGCCCCGACGCACTCGCGCCCTGTCGCCGACATGGCCCGCCATACTCGGGGATCGATATCATCATCGAAATCGTCCCGGTCGCCGGTCTGCGTCTGCTCGGCCCAGCTTCGCAGCCGGTCAGCCTCCTTCTCCAGGCGTCCGACCGCGCCATCGAGCTCCATGGCATCCTGGCCGTCCGCCCCGGCTGCCAGGCGCGCCTTGCACAGGTAGTTCGCCCTGCCTTTGAGCACAGCCGTCGTCAGCCCGGCTGCGTCCAGTTCGAGCACCGAGGGGAGATCTCCGGTGACCAGCTGCCGCTGCAGGGCAAGCGTGGCGGTGGAGATCACCACACGTTCCGTGGCGTCTCCCAGCGCCAGGATCGCGGGAACGAGGTAGCCGAGCGACTTGCCGGTTCCAGTGCCTGCCTGGACCAGCAGGACACCGCCCTGCTCGATCGTGTCGGCGACTGCCACTGCCATCTCATCCTGATTGGCGCGGTGCTGACCCTCGAGGCCGGCAATCACCTCGGCCAGACGGACCGGCACGTCGGACACTTCGCTCACCACTCCACGGTAGTCCACGCTCACCCGTACCCTGTCGCGCGAATCGGTTCCTGGGGACAGTGGCGCGTCAGATGGCGCGGTCCGCAAGCAGAACCGGCCGATCCGGATCAGCGTTGCTGGTCCTTGGTCGCCGTCACACCACCAGCAGCCAGCCAGTCCTCGAGCTCCGCCCTGCTCATCGGGGCGCCGAACAGGTAGCCCTGGGCCCGATCACATCCCAGACCTCGCAGGATGTCCGCCTGTTCGGTACTGCGCACACCCTCGGCGAGGGTGTGCAGCCCGAGGTTACGGCCGAGTGCCACGATGGAGCGGAAGATCGCGATCGCACGCGCGTCCGTGGCGACCCTGCGCACGAAGCTCTGGTCGACCTTGATCACGTCCACATCCAGATCGCTGAGCCCGGACAGCGACGAGTACCCAGTGCCGAAATCGTCCAGAGCGACCCAGGCACCGACCCGGTGCAGCCGGGAGATGACCGCTCTCATGACATCCTCGTTCTCGGCCACCGTAGACTCCGTGAACTCGACCACCACACGGTCGGCCGGTAGTCGAGAACCCACGATCTGCTCGACCAGTCCGGGCAGCAACTCCGAGGTCAGCTCCATGGGCGCCACGTTGATCGATACGCACAGACCCGGAGTGATGGACTGCAGATCAGCGACGTCCTCCAGCGCCTGGCGGTGGATCATGGCATCGATCCTCCCGACCAGGCCGAGCCGCTCCGCCGACGGTATGAACTCCTCGGGTGAGATCAGCTCCCCGGTGGGCAGCCGACGCCGTGCCAGCGCCTCCACTCCCCACACCCGGCCCGAGTCGAGCTCGATGATCGGCTGGTAGAAGGGCACGAACTCACGGTTCTCGATGGCCTCACGAACGTTCTGGAACAGCAGGAACCGGCGGTTGAGGTCCTCTTTCATCCGCGGCTCGTATCGCACGAGTTCCTGCTGGTGCTCGGCGTTGGACACCGCTGCGGCGAGGTCGGCGTGCTCAACCAGCGTCGCCGCGGAGTCCGTCGCGGACAGCAGCTGGGCGTAGCCCACGGCGGCCCGGACCCCCACATGGGAACCATCGGGCAGCCTGACCGCACTCATCCCGTTCTTCGAGGTCTCCGCGACGTGCTCGGCGGCGGCCTGAGTCTCCGAGGACCGCAGCAGGACTCCGAACTCGTCACCCCCGAGTCGTGCGACCGCGACCACGGGCGCGTCCAGACCCTCGAGCAGGTCGGCGAATCGCCGCAACAGGATGTCGCCGACGTCATGACCGCGGGTGTCGTTGATCGCCCGGAAATCGACCAGATCGATGACGACCACCGCCAGCCTCGTGGGGGCCACCCAGTCCTGGGCCTCGGCGATGCTGGAGATGAAGCCGTCACGGTTGAGCAGTCCGGTGAGACTGTCACGACGCCGCGATTCACCGAGCTGCGTCCGCAGACGACGTGCGTCGGTGATGTCGCTGCCGGTCAGCACATAGCCGTCGGTACCGGAGCTGTGCAGTGCCGAGACGAGGAACTGCAGGTCGTGGTCACGCCCGGCGTGATCGACCACCGACAGCTCGATCTGCACTGGAATCCCGGAGTCACTGGTCTCCAGCGCATCGAGCAGGTCGTCCCGGGTCACGCCCGGCAGGACCGTGTTCAGGTAGCGCCCGCGCACATCATGGCCTTCGAGACCGAGGACCCGGACCAGCGGATGGCTCAGG
The DNA here is from genome assembly GCA_020438795.1 of Actinomycetota bacterium. Lineage (GTDB taxonomy): Bacteria > Actinomycetota > Actinomycetes > S36-B12 > JAGQTY01. The sequence continues at coordinate 35,054 of JAGQTY010000004.1, forward strand.
TAGACGATCCTGGTCTGCTCATCGACCACGACGACCATCTCGCGGCTCTGCCGCGTGAGCACCTGGAACCAGCCCTGCTGCTCGGCGGCGTCGAAGTGCACGGCCATGGAACTCACCGTCGCGCGCCTGACGGACAGGGTGGCGAGCATCCGTAGCCAGATGATGGCAGCGATCAGCAGCAGCAGGGCCACAGCAACCGCCGCGGATGCCGCAGTCGACGGGTCCCCGGTTCCCAGGATGAACAGCAGCAGCGCTGCCGCGACCGCCACCGGGCTCAAGGGCACGAACGTGGACCAGATGTCCCGCATCCACAGGTGCCGGGCGAGCTCACGCTCGGAACTGCGCCTGCCCAGGAAGGCCAGGGCCAGGACCAATGCCGCCGACAGTGCAACAAGGGCAGCAGTCATGACCAGTGTTGGCTTGCTGAGCAGCCAGAAGCTCGACAGCAGGTGCTGGGCCGCCAGCACACCCACACTGAGTTGCAGCAGGATCGCCTGGATGATGGGCAGATCGGTCTTGATGCGCGTCAGCGAGGCCACCAGGAGCACGACTGAGATGGTGGCGAACTCGGAGAGGCTGACCGCCACCGCGGAGAAGGCACTGAACCAGGTGCCGTCGTAGGTGTGCCCGGGGGCCACCAGAGCCATCCACAGCACCAGAAGCCCGAGGAACCCCACTGCCAGGTCGATGAGGGCCCGACGACGAAGGCCGGGAGCGCCGCGCTGCGGCCAGCAGAGCAGGAGCAGCGCTGTGATCAGGAAGGGAGCCGCCAGCGCAGTCAGCAGCGACGAAGGTACGGCCGCTGCCGGCGCGTCGGGCCAGAACAGGAACTCCATGACGGCCCCGAGCAGGGTGAGCAGATACCCGAGCAGCAGGAGCGCGATCCCGGTCCGGTGCCTGACCGACTGGTGCTGCTGCAGGCGCCAGAGGCCGGTGAGACCGACGAGCAGCGTGAGCATGCCGAGGCCGGCGAACACGACCGCTCGGGTCTGGGGCCATTCCGTGATACCGGCAGCGCCGGGCTGCGCGACCGACACTGACAGCACGATGCCGGGGACCGATACCGTGACCCCGGCGGCGATGACCACGGGCAGCCAGGACGGAGCGCTGCGCCGCCCGACCACAGCCGTCACATCAGCCTCCATCACGAGCCAGGAACGGCACTACCTGCGCATACAGCCAGCGTGGCACGAGCACGTCGAGCGCCACCCCATTCTCCAAGTATGCGACGGATCGCACCTGCCCGTGGTCATGTAGGTCGGAAACGAGGTCTCCGCGGTCGAACGGTACGACGATCCGGACCTCCGTCAGGCTGCGTTGCAGCTCTGTGGCGATGCGTTCGTTGAGCTCCTCGATACCTGCCCCGGTCCGGGCCGACACGCCCAGCGCCTCGGGCGGAGCGCCCGAGGGGCCGAGGTCGGCCTTGTTCGCCACCAGGATCTCGGGGAGGTCCTGGGCGCCTATCTCCTGGAGCACCTCTCGCACAGCGGCGATCTGGCCAGCTGGATCAGGGTCGGCACCGTCCACGACGTGCAGCAGGAGGTCGGCGTGGCGCACCTCCTCCAGTGTCGAGGTGAACGCGTCGACCAGTTGATGGGGCAGATGTCTAACGAACCCCACAGTGTCGGTCAGGGTGTATTCCTGTCCGGCACTCGTTCTGGCCCGGCGCACGGTGGGGTCCAGCGTGGCGAAGAGCTCGTCGGCTACCATCACGTCCGCATCGGTGAGCCGGTTCAGCAGAGACGACTTGCCCGCGTTCGTATAACCGACGATGGCGACCGAGGCGACGTGATGGCGACGACGGTTGCGGCGCTGGGTCTCGCGGGCGGCGGACATGTCCTTGATCTCGCGGCCGAGCCTGGAGATCTGATCGCGGATGCGGCGCCGGTCGGACTCGAGCTTGGTCTCACCGGGACCCCGGGTACCGATGCCGCCGGCTTGCCGGCTCATCGCCTCACCCCAGCCCCGAAGGCGCGGGAGCATGTACTGCAGCTGCGCGAGCTGCACCTGGGCCTTGCCCTCCCTACTGCGGGCGTGCTGGGCGAAGATGTCGAGGATCAGCCAGGTGCGATCGACCACCTTGACCTTGACGATCCGCTCCAGAGCCTGCAGCTGGCCCGGGGTCAGTTCGCCGTCACAGATCAGCGTGTCGGCGTCGTGGGCAGCGATGATTCCGGCCAGCTCACCGGCCTTGCCCTTGCCGACGTAGGTCGCACTGTCGGGTCGATTCCTGCGCTGGATCAGGGCGTCGCACACCACGGACCCGGCGGTCTCGGCAAGCCTCGCCAGTTCCGTCATCGAGAGTTCCGACTCCGCAGCCGAGCCCCCGGTCCAGACACCGACGAGCACGACGCGCTCCAGCCGGATCCGCCGGTACTCGACCTCGCTGATGTCTTCGAGTTCGGTGGACAGGCTCGCGATCCGGCGCAGCGCCTCACGCTCCAGCGCCTCGGTGTTCTCAGCATCCGAGGCCGGGTCAGCGCGGTGTCCATCGGTGGACACTGCTTCATCGTCCTGTCTCATGGGTTGGCGTCGATCCAGTCCGCTGCGAGTTGTCCGTGTGCAACGAGGACCGCGGGACCTTCAAGTGCGACTGACTCCGCGCCAAGCGCCCGAACGGTCAGGAGACCGCCGGGGACCTCAACAAGCACACCATCGCAGAGGGCTATCCCGTACTCGGCGGCATGAGCCGCAGCCACCGCGACCGCTCCGGTCCCGCATGACATCGTCTCCCCCACCCCCCGTTCGAAGACACGCATGCTCACCCTGCCAGGAGCGTCCACCCGCACGAACTCGATGTTGGCGCCTTCGGGGAAGACATCGGGGGGGATCCCGGGCGCGCCGAGCAGATCACCGGCATCGGCGAGGTCGCTCACCTCGACGACTGCGTGCGGGTTGGGGGCGAACACCGCGTCTCCTGCCCATTCCCGGTCACCCACCCTGACAATGACGTGGGTCCCGATCACGGGCGCCGACATGGTCACCGCGATTGCGCCATCGGGCAGGACCCGGTAGGCCACCTGCCCGGCACGGGTGAGGAACTCCCCCGAGGTGCGCTCTTCCAGTCCGCTCTCCAGCAGGTACCTCGCGAACACCCGGGCACCGTTGCCGCACATCTCGGCCAGGCTCCCGTCGGCGTTGCGGTAGTCCATGAACCACTCGCCGTCGAGACGGACCACGCGCAGAATGCCGTCCCCGCCTATCCCGGTGCGACGATCGCAGAGCGCCCGAACGGTCGACGGCGTCGGATCCCAGGTGTCGTCGGGCAGGATCACGAAGTCGTTGCCGGTTCCGTGCCCGATGGCGAAATCCCTTTGCATAACCATATTTTCGCGCTGATCACGAGGAATCGGAAATCAGCCACACATCCTCTCGAATCACCACAGAGGGTCAGCCCGTCCGCTGCGCCAGTCGGTCGATGGCGGTGCCGTAGGCGGCTGACACAGTCTCCAGGACGTTGGACCACACCTGCTCGGGTGGGACATCGGTGTTGTGGCGCTGCATCTGGATCCGCAGTTCGTCATCGACAGCGAGCCTCGCGATGGCCTTGGCCATCCCCTGGTCGTCGTCGGCCAGCAGTCCCTCGACACCCGAGTTCACGAACTCGGTCAGACCCGTCTGGGAACGCGCCACGATCGGCAGGCCAGTGGCGCGCGCCTCCAGCGCCGCGAGACCGAAGCTCTCCTTGATGCTGGGCTGGATGAACACATCGCTGTCGAGGTAGAGCTGCTGCAGATCCGGGCGGCTGAGCCGGCCGGTCAGTGTGACGACATCGGCCAGTCCGTGCGAGTCGATCCAGCGCTGCAACCTGGCCCGGTGCGGACCATCTCCTGCGATGTGCAGGGTCATCTCCCTGCCCGCGGCCAGTTCCCTGGCCGCGAGGAACATCCGCAACAGTGGAGTCGCGCGCTTGCGCGGAGCCAGCCGCATGGCGGCCACGAACCGCACCGGAGCGGCCGCTGCCTGTTCGGGCGTCGGGATATGACGGCCCCGGGCATTCCAGTCCCGGGGGTCAACTCCATTGGGCACCACCAGCACCGTCACCGGGTGGTCAGAGGCCGCCTCGATCCGCTCGGCTGCCACCGTGCTCACAGCACTGAGCTGAACGCCGGACTCGCTCCACTTCACGAGGTGATCGGCGAAGCCGTATGACGCCTTCGCGGCCTGGCCCCAGACACAATGAACCGTGACCAGTGTCGGAAGACCCACACGCACTGCTGAGCGGATACCGCCCCAGGCGAACGGTGAGACCACACCCAGATGAACCTGGACGATGTCCGGTTCGAGCTCCTCGAGCAGCGGGACGAGGTGGGCAGTCGTGCGCGGATGCACCGGCATGTCGAACGGCATCCGCGCGGTAACCCGGTTGACGGTGACCCCGTCGAGGACCTCCACCCCATTGCGCACCTGCTCCCCCGGCGTTGCGGTGAACACGGTGACGTCGAGGCCGGTGGCCGCCTGCCGCCTGCTCAGCTCGGTCACCTGGACCTCGATCCCGCCGAGCCGGGGCATGTAGCAGTCGCTGATGTGAGCGACCTTCATGGACACCTCCGGTCGTTGCAGCCAATCTATCGCGCCGTTCGCATCGTTGCGGATTATGCGGCAGTATGCCAACGTGTCCGGAGCCATCCTGTTCTTCCACGCCCATCCTGACGATGAGGCGCTGCTTACGGCCGGCACCATGGCACGGGCCAACGCCGAGGGGCAGCGGGTGATCCTGGTGACGGCCACCGCAGGTGAGGCAGGCCTGGCCGACGAGTCGAGGGGGTCCGGGCTCGGGAGCCGCCGGATCCACGAGCTGCAGCGATCCGGGCGCATCCTTGGTGCCGCTCGGATCGAACTGCTCGGCTACGCCGATTCGGGAATCGACGGCGATTCGGCCGTCGGTGGAGCAACGGCCTTCTGCCAGGTCCCCGTGGCCGATGTCGCAGCGAGGCTTGCCGCGATCATCGCGGAGGAGGGCGTCCACACCCTGGTGACCTACGACGCCTCCGGGGGCTACGGACATCCGGACCACGTCCACGTGCACCGGTGTGGCGTGGCAGCGGCTCAGCTGAGCGGCCTGGACCGGGTCTTCGCCGCAACAGCCCCCCGGGAGCCGTTCGCCTTCGGCGTGCACGTCGCCGACCGGTTCGCCGAACTACCTCCTGGTACCGTGCCACAGTTCGAGAACGCCTACACCCCCTCAGGCCAGATCACCCACCGGGTGGACGTTCGCGACTACTGCGACTTCAAGCGGGCGGCCATGGCAGCCCACGCGAGCCAGGCCACCGGTGGGGACATCCGCACACTGGGAGTCCTGCTGAAACTTCCTCGCCCGCTGTACCGGCGGATTCTGGGGACCGAGTACTACCGTCGGCTGCCCGTGTGACGGGTCAGCCTCCCAGGTGCTCGAGCACCTGGACCAGCAGGTCCGGGTCCGCGCCCTCGAACCAGACGATCCTGTCGTCCGAACGCAGCGTTCGCTCCTGGCGCCTGGCGAGCTTGCAGGTGGCCGTGATGGTGGCGTCGCGTGCCTGCGCCATGGTCAGTTCGCCGCGCAAGGCAGCCATCATCTGCTGATAGCCGACCGCTTTGCCGGCCGTGCTGTCCGGAGTCAGTCCTGCCGCCAGCAACGTCTCCACCTCGTCCCGCAGCGCATCCTGGGACCACCACTGTTCGACGCGCCGCGTGATCCGGTCATCGAGATCCTCGCGGGTGCGACGGATACCGATCCACCGGGTCGGCGCCCAGGCGGTGGGGGTGGGCAGCGCCGCCGCGAAGCTGCCGGTGAGTTCGACGACTTCCAGCGCTCGCACGATGCGGCGGCCGTTGCTGGGCTCGATCAGGGCCGCTGCCTGCGGATCACGGTCGGCCAGCAGCCGGTGGGCCGCCGCAGCTCCGGACTCATCCAGCAGGCGCTGGTACCTGGCTCGCGTCTGCGGGTCCGTCGGGGGAACATCGAGCTCGTCACACACGGCCTTCAGGTACAGCGGAGATCCCCCGACCACCAATGGCACCCGCTCCCGCGACCAGACCTGCCGGATGGCCGCGCGGGCGGCGTCGCGGTACTGAACGACGGAGGCTGTGGTGGTCACGGGCCACACATCCAGCATGTGGTGCTCGACCTGCTGGCGCGCCACCATGCCCGGCTTGTCGGTGGCGATGTCCATCCCGCGGTAGAGCGCCATGGCATCGGCGTTCACGATCGCGCCATCCAGCGACCGGGCCACATCCAGCGCCAGTGCGGACTTCCCGGCTGCGGTGGGACCGACGATCGCGACGAGATACTCACTGGCTGCGATGTGATCATCTTCTCGATCGTATGAACGCGACATACCCCCAATATTCCCCTAGTCTTGCGGGGTTGATATCCACGCAGAAGGGACAATCCCCATGAACGATCGAGTGGAGCAGGCCAAGGGCGCCGCTGCGGGTGCCGCCGCCAAGGCGCAGGAGCAGGCAGGCGATCTGGCCGCCAAAGCGCAGGAGCAGGCCACCGGGCTGGCCGCCAAAGCACAGGAACATGCAGCCGGACTCGCCGCCAAGGCCCAGGAGCACGGCGCCGGTATCGCGGGTCAGGTCTCCGACGCCATCGACATGGCCACAGACTTCGTGGATTCGAAGACCGGCGGCAAGCTGTCCCAGGTGACCGAGAAGGTCGACGGAGTGGCTTCAGGGCTGGTCGACAAGGTTCAGAATGCTGACAACGAGAGCGACGCCGACGGGGCGGCCGGCAGCTGACCGACCGGCAGGTCAGGACGTCACGGGCACGCTCGGCAACCCAAGTGTCACCGTCGAGCCCTGCGGCTCACATGAGGACGCCCCCGCCTCGAATCGCCTGATCACGGCGATCTCGTCGTCCGCAATCAGGTGGTGCGGGGCGGCGTGGGTGACCGTGGCGGTGACGAGGTCCCCGGGCTCCAGTCCGGCGTCCGCGGGCAGATGGACGAGTCTGTTGTCCCGGGCACGGCCTGAGACCCTGGCGTTCGGCGAGTCCTTGCGTCCGCTGCTGCGACCCACCAGCACCTCGACACGAGAGCCGAGCAGTGCCCGGTTCTGTTCCCAGGCGATGTCCTCGACCACTGCCAGCAACCGCTCGTAGCGATCGCTGACGACCTCGGGCGCGACTTGGTCTGAGTATTCGGCTGCCGGCGTGCCGGGCCGCACCGAGTACTTGAAGGTGAAGGCGCCACTGAACCGGGCGGACCGCACCACCTCGAGCGTCTGCTCGAAGTCGTCCTCGGTCTCGCCGGGGAACCCGACGATGATGTCGGTGGTGATGGCAGCCTCCGGCATCGCGGTCCGAACCTCGTCCACGATCTGGAGGAACCTCTGCGCGCGGTAGGACCGGCGCATGCGGCGCAGCACCTGATCCGAGCCGCTCTGCAGCGGCATGTGCAGACTCGGCATCACAGTCGGGGTCTGCGCCATGGCCGCGATCACGTCGGTGGTGAAGTCGCGGGGGTGCGGGCTGGTGAACCGCACCCGCTCGATCCCGGACACCCCACCGACACTGCGCAACAGCTTGGAGAAGGCCTGCCGGTCGCCGAACTCCACACCGTAGGCGTTCACGTTCTGTCCGAGCAGCGTGATCTCCTTGACCCCACTGTCGGACAGGGCCCGAACCTCGGCGAGGATGTCCTCGGGCTCGCGGTCCCTCTCCCTGCCCCGCAGACTCGGGACGATGCAGAAGGTACACGTGTTGTTGCACCCCACACTGATGGCCACCCACGCGGAGAAATCCGACCCCCGTGCCACGGGCAGGTCGGAGGGGAACGCCTGCAGGGTCTCGGCGAACTCCGAGACCGCCTGTGACTGCTGCGCCGACCGCCGCAGCAGTGCCGGCAGCGAGTCGATGTTGTGAGTTCCGAGCACGACATCGACCCAGGGGGCGCGCTCCGAGACCGAGCCCCGGTCCTTCTGGGCCAGGCAGCCGGTCACGACAATCCGCAGGTCGGGGTTCTCACGCTTGCGGGGGGCCAGCATGCCCAGGTGTCCGTAGAGCTTGTTGTCCGCGTTCTCTCGGACCGCGCAGGTGTTGATCACCACGACGTCGGCGGTTTCATCGCCGGTCGCCGCCCGGTAGCCCTCACCCTGCAGCAGTCCGGCGATCCGTTCGGAGTCGTGGACGTTCATCTGGCAGCCCAGGGTCTGCACTTCGTAGGTGGGTCTGTCCACGTTGAACCTCCTGTCCCAGGCTAAGCCCTCCCCTGCACACGCGGCCAACCTCAGCAGCGTGGCACCCCTGAGAGCCCCGCGTTGTGGAAGGCATCCCGCAGCAGCAGCGCGGCCTCAGGACTGATCGCGCGCTCAACGAGGTCGCAGTACACGGCACGGAATTCCGAGCCGTGTGCCGCCGCGTCATGATGCCTGTGGTGGGTGACATGGTGGGCATACTCGTGCGTGACCACCAGGGCACGCATGGCGAAACGGCTCCCGGAGGTGGGGATGGCGATCGTGCCGGGTGGTTCCCAGTGGGCGCGTGCCGTGCCCTTCCGCTCCCGCACGGTCACAGGCGGCGTGTCCCCGTATCCCCAGGACATCTCCCGGACCCACGCAAGCCACCTTCGCACGGAGGCGATGTCTCCGAACCTGACGTCGCGGCCGACATCAAGCGTGGAACCGTGGAAGTCGACCGGCCCGCCGCGATCCAGCACCGCGCTGACCAGGGCCTCGCAGTCGTAGACGGCGGCCCTGTGACTGTCCCGACTCACGAGCCGCGACCGAGCTGCCGGGCGGGTCCACCGACTGGCGTGGCGGACGACAACGGCATCCGTGCGCCGTCTGCTCTCCCCTGTTCGTGACTTCTCTGCGCCTGCCCTGAACGCCGGGCACCCCGCCAGCTGCCGCGGGCGGTCGTGGTCTCCTCGTAGAAGCTGCGTATCTCTTCGGACTTGCGGGCGAGCACGAGGGCGGCCCCACTGTCACTCTGAGCGCCGGAAGTCTCCGCGGCTGTCTCCTCGTGGAAGTGCTCGGCGGCCTCGCTACGACTGATCTGTGCCGCGCGCTCGGCCTGCAGCCGGGTGCCGAGGGCCCGAATGAACCCGTCGAGGTAACTCGCTCGCGCGGCCTGTGCCGTGACGGGATACCAGCCCTCCTGCCTGGTGGTCCGGCGGCGGCTGTGGGGCCCTGAAGCTGACGATGAGCGGGTGCGCCACATGACCTCATCGCGCCACTGACCCGCTGCCATGTAGGTGTCAGCGAACCGGATCATGGTGGTGGCGATCCGCGACCACAATTCTTCGACCAGGGCCAGATCGGAGGGGAGTCCGTAGAGCGTGCAGGACGTGTTGTCGGTCCTGATGTCCATGATCACGTCGTTGACCCGCGCCACCTCGAACAGCATCGTGATCAGGGCGCGGTTCACGTGCCGCTTCTTGGGACCGATGCTGATCCATCTGGTGGTCGGGCGCTCGATGCGTCTGCGGTCCACTGAGGCCTGGCGGGCCTGCGCCAGCGAGATGGCGTGAACGGTGCACAGCGCCTGGGCTTTGGCGTAGAACGCTTCGCTCTCCTCCGGCGTCTTGGCGCCGTCGGCCGCGGCCAGCAGCTTGCTGATCTTCTCGATCATCGTCTCACCCCTGAACCCACATCCGGCTACGGCCAGTAGTACGGGGACCCGCCGACAACCGCAGCCCTGACCGCTGAGCCAAATCTACGACAGTGCGTGGGCAGTGCCTCCGACGGACTGCCCACGTGTGGACGACCGAGCACTGCCGAACCGATCACGGCGTGCTCGAAGGCGGGCCCCTACCGGCGAGGTCCGCAGTCGGCTGTCGACCACTTGGGCGAACCTGCAAGCGTCACGAAGTCAGCGCCTGTAGGGTCACAGACGTTGAAGGAGTATGGATGATCGTCGCGGTATTTCGTCGTCGCCTGAGAGAGGGTTCCACCTACGCGGACTTCCTGCGCGAGCAGGAGGACGATCCCGGCTTCAGCGTCCCCACACGGGTGTTCAACTCCGTGAACCTGAGCAACGATCGTGAGATCTTCACGCTGGCCTTCCTGCCCGTGACCCCGAAGGAACTGGCGGAGGGTCAGACCATTCTGGCGGAGGAGATCGCCAACCGGGTGCAGCGGATCAGCCAGGTGGTCGAGTCCGTCGAGTACGAGAACATCTTCGAGGTGCACACCGAACTCGACTTCAGCCAGGGACCGATCGAGATCAGTGTCGGTGGCAGCGACAGCCTCCTGGGGCCGTTGGAGGTCATGCGCGAGAGCATGGAGCGACAGGGCCGGTTCCTGCTCTGAGCCACTCCTGAGAACCCAGCAGGGACTGCACCGGCCGACCAAGGGCCGGCGCCGGGACGATCACTCGTACAGGATGTATTCGGGTTGCGGCTTCAGTGCCATCACTTCGGCGGGCGTCATCAGTGGTGTGCCGGCGGGGGCGTGCGGCGGGCCAGTGTCCTCGGTGTAGAAGAGCTTGAAGCCGGGGTGGAAGTATTTCGGCTGGCCCTTGGTGAGCCGTTTCCAGGTGTCGACCTTTGCAGAAGGTGATCCGAGGCCGTCGATCGAACGCACGAGCGCCACACCCTCGTGGGGTTTCAGATCCTCCACGTTCTCGACCGCCTCGTTGAACTGGTGGAACACCATGACCTTCTGCGGCAGGTCGTACTCATCGACGATGTCGGCCAACCAGTCGGCGGCCTCGTTGAGCTCTTTGCCGGTGCTGCGGCCCAGGTGCACGCCCGGGCTCTCCCCCGGATCCATGGCCCATTCGGCGTCCAGGGCAACGCCCACGTCCGGTTCCTTGATGAACTTGCGGAAGTGTTCCATCTCGTCGATGAACTCCGAGTAGCCCGGCTGGATGTTGAGCAGCAGGATCGCCTTGCACTTGCGGGCCGCTCGCAGATACTCGCGGACCTGCTTGTCCTTGCGCCGGAAGTTGTAGTTGCCCTCATCGCCGGGCGAGCTGGTGACCACGGTGGCGATCAGTTCGTAGACCGGCATGAGTTTGCGGCCGTACTTGTACTTGCGACCGATACTGGTGATCTCGTCGCAGCGGGCATCCAGATCACCGGTCAGCCGCCCAAGAGTCAGCGACGAGTCCTCGGGACCACCGGAGTAGCCCACCAGCCGGTAGGTGGGGAAGACCTTGCGTCCACCCCGCGGTAGCTCGGGGGGTTCCGGAGTCGTCGAGGGGCTGGCCTCGGCGCCAGTGGGGCCCAGGGTGGTCGATTCCCCGCCGGAGGCGGTGCAGCCGGCGAGCAGGAATGCCGAGCTGAGCAGTCCCGCAACGGCAGTGCGGAACCAGGGAGACCGAGGACTCTGTCGACGCATCCCACGATTGTCACACGGCGCCCGTGGCACGCCAACATCGCCTGACACGAAACGGTAACGGCCGCGCCTGGGCCGTCCGGTCAGGCAGAGATCACTGCTGCGGTCTGCTCCGCGATGGCGAACTCCTCATCGGTCGGCACGACCAGAATCTCGACGGGACTGTCGTCCGCGGAGATCCTGGCGATCTCACCGTGCACCGCTGCATCATTGCGGTCCGGGTCGAGCATGAGCCCGAGCGACGTGAGCCCGTCCGCCACCTCTGCGCGCAGCCACGGGTAGTGTTCCCCGACGCCGGCGGTCCACACCACGGCTTCGACACCGTCGAGGACACCGATGTAGGAGGCCAGGTACTTCTTGATCCGGTAGGCCATGACGTCCCTGGCCAGGAGAGCAGCTGCGTCACCGTTCTCGGCGGCCTGATGCACCTCTCGAACGTCGTTGTTGCCGGCGAGCCCCTTGAGCCCGCTGCGGCGGGACAGCAGTTCGTCCACCTGCGTCGCGTCCCAGCCGGCCGCGAGCAATATCCCGGGGATGGCCGGGTCCAGGTCGCCACTCCGGGTGCCCATGACCAGACCCTCGAGCGGTGTGACCCCCATCGATGTGTCGACACTCTCGCCGCCCCGTATCGCGCAGGCACTCGCGCCGTTGCCGATATGCAGCGTCACGATCCGCAGTTCCGACAGGGGCCGCTCCAGGAAGCGGGCTGCCCGTCCCGCGACATACTCGTGGGAAGTGCCGTGGAAACCGTAGCGCCGGAGGTCGTACTCCCTGGCCACTTCGGTATCGATCGCGTAGGTGCTTGCCTGCGCCGGAATCGTGCGGTGGAACGCCGTGTCGAAGACCGCCACCTGGGGCACATCGGGGAAGGTCGCCATGGCTCCGGCGATCCCCGCGAGCGCCGGCGGGTTGTGCAGGGGAGCCAGTGGCACACAGTCCTCGATGGTCGCCACCACCTCGGGAGTGATCAGCGCCGGCCGCGAGAAGTGACTGCCTCCGTGGACAACACGGTGGCCAACGGCATCCGGGCCGGGCAGTTCGGCCTCCTCGAACCGCTCCAGCAGCCGGGAGAAGGCGTCCTGGTGGGTAGGGCACTCGGGGGTCCCGATCCGCTCCACGTTCCCCTCGAGCAGCTTCGCCCCCGACGACGGGTCGATCAGGGCGTAGCGCAGTGAGGATGACCCTGCATTGAGCACAAGGACCTTCATGATTTCCTTCCGGCCTGGATCGCGGTGATGACGATGGTGTTGACGATGTCGGTGACGGTGGCACCGCGGGACAGGTCGTTGACCGGAAGGCGCAGACCCTGGAGCACCGGCCCCATGGCGATGGCACCGGAGGATCGCTGCACGGCCTTGTAGGTGCTGTTTCCGGTGTTCAGATCCGGGAACACGAAGACCGTTGCATGGCCGGCCACGTCGCTGCCGGGCAGCTTGGCCTGCCCCACGACCGGATCGATGGCGGCGTCGTACTGGATCGGTCCCTCGATGACCAGCTCCGGATCGCGTTCCTTGGCCAGCCGGGTGGCCTCGGCCACCTTGGCGACCTCGGGACCGGCACCTGAGGTTCCCGAGGAGTAGGACAGCATGGCGACGCGGGGTTCGATACCGAAGTCCCTCGCGGTCCGCGCGCTGGACAGGGCGATGTCGGCCAGCTGTCCCGCGTCGGGATCGGGGATCACCGCACAGTCCCCGAACACCAGGACCTGGTGCTTCAGTGCCATCAGGAACACGCTGGAGACCACATCGACGCCCGGCTCAGTCTTGATGATCTGGAGGGCCGGACGGATGGTGTTGGCGGTCGTGTGGCAGGCCCCGGACACCATCCCGTCCACGTCGCCGTTGTAGACGAGCATGGTGCCGAACCACGACCAGTCCCCGGCCAGATCGTAAGCAGCGGCCTCACTGAGGCCCTTGTCCTTGCGAGCCTGGTAGATCTGTCCCGCGAACTTCTTGCGCAACGGGTCGGTTCGCGGATCCATGAGCCGGGCCCGCGAGATCGAGAGGCCGAGCTTGCCCGCCCTGGTCTCGATCTCGTCGATGTCGCCCAGGATTGTGAGATCAGCCGTGTCCGAGGCGAGGACGTGGTCGGCGGCGATCAGGATGCGGTCGTCATTGCCCTCGGGAAGCACGATCCGGCGCCGGTGCTCACGAGCCTTGGCACGCAGGCGTCGTTCGAACATCGCAGGTGTCACGGTGTCGGAGACCGTGATCCGGGCCCGTTTCACCAATGTTTCGGTGTCGATCGCTGCCTCGAACGCGCGGATGGCCAGATCGAGCTTGCGATTGTCCGACAACGCCAGCGTGCCGACGGCGTCATCGATGGCCCGTACGGTCGCAACAGTGTCCAGGTCGGTCCCCAGCACCGGAACAGCGTCCGGCAGGCCCTCCAGCAGCTGCATCACCTCCGGGGCCGGCCGGACTCCACCGGTGGCGATCACACCCGAGAGCCGGGCCGCGCCCTTGGACTGGTTGTGCAGCCCCGCGAGCAGAAGCAGGTCGGTGCGGTCTCCTGGCGTGACCAGCAGACAGTCCTGGGTCAGGGCGCCCAGTCCTGCATCCAGCCCCATGGCACCCGCCAGCACAGCAGCCACCATCCGGGCCGAGGGATCACCCGCCGGGATGAGCTGCTGCGCTCCCAGCGCCTGCTGGACATCAGCGAGTGACGGGATGAGCAACTCGGGGATCTCGGGCAACAGCCAGACGGGAACACCGGGGATGTCGGCGGCCACCTTCCGCATGGGGGCGAGCTGACCGGGTCGCACCCGGTTGATGATCAGGCCCAGCAGCGGCACGTCCCGGTCGGTGTAGCTGGCCAGCGCTCCGCTGAGGGCGCCTTTGACCTGCTCGGCCCGGTGGCGATGCCCCCGCTGCACCAGGATCGCCGAAGCACCGAGGTTCGCTGCGAGCTCGGCATTGAGGGCGAACTCGAAGGCCGCAGAAGCCCCGGTGAAATCCGTACCCTCGATGACCACCGCGTCGCAGTCCCTGCTCAGATTCTCGAACTTGGTGAGGATCTCATGAACGATGGGCCGCTCCACGTTCTCGCCAAGCGCGCGGGTCTCCTCGGTCGTCACACCGAAGGACTCCTCATAGCTCTGATCGAGTCGGAAGCGTTCCCGTAGCCGGTTGATCTCGGCGTCCTCGGCGCCGGCGCCCACCACAGGACGGAAGAACTTCACCTTCGCCAACCGCGAAACCATGTCCACGACTCCGAAGGTCACCAGCGATTTCCCGCTGTTGGGTTCGAGCGAGGAGATGTAGATGACGGTGGGACCACTCATGGCAGCACTCCGCAGTGGGCCAAGGCCATCTGCAGCAACTTGTCACGACCTCCGTCCATCTCCATCGTGATCTCGGGACTCATCGCCTCGGAGGGCGACAACCATGAGAGGTCCAGGGCCTCCTGGGACGGTTCGCAGTCGCCGTCGACCGGCACCACGAACGCCAGACTGACCGCATGCTGACGGGGATCGTGGAAGCCGGTCACGTCGGGATCCGGGAAGTACTCGACGACAGTGAACGGCGCGGGGCTGGCCGGGATCCTTGGCAGGGCCATGGGGCCGAGATCCTTCTCGAGGTGTCGCAGCAGTGCATCACGGATCCGTTCGCCCACATGCACCCGACCGCTCACCATCGAACGCTTCAGCTGGCCCTCCTCGGTTCCCCGGAGCAGCAGGCCGACCTCGTCGACCTCTCCCATCGGATCGACACGGACGGGCAGCGCATCGATGTAGACGACCGGCAACTGCCCTCGCACCTGCTCGAGCTCGTGGCCGGCCAGCCAGCCCCCTTTAGCCTGGGTGATGTCGGTGATGTCGGCCATCGATCCTCCACGAACTCACCAAACGTCTGCCTCAAGCTTGCCTGGAACACCGTAACTTCGCTCCCTGAGCGAGCTGATGTCGGACATTGAGGACCAACGGCATGGAGCGAGCTGAGGAGTGGACCTTGCCTCAGGCAGTCACGTCCGCAAGGAATTCAGCAAGGACCTCGTTGAACAGGGTGGGATTCTCAACCATCGGGAAGTGGTTGCCCCCCTGCTCCTCCTCGAAGACGAACAAGCGCGATCCCGGCACCTGGTCACGCATCCATTCGTGGGAACGCCACGGATGGATACTGCCCCGCCCGGTGATGAACAGCACCGGGATATCGAGCAGCGGCAGTACGTCCCGGAAGTCCTGGCTGATGTTGTTGAAGAACAGCTTCGTGGCCGCCGGGCCAGGAATCCGCAGGCAGGACCGGATGAAGTCCTTGGTGGCGTCGTCGGCCTGTGGTGTGGTCATGTTGTCCACGATGTTCGTGAGCAGTTCGGAATTGTCCGGCTGGCTGAAACCCGCGGTGAGGGCGTGCAGCTCCCCCGGCTCGTAGACGGCACCGAGCTCCGCAGCCACGTCATCGGACCAGGCAGGATCGCGCAGGAGCACTGCCGGCTCGTCGACCACCACCAGGCTGTTCAGGCGCTCGGTCCCGTACAGACTGACGTAGTTGTAGACCATGGCCGCACCGAGGGAGTGTGCCACCAGATTCACCTCGTGCAGGTCCAGTGCCTCCAGCAGATCGCGGAGGTCCTTCGCGAACCGGGACACCCGATACCCATGTGACACAGGCTCGGAGTCACCATGACCCCGCTTGTCCAGGGAGATCACGTCGAAGGATGTGGCGAAGTGGTCCAGTTGCCGGGTGAACAGCTCGGCACTGAACCCCGCGCCCGGCAGGAACAGGACGGTGGGTCCAGCCCCACCGCGCAGATAGTGCAGCGTCGCCCTGTCACTGGCTCTGAAGGTGTGGTCTCTCATGGGTCTGAACCTACGCAGTGACCGACCCGGAGGCGCGGTCGATGATTCGGATGGCGGTGTTCACGAACGCATGAGGGCGAGGTCTGCGGCCAGACGCCGAGCGTCATCGACGTACTGCGCGAAGGTGCTCTGGTAGTGAGACAGCCACTCGTACATGGCCTCATCGGGCGCGTGCGGGTCCACGAACTCGGACATCCGGAACGGCTCGTGGATGACGGCCGCCAGTGGCGCCCTGGTGAGTTGCTTGTCGAAGTTGGCGACGGTGACCGGGACGATGTACGGCTCGGGCCGGGCGAATCTGGCGAGCCTGAACGCACCCACCTTGAGCGCGAGCGGCGACTCCTCAGTGCTGGTCACCTCCCCCTCCGGCGCGATCACGATATCCCTGCCCGCCGACAGATGCCCGCTCGCCTCGTCGAGGAACTCCTGGCGGCGCTGGCGTGCATCCTCACCCTCGGCGATGCTGACGGGGTCCAGGTGGGCACGGTAGACGCAGATGTAGCCGAGTCGGTCGTAGTACATCTGATAGCCGTACTCGGTGGGCCCGGATTTCCTGATGACCCGGATGGGCGGAGCACCGTAGCGCCGGTAGACGATCAGGCACGAGACGAAGTTCGTGTCCATGGTGAGATGCAGCCCGTTCGGCAGCACGTTGCGCTCGTCCGGGGTGAGATGGTTCATGATGAAGATGTTCCCGGATTCCTTCGGCAGCAGGTCCCAGCCATCGATCCGGTACTGAGTGCCTTCGAAGAGCTTCTCGAACTCCTGGCAGCACCGCTTGCCCACCAGCATCGGCGGAGTCTCACTGTCCGCCTGGGCCACGTGCTGGTATATCAACTGCAGCCGCTGGTAGATCCCGATCTCCTTTCGGATGTTCTCCATCAGGTCGAGGCAGGCATCGGCCAGCGTACGCTCGAGGTCGCTGCCGTGGACCGAAAGTACCTCCATCGCGGCGAATGCATCGGGGATGGTGACCCGGTTCTGCAGATACACGGGCAGCTTGTGCAACGGGGAGGTGACCGAGAGTTCCTCGGCATGCTGGTCGATCAGCGCCTTGATCGCGACCACCTCATCCTGATACCGGCGCGAGATCAGCCACGTGCGAGCCTCCCGGAGCCGGTTGCCCAGCACCGCCAGGATGCTACGCAGGATTCTGGCGGCAAAACGTGGGTCCTGCTTGCCGCGAGCGCTGAGGACCTCCCAGCTGAGCCGCAGTACCCGCACGCGCGACAACGCCACCACGTTGCTGCGGTACCGGTAGGGGGGCACGAGACAGGACCAGCCCACTACCCGACCCGGCTCCCCTATGGTCTGGCTGCTCCAGCCAGTGCCGGGAGCCGGAGCACCCTCCACTGCTTCGGCGACCACCTGCAGCACGCCCTCACTCAGGATCCAGAGATGATCGGCGGCCTGTCTCTTGTGGATGACGAAGTCCTCCGGTTCGAAATCGAAGACCTCGCACTCATCGAGCAGGTCTCGCAGTTCAGCCTCGGAGAACGCATCGAAGAAGGGAGCTCCCAGCAGCGCGGCCGCGTCCTGGTTGTCAGGGCCTTTCGCGCTGCGACGACCCGCCTGATAGGACGAGAAGGTGAGCTCATCACTGTCCGGGGCCCAGCCCTGTTCCGTGTGCTGCAGGCGCTGCGCCACCACGATGGCCACCTGCTCCAGGACCCGCGGTTCGAGGGCTGGATCCTTGGTGAAGATGAGCTCGAAGACCTCAGCCGGTATCACGTAGAGCTCGCATTCGGTCTCTGCGCGCAGCGTGGTGGTGTATCGGTACGGCGGGCGCAGGATCGACCAGCCCAGGACTGGGTCAGTCGGGTCGAGTGTCTCAACGATGAGGTCCCTGCCTGTGTCCACTGTGAGCAGCACCTGCACACGCCCGGAGCGCAGCACGAACAACCTGTCCGCCTTCGCGTGGGCGGACACGACCACCTCTCCGGGCGCCAGTCGCGATTCGGTCGTCGACAGGGCGAGCAGTTCCAGAGCCCATTGCGGCAGCACTCGGAAGAATCCGATGTCCTTCAACGTGTCTTGCACGTCCTGGGCCCGTACCATGATTCATGCCTACTCGATGGGCC
Organism: Actinomycetota bacterium; assembly: GCA_020438795.1. GTDB lineage: Bacteria > Actinomycetota > Actinomycetes > S36-B12 > JAGQTY01. The sequence goes on from JAGQTY010000004.1 coordinate 53,195, forward strand.
GTGCGAGGTCAATCAGCGACCGGCCGCGCGGGACAACCTGGGGGTGAAACTCAGTGCGCCGCTACGTGAAGCCGGGCCACCGGCGTCCGCCCGACTTCTGGCGGTTCTGGGCGGAGACTGCCGCGATCCTGGACAAGACCCCCGCGGACACACACCTGGTCGAGCGGCCCGAATGGTCCACATCGGAGTACCGCGGCTACTCGGTGACGTTCACGTCCTACGGCGGCGCTCGCATCACCGGGTACGCACTGCTGCACGAACGAGCCCGCCACCTGATTGTGCACAGTCACGGCTACGGCAGTCGCTGCGAACCCCGCCACAACTGGGCCTCGGCGGGCGTGAACGTGCTGGGCGTCGACATCCGGGGTTTCGGCTGGTCCGCCGAGGCACTGGCAGAGCCCTCCAGGCACGGCTACGTGCTCACCGGCATCGAGAGCCCAGAGACCTCAGTACTGCGCGGAGCGGTGTGCGACTACGTGAGGGCGACCGAGGTCGCTGCCTCGATCTGCCCGCGCCCACCCTCCCGGACGGTCGCGCACGGGATCAGCTTCGCCGGGGGGCTCGCGCTCATGGCTCAGGGTCTCGCCGGTCGCGCGGATGTGCTGTGCGTGGGGGTTCCGACCTTCGGCTGGGCCGACGGCCGGCACTTCTTCGTGAAGGCGGGCTCGGGCGCAGAGATCAGTCAGTATCTGAGCCGACGGGCCGACATGGCCGAGGACGTGGCTCTCGTGCTCCGGTACTTCGACTCCACGGCGTTCGCCGAACGGGTCACAGCACCAGCCCTGGTGGGTGTGGGGCTGCAGGACGACGTGGTGCCCGCCGCCACTGTCTACGCGATAGCCAACCATCTGCGCGGCCCCCACGAGGTGATGGAGTTCCCGATCAGTCATTCCGACCACCCGGATGAGGACCTGTGGCAGGCTTTCGACGACCGGTGCCTCTCGATCGCGCTGAGCGGACTCGATCACAAGTTCGGCGAGCACAAGCGTCTGCCGGGCGGCTGAACCGGCCAACGTCTGCCGGACCAACTGCTCACACAGGCTGGCCGGGGCGCAGAGCATAGGCCGCAACGGCCACGGCGGCCGCGACGTTCAGTGAGTCCACGCCGCCTCCCATGGGGATCCGGACCCCTGTCGCCTGCGATCGGACCGCCGAGGACAGTCCTGGGCCTTCGCTGCCGACGATCACGGCCACGCGCTCATCCCCAAGTACGTGGACGCCGTCCAGAGCCGCGGCCGCCGGGTCCGGTGTCAGCGCCAGCAGTCGCCAGCCCGAGAACAGGCGCGGGTACTCGTGATCCGGCACTCTGGCCCACGGGACCTGGAACACCGTTCCCATGGACACCCGTACAGCGCGCCGGTAGAGCGGGTCCGCGCAATTGTCGGTGAGCAGCACCGCGTCCATCCCCAGCGCGGCGGCAGAGCGGAAGGCCGCTCCGACGTTCGTGTGGTCCACGAGTCCGTCGAGGACGACGACGCGGCGAGCCGGTGCCAGCACGTCGGCGGGCTGCGCCTCCTGCGGCCGCTGCATGGCCGCAAGCAGGCCTCGGTGAACGCGGTAGCCCGTGATCTGCTCGAGGACAGCGGGCTCCGCGGTGTAGACGGGGACTTCACTGGGCAGCGCCAACCGGGTCACCTCGGGCAGCCACTTGGGCTGACAGAGCACGGACCGGACCTCACAGCCGGCGGCCATGGCCCGCGCGATCACCTTCAGGGACTCCGCCATGAAAAGGCCTCGTTCGGGCTCCTGCCGACGCCGTAGCGCAACATCGGTCAGGCGGATGTAGTCGCCGATCCTGGGGTCCGAGGAGTCGTGGACCAGCTTCACTTCGCGCAGGTCCTCAGGGAGGTCGCCCGTCGCGGAGGACGAATCAGCAAGGGCCATCGACGCGGATTCAGTCGGCCTGATCAGCGCCGCGGCCGAAGGCCGAACCGAGGGAGTCCATGACCTTGGACAGCTCCGCGGGGACCACCCACACCTTGTTGGCGTTGCCGTTGGCGATCGTGGGCAGGGACTCCACGTACTGCCAGGCGAGCACCTTCTCCGTGACGTTGCTGGCGTTGATCGAGTCCACGACCCGCTGGATCGCCTCAGCCTCGCCCTCGGCCTTGAGAATGGCTGCCTGCTTCTGCCCCTCGGCTGTCAGCACCGCCGACTCCTTGTAGCCCTGCGCATTGAGGATCGCCGACTGCTTCTGGCCCTCGGCATTCAGGATGGCGGCTCGCTTGTCGCGCTCTGCGCGCATCTGCTTCTCCATGGAGTCCTGCACACTGGGCGGCGGCTCGATCGACTTGAGCTCGACGCGGTTGACGCGGATGCCCCACTTGCCGGTGGCCTGATCCAGCACGCCACGCAGCGCGAGGTTGATCTCCTCACGCGACGTGAGTGTCTGCTCCAGGTCCATGCCGCCGACCACGTTGCGCAGCGTCGTGACGGTCAACTGCTCGACGCCGTGGATGTAGTTCTCGATCTCGTATGTCGCAGCCTTCGGGTCGGTGACCTGGAAGTAGATCACCGAATCGATCTCCACCACCAGGTTGTCCTCGGTGATCACCGGCTGGGGCGGGAAGCTCACGACCTGTTCGCGCAGATCGATCAGCGGCTGTACCCGGTCGATGAAGGGGATCACGATACTCAATCCCGCGTTCAGGGTCCGCGAGTAGCGTCCCAGCCGTTCGACGATCCCGGCGCGCGCCTGTGGCACGATCCGGATCGTCTTGACCAGAATGATGATCACCAGGATCGCCAGCAGGCCGCCGATTATCAGAGCTTCCATGTCTTCCCCTCAGCCGATGGGTCAGGCCACCAGTGCGGTGGCACCTTTGATCTCAAGAACGCGGACTCGGTCCCCCACGGCGAATGACGACTCACCGTCGAAGGGCTTGGCAGACCAGATCTCGCCAGCGAGTTCCACCCTGCCGTCCTCGGGCGTCACCGCTGCCGTGACCTTGGCCTCCGCGCCGATCAGCGCGGCCGTTCCCGAGCGCATCTCGATCGGTGTTCGCAAGTGCCGACGGGCGGCTGGACGCACGAACAGCAACATGGCGGCGCTGGTCCCCGCGAACACCAGCCAGGGCACAAGTGTGGAGTCGGTGAAGCCGGCGGTGACGGCTCCGGCGATGGCTCCGACTCCCACCATGCCGGCGACCAGCGTCCCGCCGGTGACGACCTCGATGATCCCGAAGATGAGGGCTGCGATCAGCCAGTACACCCAGGGATCCACACATTCAGTCTACGTGCTGGGATCGGTTCAGCTCCAACTCCTGCGGCGCCTGCGTCCGGGGACCGCCACACATGCACCGCGGACCTGCGCACAGAACTGCGGACCGGGGTAGCACAATGGTGGGATGCTGCCACCGGAGATGATCGACGCGCAGTCCCGGAGGGTGATCGTGCGCAGGGGCGCCAACCTCAACGTGATCACCGAGGGCGTGATCCGGGTGACGAGCAGTGACCCTGCCGTTCTGCGTGTGTCGCAGCCGTACACTGATGGCAGCGCCCGGTTCAACGCGGGTGGCAGGGCTGTCGCGTCGGGTGAGGCGACGCTGTGTGTCTTCGGGAGCGATGACCAGGAACTCTACCGCGTCGACGTGATTGTGGGCGATCACCGCACAGGAGCGGACTGAGTCGTCATGCTCCGCACTCGGATCGCTCCCACTCCAAGTGGCTACTTGCACATCGGCAACATGGTGAACTTCGTCCTGACCGCCCGGCTCGCCACCGAGCACGGTGGCCGGCTGCAGTTGCGGATCGATGACTATGACTCGACGCGGGTCCGGGCCGAGTATGTCGAGGACATCTTCGCCACCTGCCAGTGGCTGGGCATCTCATTCGACACCGGGCCGAGTGGGGTCTCGGAGTTCGAGCGATCATACTCGCTGCCCCACCGCATCGAACGACATCGGGAGGCGCTGAGGGACCTGGCACCGATCGGATACACCTGCGACTGTTCCCGCGCCGCCATTGCTGCCGGCACGGTCCCCAGCGCCTGCATCCCGCGGGAACTGCCCCTGAGCGACCCCGGTGTCGCCCTGCGGGTGCGCGCCCCGGCGCTGAGCGTGGAACTGGGCTCACACACGGTCGATCTCGCCGACCTCGGGGACTTCGTCGCCTGGCGCAGTGATGGTCTGCCCTCCTACCAGCTCGGCAGCCTCGTCGACGACCGGGACTCCGGCACGAACCTGCTGGTCCGCGGCGTTGACCTGCTGCAGTCCAGTGCTGCACAGCTGTACCTCGCCCGCTACATCCAGGCCCCAGCGTTCAGCCAGGCCCGGTTCTGGCACCACCCACTGCTCACCGATGACAGCGGGGTCAAACTCTCCAAGAGCGCCGGCAGCCAGTCGCAGCCCGCGCGCATGCTCGCATCAAGGCACGAGGTCCATGTTCTGGCCGACCGGATGTGGCACGATCTCGGGACCCTGTGACCGCTCAGACGGCAAAAGCCCAGTAGCGGGAGAACACCTTGCTCACCGACAGCGGGATGTCGAAGGTCTTGGTCAGGTTCTCGTCGGTCAGCGTCGCATCGATCTGACCTGCAGCGACGACCTGCCCGTCACGCAGCAGCATGGCATGGGTGAACCCGGCGGGGATCTCCTCCACGTGGTGAGTGATCATCACCTGCACCGGCGCAGACCGGTCGCCGGCCAGCACCGACAATCGCTGCACCAGCGCCTCACGGGCGCCGAGGTCCAGGCCGGTTGCTGGCTCGTCGAGCAGTAGCAGCTCGGGGTTCGGCATGAGCGCTCTCGCGATCAGGGCACGCTTCTTCTCACCGTCGGAAAGTGTCGAGAACGCACGATCAGCCAGATGCCCGACCCCCATCACCCGCATGAGCTCATCCGCCCGGTTCAGGTCGTCGTCCTCGTAGCTCTCACGCCAGCGACCAGTGATGGCCCACGCCGAGGTCATCACGACATCGCGAACCGGCTCCGTGGAGGGAATGAGGCTGGTCGTCCTGGGCGACACGACGCCGATCAGCGGTCGCAGATCGAAGACATCGACGAGTCCAAGCTCATTGCCGAGCACGGATACGTTGCCACGCGTCGGGTGACTGTTGGTGGAGAGCATGTTGAGCAGTGAGGTCTTACCCGCCCCGTTGGGCCCCAGAATGACCCACCGTTCCTCTTCCTGCACCGTCCAGTCGAGTCTGTCGAGCACGACCGTGCCGTCGAAGGCCACTGTCGCCGCTTCGGTTCGGATTACCTCCACCACGGTTGGTAACTCTACCCGCTTTCCCGAGCTCCTTTTCTCTCCTACCATGTCCAAGTGCGGAATCAGGTGTCGCGTGTCGTGGCTGCCGGTGTCACCAGTTGGTGGACATCTGCGGTATTGACCGGCTGCTGCCCAGCCGATGATGCCGTCTCGCACGTGCCGCCCAGTTCGGTGCTGCTGTCCCGGGCGCAGACCGCAGGCGGCGACCGCGAGCAGCAGCGACCCATGGTGAGCGACCGCGCGGGCTGGGCGCACACCTGGGGCTGGTTGCGCAGCCGCGGGGCACGTGGGCTGCGGCTCGTCGTCCCGGCACCCGGTGATCCTCTTGGGCTGCCGGGCCCGGCGGCGACCAACAGGCTGGCGATGACGGCGGGCGTAGCGCTGGTGAGCGTGGCAGGTGATCCGGTGGTGCTCGTTGCTGAGGAGCCGGGTCTGTGGCGCGCGCATCCGGCACTCGATGATGCGCTGGCTGCGGCCCAGCTCGGTACTCGCAGCGAGGTACGCCGCGCCATGCGCGAATCGATGGCGGTCGTCACGGCCGCACTGGAGGACCACGAAATGCAGCCGGACGCCGAGGCGCTGGCGGCCATCGAAGAGATGCGGAGGTTCTCCTTGCCCACCCCGCCCTCATCGGTGGATCCGGAGGATGTCGCGCTGGTCGCGTCAGCGCTGCGGGTATGGCAGCTGACCCTGATCGCGGGCAGGCTGGCCGACAGGATGAACCGCTCGCCCGATCCTGCGCTGCTGGAGGTCGCCCGGTGGTCCAGACGTGCGGTTGCGGTCGGGTTCTCGGCGAACTCCGACCGCCACCGGTGAGACCTCTCAGGTGTTGTTCGTTCCCGCGGCCGCGTTGCGGTCGGGCGGTGCTCCGAACTGACCCTGGCCCGGGCCCATCGGGCCCTGTCCGCCGGGTCCCTGTCCGCCGGGTCCCTGCCCCTGTCCCATGCCACCTTGGCCACCGTTGGCGAGCGTCTGGTCGAACTCGCCGTTCAGGCACCGGCTGATGTAGGGGAACTCGTCGGTGATGAAGTAGGCATAGGTGCCCTCCGGGTACTCCGGGGTCACCGTCCAGATGCCGTTGCACTCGTCGAGATCCCCGCTGCCCTCAACAAACTCGTAGTCGGTGGTGTAGGTACCGTCGTAGGTGCCGTCAGGTTCACCTTCGGACCGCTCTCCGGACTTGAGCTGCCAGCTCGACTGCATCTCACTCACAGTCCCGTCGACCTCGTCCTGGGCGCCATACCCGTACAGCGTATAGACGGGATAGCCGTCGTACATGAAACCGACCAGGGCGGAGTGCTCGGTCCCGTCACTGTCCGACAACGGGCTCGGATCGGCATGGAAGTGATACTGACCGTTGGGCTGCACGTGGGCGTTGTTCTGGTCGAGGCCGAGGTCCATGATGTCGTTGAACGCCTCGATCGGGGCACCGGTCTGCGGATCCCGCTCGGCGGTACCAGGTTCGAACTTGACGCTGGCCAGACTCATGCCCGGCTCGCGGACCTCCACGGCCTCGCCCGTCCAGGTCGGGTTCCTGGTCACCGTGACATCGATGTCCTGCTCGCTGATCGAGTTGGGGTTCCCCGAGTTCGGAAACGCTCCGGTCTCGAAATCAGGGACACCGTTGCCCTGAATCCGGATCGACTCGTCGTCGTAGCTGATGTCGACGTTGTCATTGTTCGCCGAATAGGCGTCCAGGTATGCCTCGAGGTCACCCACGGCGACTGCATCGGTATCTGCGTCAGTCTCCGAATCGTGCGTGTGGGTGGTGCCGTCCTCGTGAGTGTGACTGTCGTCCTCGACAACAGCGGGTTCGCTGGTAGCGGCAGTGTTCTCGACCGCCGCCCCGCAGCCGGCAAGGGCCGCGATCAGCCCTGTGGCAGCCAATCCGTAGCCCAGTCTCGTGTATGTGGAAGTCTTCATGATTCTGCTCCTCTCAACCACACCTCCAATCTGCGAGGGCCACCTTGTGGAGCCTTGGAGGGCTTCTTGGAGTTCGCTGAGAAGCGGGTCGCGATTCGGTCTCAAGGAGCGGGGCGAAGACAGGACGGAGGGTGGCGAGAACGGCGCGCGGGTTCAGCGGCTCAGTCTGCGAAGCAGCGCCTCCGGGAGCACGGTGTCGGCATCCTGCAGACCTGCGATGGTGTCCCGGGTCGGCACCAGTGCCGCCAGCAGAGGCGGACATGTGGGGCAACGGGCCAGATGCGCCTCGACCGCCGCTCGTTCTCCGAGCGGCAACTCGCCGTCGAGGTAGTCCTCCACCACTCTCCGGGCGTCCCAGCAGGCCATCGGAACCTTCAGTTCCGCGTTGAGCTGCTCGTGTCCCTCTGCGAGCTTCGAGACCAGCATCATGCGGCCCCGGCGGATGCGCTGCTTGGCAGCAGGGAGTCCGATCGTCAGGCGCTCGGCCACCTCGGAGCCGCTGAGACCGAACATGTCGTGCAGGACGAGCGCTGAGCGGTAGCCGACCGGGACATGCACGAGTGCGGCCCTCACCTTCTCGGCATCCATCGCACGGTCGGCAACCACCGCCGCATCCACGGTGTACCGGTCGTCACGCCAGCGCTTCTCCACACGCTGCGCGATGAGCTCATCGCCGGCCGGAAACTCCCGGGTCCGCCTGGCACGGTCCACCGCGAGGTTGTGCATCATCCGGTGCAGCCAGGTGGCCAGGGCCGCGTCACCGCGGAACTGGTCACGCCGCTCGAGTGCCCGGGCGACCGTCTCGGAGAGCAGATCCTCAGCGGCATCCTCGTCGCGCGAAAGCGCCCTGGCATAGCCCAGCAGACCTGGCAGGGCGTCGACGAGTTCCTGGTCGTCCACCCTCACATCCTATGAGACGACCCCATGTGCCAAGAGTGTCGGCGGGCGCCGGGGAGAGCCAAACCGGAGCCGGTCATTCGCCGGCCGCCGACGCCGACCCGTCACGTGAGTGTCAGTGAGCCGTGTCCGTCCGGCAGGTGGAGATACCGAACGGCAGATAGGCCGGGCAGACCCCGATGGCCGCCGTGCCAGCCATGGCAGCGCCGACCACGAGCAGCACGATCCCCAGCCAGAGCGGCCAGCCGAGGGCCAGCGCGACCACGCCGAGGATGAGCGCGACCGGCGCGAGCACGAAGCCGCGGATGCGGCGATCCATGATTCCTTCGTTGAGTTTCATGACCAACCTCCTGGGTTCTGCTCTGTTTGACGCACGTGGAGCCCGAACGGATACATCGCCAGCCCTGGCCGCCACGCAAGGCCGGATCCGAGTCGGGCCGGGGGCAGCTTGGCGCCTTGATCGGCGACCGGTCGTCAATGGCAAGGACCCACTCGGAGTAACTCGCCGCACGGGTGCCTCCGAACGGCTGACTGGCCTCGTGATCGAGGGCTGCCGGTCAATAGCCTCTGGCCCATGACCGCAATCAGTGTGGTGGTGAATCCCACCAAATTCGACGATCTCGACAAGGCACAGGGCAAGCTCGCAGAACTCCTCAAGGAGTTCGGAGTGGACGACTTCAACTGGGTGGTCACCACCGCCGAGGACACCGGCGAAGGGTGGACCCGCAGAGAGGTGGCCGACGGAGCAGAGATGGTGCTGTCCTGGGGCGGGGACGGCACGGTGCGAGCGGTGGCCAAAGGCCTCATGGGCAGCGGAATCCCCATGGGAATCCTTCCTGGTGGCACTGGCAACCTGATTGCCAAGAATCTGGATCTGCCCGACAGCCTGCACGGATGCGTCGGCGTGGCCATGGGCGGCGGCTCGATGACGCTGGACGTCAACGAGGTGGACCTCGGCGACGGTGCCGGCTACGACAGCATCAGCCTCCTTATGTGCGGGATGGGACTGGATGCCGCCGTCATCGATTCACCGGAACGGCTCAAGGCGTGGCTGGGTTCCATGGCCTATGCCGCGGCGGCTGCCAAGTCGCTGATCGGCGAGGCCAAGCCATTGACCGTGGTCGTCGACGACGAACTACCCCGACGGGTGCCCGCCCGCATGGCACTGGTCGGCAACGTCGGCCGGATGCAGATGGGGATCAACGTGTTCGATCATGTCGACCCCACCGACGGTGAACTCGCCGTATTCGTGGCGAAGATGCGAGGCATCCGGGAGGCCATCGACACGGGCCGGCACATCGTGATGGGCAAGACCGCAGAGGGCAAGCACCGGCTGCAACTGTCCGGCAAGCAGGTCACCTTCGAGACCACCGAGGACTGGCCCCGTGAGGTGGACGGCGACCTTGTCGACCCCGGCACCTTCATGGGGGTGCGGGTCGTACCCGGTGCGATCACGGTCCGCGTCCGCTGATCGGCGGATTCAGGATTCGGTCAGTTCCAGCACCTGTTCTAGTCCGCCCTCGTCGATGACGTGGTCGACGAAGGGGATGAGAGCGCCCTTCGGGTGGTATCCGATCCCGATCCCGGCCGCCCGGATCATCTCGATGTCGTTGGCCCCGTCGCCCACGGCGACGGTCTCACTCAACGGCACTCCGTAGTCGCTGGCCAGCCGCCGCAGCGTCGCGGCCTTCACCGCTCGATCCACGATGCGGCCGACGACCCGGCCGGTCAGCGTGCCATCGACGATCTCAAGCGTGTTCGCTGTGACATCGGTGATGCCGAGATCGGTAGCGATCGGTTCGATCACCTGCACGAACCCCCCAGAGACGAGCGCGACCACCGTTCCTCGAGCATGTGCCGCCCGCGTCATCTCGATGGCTCCGGGAGAGAGCCGCACCTGGGAGCGGACCTCGTCGATGACCGAGGCCGGTAGCCCGGCAAGGAGCTCGACGCGTTCGGTCAGTGATTCCGCGAAATCCAGTTCCCCCCGCATCGCCCGATCGGTGATGGACGCCACCTGCTCACCCGCACCGGCATGTTCGGCCAGCAGATCCACCACCTCGTCCCGGATGAAGGTTGAGTCGACATCGAGCACGATCAGTCCTGGCACAGCTCCAAGCCTACGCGTCCGCGGGCCCACCGGACCGGCAGGGCGGGACAGTCTCAGCGGTTCAGCGGCAGTCCCTCGGAGGACTGGTTCGAGCGCGGCACGACGAAGTCGATCAACCGCGCCCCTCCCACCTCGAGCTCCGCCCACGGCGTACTGACGCCGAAGATGCTGGTGCCCATGGTGGGGTACTTCAGCTGCAACTGGCGCAGTGCACCCTGGTCCGACTCCGGGGAGGCCAGCTCATTGGCGAGCCGTTCGCAGCCCGGATTGTGCCCGACGACCGCCAGGGTTCCGACGCCGTCGTCGGTTCGCTGGATCAGCTCGAGTAATTCGGTCCAGCGCGCCAGATAGATGGATGCCTCGAAGTCGGTGGGGATCTCGGCGTGCAGCTGATCGCTCACCAGCTGCCAGGTCTGCCGGGTCCGCCTGGCCGGTGACACCAGCGCGAGGTCCGGCTCGAGGCCGGCCGCGAGCAGCCACTCGCCCGCTGCGGTCGCATTGCGGCGTCCTCTCCTGGCCAGAGGGCGTTCCTGATCGGCGAGCCCGGCGGTCCAGTCCGACTTCGCGTGACGCATGATCACCAGTCTGTGCATGCAGACCATAGTGGCAGCGGCTCACTGACATTTCCTGATGAGCCGGGACTTCTGGAGACAAGCATCACAGGACCGCCCGAAGCGTCCGTTGTGAAGACAAGCGCGCCGCCCCGCCGCCACGGTGGCACTATGAGGGATGTGACCTCCGACCTCGACAAGGTGCCGATCGCGGGAATCATCGATGCGGCGCTGGACAGCGCTGACTCCGTGGATTTTGTGGATGTACGAATCATGTCCACCAGGACGGCCTATCAGACCAGCCGCGATGCCCGGCCCATGACCGACATCGAGCACCAGAGCCTGGGCCTCGGCGTTCGGACACTCGTGGACGGCTGCTGGGGCTTCGCCGCCACGACGGACCTGCACGCAGCGAGCGCGGCCGAGACTGCGCAGCGTGCACTGGCTATGGCGCGGGTCAGCGCTCCCACCACCACCGACCCGATCAGCCTCGTGGAGTCGCAGCCGGTGAACGGTGAATGGACCAGCAGCTTCGTGGTCGATCCGTTCTCGGTCGACGCCGCCGCGCGCATGACCTTTCTCACCGAGGGCTCCGGAGCCCTGCTCAGCGGCGGTGTCACGCACACCATGGCCAGTGCCATGGCGGTCCGGGAAGAGGTCGTGTACGCGGACAGCAACGGCTCACACACACAGCAGCAGCGGGTCCGGGTGCAGGGGGAGTTCTCGGGGATCGCGGTCGCTGATGACGGATCCTTCCAGAGCCTGCGGACCACCGCTCCCCCGGTCGGCCGGGGCTGGGAGTACTTCGTGGACCCGACGGACACCATCAGCTCTTCGGGAAGCTGGGACTGGGCGGGGGAACTCGCGCGGCTTCCGGAACGCCTCGCGGAGAAGTCGGCGGCGCCGTCGGTGGAGCCGGGCAGCTACACCCTGGTCATCGACCCCACGAACCTCTGGCTCACCATCCACGAGTCGGTGGGTCACGCGACAGAGCTCGACCGGGTCCGTGGTTACGAGGCCAATTACGCCGGGACGTCCTTCGCGACCGAGGAGAAGATCGGCTCCTTCCGCTACGGATCTCCACTGATGCACGTGACCGGCGACCGGACCGCGGAGCACGGCTTGGCAACGGTGGCCTGGGACGACGAGGGCGTACCCGCGCAGGAATGGGATCTGATCCGGGACGGCATCCTGGTCGGGTATCAGCTGGACCGGTCCATGGCGGCCAGGAGCGAGCAGTACCCGGACAGCAACGGCTGCGCTTATGCCGACTCGGCACTGCATGTGCCCCTGCAACGGATGCCCAACGTATCGCTGCAACCGGACCCGATGGGTGGGACGCTGGACGAACTCATCGCGGGGGTGGATGACGGCATCCTGGTGATCGGGGACAACTCGTGGTCGATCGACATGCAGCGCTACAACTTCCAGTTCACCGGCCAGCGATTCGAACGGATCCGCAATGGCCGACTGGTCGGACAGGTCCGCGACGTCGCCTACCAGGGCTCGACCCCACAGTTCTGGGGATCGCTGGTCGCACTCGGCGGCCCCAGCACCTATCTTCTCGGGGGCGCGTTCAACTGTGGCAAGGGCCAGCCCGGGCAGGTGGCGCCGGTCTCGCACGGCTGCCCGGCCGCTGTGTTCGAGGGTGTCAACGTTCTGAACAGTGGAACGGAGGCCGGTGCATGATCTCCTCACAGCAACTCGTCGAGCGAGCACTCGCACACGCAGGCAAGCAGGAACTCGTGGTGCGCGTGACGCAGAACAGCGAGGCGAACCTGCGATGGGCGAGCAACTCGATGACCACCAACGGCATGATCACCGAGCAGCAAGTGGACATCGTCGCCTTCGCTACCGGTAGCCAGGGACGGGCCACCGCGACCACATCCGCAGTGGTGCGCGACGAGACCGACATCGTCGATCTCGTCGAGGCGGCGCAACTCGCGGCCGGGGAGGCGATTCCGGGCGACGACACTGAGCCCTTGCTGGATGCGGGGGTGGCGGCCGACTGGGACGAAGGTATCCCACACACCGACCCCACGGTCCTGACCCAGGTTGCCGAGGGACTGGGCGAGGCGTTCGAGCGCGCCCTGGTCGATGGGGTCGAGCACTTCGGCTATGCCGAGCACAGCGTGGAAACGGTCTTTCTCGGCGCCACGACCGGAACCAGACTGCGATTCGTCCAGCCGACAGGACGCCTGGAGATGACGGCGAAGTCGCACCAGCGCAGCAGGTCGGCCTGGGTGGGGACCGCGGAGACCGACATGACGCACATCTCGGTGTCCGCCCTCGACGCCGAGCTCCGGCAGGCACTGGCCTGGCAGGGCCGGACCGTAGACGTCGCACCCGGCCGGCACCCGACCCTGCTCAGTCCCAGTGCGGTCGCCGACCTGATGGTGGATCTCTACTGGTCGGCGGATGCCCGGTCCGCGATCGACGGCAGCAGCGTGTTCGCCAGACCGGGCGGTACCCGGGTCGGTGAGAGGCTGGGCAGTCCTTCGCTGACCCTGTCGAGCGACCCCGCCGACCCTGTGCCGGGGATGCGCTGCGCCGACTTCGAGGTGGCTCTCAGCGCCAGCGGCTCCGCGAGTCCCGCAGACAACGGCCTGCCGCTGAGCCGCACCGACTGGATCTCGGCCGGCGTCCTTGACCATCTGGTCACCACCCGGCACACGGCTGCCGAAGCGGACTTGCCGGTGACTCCCGGGATCGACAACCTGACCCTGACCTACGAAGACGGCGAGGGCGGCATCGCTGAACTGGCCGAACGGATGGGCGAGGGCCTGCTGGTCACCTGCCTCTGGTACAACCGCGTGGTTGACCCGCAGACGCTGCTGCTGACCGGGCTCACCCGAGACGGTGTGTACGTTGTCCGGGACGGTGAGATCGCGGGAACCTGCGGCAACTTCCGGTTCAACGACTCCCCCGTCGGGATCCTCGCCAGGGTGCGCGACGGCGGCAGGCCGGAGCGGACCCTGGCCAGGGAGATGGGCGACTACTTCAACCGTGCTGTGATGCCCGCACTCGTGGTCGAGGACTTCAACATGTCGACGGCCAGTCAGGCACTGTGAGCTCGCGACAGGCTCCGGGCCGGTGCCCGGAGCTACTGGAACCGTGCTGATGACCACGGAGGCCGTGGCACGGTGGCGCCTGCGGAGCCTGCTGCTGACACCGCCGCAACGGTCATCCGCGGCGGCGGTCGCCACCCACTTCGGCGCGATGCAGGCCCAGGACCTGGCAAGCGGCCTGTGGTCCTTCGGATCGAGGCTGCCCGAGCTGAGCCGCGAGGACATCTGCACACAGGTGAACCGGCGGGAGTTGCTGCGGACCTGGACACAGCGGGGCACACTGCACTTCGTCGCGGCGCAGGACGCACGCTGGCTGCTCGCCACGTGCGGACGTCGGCACCACAGGCGCAGCCGCCGTCAGCAGCTGGGGATCACTGACGCGCAGGCGGATCGCGCCGCCGAGATCCTCCAGGATTCCCTGTGCGGCAACCGGTCGCTGTCGCGGCGCGAGGTGGCGCAGCTGCTGCAGGAGCGTGGTGTCGACGCGACGGGTCAGCGGCTCTATCACCTGCTGCTCCACACGGCCCTGTCTGGACTGACGTGCTACGGCCCGATCGTCGATGACGAACAGAGCATCGTGCTGCTGGCAGAGTGGGCGCCGCAACAGCGGGAATTCACCGGCGATGCGGCGCTGGGCGAGCTTGCGCGGCGCTACTTCCGTTCCCACGGACCGGCCAGCCGTGCGGACTTCGCCCACTGGGCCGGTTTCGGACACCGCGATGCCGGTGTGGGGATCGCGGTGGCAGCTGCGGGGCTGAAGACCGTTGAGTGCGACGGTCGCGAGCTTCTGCTCGATCCCGCGACCGAGGCAGGGCCAGCGACCGGACACGTCAACGTCGTCGCTCCCTACGACGAGTTCCTGCTTGGCTACGCTGACCGGAGCGCAGCCGTCGCCGAGGACAAGACCGGCGCCGTCATGCCAGGGGGTGGGGTGTTCCGGGCCATCGTTGTGCGTGACGGGGTCGCCTTCGGCACTTGGCGACGCTCAGTCAGAGAGGATTTCGTCAGTGTCGAGGTGTCCCTGCTCTGGACGCCGGACTCGCAGACGCTCGATCGCATGGAATGCGCGTTTGAGCGCTACGGTGCGTTCCTCAACAGGACGGTTCGACTTCGCATCCGCTGATCCGGCACTGCGCCCGGTACTGCCATGCCGATCGGCCCGCCGCCGTGAATCCGTATTGCCCGGACCAGCGCGGGGAGACCGGCGTAGAGTTGATGGCACAGATGGAGTTTGGAGGGACTGTGGACGAGGATCCCCGCATCATCGCCGGCGAGGTCGTGCCCAAGCAACCACAGACTCCGATCAACGACAACGAGGTCCACAGGATCACCAGCGCAAGGACCGGGACAACCGCGGCCCAGCGCTACCGGACTCGTCGTTACCTGATCTCGATGGGTATCAGGACCGCCTGCTTCCTGCTGGCGGTCGGCGTGTGGGCGCTCGGAGCACCCGCCTGGATCGTGTGGGTGCTCGCCATCGGCGCCACAATCCTGCCCTACTTCGCGGTTGTCATGGCCAACGCAGGCACCACGCCGGACAAGTACAAGGTCGACCCGGTGCCACCCCTGGACCTGCGCTCACTGCCGAACTACAAGGACGGACTCCCCGGGCCGGAGAGCAACCGCTGATTCGCGACTCAGCAGGCGACGGAAGGGCTGCGTTTCACCCGCCACACCCGGCGGTATCGCTCCGGGAGGTATCCGGACCGCGTTGACTTCATGACCACCTTGACCCGCAGTCCCTGCGAGCACTTCGGCTTCACTGCGATCCGGACCTTCGAGTTACCCTTCTTCTTCGACTTCTTCGTCACGAACCTGCAGTCAACACGCTGCGCGGTGACGCTGCTGGCGCTCAGGCGCTCGGCCTTGTTCCGCTGGAAGCACTGAGTGCGCAGCCGGGAGATCCGGCCATTGGTCGTGGCCCTGATCAGTCTGGTTCGCTTGCCCACGGTCAGTCTCTTGGTCTTCTTCGGCGCCTTGACATCGAGCGAGACCTTCGGACGATCGACCAGCCCAGGTGTGATCAGGTTCGACTTCTTGCTCTCGGGACTGTCGCCCACCGCATTCGTCGCGTGGACTGTGAACCGGTAGGTCCTGCCGTTCTTAAGTCCGGTGATGGTGCAGGACTTCTCCCCGTCGGTGCTGCAGGTCTTGGCGCCCGCAGCGCTGGTGCCGGAGGTGTTCGCCTGAGAAGCGGTCGCGGTGTAGCCGGTGACCGGGCTCCCGCCATCACTGGACGGCTCGTCGAATGTCACGTTGGCCGTGGTGTCTCCGGCGTAGGCCGTGGGCGCGTCGGGCGCGGTCGGAGCCGACGGCGGAAGGTTCAGCGCTGCCTGCAGGTACTGCCAGCCTCCGTTGCTTGTGACACCGGTCTGGATGGCGTCCATGAGCTGGTCGTAGTCGGTGAACGTCGTGCTGGAGGTCGGCACGTCGCCCACATTGCTGTACGTCGAGAAGACGTGCACAGTGCCGGTCGAGCCGGCCTGGACCCCGAAGGTGTCGTTCGCGACCGTCGACACCTGGTAGGAGCCGTAGGACATTTTGACGCCGTTGTTCGAGTACTCCCACGTCGGCGCGGTGTTCAGTGCCGCCGACGAGTCGAAGACCTGCGGGCTGGGCACCTCCACACAGTGGCTCCCGAAGCACTGCTGGTTGGTGGGGAAACCTCCGTAGCCGAAGAGCTGGGCGCCGTTGATCCCCATTCCATAGGACTGGCCCGAACTGTTGGACACGACACCGGAGTCCTCGTCGTCGAACAGGACGATGTCGAAGCCGTCGGCGGCGTTGTTGTCCTGCAGGTGCCGGACCAGATGGGCCACACCGGTGTTGTCGCCGTAGCCGCCGTCGGCGAAACGGGCGTACTGTCCGTTGGCCAGTGCGCTGGCACCGTCGGAGGAGGAGATGTTCGGCGCGTAGGTCATCGATCCCAGCTGCATCGGGACGGCGAGGTTGGCGGCCTTGTAGGCCGTCTCCGAGGCGGCGATGGTCGGCACGCCGAGGCCCTCCAGCGCCGAAACCGAGGCACCCGCTCCGGCGGCCGCTGAAGAGATGCTCGCCGCATCGATGATCGGCAGGTTGGAGGTGTTCTGGACCGCAGGGATCGACGTGCTCACGAGGCCGGAGTTGGGGTCCGAGGAGTCCCCGCCGTAGTTGAAGGTCTGATTGCCCGCCAGGAATCCGGAGTTCCCTCCCATACCGCCACCCGGAACAGTCACGCCGAAGGGGGTGGTCTGGGACGTGCTGGGCTGGCTCTCGGTGGTGTAGAAGCCCTTGTCCAGGGTCTCCAGCCACCCCTGCTCGTTCAGGATCGCGATCTGGGTGAGCACGGAGCTGGCCAGGACCAGCGACTTGTCCTGAGCCCAGGGCTGACGGGTGGAGCTCGTTGTGGTGTTCTGCAGCGTTGTGTTCATGTTGTACGGCTCGAAGACCATGTTGTTCACGACGTCGCGCCAGGACAGATCGGTGCCTCCGGCTGAACTCGCCAGCGCCAGGTAGGGCGAGATGTCCCCGCTGAGGTCACAGATGAACTGCAGGAAGCTCGGGCAGCTCCAGGAGTACTGGTTGTAGTACGTCTCGAGCTGGCCGAGGTAGCCGGTCTGCTGGTAGGTGCTGATGTCCCCCGAAGAGATCGCCGAGGAGAACGGCTGTGACCAGGCCAGCTGGGTCAGGAACCAGCTGCCGCCCGAGTTCGAGGCCAGGGAATCGACATTGGCCATGACTCCGTTGAGGTCGAGACTGGAGTTCTCGACAGCGGACATGAGCCAGGCCGCATGGTTGGTGTGGGCGCGGAAGCCGCCGCCGGTGAACGCGATCGAGACATCCTCGAGGCCGAGCTCCTCCAGGACATCCTCCTGGGCGTTGGCCGGCGACAGCCCGGCCACGATGAGGCCACCGGCAAGCAGGGCGCTCAGCAGCGCCACGGTTCGCCGCCACAGCCGGGAGTTACCGGGTTTCCTGCTGGTCAGGGATCCATGCGTCATGAGCGAACCCTATGCAGGACGAAGGTCAGGTTGCAGCGCGAGGAGACAGCACCACACGTTCGTGCGTGCCCGACTGTCCGCCTTGTTCCAGCAGGCCGGCTGGGACGGGCCTAGTTCCGTCCCTGTTCGTCACTGCCGGCCCTGGCAGCGCGAACCTGGCCATCGACCGGGGGCTCCACCTTCGGGTACCGGCCGAAGAACCACCAGGTGGACCTGCCCAGGATCGCCAGCGTCGCGGGCAGCAGGATCATGCGCACGAGGAAGGCGTCGATCAGGATGGCCGTGGCCATGCCGAAGCCCGCCTGCTTGATGACCGCTCCGGGCTGGATACCGTACGAGGCGAAGACGAACCACATGATCAGCGCCGCGGCGATCACGATGCGGATCCCTGTTCCGTGGCCGTAGCGAATCGCATCGCGAGCGTCCCCGGTCTGCTGGTAGCGCTCCTTCATCCGGGAGACCAGGTACACCTCGTAGTCGTTGGAGAGCCCGAAGATCACTGCGAAGATGACCGGCGCCAGCAGCGAGATGATGGCCATCGTGCTCGGCACGCCCAGCAGGGACAGCCCCCAGCCCCAGGTGAAGACCATCACCAGCACGCCATAGGTGGCGTAGATGACCAGGACGTT
This sequence comes from Actinomycetota bacterium, assembly GCA_020438795.1. GTDB lineage: Bacteria > Actinomycetota > Actinomycetes > S36-B12 > JAGQTY01. The sequence continues at coordinate 71,564 of JAGQTY010000004.1, forward strand.
GAAGATCGCCGCCGTCACGGGGACAAGCACGGAGCGGAAGACCGCCCCCAGGATGAGCAGGGCGATCGCGATGACCAGCGCGATGAAGATCACCAGTCGCTGCGAGATCCGGTCATCCAGATCGACGAACACCGCGTTCAGGCCGGACACCAGGACGTCGATGTTCGTGCCCTGCGTCAGTTGCGGCAGGGTCTCGTCGCGCAGGGACCGGACGAGGTCGGGGGTCGCGGCGTCCTGGGGTCCGGTGGCCGGGACGAGCGCGAAGGCTGCCATGCTCTGGGTCGCGTCGTAGGTGGGCGGGTTCACCGCTGCCACTCCGGGCACCTTCTTGAGCTGGGACACGATGGAGTCCAGCTGCGCCTGTGCCTTGTCGTCGCCCTCCGGGAGCTCCGCCACCATGAGGAACGGGTCGGGATAGCCCGGCCCGAACTGCTCGGTCTGGATCTGCTGAGCCCGGTACTGGGTGGAGTCGGTCGGCCAGAGCCCGTTGTCGATCGGGCCCAGCCGCATCGAGCCGGTGAGGACAGGCAGCATCAGGAGCACCAGCGCGCCGACCGTGAGGATCGCCGCCGGCCAGCGCCACCGGATCATCAGCGCCGACCACTTCGGACCCAGGCGGTCGGTCAGCGGCGCCTGGGTCTGGAACCGCAACCGCCCAGCCGCGATGCGCTTGCCGAGCAGCGCGAGGATCGCCGGCACGAGGGTCACCGCCGCGAGCACCACCGCGATCACCGTGACGGCGATCGTGTAGGCCATGTCGTTCACCGCGGGCACGCCGAAGACCAGCAGAGCGAGCAGCGCCACGATCACGGTGCTGCCCGCGGTGATCGCGGCGCGTCCGGCCGTGGCCACGGCAATACCGGCAGCATCGAGCTTCCCCCGGCCGTCCTCGATCTCCTCCTTGACCCGGGCCGTCACGAACAGTCCGTAGTCGATGCCCACACCCAGGCCGATCATCATGGCGACGGTGCCTGACAGCGACGGGATCGACATGAAGGACATCATCACTTGGACGATGCCCGCTCCGGTCGCGACACCGATCAGCGCTCCCACCACGGGCCAGGCGAACGCCCACCAGGTTCCCAGTGCGAGCAGAAGCACGATGAGCGCAGCGATGAGACCGTAGATGACCAGCATGGGGTTGAGCTCGATCTGCTGGGCTCCTGGCAGCGTGCCACCCAGCTCGATCTGCAGTCCAGCACTGTCATGCGCTTCCACAGCACTCCGCAGGGCTTCGAAGCTGTCGGAGCCGTTCCCGGGCAACGCCTGCAACGACTTCGTGTACTGGACGTTGAACTGTGCTGCCCGGCCGTTCGCCGAGATCGCACCAGGGCTGGTATACGGATCAGTCACGAACTCGACATCAGCCAGATTCCCGAGCTGGGCGGTGAGCGCATTGATCTCGGACTTCACGCCCGGGTCGCTGAGCTGCTGCCCGTCGCTGCCCTGGATCACCACGGTCGCGCTGGCACCGGAGGCCTCCGGCAGATTTGTCTGCAGGGTGTCCAGTGCGGCCTGCGACGGCGCGCCGGGCAGACTGTAGTCGTTGTCGCTCTTGCCGCCGAGGGCCAGCCCCAGTCCCCAGACCATGGCGAGGAGCACGATCCAGATGATGATTGTCACGACAGGATGCCGGGCACAGCCGGTTCCGAGACCTCGCAGCATGTCAAGCATGCTAGTGGAAGCGACTGCGGCCCCGGACGATCACCATCGTTCAGCAGCCGAGCTCGCGGCCGATCTTCTTGTAGGTGCGCAAGATGTCGGACTGGACGGTGGTGGTGGCGGGCGAGGGTGAGGGCGAGGTCTTGTCGATCGCGTTCACGTCATCGTCGGGCTGCACCAGCTGCAGGTAGGCGCCGAATTCGTAGAGGTACGTGTTCATCTCAAGCGCGGTGCTCTCCGCAAGCGTGGTTCCGGTCCGTTCCAGTTCGATCATGCTGGACTTCGCCTTCGTCAGCGCCTGCTGGGCCTCTCCGACGCGCAACGACCGGTCCGAGGCCGTGGCCGAGATGGTCTCGACGGCACCGGCCATGTTCGCGTAGTAGTTACAGGCGATCGGATTGACCGTCGAGGTGACGTCGGGGTTCGCCGTCGGTCCGGTGTTCCCCGAGCCGCTGCAACCGGCCAGGGCCCCGGCCAGCAGAGCAACTGCTGCGGCAAGCACGGTTCGCTTCATGATCACTCCCGGACTCGTCTGAGCGGACCCTACCACTGCCACTGTCGCACTCGCCGGGCCATGCCCCCGAAGGAGCAGTCGGCATCACAACTGCTTGATGCGCCCCAGGAACCGGCCATCCTGCGCAGCGAACCAGACATGTTCACCCATGGTGGTCAGACCATAGGGTCCGGAGTCGCTGACGCCGTAGTCCAGCAGTTCGGGAGTGCCCGGGCTGTTGCGGGACATGACCGCGAGCTTCGAGTCGTTGGCCACGGTCGCGTACACGTAGTCGGGACCGACCGCGACATCGAACAGGCTCGCCTGCGATGAGATGTCGTTGGCCGTGCTGTCCGAGAGATCCGAACGGATGACCCCGATCCCGTTCTTCGGCGAAGCGGAACTGGTCGGGTCGGCGGTCGTGGTCGCGTTCGTCACCGAGTTGGAATAGATGTAGTAGAGGTCGGGCGTGTCGGGCGAAGCGGCCAGGGCCACCGGTTCCGCGTCACCTTGCAGGGTCCTGGTGAGCAGGGGCTCACCGCTGCCCACATCGAAGGAGTACACCTGATTCGACTCGCCACCGAGCGCGTACACCGTCTCCCCGTCGTTGCTGACTGCGACGTCGGTGAGCATGGTCTGCTGATCGGTGTCGAGTGCGAGGAACTTCTTCTTGAACTCTCCCGAGGTACTGATCTGGACGATGGCGTCGTTGGCGACATCGCCGACGAACAGGTCGGTACCGTCCGTCGCCAGCGCGTAGGGCTGGCCGGCATTCGGTCCGTCCTGGCCCGGAGTCAGCCGGTTCACCAGCGAGATCCGTGGGTCGCCGGAGCTCCCCGACACGGAGATGATGTAACCCGGCTCGTTCAGATCCGACTGCATCACGCCCACGTAGGCGGTATCACCGATGGTCACTATGGACCAGGTCGTGCCCCCGCCGATGTCGTCCGGAACACTGAAATTCTGCGCTGAGCCGTCACTTTCGAGTCGCCCGACCGCGGTGACGTCTGCCGAGTTGACCGGACCACGCGGGAACGTGCCGGCGTTCAACTGCTCACCGGGGGCCTGCATCGTGTACCAGAGCGTGTCACCCGCCGCGGCGACGAAGAGCGGCCCGACCTTCTTGCCGTCGACATCCGGGACGTCCACTCTGGCGTCCAGCGAGACGGTGCTGCTCGAGGGAGTGGGGGCAGGCGGCCCGGAAGAGGAACAGGCGGCGAGAGTGGGAACCAGCATCGATCCCGCGAGGAGCAGAGTCGGCAGAAGACGGCGCATGCCTGTCATCCTATGCGGGCATGGCGGAGCTGTCCGGTTCCCCTCCGACCGCAGCCCCGCAGCTGGCGATCAATGTCCACCGAGCAACCTACTCGGGGTACAGGGCGACCTCCGCCGCCTTGATGACCAGGCGGACATCGGTTCCGGGCCGCAGGTTCAGCTGGCTGACCGCCTCCGCAGTCACGTCTGCTGCCAGGTCGCCCGCAACGACCCGGACCATGGCACCCTGCGGTTCGAGCCTGCTGACGGTCGCCGACAGCACATTGCGTGGACTGCCGCCGGGGGCAGTGATGTGCACAGCCACAGACGCAGGCCGGAAGGCGGCGAAGGCCCGCTCACCCGGACGCAGGGGTCGAGATGGCTCTCCTCTGATCTCGCCACAGTCGCAGACCAGGGTGTCCCCAGCCGCGACCGATCCGTGTACGAGATTCAGGCCGAACAACCGCGCGGCGAAGGGGCTCCGCGGGGAGGTGACCACGTCGTGGGTCGCACCCGATTCGACAACGCTGCCGGCGTCCATGACGGCCACTTCGTCGGCGAGCATCAGGACGTCCAGGAGGTCGTGAGTGACGAGGATGGCCGTCCGCCCGACCAGCACGTCCGCAAGGGTGTCCCGGATGGTGGCCGCGACGTCCACATCCAGCGTGGCCAGGGGCTCATCGAGCAGCAGCAGTGCGGGTTCGGGTGCCAGAGCCCGTGCCAGCGCCACACGCGCAGCCTGTCCTCCAGACAATGTCCCCGGACGGCGTGCCGCGAGTTGCCCGGCCCCGAAGGCATCGAGCCAGTGCCGCGCCGCGGCCGTGGGATCCGCGACCCCTCGGCTGCGCGGGCCGAAGGCCACATTGCCCAGGACCGACATATGGCCGAACAGCAGCGGTTCCTGGGCGAGCAGAGAGATGCCCCGGTCGTAGACCGGTACGTCACGGACCTCGCCGGTCCCCCCACTCCAGAGGGTTCGTCCTTCGAGCGCGATGGAACCCTCGTCCGGCGTGAGCAGTCCCGCGAGCGCATCCAGCACGCTGCTCTTGCCCGAGCCGTTGGGTCCCAGCAGTGCCAGGGTGTGCCCAGCGGCCAGTGTCAGATCGAGATCGAGACCCCGCGAGGGCACTGAGAACCGTGCTTCCAGACTCATGCAGCCCGGACCCATCGTCGGGAGACGCCGATCACAACCACAGCGACAACGATGAGCAGCACCGACAACGCGACGGCGGCCTGTGGGTCCACCTCCCGCTGCAGGTAGATCTCCAGCGGTAGGGTCCGCGTCGTGCCCGCCAGACTGCCGGCGAAGGTCAGGGTCGCACCGAACTCACCGAGGGCTCTTGCGAAGGCGAGCACGGTACCTGAGGCCAGCGCAGGCAGCATCATGGGCAGCGTCACCCGGAACATGACAGTGCCGGGCCGGGCTCCCAGTGTCGCAGCGACCCCCTCGTAACGGGCGCCGGCCGTGCGCAGTGCACCATCCAGACTGATCACCAGGAACGGCAGTGCCACGAAGGCCTGGGCCAGAATGACCGCGGTCGTCGTGAAGGCGATGTCGATGCCGACGACGCTCAAGGTGCCGCCGAGCAGGCCTCGCCGTCCGAACGTGTAGAGCAGCGCCAGGCCGGCGACCACCGGAGGCACCACCAGTGGCAACAGCACCAGAGCTCGAGCGAGGCTCTGTCCCGGGAACTGCGTCCTTGCCAGCACCAGCGCCATGGGCACACCGAGCACCACACAGATGACGGTGGCGACCACCGTGGTACGCAGGCTGAGCCACAGGGCGGTCAGGGACGACTCCGAGAACAGGAGTGAGGGCAGGGCGGTCCAGTCCAGCTGTACCAGGATCGCCAGCAACGGTACCGCGACGAAGAGGCCACCGAGCAACGCCGGCACATAGCACCATCGAGGAACACCCAGACCGTTCACCGATCCTGCCCTCCTGGTGCCGGGGAGCCGAACCCGGAACGCTGCAGCACCTCGGCTCCGACTGAGCCCTCCACGAGTGCCACGAAGGAAGCGGCGAGTGGACTCTCGCTCGTCGTGGCGATGGGATATGCGTTCGTGGCATTGACGGCCGCCGGTATCGGGACACCAGCAACACGCCCTTCGGCTCGACCGAGATCGCTCACGTAGACGACCCCCGCATCAGCCTGACCAGTATCGACCTTGGTGAGCACGTCGGTCACGGACAGCTCCTCACTTGCAGGGCGCAGACCCACGCCCGCTCGCTGCTCCACGCGGGCGGTGGCCGCCCCGCACGGGACGATAGGAGCGCAGACCACCACTTTCAGGTCGTCCCGCGTCAGGTCGGAGAATCCCCTGATCCCACGTGGGTTCCCCGGCGCGACGGCGATGACCAGGCTGTTTGTCGCGAACACGTGTGGCGTCGCGGTCAGCAGGTCCTCCTCGGCTGCACGGGCCATCGTCGCCTCATCGGCGGCGGCAAGGACGTCGGCCCGGGCACCCTGGCGGAGCTGCTCGACGAGTGTGGCGGACCCGGCGAAGTGGAACCGCACCTCCACCCCGGGGTTGGCCGTTTCGAGGCGCTCGGCGAGCGCCTCGAACGGCTCCTGAAGAGAAGACCCTGCGAACACCGTCAACGTCTGCTGCTCGGTCGCAGAGCAGCCCGTGGCCCCAAGACAGAGCAGGCAGAGCGCCAGCAACCATCTGACCACGGCTCAGCCGGCTTCCACGACCACGTTGGTGGCCTTCACTACTGCCGTGGCGACCGAGCCCGGTTCCAGCCCCATCTCTTCCACCGCTTCTGCGCTCAGCAGCGAGACCACCCGGAAGGGCCCGCACTGCAGGTCCACCTGGGCCATCACCGAGTCCTTGCGGACCGCGGTGACCAGGCCCAGGAAACGGTTGCGCGCGGACCCCGGACGCCCTGGGTCCTCCAGCGCATAGGCGGCGTGCTGGCGCAGGTGGGAGGCCAGGGCCGCGCCCGGCACCACGATCCGGCCCGCTTCGTCGGTATGAGATGGCAGCGCACCACTGTCGATGAGGCGCCGTACGGTGTCCTCGCTCGCCCCAAGGAACTCAGCGGCTTGTTTCACTCGCAGTTGCGTCACTATTGGACCCTATCAAGTGCAGATACGGCTTCTGGTCCATACTTCAGCCGTGCGTGCCACCTTGCCCATGCTTGGGACCTACCGGCGTCGGGCTCGGGTGGCGCGATCAGGGCGTTCCCCACGGCGGCTATGGTGATGATGTGTGGGCCCTGCTGCGAACCGGCCGGTGGATCAGTTTCACCATTGCCGCCCTGATCGTGATCATTGCTTTCGGCCTGCTCTCCGTGTGGCAGTGGCATCGGGCCACGGAGAAGCGTGAGGACCATCTGGCCGTCCTGGCAGAGATAGGACAGGCGGCAGTGCCTCTCGACACCGCATTGGCGCAGGAGCAGGACTGGGCCCACGTCACTCTGACCGGCACCTGGACTTCTGAGCAGCTCCTGGTTCGCAATCGCCCACTGTACGGCCGGCCGGGTTTCTGGGTGATCTCGGCCTTCCGGGAGGCCGACAGCGACCGGGTCGTGTGGGTGGCCCGCGGCTGGCTGGTCCAGAGCGGCACGGCCGCCGCGGTGGTGGAGCCGCCACCGGCCCCTGCCGGCGAGGTGCAGGTGAACGGCTACCTGCACCGCAGCGATAACCGCGCACTGGTCGCCGGTGAGAACATACCGCAGGGTCAGATCTCCGTGATCAACGTCGCGGAACTCAACCAGCGGACGAGCCGCGCGGTGACCGACGACTGGTATGTCCAGGCGGAGACCGACCCCGTACTCGAGCACCTGCCCCTACCCGAACCGGATGATGTGCAGAACCTCTCATACGCCGGGCAGTGGCTGTTGTTCGCCCTGATCGTTGTCGGCGGCTGGTTCTACTTCCTGCGCAGGGAGGCCAAGGAACCCGCAGCCGGCCTCGACCTCCGGGATCAGGAAGTGTCGTCACGGACCGGATGAGCGGCCGCGACGACGCCTGAGGGTGTGAGCCCTTCGTCAGGCTCGGGTACCCTTTTGAGGGCAGCATGACGATCAGGAGCGAACCTTGTACCAAGTGGACCCCTCCGAACGTGCCGTGCAGCCCGGTCTGACCAGCAGCCGCCCCCTGCGGATCGCGCTGCTGTCCTATCGCAGCAAGCCCCACTGCGGCGGCCAGGGCGTCTACATCAGACACCTGAGTCGGGAGCTGACCCGTCTCGGGCACGATGTTGAGGTCATCAGCGGGCCACCGTATCCCGAACTCGACCCGGGACCACGACTGACGAAGCTCACCAGCCTCGACCTGTTTGCTGATGGCGAGACCGTGCGGATCCCCCGGCTCAACGAACTCCGGGATCCGATGAATGCCCTCGAATTCGGGGTCTCGATGAAGGGCACCTTCCCGGAACCGCTCGCATTCAGTGTCCGGGCCTGGCGCTTGCTGAAGTCGCGAGCGCCAGCGGACTGGCCCGACATCGTGCACGACAACCAGACCCTCGGCTACGGCATGCTGCTGATGCAGCGCGACGGCATGAACGTGGCCGCGACCATCCATCATCCGATCACGGTCGACCTGAAACTCTCGCTGGCGGCTGAGGAACGGTGGCGCAAGCGGTTCGGATTGCGTCGCTTCTACTCGTTCCTGCCCATGCAGAAGCGCGTCGCCAGGCGGATTCCCTCGATCATGACCGTGAGCGACTCCTCGTACCGCGACCTGCGCACCGACTTCGGGGTCAGCGACCAGCAGCTTACAATGGTGCCGCTCGGGGTACTCCACGATGTGTTCACCCCGCCCAGCAGCCCCAGAGTCCCGGGCCGGATCGTGGCCGCTGCGAGCGCCGACGTTCCGCTCAAGGGAGTGCGCCACCTGCTGGAGTCAGTGGCGGCGCTGCGGGCGGATCGGAACGTGGAACTGGTCCTGATCGGGCGGCTGCAGCCCAATGGCCCGACCGCTGCGGCGATCGAACAACTGGGCCTGGCCGATGCCGTGAGATTCGTGAGCAACGTGAGTGAGGCCGAACTCGTTGAACTCATGGGTTCGGCCAGCGTCGGCGTTGTACCCAGTCTGTATGAGGGATTCAGCCTGCCCGCGGCCGAGCTGATGTCCTGCGCCACGCCCCTGGTGGCGACGAGGGCAGGAGCGCTGCCCGAGGTCGTCGGGCCGGACGGCGAGTCGGTACTGCTGGTTCCCCCGGGGGACTCCGCCGCCCTGACCCGTGCTATCGCCCGGCTCCTGGACGATCCGAAACTTGCCGCTCGCCTGGGCCAGGCGGCACGGCAGCGGGTCCTGGAGCGATTCACCTGGAGCAGGGTCGCCAGCCAGACCGTCGACTGGTACAAGCAGTCGCTGATCTCGGCCCAGTAGGAGGACACGATGCTGACAGTCGACTTCGACAGGTTCCCCGTGGGCCCCGGGGACGCCGTGCTCGACATGGGGTGCGGCGCCGGGCGACACGCGTTCGAGGTGTACCGCCGGGGGGCCGACGTGGTGGCACTCGACCTCGACGAGACGGAGCTCGAACAGGTCGGGGTCATGTTCGAGGCGATGCGGGACGAAGGTGAGGTCCCCGCGACGGCGCGTGCTCGCACCGTTGTCGGGAGCGCCTACGACCTGCCCTTCCCCGATGACAGTTTCGACCGGATCATCGCCGCCGAGGTGCTCGAACACCTTCCCGACGACGAACTGGCCATGGCGGAGCTCGCCCGGGTGCTTCGCCCCGGGGGTCTGCTGGCCGTCTCGGTGCCGAGATGGCTGCCCGAACAGATCTGCTGGGCACTGTCGGACGAGTACCACGAGGTGGAGGGCGGCCACGTGCGTATTTACCGCGGTACCGAACTGCGGTCCCGGCTCGAGGACGCCGGACTGCTGGTCACCGGGACGGGTCATACGCACGCGCTGCACTCCCCCTACTGGTGGCTCAAGTGCGCGGTGGGGACCGAGAACAACGACAACTGGCTGGTGCAGCAGTACCATCGACTGCTGGTCTGGGACATGGTCCGGGCGCCGAAGCTGACCAGAACCGCTGAACGCCTGCTCGATCCTGTGATCGGCAAGAGCGTGGTCACCTACCTGCGCAAACCTGAGGAGATCCGTGCGAAACAGCCAGCTTGAGGGTGTTCCCGGCCTCGTCACCGCAGCCGAACTCGCCCAGACCGTGGCCAGCCTGGCCGGCCTGCAGGAGGAGAGTGGCTCCATCCCCTGGCCCGACGGTCACACCGACGCGTGGGACCACGTGGAGTGCGCGATGGCCCTGGCGCTCGGCGGTCACTGGGCACCGGCGCAGCGGGCCTACCAGTGGCTGCTCGAGACCCAGAACGAAGACGGTTCCTGGGCCATGTCCTACCGGCAGAGAACCATCGACGATGCCTCGGTCGACTCCAACCAGTGCGCCTACATCGCGGTCGGCGCCTGGCAGTGGTGGTTGCTGACCCGGGACTCCAGGCAGACCAGGCAACTGTGGCCCGCGACGAAGAAGGCCCTCGACTATGTGATCGAACTGCAGGAGCCTTCGGGACTGATCCGTTGGGGCCGCGACCCGCAGGGCAAGATGTCGGAAGGCTACCTGTTGACCGGGTCCTCGTCCATCCTGCAGGCACTGCGATGCGGCATCGCCCTCGCAGGGCTGTTCGGCGAGCCCGCTCCCGAATGGGAGTTCGCAGCCGGACGGCTCATGCACGTGCTGCGGCACCACCAGGACGAGTTCCTGGACAAGGCGGAGTTCTCCATGGACTGGTATTACCCGGTGCTGGGCGGGGCCCTGACAGGACAGGCGGGCATCGAGCGTCTCAAGGGACGCTGGCGCGAATTCGTGTATCCAGGGCTCGGAGTCCACTGCGTCAGCAACAGTTCGTGGATCACCGCGGCCGAAACCTGCGAACTCGCCATCTCACTGATCATGCTGGGACACAAGGAGACCGCGCTGACGCTGCTGGAGGACATCAGCGCCCAGCGCCGCGATGACGGCCTGCTCTGGACCGGGTACGTCTACGACGAACAGGTCCCCTGGCCGGCGGAAGCGTCGTCCTGGACCGCAGCGGCCTATGTCCTCGCCTGTGATGCCATCGTGGACGGGACCACCCTCACGCTCTTCACCGATCTGCCCGAGGTGAACGAACTGGCTGAAGAGGGGTGCTCCCGGCACACCGATGTCGTTCGCCTCGACCGGCGGCGCCACTCCGGACGATCCTGAGCAACACCTGCAGTCAGGGCTTGCGCAGCACTCGCAGCGAACCGCAGCGACCAGTCTGCTCGAAGCCGTCCTCGCCCGTCGCCCGCTGCACCACATGCCAGGGTGGCTGTCCCCCGTCCGCCGGATTCTCGAAGACGTCATGGACGGCCAGCACACCACCGGGTACCAGGAACGGGGCGAAAGCCGCGTAGTCGTGCTGGGCGACCTCCTCGGTGTGGTTGCCGTCCAGGAAGAGAAAGGTGAGCGGGCTGTTCCACCACTGCGCTGCCTGGCGGGTGTCGGCGACCACGATGGACACTGAGTCCTCCAAGTGGGCGCGCCAAACCGTGCGACGCAGGTGAGGCAGTGTCTCCAGTCGCTGGGTCTCGACGTCCACCAGCGTCGGATCGTGCCACTCCCAGCCCGGCTGATTCTCCTCCGAACCGCGGTGATGGTCCAGGGTGACCAGCTGACTGTCCCGCTGCGCGGCGGCCCAGCCCAGCCAGATCGTGGACTTGCCGCAGTAGCTGCCCACCTCAAGCCAGGTACCGGCCGGAGCGCTCAGTGCAGCAGCGGCAAGTGCCTGCGCCTCATCCTCGGGCAGGAACCCCTTGGTCGCAGCTGCCTGGGCGCGTAGTGATTCGGGGAGCACCCTTGGCATCCTATGCCTCGCGGGCGCCGCCCAACCCGTCGGCCCACGCCTCAGGGTGACAGTAGCTGGCATGGTCACCCAGAGGCACTCTTCCTGACGGGGCGGTGAGCCAGGTCAGCTATCCTGAAAGCACCTGCTCTTACCCCGGGGTGCACCATGTCTTCGATCGAGGCCAGGTACCACACGGTGCTGGCAGCCCTGGATGCCGCTGTCGTCATCCATGCGCCCGACACCTCAATTCTGGATGCCAACAACAGGGCTCGTGAGCTGCTGGGGATCACCGAGCTCGATGGCCGGCTGGCCACGGACCCCAACTGGGAGTTCATGGATGAGGAGCTGCAGGCCCTTCCGCTGGCGCGATTCCCCGTTCTCCAGATATTGTCCGGGCAGCCGGTGCGCCGCCAGCTGGTGGTCGTGCGCCGACCGGACAGTTCGGTCGTGTGGGTGGAGGTGAACGCATCCTCGCACCAGAACGATTCGGGAGAGTTGCTCGAGGTAGTGGTCACCTTCATCGACGTCACAGAGCGCGAACTCAGGCACCGCAACAGCCTGGAACTCGCCGAGGAGCTGGCCAGGCTGTCGCTCACCGACTCGCTGACGGGGCTCGGCAACCGGCGAGGCATTCTGCAAGCTGCCGAGCAGGCACGTGCCAGTGCCCTGCGCCATGGCGATGCCCTCACCATCCTGATGGCCGACCTCGACGGCCTGAAGCAGGCCAACGACGAGCACGGGCACAGGTGCGGCGACGACCTGCTGGTCGAGGCCGCCAGGCTGCTCCGGTCGGAGTTGCGGCCGGAGGATCTCGCCGGTCGGATCGGGGGCGACGAGTTCCTGATCATCCTGCCCCGCACCGATGCCGCCGGGGCCAGGCATGCCGCCGACCGAATCCAGGGTGTAACCCGCTGCGTGACGTCCGACGACGTATCTCTGAGCCTCAGCATCGGCGGCGCGACAATGCGACCGAGCGAATCGGTGGCGCAGCTGATGCACAGGGCTGACCAGGCACTCTACCGGGCCAAGTCGCTCGGCGCGGCCGTTGCGGTGCTGGACGAGGAGAGCAAGTGAATCTGGGACTGTCGGGACTCGGCTACGTGGTCACCGGCGCTTCCTCCGGTCTCGGGTTCGCCACTGCGGCAGCCCTGAGTGCCGAGGGGGCCAGCACCCTGATCGTGTCCCGGGACCGGCAGCGCATCGACGCGGCGCAGAGCCGGTTGCGGGAACCCGGTGGCGGCCACGTGGACAGCTGCGTCGCCGATCTCGCCGATCCGACAGCCGTGACGATGATGCTCGACACTGCCTTCGAGTCACTGCCCAGCGTGAACGGGGCTTTCGTTAGTGTCGGCGGACCACCCGCGGGTCTGGCCCTCGACCTCAGTGACGAGCAGTGGCGGACCTCGTTCGAGACTGTGTTCCTGGGAGCCCTTCGTGTGATCCGGGGGCTGGTGCACCGCTGGCCGGACCATTCGACAGCGACCCGGTCGATCGTGCTCGTACTGTCGACCACGGTCTCGTGGCCCAATCCGTTCCTTGGGGCCAGCAACGGACTGCGTCCCGGTCTGGCCGTCCTCGTCAAGGACCTTGCCACTCAGCTCGGACCTACGGGGATCCGGGTCAACGCCCTGCTTCCGGGGCGAGTCGACACGGCGCGACTGGCACAGCTGGATGCCCTCACCGGAGACGCCGAGGCGTCTCGGCGCGCCCACGAGCAGGCGATACCGCTACGTCGCTACGGGCGTCCGGGTGAGTTCGCCGACGTGGCGACGTTCCTGCTGTCGCCACGTGCCAGCTACGTGACCGGCGCCATCATCCCGGTCGACGGCGGCATTCTGCCCACCGTCTGATGGCGCCTGACCGTGGGACATACCGGCACGGGGGCGGCGCCTGACCGGGACCTTGTTCCCGCACACCAGCGGCCGAACCGTGACTTCGCTTCGCACTGGGCATACTGGCGCGGCTACTCTGAACATGCTCCAGGAGGTTTCATGCAATCGGCCCCCTTCGACATCCTTGTGGTCGACGACTCCGAGGAGGATGCCAGGCTGCTCACCCTGTTCGCCCGGAGGGCAAGGGTCGAGAACCCGATCGTCCACATGAACAGTGGTCAAGCCGCTCTCGACTACCTCTCCGCCAGCGACACGGTGCCCCCCGGCCTGATCCTGCTCGACATCCGCATGCCCGGACTCGACGGCCACGAGACTCTGCAACTGATCCGTGAGCACGAGAACGCGCGAACCGCGGTGATCCCAGTGGTCATGCTGACCACGAGCGACGATGACGAAGACATCCGCAAGGCGTACGAAATGCACGCCAACAGCTACATCGTGAAACCGGAGGACGCCGAGGGATTCCTCCGGGTGATTCACTCCTTGGACGAGTACTGGTTCCAAGTGGTGCGGCGGCCGACATGAAGACGGGCAGGGCGGGCGGAGACCTCCTGCGGACTACTGCAGCCCCCGTTGCCTGGTTGTGGGCGCCTGATCGTGACTGAGACTGACGACACGTACCGCTCCACCATTGCGGCTCTGCCTGTCGGAGTGGTCGTGCAGGACGCGACTGGTGTGATCGTCGAGGTGAATCAAGCAGCTGAGGAGATACTCGGTCTCACAGCCGACCAGATGATGGGGATCACGTCCACGGATCCCACGTGGCGGACCGTGCACGAGGACGGATCACCCTGGCCGGGTGACAGCCATCCGATCTCCGTAGTGGTGCAGACGGGACAGCCCGTGCGGAGGGCGATCATGGGCGTCTACAAGCCCGATGACTCACTGACGTGGATCCTCATCAACGCGGTCCCGGTCGGCGAACTCGGTTCCCCGGACTTCCGCGCGGTGGTGTCCTTCACCGATATCACCGAACAACGTGAGATCGAGGCGGCGCTGAGCGAGTCGAACGCGGAGCTGAGGCGCTTCGCCTACGTCGCCTCGCATGACATGCAGGCCCCGCTGCGTCGCATCATCAGCTACTCCGACCTGCTCCGTGAAGAGGTCGAGGCCGGATCCGAGGCAGCAAATCTGGCCGGACTCCTGGCTCGCAACGCTCGATCCATGCGAGATGTTGTGCATGCTGTTCTCGAATACAGCCGTATCTCCGCCCCACAGCGGACCACGAACGTCAACGTCCGGCGACTGCTGCTGGCGGCACAGGAGCGGGCGGCAGCAGAATTGGAGCGGGCCGGCGCCTTCGTCGAGATCGACGCCGAACCGGACATGGTCGCCGACGTGGATGCCGCCCAGTCGCTGGTCGCGCTCACCCACCTATTGGTGAATGCCGCGCAGAACGCGGACCCGGATCGGCCCTGCAAGATCCGGTTGTCGGCTGAGATCGCTGCGGGGGACCGACTCGTCATCCGGGTGATTGACAACAGCGTCGGCATCGATCCGGCTGCTCAGGATCGTGTGTTCGAGATGTTCGAACGGCTGCGCGAATCACGGGGGCAGGGCATGGGACTGCCCATCGCCCGCAGGATCGCCCAACGGCACGCGGGCAGCCTCACGGTGTCAAGTGATGGCAGGACCGGAAGCGAGTTCACGTTCACGCTCGCGCGGACAGGTGACTGACGTGCCATTGACCGGAATTCCCAGGAGGACCGGGCCACCGCCCGCCCTACTACCCCGGGTATGAATCTGGAGGCCGGAGTCTGGCTCCGGCGCCCACTTACGTGGCCGTAGCTTCTGAGCTACCTTGACATTATGTCGTTGCAGGAAGTCCAGCTCTACGTGAAGCCGCGGCTGCGCGGCTGGCTCCACGCGGGAGCCGTGCCCGCCGTGGTCATCGGAGGGCTGATCCTCGTGCTCCTTGCGCCGGCCGGGCTGAAATTCGACGCGACCGTCTACGCGGTGAGCGCGGTGGCGCTGTTCGCCATCAGCGCCACCTTCCACCGCGGCAGTTGGGGGCCGACGGCATCGCTGATCCTGCAACGGCTGGACCACGCGACGATCTTCCTGTTCATCGCGGGTACCTACACCGCCATGCTCGGCGCCGTGTTCGTGGACGGTTCCGCGGGAATGCTGTTGTGGGTGGTGTGGATCATGGCGCTGCTCGGGGTGATCTTCCGGGTCGCCTGGCCCGGAGCGCCACGATGGATGACCGTGCCGCTGTACATCGGCCTGGGCTGGAGCGTCATGTTCTATATGCCTGCCTTCTGGACCGAGGGTGGGGTGGCGATCTTCTTCCTGGTGCTGCTCGGCGGTATCGCGTACACGGTCGGAGCGATCATCTACGGCCTGCGACGACCCGACCCCTCGCCCAAATGGTTCGGGTTCCATGAGATCTTCCACTCGTGCACGCTCGGCGGCTACGTGACTCATTACGCAGGGATCGCACTCGCATTCGGGACTGTGGCAGTCCGCTGAGATTGGTACGGTCGCACCGCTGATTCCCGCCGGCGCTACCTCCAGACCCGTTCACGTCGGAACAGGAACTGCAGGTAGCCGACGATGGAGGCGGTTGAGGCCAGCGCCTGATAGCAGAGGATGAAGGCAAGGTAGCCGATCCGGTTGCGTCGCACCCTCAGCCCGAGCTGCCCGAACACGCGGGAGGACTGGTAGTGGCGCAGAATCCCATACATCAGGAAGGTGATCGGGAACACCAGGAGCGTCCAGACACCCACCAGTACTGGGTAGCCCAGCAGGAGGAGGAGCAGTCCTGGCAACCACACCAGCGCATAGCCGATGTCCAGCAGCGGGATCAGGAAGTCGATACTGGCCACCAGCTTGGCCAGCACCCTGCTCTGGCTCCACGGCGGCACCGCCGTGATGCCCTCGAACATGCCCCGGGCCCAGCGGGCGCGTTGCTTGACGTAGTGATTCAACTCCGCGGGCGCGTCCGTGAAAGCAACGGCCGTCGGCTCGAAGAGCACCCGGGAGCCGTCCTCCATCAACCGCCAGGTGACCACGATGTCCTCGCCGATGGCGTCGGGCCAGCCACCGACCCGGAGCAGTTCCTCGGTGCGATAGACGCTGAACGCTCCCTGCGCCACAAGTGTCGCCGAGTACATACCCTGCATCCGCTTCACGGCCGCGATTCCGATCCAGTAGTCCCACTCCTGCATACGGGTCAGCAGGTTGGTTCTCGAGTTCCGGACGAGCACCGTACCGGCGACCGCCGAGACGCGACCCGGGCCGGTCTCCATCCGGGAGATCAGACGCCGGAGAGCTTGTGGATGCAGCAGGGTGTCGGCATCGACGGTAATCACGAGATCGGTATCCACGTACTGCAGGGCGGCGTTGAGTGCGTGTGACTTGCCCGGAGTCGGCTCCTTGATGATGCGAAGGTCTGCCCCCGTCTCGGCCGCGACCTGTTCAGCAAGCTCTGCGGTCCGGTCGGTGCTGTTGTTGTCGGCCACGATGATGCGCACCTGACCCCGGTAGTCCGAAGCGACGATCTTGCGCACGGTCTCACCGATACCGGCCTCTTCGTTGTACGCCGCCACGATCACGGTCACCGGTGTGGTCGGTTCCTGCACAAGCAGAGGTGGCTGCCGGTCCATGGCGAGGGAGGCGCCCATGAGCGCGACCACGAACCCCGGGACCAGGGCGAGGAGTGAGACCAGAATCCAGGCGAGGACCGTTCCGGCATGGTCCGCGATGCTGTCGACCCATGCCAGCGCCAGCCAGGCGGACAGGGACACCCACAGGGCCGCCAGGCAGAGCGCTATGAGAAACTTCCCCCACGGGCGCATCTTGAACCGACGCCAACGATGCTCCCGCCTGCTCGCCGCAGTGATCGCTCTGTCCCCGTTGCGCACTGCCAGCATCGTCGGATTCCTCCCGCGGTGCCGAACAGACTCGCAGGACTACCTCAAGAACAGCTCAAGACCGGTTCTCGCTTGTCGCAGGAATCTGTTGTTGGCCAGCGCGAGACCCTCACCAGCGACTACCGGCTCGTTGCCCATTCGTGGCCACCTCCATTCCAGACAGGCAGCTCATCAGCGCGCTCGAAGGGACTCCCCATTCACGCCACACGAGATGGGGAACATCCTGGTCAGCGTGGTGTTATGGGAATGGAGATGTCAGGAGGTTCAGGCATGTCATTCCCGCATGGCGGTCCGATGTTCCGCGCGTTCGCCCGTGATCGCTCGGTGGTGCAGGAGAAGCTCAGCAAAGAGACACTCATCCGCATCCTGGGTTACGCCAGGCCGTACCGCGCGCTGGTGATCGTCTTCCTGGTGACGATCGGTCTGGATGCGATCTTCACCGTCATCCCCCCACTGCTGTTCCAGCGGATCGTGGACGATGGCATCGAGGTGGGCGACGCCAGCGTTGTGACGATCTCGGCACTCCTGGTCGCCCTGGTCGCGGTGCTCGACGCCGGGGTCGGGATGTACTCCCGCTACCTGTCGGCCCGGATCGGGGAAGGGCTCATCTATGACCTCCGACGTCAGGTCTTCTCCCATGTCCAGCGGCAGTCGATCGCCTTCTTCACCCGCGCTGAGACCGGAGCCCTTGTGTCGCGGCTCAACAGCGACGTGATCGGCGCACAACAGGCATTCACTTCCACGCTCAGCGGTGTGCTGGGCAACCTCATCACAGTGGTGGTCATTCTCATCACGATGTTCCTGCTCTCCTGGCAGATCACGCTGCTGGCGCTGATTCTGGTTCCGCTGTTCCTGTTCCCCGCGCGGTGGATGGGACGCCGCCTGCAGGTGCTGACGCGCAGCCAGATGATCCAGAACGCGGAACTGAGCACGCAGTCGACCGAACGCTTCAATGTCTCCGGCGCGCTGCTCGTGAAGCTCTTCGGCCGTCCGGCCGAAGAGGATGCCTCCTACGCCGACCGCGCCGCCGGGGTTCGCGATGTCGGGATCCGGATCGCCATGGCCAACCGCTACTTCATGACCGCGCTGGCGCTGGTGGCGGCACTGGCCACGGCGATCGCCTACGGTGTCGGCGGCAACTTCGTGATCAATGGCAGCCTGTCCCTCGGCACGCTGCTGGCGCTGATCGCACTGCTCGCCCAGTTGTATGGACCTCTGACCGCACTGTCGAACGTCCGGGTGGACGTGATGACAGCCCTGGTCTCCTTCGACCGGGTCTTCGAGGTCCTCGATCTGCCCGCACTGGTCTCCGACCGTGAGGATGCCGAGGATCTGGAACCGGGGCAGCCCACGGCCGTATCCCTGCGCCACGTCGGCTTCACGTACCCATCAGCCAGGGAGGTGTCGCTGGCATCGCTGGAGTCGGTGGCCCGCAAGGAGGCTCATCACGAAGTGGGTCCCGCGCTGGTCGATGTCGATTTCGAGGTGCCGCCGGGCAACATGGTCGCCCTGGTCGGGCCGTCCGGTGCTGGCAAGACCACGATCACCGCCCTGGTCTCGCGTCTCTACGATGCCAAGGATGGCCAGGTCCTGGTCGGTGGTCGTGACGTCCGGGACGTGACCCAGGAGTCACTGCACAATGTCGTGGGAGTGGTGACGCAGGACGCTCATCTGTTCCACGACACCATCGCAGCCAACCTCCGCTACGCCAAGCCGGACGCCACCGACGCCGAATTGATGTCCGCCTGTGAGGACGCAGCGATCGCCGATCTGATCCGGTCGCTGCCCCAGGGGTTCGACACCATCGTGGGCGACCGCGGACACCGGCTGTCCGGCGGGGAGAAGCAGCGCCTGGCCATCGCGCGGCTGTTGCTGAAGGGCCCGGACGTGGTGGTGCTGGACGAGGCCACCGCCCACCTGGACAGCGAGAACGAGCAGGCGGTGCAATCCGCTCTGCGCAGCGCGCTGCGCGGCCGTACTGCTCTGGTGATCGCCCACCGGCTCAGCACGATCCGGGAGGCCGACTCGATCGTGGTCGTGGACCGGGGCAGGGTCGTGGAGACGGGCACCCACGCGGAACTGCTGGCTCGCAACGGCCTCTACGCGCAGCTCTACCGCACCCAGTTCGCGGTCGCCGAGAGCTGAGAGGGCTCAGCCCCCCGCGAGTGCCTTGAGCGCCTCGAGCCGGCGGACCTGCGTGAGCCGCTCCCGCTCGTACTGCGCCTCCGGGCTGGCGGACTGGGCGTGCTGCAGCAGTTGCTTCAGGTCGGCCACCAGGCCGGGTACCCGGGACCGAGCCGCCGACACATAGGTCTGCACGCGATCATCCAGTTCCTCATTCGGAACCGCCGCGACAGCAAGACCCATGGACACCGCCTCCTGCGCCGTCACGAACCGGGTGGTCAGGCACATCTCCAGAGCCCGCCGGTATCCCACGGCTCGCACGAGCGGGGAGGTTCCGGTGACGTCGGGCACGAGCCCGTAGTCAGCCTCGCGCATGTTGAACTGGGCGTCCTGCGCGCAGACGATGATGTCGCAGTTCAGGGCGAGCTGGAAGCCTGCCCCGATGGCATGACCCTGGACCGCCGCGATGGTGAGCGCCGGGCTGCTCGACAACCAGGAGAACGCCTGCTGGAAGTCCGCGATCTCCGCCGCGATCTCCTCGGCCGGTTGACCTGCCAGCGCGAACAGTGAGCCCTCACCGGGCACACCCTCAGGCGTGAACATCCGCTTGTCGAGCCCCGCGGAGAAGGACTGTCCCTCGCCGGTCAGCACGACCGCGAGCGGATTCGTCTCGGCAACGAAGACGGCGATCTCCTGCAGCCGCCGCCACATGCCCGGAGTCTGTGCGTTGCGCACCTCCGGACGGTTCAGTGTCAGTGTGACGACGTCATCGTCCACACTTACCGCTACCCCGGCGGCGTCGGCCGGGATCCCTTCGATCTGCACAGAAATGCTGTCAACGCTCACGTGATCCGCCGTTCGGCTCGAAGTGTGCGTGGCGACCTCCTGCAAGCCGCTGAGCCTGGCACGACCGCCGTGCGGTCGGGGCTCGCGAGCTACTTCTTGCCGCCCTTGCGGTTGCGGGTGGCGCCACCTCGTCCGCGCAATTCTACCCCGGCATCACTGAGCAACTGATGGACGAACCCGTAGGAACGTGAAGTTTCCTTCGACAATTCCCTGATGCTGGCGCCCGCTCGGTACTTCGCCGCCAGTTCTTGGGCCAGCTTCTCCCGGTCGGCTCCCGTGACCCGCTTGCCCTTGGCGATCTTCGTCACAGCTAACCTCCGTGTCCGGCCCCGCAACGGGAGTGGCTATGGGAGCGGGAGTGGCTCCATCCTGCCCAATCATCGGGAATCCGAGGCCGGATTGCTCGCCGGTCACCCGAATGCCGTCTACGAGAGAGCGATGAGCTCCGCGTACTCCTCACTCCAGTGGTCCTCATCACCCTCGGGAAGGATCAGGACACGCTCCGGATTCAGCGAGGCCACCGCGCCCTCGTCGTGGCTCACCAGCACGATCGCGCCCTCGTAGCGCCGCATCGCAGCCAGGATCTCCTCACGGCTGGCCGGATCCAGGTTGTTGGTGGGCTCGTCGAGCAGGAGCACATTGGCCCCGGACACCACTAGCATCGCCAGAGCCAGCCGCGTCTTCTCCCCGCCGGACAGCACGCCGGCCGGCTTGTGTGCATCGTCGCCGCTGAACAGGAAGGACCCGAGGATGTTGCGGGCCTCCTGCTCGGCGACGCCACCCGCTCCGATGAGGTTCTCGAGTACGGTGGCCTCGTCATCGAGCTGCTCGTGCTCCTGGGCGTAGTACCCCAGCTTCAGCCCGTAGCCCGGCTCAACCATGCCGGTGTCAGGAGCCACCTCGCCGGCCAGGATGCGCAACAACGTCGTCTTGCCCGCACCGTTCAGTCCCAGCACCACCACTCGCGCACCGCGATCGATCGCAAGATCGACATCAGTGAAGACCTCCAACGACCCGTAGTTCTTGCTCAGTTCGCTCGCGGTCAGCGGCACCCGGCCACACTTCTGCGGCGCGGGGAACCGCAACGCTGCGACACGTTCGGTCTGCTGCTCATCGACGCCTTGCAGCAGCTGGTCTGCCCTCTTGAGCATGCTCTGCGCCGCTGAGGCCTTGGTCGCCTTGTACCGGAAGCGCTCCGCCTGCGCCCGCAGCGCGGTCGCCTTTTTCTCGGCATTGATCTGCTCCCGTCTGCGCCGGCGTTCGTCGTCCTCGCGCTGCTTGACGTAGGCGTCCCAGCCGAGGTTGTAGACGTCCAGCGTGCTCCGGGTGGCGTCAAGGTGGAGGATCCGGTTGGTGGTCCGCCGCAGGAGTTCGACATCGTGACTGATCACCAGGGCAGCACCGTCGAAGTTCTCCAGGTAGCCGCGCAGCCAGATCACCGAATCCGCGTCGAGGTGGTTCGTGGGCTCGTCCAGCAGCAGGTGTTCGGCGTCGGAGAACAGGATCCTCGCCAGTTCCACTCGGCGTCGCTGTCCGCCGGAAAGCGTCCCGATGTCCTGATCCAGGACCCGCACCGGCAGACCCAGGTTGGAGGCGATGGCCTCGCCCTGGGACTGGGCTGCGTAACCGCCGAGGCGCTCGAAGTCCGCCTCAGCGTTGGCGTAGCGACGCATGGCCTTATCCCTGGCCGCGTCGTCAACGGCGTCGGCGATCCGCACAGCGTTCACATCGAGGCGCCGCCGCGCCTCGGCAAGGCCGCGGGCCGAGAGGATGCGTTCGCGCGCGCTCTGTTCAGGATCACCGCTGCGGGGGTCCTGGGGCAGATACCCGATCGTGCCGGTGGCGCTGACGGCACCGCTCGCGGGCTCCGCCTCTCCTGCCAGCGTCCGGGTCAGCGTGGTCTTGCCGGCACCGTTACGCCCGACCAGGCCCACCTTGTCCCCGGCCTGCACCCGGAAGCTGGCATGCTCGATGAGCAGTCTTGCCCCCGCTCGCAGCTCAAGATCGGTCACCGAGATCACAGGCCATTATCGCGTCCCCGGCTGACGCGAGCCAAACTGTCACCAACCGGCGTTGTGCCGGTCCGGCTGCGTGGAACCGGTCGATCTTCGCTCGCGAGGCTTCGAACCGCCCGTTGTGTCAGACTCGGTGCAATCGAGGAGGCGTCATGGCTGAGTTCGAGGATTCCTCCGAACCCGACCATGTAGAACCCGAGAACACCGCGAAACGTCCGGGCGCGATATTCGGTGTGTGGGGACTGGCGATCTTCTCCTTCGCGTTCCTCGCGAACGTGAATGCGACACCGCAGCTCGCCACCTTCGGGCTCGGTGCGCTGTTCATCTTCGCGATGGCCATCTTCCTGTTCCTCACCCCTACAGCGCTGGCCTCGACCGAGATGGGAACGACCTGGCCCAAGACCGGCGGCATCTACGTCTGGACCCGGATGGCGTTCGGCGAAGGCGCGGGCTTCGTCATCATCTGGCTCGAGTGGGCCAATTTCGTGGTCGCATGGCCGGGGATCATGGGCGGACTCACCGTACAAACGGCCTACGTCATCGATCCGGGCCTGGAGGACAACACCGCGTTCATCATGGCCGTGGTCATCTTCGTGACCTGGATCGCCGCCGGTATCGCACTGCGGGGTCTGCGAACCACCGGTATCTTCGCCTGGTGGGCGGTCGTGGTGGGAGCCGTCCTGCCGTCGGTGCTGTTGTCCGCGCTCACGGTCGTCTACCTCGTGCAGGGGAACCCGGCCGCGATGGACGTCAGTGGGGATTCACTCATCCCCACCTTCGACTTCTCCACCCTGGCATTCATGTCCGGTGCCCTGCTGATGTTCTCAGGCATCGAGATAGCCGCGGTACATGCCAGCGAGGTGAAGAACCCCGGGCACACGATCCCGCGAGCCAACCTCATCACCGTCATCCTCTGTGCCGCGGTGTTCGCGCCCATGACCCTGGCCCTGGCAGTACTCGTCCCAGCCGCCGACATCGACATCGTGACCGGGGCATTGCAGGCCGGCGACGTCCTGAACGAGGCACTCAGCCTGAACTGGGTCACGGCCGCGATGGGATTCTGCCTGGTCACCGGCACGATCGCCGCCCTCATCCAGATCATCAACGGCCCATCGCGAGGCCTGATGATCGCCGGCAAGCAGGGCGGCAACCTGCCTCCGATCCTGCAGACAGAGAACAAGCTCAAGATGCCGGTGAATATCATCCTGCTGCAGGCACTGATCAGCTCCGTGCTTGCGATCGGCTACAGCCTGCTGGGTTCGGTGCAGAACGCCTGGTTCATGTTCCTGCTCATCCAGACCAACATGACGCTGATCATGTACGGCATGATGTTCGCGTCGTTGGTGAAGCTGCGGTACTCGCGCCCGCACAAGCACCGTCCCTACGTGATCCCCGGGAAGAAGTTCGGGTTGTGGCTCACCGCAGGGGTGGGGGGCCTGGTCTGCCTGTTCGGCATCATCATCTCGTTCGTCCCCACCGAGGAGGCGGCGGGTATGCCCGGCTGGGTCTACATCGGCATCCTCGTGCTCGGAACAGCAGCCTTTGTGGCGGCCCCCTTCGTCTTCTGGATCTTCCGCAAGCCCTCGTGGCGCACCGATCCGGAAGCCGAACTCGCGGATGCCGAGGGACGTTGAGCCCCGGCACGGCCGGATCAGCCGCCGCCTTCGTGTACGGCATCTCAGACTCCAGGCTGGCCGCGGCCGGTTTCAAGCCGAATGTCAGCAGGTCCGCTCGGCCCGCACCCTGAAGTGTGTCCCCAACGGCGGAGCCTTGTCGCATCGGCCACACGAACGGGGGCCATGGACCGTGCCGGATCGGTCGTGGACTGGAGGAACGGTCGTAGTGCTCAGACGTTGAAGCCGAGGGAGCGCAGCATCTCGCGACCCTCGTCGGTGATCTTGTCCGGACCCCAGGGCGGCATCCACACCCAGTTGATGACGAAGTCGTTCACCACTCCGTCGAGGGCCGTGCGGGTCTGGTCCTCAATGACATCGGTCAGCGGACACGCGGCCGACGTGAGGGTCATGTCGATGACAGCGTTGCCATCGTCATCGACGTGAGTGCCGTAGACAAGGCCAAGGTTGACCACATCGATGCCCAGTTCCGGGTCGACGACATCCATCATCGCTTCCATCACATCGTCGGGAGTCACAGCGCCGTCAGACTCTTCGGCCTGCGCCTGTGCGATCCGGACGTCCATGTCCTGTGTGGTGGGGCTCTCAGTCATGCCTGCTCCTCAGTCGGTGTTCAGTTCGTGGCGTTGTGGGTCGGCGACGCTGATTTCAGTGAGGTCGCCGTCGATCGGTTCGGCCAGATCGGGGTGGCTCTGCGAGATGGCGTCCTTGAGCGCCATCCAGGCGAGCAGGGCGCACTTGACCCGGGCGGGGTACTTCGCGACACCTTCGAAGGCGATCAGGTCGCCGAGACTCTCCTCATCCACCTGCTCACCGTGCATGAGATTCACGAACTCATCCGTCATCGCCAGCGCTTCGCTGACCGTTGCTCCCTCAAGTTCTTCGCAGAGGATGGAGGCGGAGGCCTGTGAGATCGAGCAACCCTGATTCCAGTAGGACACGTCCTTGAGCACCGGTTCGCCGTCGGTACCTACCGCCACGCGCAGCGTGATCTCATCTCCGCAGGTGGGATTCACGTGCATGACCTCAGCGTCGAACGGCTCCCGCAGTCCGCGGCCGCGCGGATTGCGGTAGTGATCCAGGATGACCTCCTGGTACATGCTCTCAAGATCCATCAGGACACTCCGAAGAACTTCTGGGCCGAACGGACGCCATCAATGAGGGCGTCGACATCCGACTCGTCGTTGTACAGGGCAAACGTCGCTCGCGTAGTTGCCGGCACATCGAAGCGCCGGCACGTCGGCCATGCGCAGTGGTGCCCCACCCGCACGGCCACGCCACGGTCATCGAGCACCTGGCCCAGGTCATGCGGATGGATGCCTTCGACCGCGAAGGAGACCGCACTGCCACGATCCACCAGGTCGCAGGGTCCGATGATCCGCAGTCCCGGGATCTCCTCCAGGCCGGTCAGCGCCCGGCCCGTCAGCAACTGCTCATGGTCATGGATCTTCGTCATACCCAGATCGCAGAGGTAGTCCACCGCTGCGGCCAGCCCCACCGCCTGGGACATCACCGGGACACCAGCCTCGAAGCGCTGAGGGGGCGGGGCGAAGGTCGACTTCTCCATCGTGACGAGCTCGATCATCGACCCGCCAGTGATGAAGGGCGGCATGGAGGCAAGAATCTCGCTGCGACCCCACAATCCCCCAACTCCGGTCGGACCCAGCATCTTGTGCCCGCTGAAAGCGAGCAGATCCACATCCAGCTCCGATACCGACAGCGGCATGTGGGGCACGGACTGGCATGCGTCCAGCACGACGAGGGCACCGACCTCACGCGCTCGCTGCGCGATCAGGTTGACGGGATTGATCGTCCCCAGGATGTTCGACTGGTGCACGAAGGACACGACTCTGGTCCTTGCGTCCACCAGATCGGCAAGGTTGCTCAGGTCGAGGCGCCCCTCGTCGGTCAGACCGAGCCAGCGCAACTCCACGCCGGTCTTGGCCGAGAGCTCCTGCCACGGGACCAGGTTGGCATGGTGTTCCATCTGCGTGATGACAACGTTGTCGCCCTCCCGCAGCACGAACCGGTCTGCGCCATCGGGAAGGGGCTGATCCTGCTGTCTCTTGAGCGTGGCGTTGAGGAAGGTGTAGGAGACGAGGTTGAGTGCTTCGGTCGCGTTGCGCGTGAACACCAGTTCCTTGGCCGGAGCGCCGATGAAACCCGCGACCGTGCGCCGGGCCTCCTCATAGGCCAGGGTCGCTTCCTCCGCCAGCTGATGCGCACCCCGGTGTACGGCGGCATTGCTCGTCTCCACGAACCGTCGCTCGGCGTCCAGCACCTGCCGTGGTTTCTGGGACGTGGCACCGGTGTCCAGGTACACCAGATCCTTGCCGTCACGGACGGTTCGCTGCAAGATCGGGAAGTCCTGGCGAATCGCTGCGACATCAAGACTCATCAGACGCGCTCCACGCTGAACTGGTCGTAGCCCTCAGCCTCGATCCGCTCAGCCAGTTCCGGACCACCCTCGGCGACGATCCGGCCGTCAGCGAACACGTGCACGAAGTCGGGCTGCACATACTGCAGGATGCGCGTGAAGTGCGTGATCAGCAGTACACCGGTCTCCCCGGACTCCGCGACATGATTGATCCCCCTGGACACGATGCGCAGTGCGTCGACGTCAAGGCCGGAGTCGGTCTCGTCCAGGATCGCGATTGCGGGGCGCAGCAGTTCCAGTTGCAGAATCTCGGCCCGTTTACGCTCACCACCACTGAAGCCCTCGTTCACGTTGCGTTCCCCGAAGGAGGGATCGATGTCCAGAGAGGCCATGGCCTCCTTGAGCTCCTTCAGCCACGGCCGCAGTTTCGGTGCCTCACCGCGGACCGCAGTCACCGAGGTCCGCAAGAAGTTCGACATGGAGACACCCGGCACCTCGACGGGGTACTGCATGGCGAGGAACAGCCCCGCACGCGCCCGCTCATCGACTGACATGGCCAGCAGGTCGCGGCCGTCCAGCAGCACCTGACCCGACGTCACCTCGTACTTGGGGTGCCCGGCCACCGCATAGGCCAGGGTGGACTTGCCCGAGCCGTTGCGGCCCATCACGGCATGCGTCTGCCCGGAATCAATGGCGAGATTGACGCCCTTGAGGATCGGTTTGCGCTCCTCCCCATCAGCCACGCTGACATGCAGATCGGCGATCTCGAGCTTTGACATATTCAGATCTCCACTTCCACGACGGCCACGCCGTCCGTCTCGACCACTCTGGTCGCGAACACGGGCACCGGCTCCCACGCCGGTGGCTCCTGCGGCTCCCCGGTCCGCAGATCGAACCGGGAGGCGTGCAACCAGCACTCGATCGTGCACTGGTCGTCCACCTCTCCTTCGCTCAGGGGCACCTCTGCGTGGGAGCAGACGTCCTCGATGGCGAAGACCTCATCCCCCACCTTGACAATGGCAACGGGGGTGCCGTCCAGCTCCACCGCTTGGGGTTTGCGGTCGGGTAGCTCATCCAGCCGGGCGACCGCGAGCCACTCACTCATACTCGGACAGCCTCTCCTCCACGGTGGCGACCAGCGCATCAGCGACGGCTTCGATGCCGATCCGACGCGCCACGTCGGCGAAGAAGCCGAGTACGACCAGGCGCCGGGCCTCTCCTCGAGGAATCCCCCGCGACTGCAGGTAGAACAACTGCTCCTCATCGAACCTTCCGGTTGCGGCCGCGTGGCCGGCACCTGCCACCTCCCCGGTCTCGATCTCCAGGTTGGGGACGGAATCCGCGCGCGCACCGTCGGTGAGGACGAGGTTTCGATTCAGTTCGTAAGTGGAGGTCCCTGTGGCGTTGGCGCGGATGAGCACGTCTCCCACCCAGACGCTGTGGGCCTTGTCGCCGGCCAGCGCCCCCTTGTAGGCGACATCGGAACGGCAATCGGGCTGCGCATGGTCGACGAAGAGCCGGTGCTCCTGATGCTGTCCGGCCGCGGTGAAGAATGCGCCGAGCAGAACCGCTTCGCCGCCCCGGCCCGCGAAGCGCACCGCGGTGTTGCAGCGCACGACGTCGCCACCCAGGGTGATCGCCACGGCCTTGAGCTGAGCGTCAGCCTCAAGTTCGGCGTTGATGTTGCTGACCAGGACACCCTCGGGCTCCTGCTGCTGCAGGCTGGCCAGGCGCAGCTGGGCGCCCTGAGCGAGCCGCACCGTGACATCCCCGGCGTAGGCACCGTCACCGAGGTGGTCGAGGACCACCGTCGTCGCGGAGTTCGCCCCGGCCTCGATGAGTACGTGACCGGCACAGGTGGCGTCCCCGGTCGCGGTGATCGTGACATGGACCGGCTCCTCGCTGACGGCATTGGCCGGGATGGCGACGTGCGCCACCTCCCGGACCGCCTGCCAGGCCAGCGCAGCGACGCGATCGGACGGGGCGATCACGCGGTCCCGGACCTGTTCGGCCGCGTCCTTCGACAAGGCCACCGTCGCCGGCCCGGTCATGAGGTAACTCAGACCGGTCTGACCATGGTTGCCGAGCTCGAGGCCGCGCAGCCGCCGAAGTGGCGTGAACCGCCAGGATTCCTCCCGCCCGGTCAGTGGTTCGAAGAGTTCGGCGTCGAATGAGCTCAGCGAGGGGCTGAGGTCGGTGGGCGGCACGTCCGGCACCACCGCGTCGTCCACGTTCGTCGCTTTCGTGGCACCGGTCATCCGACCGCTCCTTCCATCTGCAGCTCGATCAGGCGGTTGAGCTCCAGGGCATACTCCATGGGGAGCTCTCTGGCGATCGGCTCGATGAAGCCGCGCACGATCATGGCCATCGCCTCGTCCTCACTGATACCCCGGGACTGCAGGTAGAACAGCTGATCCTCGCTGACCTTGCTCACTGTGGCCTCGTGGCCCATCGACACCTCGTCGGTTCGGATGTCGTTGTAGGGGTAGGTGTCCGAACGGCTCTCGTCGTCGACGAGCAGGGCGTCACACCGGACGGTGGACGCCGATCCGACCGCCTTCGGCTGCACCTGGACCAGGCCCCGGTAGCTCGACCGCCCGCCGCCACGGGCCACCGACTTCGAGACCACGGAACTCGAGGTGTTCGGCGCCGCGTGCACCATCTTGGAACCGGCGTCCTGATGCTGCCCGGGACCGGCGAACGCGATCGACAACGTCTCACCCTTGGCGTGCTCGCCCATGAGCCAGACGGCCGGGTATTTCATGGTCACCTTCGAGCCGAGGTTGCCGTCGACCCACTCCATCGTGGCGCCCTTGTGCGCGATCGCGCGCTTGGTCACCAGGTTGTAGACGTTGGTGGACCAGTTCTGGATGGTGGTGTAGCGGCAGCGGGCGTTGTCCTTGACGATGATCTCGACGACGGCAGAGTGCAGCGAGTCCGTCTTGTAGATGGGAGCCGTGCAGCCCTCGACGTAGTGCACGTAGGCACCCTCGTCGACGATGATGAGGGTCCGCTCGAACTGACCCATGTTCTCGGTGTTGATCCGGAAGTAGGCCTGCAGGGGAATCTCCACGTGGACCCCCTTGGGCACGTAGATGAAGGACCCCCCGGACCAGACGGCGGTGTTGAGCGCGGAGAACTTGTTGTCGCCGGCCGGAATCACCGAGCCGAAGTACTCCTTGAAGAGTTCTGGGTGTTCTTTCAGCCCGGTGTCGGTGTCGAGGAAGATGACACCCTGCTCCTCAAGATCCTCCCGGATCTTGTGGTAAACAACTTCGCTCTCATATTGCGCGGCCACACCAGCGACAAGTCGCTGCTTCTCAGCCTCAGGAATTCCGAGCTTGTCGTAGGTGTTCTTGATGTCCTCAGGGAGATCCTCCCACGACTCGGCCTGATTCTCGGTCGATCGCACGAAGTACTTGATCGTGTCGAAGTCGATGTCGCTGAGGTCTGCGCCCCAGTTGGGCATGGGCTTCTTCTCGAACAGCTGCAGGCCCTTGAGCCGCGCCTGCAACATCCATTCGGGTTCGTTCTTCCTGGCGCTGATGTCGCGGACGACCGCCTCGCTGAGGCCCCGCTGCGCCGACGCACCGGCCACATCCGAGTCGGCCCAGCCGTACTCGTAGTTGCCGATGCCTGCCAGCTGGTCAGTGCTCATTGCGGACCTCTCCTTCTGGTTGCGTGCTGCCGCCGACCACAGTCGTGCACACCGGATCACCGTTGGCGATGGTCGCCAGTCGGGTGACGTGAGTGCCGAGCAGCCGCCCGATGGCGTTGCGTTCTTCTTCGCAGATCTGCGGGAACTCCTCGGCGACGTGGGCCACCGGACAGTTGTGCTGGCAGATCTGCAGACCGGCGCCCGGCTCTCCTCCGGAGATGGTCGCGGCGAAACCGTCGGTACTCAGGCCGGTGGCCAGCGCGGCTGCCCGGTCCTGCGCGGTCGGTTCCTCGCGCACCAGAGGCAGGTAGCGCCGTTCGAACTCCTCCGCACGGCCCCGAGCGAACGCCGAGACACCGGTCTCTCCGGTCTGCTCGGCCAGGAACCGGAGCGCTGAGATCGCCAGATCGTCATAGGAGTGCGAGAAGGAGTCACGCCCGGCATCGGTCACCGAGAACACCTTGGGTGGCCTGCCCCTGCCCCGGTCGCGAAGCGGACCGTAAGAGGGCCGGTCGCCGGCATCGATGAGCCCGCTCTCGAGCAGGGAATCGAGATGCCTGCGAACCCCGGCCGCAGTCAGGCTCAATCGTTGCGCCAGTTCGGAAGCTGTGGCGGGACCGTCGACAAGCAAGCTGCGCAGCACCCGACGGGATGCTGCGGAGATCCTCTCCTGGGACTTGACGTCCCCCGCAGCTGCTGACACGGCACCTCCTGGGACCCGCAGTCCGGACCCGGCATGGAATTCATTTCGACAACACTATTGTTGCGTAATATCCGATGTGGGGTCAACCACCCCGCACGCGGCCCATCCGGTAGGCGCACGTGGTCCCCAGCCGGGGGCCCCTTGAGCCGATGACTCGCAGGATCAGCCTTCCTGGCCCTTCTCTTTGTCCGGCCTCACCGCAAGGAAAGTGGCGGTCTCATCCGGGGGTGCCATCTGGTAGCCACAGTTCGGGCAGTGCAGCCAGGTCCCCTTCATCACGAGTTCGGTACCGCAGCGGGGACAGGTCTCTTCATCCGGTTTCGTCGCCATAGCTGGATTCTTCCCCACCCACCCCCGCGATGAAACCCCAGCGACGCCGACGGACGATGAAGATGCCCAGCTCGCCCCGGCCCACCAGCCGACGGCGACAGTGCCAGCCAACTCGGGGGTTCAGGCGTCCGTGCGGCCCCCGACGGCGGTGACACGATCACCGATGGTTTCTGCAGCCGGGTCAGGGCCCGTACAATGCAACACGTGGGTGGTTGGGCAGTCGTCGTCCGGAATCTGCGGGTGAGTTTCGGCGACGTGGAGGCGGTTCGTGACCTCAGTCTGTCCCTGCCCCTCGGGGAGATCTCGGCAGTGCTGGGACCCAACGGCGCGGGCAAGACAACCACCATGGAGGTCTGCGCGGGACTGACCCAGCCGGATTCAGGACAGGTCGATGTCCTTGGGGTGGACCCCTGGCACGCGCTGGCGAGCCACCGCGCTCGCATCGGCGTCATGCTCCAGTCCGGTGGCATATGGTCCACAGCGTCACCGAAGCAGGCACTGTCCCACCTCGCAGGCTTCTATCAGCAGCCGTGGCCGGTGGCCGACCTCCTCGGTGAGCTCGAGCTCACCAGAGTCGCCAGGACGCCGTTCCGCCGGCTCAGCGGCGGGGAGCAGCAACGCGTGAAGCTGGCGGCCGCGCTCATCGGCCGCCCCGAACTGCTGCTGCTGGACGAGCCCACTGCTGGCCTCGACCCGAGCACCCGCCTCAAGGTGTGGGATCTGCTCCGGTCACTGCGGGCCAGTGGCGTGACCGTGGCCCTTTCCACGCATTCCTTCCAGGAGGCCGAAGCGCTGGCGCAGCACCACGTCATCATCCATGAGGGCCGGGTCGCTGCCATGGGCACGCTGCAGGAACTGAATCCGGCCACCGGTGGGGAATCGTTGTGGTTCACCACATCCAACGGGCTGAACACGGCCTCTCTCGAGCTGGCCTGCCCGCCCAACACGCGAGTCGCCGTCGCCTCTCCGGGCCGCTACCGACTGGATGGCACGCCGATCACACCCGAGCTCATGGCCACTGTCACCGCCTGGTGCGCCAACAGCGGTGTGGTCGCCACAGACCTGCAGGTGCGCGGTGCCACCTTGGAAGACGTCTACCTCGCGGTCACCGGCTACGAGCGCAGCCGCGATCGCACAGGGAGCCCAGCGTGAGGGCCAGCCCGAGTGTCACCCAGCATCCCCCCGTGGGACGACCCGCGTCCCCGCGACGGGTCGTGCGCTCGCAGGCGCGTCTGGAACTGCGGCTCATGATGAGCAACGGGGAACAGATCCTCCTGACAATGATCATCCCCGTCGTGCTGCTGCTCGGCCTCTCATTGACGTCCTTTGTGAACGTCGGCGGCGACACTCAGGCCGAGCGGATCGACCTCGTGGTTCCAGGAGTCATCGCGCTGGCGATCATGTCGAGCGCCTTCACGGCTCAGGCCATCGCGACGGGCTTCGACCGGCGCAGCGAAGCGATCAAGTTCCTGGGCACCACTCCCCTGTCCCGCACCGGGCTGCTGACGGCAAAGATAGCCGCCGTGAGCGTGATTCAGGTCGTGCAACTGATCGTGCTGGCCGCTATCGGTCTGCTGGTCGGCTGGCGCCCTGAGGGTCCATGGCCATTGGCGTTGCTCTACGTGATCCTCGGCACGGCCGCCTTCACGGCGCTCGGCCTGGCCCTCGCAGGCGTACTGCGCGCGGAGATCACCCTGGCCGCGGCCAACGCCCTGTACCTTCTCATGCTGCTGGCCGGCGGGATCGTCATTCCGCCCTCGGAACTGCCCGGGCCGCTGGCCGCGGTGTCCTCGGCCTTCCCGAGCGCCGGACTGGCCGACGGGCTCCGCCTGACTCTGAGCGGCATCGGCTCCGACGGTGTACTCGCCGCCCTGATCCTGCTCCTCTGGACCGGCGTCGGCGCACTCCTGGTGCGTCGCACGTTCCGGTGGACCTCGTGAGCCCAGCACGTCTGCCCAACGGCCGGGACCTCGGCCAATTCCGGACCTCGGACGGACGCCTGGTGCGCCCAGGGATGCTGTTCCGCTCCGCGGCTCCCACCGATCCCAGCCTGGTGTCGGTACTGGCCGGCCTGGACATCGGCGTGGTCTACGACCTGCGCACCATCGGCGAATCCCAGCATCGCCCGGACATCCTGCCGGACTCGGTGAGACTCCGGGCCGAAGACATGCTTGAGGACGACCCTGACTCAGGTCCAGCATCACTCGGGTCGATCGCCAGGGCCTCGTTGGCGGGTGAGCGACCGGACCTCAGCCGTGATGAGCTACGCCAGGCCTTCCTCACGGGCTACCGGTCCTTCGTCACCCTGGGGAGTTCCCGGAGGGCCGCGGCCAGGATTCTCACTGAACTCGCCGAAGAGAACACTCGTCCCGTGCTCTTCCACTGCACCGCAGGAAAGGACCGGACCGGTTGGCTAGCAGCACTGATCCTGTTGACCCTGGGCGTTCCCGAGGAACAGATCATGAGCGACTACCTGAGCTCCGGGCCGGCCGTGTGGGAGATGTTCGCCCCCTACGCCGAGCAACTCAGGCAGTCCGGCGGTGACGTCGAGATGATGAAGGTGGCCCTCGGCGTCTATCCCGAGTACCTGAGGTCATCCTTCACCGAATTGCACGAGCGCTTCGGCACGCTGGACAACTACCTGAGCGAGGGGCTCTCCCTCGACCCGGCCATCGGGGCCGAACTGCGCGCAAGAATGCTGATCCCACCGACTGGAGCCCCATGACCAGCCAGCCGCCCACCCAGACCACCTCGCAGCTGCGGACCAGCCGGACGCCGCGCTGGGTCCTGAACGTCTTCCGGGCGAACCTGATCGCCCAGGTCGGCATCGTGGTGACCGGCGGTCTTGTACGGCTGACGGGGTCCGGGCTCGGCTGTCCCACCTGGCCGGAGTGCGTGGACGGTTCGCTGGTCCCGACGGCACGGCAGGAGGAGGCCTATCACAAGTTCATCGAGTTCGGGAACCGCCTGCTCACGTTCGTCCTCACTGCGCTGGCCATCGCTGCGATCGTGGCCACGATCGCATGGGCACGCAAGCGCCGCCGTAGCGGATTGCCGAGGCGCACCTCCCTGCTGCTGCTGGCGACCGTGCCGCTGCTCGGCACCGTCGCACAAGCGGTCCTCGGCGGGATAACCGTCCTCACCGGGCTGCATCCTGCCGTGGTGGCCGCCCACTTCCTGCTCAGTATCGCCGTCATCGGCGGCTGTGTAGTACTCGTGGACCGGGCCGGCGCCGATGCCGACAGCCCGAAGGACTTTGTCGTCCCTCCCCTCGTGCGCTGGTATACCAACGCCCTCGTCTCGCTGACAGCCGTCGTACTGCTGGTGGGCACGGTGGTCACCGGCAGCGGACCGAACTCGGGTGACGCAGATGTGGCTCACCGGTTCGGCTTCGACCAGCGCTTCGTGGCCTGGCTCCACGCGGACCTCGTGCTGCTCACAGTCGGCATGACGCTGGGAATGCTGTTGTTGTCCTACCTGGCGCTCTCCGAGCGGGCGATCCGGCGACGGACCTGGTACTTGGTGGCAGCACTGGCGGCCAACGGCTTCGTCGGCTACCTGCAGTTGTTCACCGGGCTGCCCTGGGCAGCGGTGGCGACCCACATGCTGCTGGCCTGCCTGGTATGGATCGCGGCACTGAGACTGCGCCTGGGCATGACCCGGCGGGGCACCGCGGCCACGGTTGCAGAGATCGATCTCACCACCCCGCTCGTCGCCGTCGGTGAGCCGGCAGCATCCGTGACAACGACTGCCCGGCGCGACACCTGACCCAGCTGAACGCAGGGCCACGGGCGTACGTCGCCTGTGTGAATCCTCGCACAGCACCTTTTGGAGACGGAATACCTCACATAGGGTCGGCAGTGTTGTGGGCGGACCGGAGATCCCGGAAGTTCCCATCATTCAGGGAATGATCCCACGGGCAGATTGTTGGTCATCACATGTACTTCGTGGGTCAGCACCACAGCGCACGAGTCCTGGGATGCCCGGATCGATGAGCACCGCGACCGCACCGTCCGAACTCCGAACAGAGCCCTCCGCGCTTGAGCGGTACGAGACGGTGCGGGCGTTCACCGACGAGCTGACCTCGCCGATCAGCCCTGAGGACCAGACCCCGCAGTCGATGCCGGACTGCAGTCCAACCAAGTGGCACCGTGCGCACACGAGCTGGTTCTTCGAGGAGTTCATCCTGGCCGGCCGGGCCGACTACCGACCCTTCGACGACCGGTTCCGGTTCCTCTTCAACAGCTATTACGAGGCTGTCGGGCCCCGGCAGCCACGACCGGAACGCGGACTCATCACTCGTCCCGACGCCGCTGAGGTCACGCGATACCGCGACCATGTGGACAGCGAGATGAAGGACCTGCTCTCCGGGAACCCGACCGCTGAGGTGCTCGAACTGGCCACCCTCGGGCTCAACCATGAACAGCAGCACCAGGAGCTCCTGCTCATGGACATCAAGAATCTGCTGTTCAGCAACCGCTTCCACCCGGCCTACACCGTGGCTGATGATCCGGTGACCGGCAGGCTCGACATTGAGCACACCGGCTGGACCAGGCTCGGCGGGGGCCTGCACCTGATCGGTCATGACGGGCGGGGCTTCTGCTTCGACAACGAAGGACCACGCCACGAGGCCCTCGTCCCGGCCTTCGACATCAGCAACAGTCTTGTCACCAACGGCCAGTGGCTCGAGTTCATGGCCGACGACGGCTACCACCGACCGGACCTGTGGCTCAGCGACGGCTGGGCCACTGCGCAGACGCTGGGCTGGGACGCGCCCCTGTACTGGACCCAGGAGGACGGCCGGTGGCAGACCTACACCCTGACCGGTGATCGCAGCATCACCCCTGAAGAGCCGGTCTGCCACGTCAGCTACTACGAGGCCGACGCCTTCGCACGTTGGGCCGGGGCCCGGCTGCCGACCGAGGCGGAATGGGAGGTTGCCGCGACCACCCAGCCCCCCGCCACCCAGTTCCGCTGGCACCCCGCTGAGACGGCGAACGGCGACCGGCCGCTGCGCGGACTCTTCGGCAGTGTCTGGCAGTGGACGTCCTCCCCGTACACCCCCTACCCGGGCTTCGCGCCCGCCCCGGGCGCTGTGGGTGAGTACAACGGCAAGTTCATGGTCAACCAGCAGGTCCTTCGCGGCTCCGC
The DNA here is from genome assembly GCA_020438795.1 of Actinomycetota bacterium. Taxonomy (GTDB): domain Bacteria; phylum Actinomycetota; class Actinomycetes; order S36-B12; genus JAGQTY01. Next base: position 107,370 of record JAGQTY010000004.1, read on the forward strand.
CTGCATCACTCCGCCCGGGCACGAGCGGGTCAGCTACCGGAACTTCTACCACCCGCACTCCCGCTGGCCGTTCACGGGCCTCCGACTGGCGAGGGACGAATCATGAGCAACTCCACCGCGACTCCCGACAGACTGTCGGTCCACCTCCATCAGGACGACTGGAAGCACCATCTGGCCGACCTGACCCGAACGGGCCTGCAGGAGGAGCAGGCATGGCTACCCCCGGTCTGGTTCTACGACAGCCGTGGCTCGGAACTCTTCGACCAGATCACCCGCCTGCAGGAGTACTACCCCACGCGGGCCGAGCGCGCCATCCTCGAACGTCACGCCGGCGAGATCATGTTCCTCGCCGCGCCCCACGTGATGGTGGAACTGGGCTCGGGTACCTCGGACAAGACCCGGGCGCTGCTTGCCGCGGGCCTCGCCCACGGCAGACTTCGTTCGTTCATCCCGCTGGACTGCTCCCAGGCGCCACTGCAGGAGGCGGTCGCGCAACTGGCCGCCGAGTACCCGAGCCTCGAGGTGCAGGGGCTCGTGGCCGATTTCAACCGGCAGTTGCACCATGTCAACGACGCCACAGCGCCGGGCAGTCGCCGGATGGTGAGCTTCCTGGGCTCCACGATCGGGAACTTCACAACGACCGAGCGCGAACTGTTCCTGCGGGAGGTGGCAACGACGATGCGGCCCGGCGACACGCTGCTGCTGGGCACTGATCTCGTCAAGGAACGCTCCAGACTCCGAGAGGCCTACGACGACCCCGCCGGGGTGACAGCCGCGTTCAATCTGAACGCTCTGCAGGTGCTCAACGACGAACTGGGAGCCGACTTCGAAACCGACTGGTTCGAGCATCGTGCGGTCTGGGACCCGCAACTGGGCAGGATCGAGATGCACCTGGTCTCACTGACCCGGCAGGAGGTGCGCGTGGAGGAACTGGAGCTGACCCGTCGTTTCGCGCCCGGGGAGTGGATCCGCAGCGAGATCAGCACCAAGTTCCGTCCCGGTGACGTCGTCGCAGAGCTGCGGGAATCCGGGCTGAGGATCGTCGGGCAGTGGTTCGACGACAATCGCGATTTCGCGCTCACCCTCGCCGAACTGTGACGGTCCTGGCCGCATCGATCGTTCTTTGACCTTGCGACCAGCTTGAAGTGGGCTTGAGGTGACTGCGGCCCAATGGAACCATGAGCGCACATCCGGACCAGCAGACTCCCAACCAGAGCACACCCGCAGCAGGAGGGTCCGGTGCTCCGGCGGCCTTCTTCGATCCCGGGGGGTCCCTGCTGAAGGGTTCGGCGACGATCCCGCTGGCGATGGCGGCTGCCAAGGCCGGCTTCGTCTCCAAGCGGGACATGCTGCGCGGACTGCGCAGCGGCGTCTCATTCCTCCGCAAGGGCGCCAGCGGGTCAGGAACGTGTGATCGTCTGCGTCCCGGTGCAGTGGCGCTGACCACAGCCAGCGTCGATACATCCGGCCGCTATACCGGCACTCTGGACGGCCCGTTCTGTCACCAGGACGGGAAGGCGGCAGTCATGCGCGCTCAGGCGCAGGAGCACGGCTGGGACCTGGGAACGAGCGTGGCGTACGCGGGCTCGTGGTCGAATGGCGAGTTGGGGTTGCAGCTCCCGGCCTGTCTCGCAAGACTCACCTATGGAGGAGTGAGTTCATGAGCAGACAGGGTCGGATCGCCGGCAGTTACGGAGTCGACGCTCCCTATGTGCCGGTCTGGTTCCTCGTCGTCGGGGGAATCGCTCTCGTGGTGGGTTTCGTGCTGCGGGGCATCGCACTGTGGATCGGAGTGGCGATCGCGGTCGTCATGTTCGTTGAGGCGTTGATCTACCTGAACACCACGCTTCGGGGGAAGTTCACCGCATGGCGGACCATCGTCGCCGACCTCCGGCTCAGCGGTAAGGAGCAGGTCCTCGATGTCGGCTGTGGTCGTGGACTTGTCCTCATCACCGCCGCCCAGCAGCTGACCACGGGCACGGCCGTAGGCGTGGACATCTGGAGCTCACACGACCAGAGCGGCAACGCGGAGGCTTCGACCATCGCCAACGCCGAGGCTTCCGGTGTGACTGAGCGGGTCCGGATAGAGACCGGTGACATGATGGAACTCCCTTTCGAGGACGACAGCTTTGACGTGGTGCTCACCAGTGCCGCGGTGCACAATCTGCAGGACGCCGCGGATCGCCATAAGGCACTGGCCGAGATGGTGCGCGTGGCCCGGCCCGGATCTCCGATCCGGATCGTCGACATCGCCCACATCTCCGACTACGAGAAGGAACTGAAGGAATTGAAGTGCTTGGACGTGACGGTCAAGCACCTGGGCTTCCGGTTCTGGTACGGCAACCCCTTCGTGGCCGGGCGCCTGGTCGCCGGTCGTGCCCCTTGAGCCACCCCCGCTTGATCCAACCGACCAGCGAATCCCCCGATAGGGCTCCAGTCGGCATCACGCCTCGCTGAGCCCTATGGTCGAACATGTGCCGCGCACAGGAACTGCGGGGCCGGAGGAGGGACCCATGTCGATACCCAGCAGCGACGACGGCGTGATCGAGCAGGCCATCCTTCCTATCCGGGCCGGTGAGACCGCCGACTTCGAGGACGCCTTCGCGGAAGCACGCCCAATCATCGAGCGGGCGCAGGGGTTCCGCTGGCTGCGGCTGCAGCGGGGCATCGAGCGCCGCAACGAGTATCTCCTGCTGGTCGGCTGGGACACGGTGGACAGTCACCGGGTCGGATTCCGCACCTCACCGGACTACGAGACCTGGCGCAGACTGCTGCACCACTTCTACGATCCGTTCCCGACAGTCCACTACTTCGTGACCGTCGCTGACTGACGGCATTGCGGCACCCGAGCCGTTCGACACCGGCTGGGAGCCCCGAGCCGGGCCTCAGCTCGTGCGCCGGCTCCGCAACACGTGAGACCAGTACGCGCCTCAGCCCATGAACGGGTCGATCGCAACCGCCAGGAACAGCAGCGACAGGTAGATGATCGAACCGTTGAACAGGCGCATCGGCGACAACTGCTCGGCGTGCTTACGCACCCGGGCTCGTAGGGCGTAGGCCTCGAACAGGAACAGCGCACCCAGAGCCACGGCGGCGGCCGAGTAGACCCAGTTCATCCCGGCGACCGGGATGAGCAGAAGTGAGGTGAGCACCATCAGCCACGAGTACCGGATGATCCGCACACTGACCGTCGAGGGCTTGGCGACCACCGGCAGCATGGGCACGCCGGCACTCTCGTAGTCGTCCCGGTACTTCAGCGACAGGGGCCAGTAGTGCGGCGGTGTCCAGAAGAAGATGATGAGGAAGAGCAGCACCGGCGCCCAGGTCAGTCCGCCGGTGACCGCAGCCCAGGCGATCAGGACCGGCATGCAGCCCGCAGCGCCGCCCCAAACGATGTTCTGCGGCGTACGGCGCTTGAGCAGCATCGTGTAGCCGACGACATACATCAGGATGGCGGCCGCGCCCAGGACAGCAGCGAGCGGGTTCCCCCCTATCCACAGGATGACAACCGCCAGCACCGAGAGCGTCCACGCGAGGATGAGTGCATTGCGTGGGGGTACGGTCCCGGTCACCAGGGGGCGGTTCTCCGTACGTCTCATGACCTGATCGATGTCCCGATCCAGGTAGCTGTTGAACGTGTTGGCTCCACCTGCAGCAGCCGCTCCACCGATGATCGTCGCCAGTGCCACACCCAGGTCGGGCATTCCCCCGGCGGCGAGAATCATCGTGGGCACCGTGGTGACCAGCAGCAGCTCGATGATGCGCGGCTTCGTGAGGGCCAGGTAGTGCTTGAAACGATCTCCGCGGGAGTAGCTTACGGTGATGGAATCCGATACAACCTCCGGCCTATCCGCCGGCTGCTCGGGCTCACTGCGGAAGATCGAGTCGTCGAGGCGCAGCTGGGAGTCCTCACCCACCGGTCCCGAACCGGCTGCATCGTCATCGGGCTCCGGGGCATCGAGCGCAGTCATACGCAGGGTGGTCGCCACCGTCGACTCCGGCACGGAATCGTCGGCAGCCCCGCCCGCCGCCTCATCCGGGCTGGAAGGCACGAAGTCATCGCGAGGATCGATAGTGCTCACCCTACTTCTGTCGTCCCTTGCTCCACTCATCGCTGCATGGGCCCGCTCCCCCAGACGAAATCGTCGGGTACCCTCACCCGACGCGGCCGGGACGATGAGTCGTGCACCAACGCGGCCAGTCTACTCTCACAGTCACCGCAGGCGTGCAGACAGTGGAGGCGCGTCCCACTGAGATTCGATTCAGCTGAACCTCGCCTTGAGCCCCGCAACCAGCCATGTCCACCTGCACCTCGACCTTTCGTCGACGGGCACCGCTGCCACCGCTCGTGCATCGGCACAGACCACTCGTCGATGTCCTGGAACCAATTGACCGAATGGTTAACACCCCATTCGAGCGAGTAACAGGCCACGCCCGGGGGGGCTCGCTAAGCTGCCAACTGATCCGAACCATCGGGAAGGAACCCAGTGAGCAACCCTGTATTCGAATGGACCGACCTCGACACTCGCGTCGTGGACACGGCCCGGGTCCTCGCGGCCGACGCAGTCCAGAACACCGGCAACGGGCACCCCGGTACCGCGATGTCGTTGGCACCCGCGGCGTACCTGCTCTTCCAGAAGTACCTGCGGCATGACCCCACCGACCCGAAGTGGATCGGACGGGACCGGTTCGTCCTGTCGAACGGCCATTCCTCGCTCACTCTGTACACCGAGCTGTTCCTGTCCGGCTACGGGCTGGAACTCGAGGATCTCGAGAAGTTCCGTCAGGCCGGCAGCCTCACCCCGGGTCACCCCGAGTACGGGCACACCGTCGGCGTCGAGACCACCACCGGACCCCTCGGTCAGGGGCTGTCCACAGCGGTCGGCATGGCGTGGGCACAGCGCTATGTGCGCGGTATGTTCGATCCTGACGCCGCTCCCGGACAGAGCCCCTTCGACTACCACATCTGGGTCTTCGCCGGTGACGGCTGCCTCGAGGAGGGCATCACCTCGGAGGCATCCTCCCTCGCGGGAGCGCAGGAGATCGGCAATCTGACCGTGGTGTGGGATGACAACCACATCTCCATCGAGGACGACACTGCCATCGCGTTCCGCGAGGACGTGGTGAAGCGCTACCAGGCCTACGGCTGGGCCACCCTCGAGGTGGAGATGAACCGTGACGGCTCCGTCGACGTCGGCGCACTGGACGCCGCCTACGCGGAGGCCAAGCGGATCACCGACCGCCCCACGCTCATCAGGCTCAAGACCATCATCGGCTGGCCGGCGCCGGACCTGCAGAACACGTACAAGGCCCACGGTGCCGCTCTGGGCACCGAGGAGGTCGCCAAGGTCAAGGAGGACCTCAACTTCGATCCTGATGTGAACTTCCCGATGGAGGCTGACGTCCTGGCCCGTGCCCGTGAGGTCCGCGACCGCGGCGTCGCACTGCACGAGCAGTGGAATGTGGGCTATGACGCCTGGCGGTCTGCCAACCCTGACGGCGCAGCGCTGCTGGACCGCATCGAGAGCGGCGCGATCCCCCCGATCGACCTGCCGGAGTTCGAGGTCGGTGCCTCTGTGCCGACCCGCAAGGCCTCCCACGCCGCGATCCAGTCGCTGGCCGCAGCAATGCCCGAATTCTTCGGCGGCTCGGCCGACCTCGCGGAGTCCAACCTGACGACCATCGAAGGTGCGCCGTCCTTCCTGCCTGAGAGTGTGAAGGTCAAGAGCAACTCGCCGTTCGGTGGACCTCACTCCATCTACGGCCGGGTGCTCCATTTCGGCATCCGCGAGCACGCCATGGGCGCCATGGTCAACGGTATGGCAGTCAACGGCCTGGTGAAGCCCTTCGGCGGCACCTTCTTCGTGTTCTCCGACTACATGCGTGGCGCGGTGAGGCTGGCAGCACTCATGCAGTGCCGCAGCATCTTCGTGTGGACCCACGACTCCATCGGCGTCGGCGAGGACGGCCCGACGCACCAGCCGATCGAGCATCTGTGGTCGCTACGAGCCATGCCCGGGTTCAACATCGTGAGGCCCGCCGACGCGACGGAGACCGCCGAGGTCTGGAAGGTGACCGTCGAGAACGGCACACCCACTGGACTCGCGCTGTCCCGGCAGGGTACTCCGGTCATCGACCGCGAGAAGTACGCCAGCACTGAGAATGTGCGCAAGGGTGCCTACATCCTGTCCGAGGCCCCGAACGGCGATCCCGACGTGCTGTTGCTCGCCACGGGCACCGAGGTCGGTGTGGCGCTGGACGCTCAGGACCTGCTGGCGCAGGAGGGCATCAACGCCCGGGTCGTATCGATGCCGTGCCTGGAGTGGTTCGAGGAGCAGGAGCCCGCCTACAAGAACGAGGTCCTGCCCGAGTCGGTCAAGGCCCGCGTCTCGGTCGAGGCCGGTGCCACGATCGGCTGGTGGAAGTACATCGGCGACCACGGCCGCACGGTCGGCATCGATCACTTCGGTGAGTCGGCCCCCGGCGGCTACCTGATGAAGAAGTTCGGCTTCACTCCGGAGAATGTGGTCTCCAAGGCCAAGGAGTCGCTGGCTTCTCTGGAGGACTGACAGACCAGCTCCCTGACTGTCGGTTGTGGCCCGCCGATCCGGCGGGCCACAACCAATTCAGCGGCGCCAGCCTCCTCAGCGATACGGGTACGGCATGGACCCTGATCAAGGGCCGATCTCCTGATCCTGATCCATGCCCTGCGATCGAGGTTCCCGTCCTCACCTGATTCGACAGCGGGGCTGTCGCCTGAGTGCTAGCTTGCGGCCATGACCCCTTCCCTCACCCGTCGTGAAATGCTCACCGCCGCCTCCCTCGGTTCGGCCGGAGCCGTCCTCGGCTCATCGGCGCTGGCTTCGGCCAGCGAGAGCCAGCTGTTCGATGCGCTGGTGACCGCGGCGCCGGCCAATCCCGGTTCGGACATCGGCGCGATCAAGCACATCGTCATGGTCATGATGGAGAACCGGTCGTTCGACCACATGTACGGCACTCTTCGCGGCGTTCGTGGTTTCGACGACGACAGTACGCAGGCCCGACGGGCGTTCAAGCAGAAGCTCCCGAACGGAGAGGGATTCGTCTACCCCTACCGCTTCAACACCGACACGATGGACGCCAGCTGCACCGTGGGCCCCGAACACGACTGGGCTCCGATGCAGCGCCAGTACCGGAACGGTCGGATCAACTTCGTCCGGTCCCAGATCAGCGCCCAGCCCACGAACCCGGATGTCACCGGCCCGATGACGATGGGCTACTACAACCGCAAGGATCTGCGCTACTACTACCGGCTCGCCGACCGGTTCACCATCTGCGACAACTACTTCTGCTCCGTGCTGGGCCCGACCAACCCCAATCGCGCCTACGCGATGTCCGGCTCGATCGGGGCGGACGGCCGCCACGGCGGCCCCTGCATCGAGACGACCGCGGACAACTGGCAGAAGTTCAGCTGGACCACCGTCCCTGAGCTTCTCGACGACGCCGGGGTCTCCTGGAAGGTCTACGCCCCGACCCAGTCACCGGACGGCTTCAGCGGAGGCCCGATCTCACTGATCGCCGGGAACAACATCCTGGGAGCCTTCAAGCAGTATGCGGATCCCTCCACGAGACTGCACAAGCGGGCCTTCACCAACGACTGGCCCGGGCAGTTCCTCACCGATGTGGCCAACAACAAGCTCCCGCGGGTGTCCTGGGTCTGGCCCGGCGCCGTGCCCGGCTTCGACGAGCATCCATCAGCGCCCGTCGTGCGCGGCTCCTACGGCACTGATCTCCTGCTGCAGGCACTGTTCAAGAACAAGGAGTTGTGGAGCAAGACCCTGGTCGTGCACACCTACGACGAGCACGGCGGCTACTTCGACCACGTCCCCCCGCCGCAGCCCGATCCCGGCACTCCCGGTGAGTTCCTTTCCGTCAGTCCGCTGCCACCGGAGACTGAAGGCTTCGCAGGCCCGATCGGCATGGGCTTCCGAGTCCCCACAATGCTGTTGTCCCCCTGGACGCGCGGCGGTTTCGTGTCCAACCAGCTCATGGACCATGCCTCGCCGCTGTTCTTCCTCGAGGAGCGCTTCGGCATCAAGGTCAGGGCGATCTCGAAATGGCGCCGCAAGACCTCGAACAACCTGGCCGTGGCGCTGCAGATGGACAACAAGCGGATGAGCATCCCGAAGCTCCCCCCGGCGCCGATGACGCCCAGGAAGGTGCGGGAGCAGTGCACCGAAGAGAACCTCAACGCGGAGCTCGGCGGTTCGGAGATCCCATATCCCAAGAAGCAGCGCATGCCGAGCCAGGAGGCCGGCACCCGAAAGGTGGTCCGCAACGGCAAGAAGGTGGGCACAGCCGTGCTCCCGGGCCGCGGCTGAGCGGCACCGATTCGCCCCCATTCGTCTCTGCAGACCTGTTTGCCGGGACCTGATCGAACATTGACCCAATTCGGTGTTATTACACGCGCAACGAATGAAGGGGTTCGATAGCCTCAGGCGCGTATGAACGCTTTGCGGCAGATCGCCGCTGCTGTGTGGAGGCATTGATGAATGAACGCTTGAAGGCACTGGCCGATGCTGGTGTGTCGATCTGGCTCGATGATCTTGATCGCGACCGCATCAACAGCGGCGGCCTGGCAAAGCTGATCGAGGAGGACAGCGTCACCGGAGTGACGACCAACCCCGCGATCTTCAACAATGCCATCTCCGGCGACAGTGACGCCTACAACGCGCAGCTCGACGACCTCGCCGACCGCGGCGTGGATCAGGGCGAGGCCGTACGCTCCATCACCACCAAGGACGTCCGGGCGGCCTGCGATGTCATGCGTCCGGTCTACGACCGCACGAACACGGTCGACGGCCGGGTCTCCATCGAGGTGGATCCCCGCTTCGCCCGCAACACCGCAGCGACCATCGCCGAAGCCCGGCAGCTCTGGTGGGCGGTCGACCGGCCGAATGCACTCATCAAGATCCCCGGGACCGAAGAGGGGCTGCCTGCCATCACGCAGGCACTGAGCGAGGGCATCAGCGTCAATGTGACGCTGATCTTCAGCCCGGACCGCTACGTCGAGGTGATGGATGCCTGGCTGAGCGGCCTTGAGAAAGCGATCGAGAACGGCATCGACGTCAGCACCATCCAGTCGGTGGCTTCCTTCTTCGTGAGCCGGGTGGACGTCGCGGTCGACAAGCGCATCGACCAGATCGGCACTCCGGAGGCCGAGGCACTGCGTGGCAAGCCTGCGATCGCAGGGGCCCGCGTCGCGTTCAAGAAGTTCCAGGAGATGGAGGCCAGCGACCGCTGGCAGGCACTGAAGGCCAAGGGAGCATTCGTGCAGCGTCCGCTGTGGGCCTCCACCGGCGCCAAGGACCCGAAGTACACCGACGACCGCTACGTGGTGGACCTGGTCACGGCGGGAGTCGTGAACACCATGCCGGAGAAGACCATGATGGCCGTCGCCGACCACGGCGACATCACCGGTGACACGGTCATCCCCAACATCGCCGACGCCGAACAGGTCTTCGCGGATCTGGCAGCGGTCGGAGTCGACATGAAGGATGTCTTCCAGGAACTCGAGGACGAGGGCGTCGAGAAGTTCGACATCGCCTGGGAGGAACTGCTCGGCACGATCCAGACGGCACTCGACAAGCGTGGTGGCGGGACAGCTGCATGACCACTGTCTACAACCCCCTGCGCGACAGCAGGGACCGACGATTGCCGCGCATCGCAGGGCCGTGTGCCCTGGTGCTCTTCGGCGTCACCGGTGACCTTGCCCGCAAGAAGGTAATGCCCGCGATCTACGACCTCGCCAACCGGGGCCTGCTGCCCCCCAACTTCGCGCTCGTCGGGTTCGCCCGGCGGGAACACTCCGACCAGGACTTCGCGAAGGTGGTGCACGACGCGGTCGCCGAGCACTCCCGAACCCCGTTCAGCGAAGAAGTCTGGAAGCAGCTCAGCGAAGGGCTGCGTTTCGTCCCGGGCGACTTCAACAACGACGCTGCCTTCGATGAGCTGGCGGCCACTCTGCGCCGCCTGGATGTGGAACGCGGAACCGGGGGCAACCATGCCTTCTACTTCTCGATCCCGCCGTGGGCTTTCCCCGTGGTGACCCAGCAGCTCAAGCGCTCCGGTCTCAGCGATCCGCCGCCCGGCGCGTGGAGTCGCGTGGTGATCGAGAAGCCCTTCGGCCACAACCTGGAGAGCGCACAGGAGCTCAACAGGGTCGTCGACAGCGTTTTCGCTCCGGGCAGCGTGTTCCGGATCGACCACTACCTCGGCAAGGAGACTGTGCAGAACCTGATGGCGATCCGGTTCGCGAACAACCTGTTCGAGCCCATCTGGGATGCCCGGTACGTGGACCACGTGCAGATCACCATGGCCGAGGACATCGGCATCGGCAGCCGCGCGGGCTACTACGACGGTATCGGCGCCGCCCGCGACGTGATCCAGAATCACCTGTTGCAGCTGATGGCGCTGACCGCCATGGAGGAGCCCGTTGCCTTCGACGCCGAGTCAGTGCGTGTTGAGAAGGAGAAGGTGCTCAGCGCCGTTGTGCTGCCACAGGAGCTGGGACTGCACACCTCAAGGGGTCAGTACGGCCCCGGCTGGCAGGGTGGCGTCAAGGTCAAGGGGTACCTGCAGGAAGCAGGCATCCCTAAGGACTCGAAGACCGACACCTTTGCGGCGATCAGGCTGGACATCGACACCCGGCGCTGGGCCGGCGTTCCGTTCTACCTGCGCACGGGCAAACGCCTCGGCCGACGCGTGACCGAGATCGCGGTGGTGTTCAAGCGGGCACCCCATCTGCCGTTCGCAGACTCGGCGGTCGAGGAACTCGGCCAGAACGCGATCGTGCTGCGTGTGCAGCCCGACGAGGGCATGACGGTCCGGTTCGGCTCCAAGGTGCCCGGCACCGCGATGGAGGTTCGCGACGTGACCATGGACTTCCAGTACGGCGAGTCCTTCACCCAGGCCTCTCCCGAAGCCTACGAGCGCCTCATCCTCGATGTGCTTCTCGGCGACGCTCCCCTGTTCCCGCGGCACCGTGAGGTCGAGATGAGCTGGAAGATCCTGGACCCGATCCTCGACTACTGGGCGGAGCACGGCAGGCCCGACCAGTACACGTCCGGTGGCTGGGGCCCGAAGTCCTCCTACGAGATGATGGCCCGCGACGGCCGGATGTGGAGACGACCATGATCCGACTGGAGGACACCACCGGCAGTGCGGTCTCGAACGCGATCGCCGCCGAGCGGCACCGGATGGGCTCACCTGCGACGGGAATGGTGATGACACTGCTCATCATCGCCGACGAGGCGAACCAGACCGACGCCACCATGGCGGCGGCGATGGCCGCACGAGAGCACCCGATGAGGATTCTGGTGCTGATCCCGCGCTTGAGCCGCGACGCCGCACGACTGGATGCCGAGATCATGGTGGGCGGTGATGACGGTCCGGGCGAGGTCGCCAAACTGCGTATGCACGGTGAACTGGCCCACCACATCGGCTCCGTGGCCATTCCGCTGCTGCTGCCTGACACCCCCATCGTGGCCTGGTGGCCCAGCGAGGCACCGAAGGTGCCGAGTGAGGACGAGATCGGCGCGCACGCGCAGCGCCGGATCATCGATTCCACCGCCTCGGCCCGACAGACAGTGGCTCTCAAGAACAGCATCAAGGGCTACGCGCCCGGCGACACCGATCTGGCGTGGACGAAGACCACCTCGTGGCGCACACTGCTGGCCGCAACCCTGGACCAGCCTCATGCCGACATCATCGGTGCGGAGGTCTCGGTGCCCACGTCACACGCATCCGGGCTCATGCTGGCCGCGTGGCTCGGACAGCGACTGGGTGTGCCAGCTTCAGTGATCAACAGCAAGGGCCCCAGCATCACGAATGTGCGCCTGATCATGACCGATGGCGAGATCAACCTCTCCCGTCGTGACGGGTCCACCGCTCATCTGCTTCGACGTGGCATGCCGCCGGCAACGGTGGCGCTGCCGCGACGCAGCATTGCGGACCTGCTGGCCGAGGAACTTCGGCGGCTCGATCCCGATGAGGTGTTCGGCGAGGCATTGCGCAACGTCCCGAATGTGACCAAGGGCAAGCTGAAGCTCGGCGCACGGACGAAGCCCGGCAAGAAGGCGGCCCCGGCAGCAGAGGGAGCCAAGGCCGAGTCGAAGAAGTCAGGAGCCAAGGCCGAGTCGAAGAAGTCAGAAGCCAAGTCGAAGCCGGGGAAGAAGAAATGAGCGACGTCGAGGTCATCGTCCATCCGGATGCGGAGGCACTCGCGGCAGCGGTCGCCTCCCGCCTGATCACCTCCATCATCGACGCTCAGGCCGATCACGGCCGGGCACAGGTGGTACTGACCGGAGGCGGGATGGGCGGCAAGTCCCAGCAGGCCGTGGTCAAGGACCCCTCGCAACGTGCTGTGGACTGGGACAAGGTCGACTTCTACTGGGGCGACGAACGCTTCCTCCCAGAGGGTCACCCGGACCGCAATGAGACTCAGGCGCGCGCTGCGATCCTGACGCCCCTGTCGATCAAGGAGTCGTGTATCCACGCCATGCCCGCGAGCAACGGGGCGTGGGGTGACGACCTCGCCGCAGCGGCGGTGGGCCACGCACAGGAGCTGGCAGCGCTCGCCGGGCCGGATTCGGCACTGCAGGTGCCCGTCTTCGACGTCCTGATGCTGGGAGTCGGACCCGACGCCCACATCGCATCTCTGTTCCCGGACCACAGCGACACCCACGTCGATGATGTGAGCGTCTACTGGATCGACGACTCCCCCAAGCCGCCGCCGCAGCGCCTCACCTTCACCTTTCCGGTGATCAGGTCGGCGACGGAGGTCTGGCTGGTTGCCTCTGGCGCGGAGAAGGCCGCGGCGTTCGCTGAAGCACTGAAACCCGGTGCCGACATCTCGCACTATCCAGCAGCCGGGGCGAAGGGGCGAGTGCGCACGCTGGCACTCGTGGATGAGGCCGCCGCCAGCGAACTTCCCGAGTCGATGATCCGTCGATCCTGACGCCTCGTGCGCAGGACCGGACGGTCAGCACCTCAGAAGTCGTCGGAGTTGTTGAGCTCCTCCAGGGCCTCGCTGAGGATCGAATCGGCCTCCTCCTGGGAGCGCCGCTCCTTCACGTACGTGAGGTGAGTCTTGTACGGCTCGATCTTGGGCGGAGCTGGAGGGTTCGCCTCGTCCTTGCCGGCGGGCCAGCCGCAGCGCGGGCAGTCCCACTGATCGGGCACCGTGGCGCCCGCGAGGAAACTCGGCGTCGTCTTATGCTGGTTCGCACACCAGAACGCCACGTAGATCCGTGGAGCCGACTCCCCTCGTTCAGCCTCCCCCATGGGTCCGGCGCCCACGCGGCTACCCCGAATTGCATGCCCACCGGCCATGTCGTGCCCTCCTCGGCAGATCACTGGTCAACACAGTGATCTTAGGCAGGAATACTCACGGGTGTCGGGATGAGCGGACATCCCACACGCGTGTTAGAGGTCACAAATCGGCAGCTTTCAGCAAAGAGTCACGGAATCTGCCGGTCCGTCACACAGCGTCGCCAACGGGTCAGTTGAGCCGGGATCGCCTGCCACCTCACTGATGGGCCTTGTCGGCCTCCTGTGGAATCTGGAGTTGCTGGCTGCCGGAAAAGAACTGCCGGAAGCAGAGATAGGCCGCCGTCAGTCCGGCCACCGCACTGGCTCCTACCAGCATGTACATGACGATGATCTGCAGTTGCACCGCAGCCAGGGGTTCGGCACCCGCGATCAGCATGCCCGTCATGGCACCTGGCAGGGCGACCAGACCGACCGTCTTGGTGTTGTCGATGATGGGCGTCATCCCAGTAGCCAGCGCCCTTCGGAGCTGGCCCGCCGCGGCCTGCTTCGGAGTGGCCCCCAGCGCCAGTGCGGTCTCCACCTCCAGCCGCTGCTGCATGAGGGCATCGCGCAATGACGACATCACCAGGCCGGTCACGACCATCGAATTGCCGATGATCATGCCGGCGATCGGAATGATGTATCGCGGCGTGAACGGGAAGACCTGCAACACGATCAGCACCCCGAGTGTGAGGACCCCGGCCACCACGATGGCGGCGGTCGCCAGCCAGCCACCGTGTGGGATACCCTTCGCGCGCGAACCGGCGGTGAGACCGGCCGCGGTGAACATCACGGCCACGGCGAACGGGATGGCGAGCCACGCGTCCAGACCGAAGATCCACTGCAGCGCGAAACCGAGGATCATGAGCTGCAGAAACGCCCGCACGACAGCGATGAGCATGTTGCCCTCGAGATGCAGCCGCTGCCATACCGAGATGGCGATCGCCACGGCCACGAGGCTCAGGGCCCCGAGCAGGCGGGGCAGGAAGTCGAGCCATCCGTCAATCATCCGGTCTCCTCCGGGCGATGGTGTGAGACGGGGGCACCCTCGTCGAACCGGCCTGCGGCGAATTCGCCGCTGAGATGAGCGTGTTCCCCGGACAGCAGATGCTCAGCCGGACCGAATTCCACCACCCTGCCAGCGGCCAGCAACCCGACATCGTGGGCGGTGCGGGCCACCTGATCGACCGAGTGCGACACCCAGACCACCGAGATCCCCAGCTGCCGGTTGAGGTGCAGGACCGCATCCTCCACATGACGCGTCGCTCGTGGGTCCAGCGCGCTCGTCGGCTCGTCCAGGAGCAGCACCTCCGGTTCGTTGGCCAGTATCCGGGCCAGCGCCACTCGCTGCGCCTGGCCGCCGGACAGGTCACGGGCACTCCGGGTCCGGAGGTCTTCGGGAAGTCCCACGAGCCGCAGCAGCTCAGTGATGCGCTCGGGGGAGACTTCGGCGCCGACGTACGAAGGGCCCACAGCGATGTTGTCCGCGACGGTACCTGGGAACATGACCGCCTGCTGGAACATCAGCCCCACCCGGCGTCGCAGCAGGCTGACATCGATCGTGGTGATGTCGACACCATCGAGCATCACGGTGCCTGCAGGCGGTTCCACGAGCCGGTTCAGGCACCGCAGCAGGGTCGACTTGCCGCTGCCACTCGGGCCGATGAGCGAGGTGATCGCCCCCCTGCGTGCGGAGAGGGTCGCTCCGGTGAGGACGTCGGTGTCGCCGAGGGCCACCGAGAGCCCGCGCACGGCCATGATGCTGCCGGCAGACGCTGGCGCGGCCATAGCGGTCGGGTCAGGTCCCGACCAGCAGACCGAGACCGACGATACTGGCGAACCAGACCAGTCCGATCACCACAGTGATCCGGTCCAGGTTCTTCTCGGCCACGGACGATCCGCCCACACTGCTCGAGATGCCACCGCCGAAGAGATCGGACATGCCGCCGCCCTTGCCCTTGTGCAACAGCACCAGGAGAACAAGCAGCACGCTGGTGATAACAAGCAGTACCTGCAGTAGCAACGTCACGAGATCATCCTAGCTCAGACCTGGGTACGGCGCGGCGCCGCCGCAGCTACTCGGCGACAGGCGGATGCAGCGGATACTTGACGATTCCCACGAAGTCATCGGGGTCCAGGCTCGCTCCGCCCACCAGACCGCCGTCGACATCGGGTTGCGCCATCAGTGCCGCGGCATTGGTGGACTTCACCGAGCCGCCGTACAGGATACGGATCCCGTCGGCGGTCTCCTCACCGAACAGCTCGACCAGCAGGCCCCGCAGCGCGGCGCAGACTTCTTGGGCGTCCTCGGGTGTGGCCACCTGTCCGGTGCCGATGGCCCAGACGGGCTCGTAGGCGATGACCAAGGACTTCGCCTCGTCAGCCGAGATACCGGCCAGCGACTCCCGGAGCTCGTTGACGTTGTAGGTGACCTGGTTGCCGATCTCCCTGATGTCGAGCCCCTCCCCGACACAGACGATCGGGGTCATGTTGTGCAGCAGGACCCGTTTGGCCTTCACATTCACGTCGGCGTTGGTCTCGCCGTGGTACTGCCGCCGCTCGCTGTGCCCCACGATCACGTAGGTGCAGCCGAGTTTTGCCAGCATCGCGGCCGATACCTCACCGGTGTATGCCCCGGCCTCGTGCTCCGAACAGTCCTGGCCGCCGAAGGCGATGGCGTAGTTGTCGGCGTCGATGAGGGTCTGCACAGACCTGATGTCGGTGAAGGGCGGCATCACCGCCACCTCAACCGCATCGGTGTCCTTCGCGTTCAGGGAGTAGGCGATCTTCTGGACCAGGGCGATGGCCTCGAGATGATTCATGTTCATCTTCCAGTTGCCCGCGATCAGGGGTTTGCGCGCCATCTACTACTCCTCCAAAACAGCGATGCCCGGAAGTTCCTTGCCCTCCAGGAACTCCAGACTGGCACCTCCGCCGGTGGAAATGTGACTGAATCGCTCTTCGCCGATGCCCAATTGCCGGATTGCTGCTGCGCTGTCCCCGCCGCCCACCACCGTGAAGCCACCGGCGGCGGCGATCGCTTCGGCCACCCCCGCGGTGCCGAGTGCGAACGGCTCCATCTCGAAGACGCCCATCGGCCCGTTCCAGACGATGGTCGCGGCGTCCGACAGCTTGGTCGCGAAGAGTTCGATGCTGGCCGGACCGATGTCCAGGCCCATCCAGCCGGGTTCGATGGAGTCGGCAGGCACGGTCTTGCGTTCGGCGTCCGCCGAGAACGAGCGAGCGACGACCACGTCGATGGGCAGCACGATCTCGACACCGGCCTCCTCCGCACGCCGCATCACCTCAGCGACGGTCTCGATCTGATCCGCTTCGAGCAGCGAATCGCCAACGTCGAACCCCTTGGCCGCCAGGAAGGTGTAGCACATACCGCCGCCGATCACGAGGCGATCCACGGTGGGCAGCAGGTTGCCGATGACCGCGAGCTTGTCGGACACCTTGGCGCCGCCGAGCACCACGACGTACGGCCGGTCCGGATCCCGCAGGACCTTGCGGAACACCTCGGCCTCTGCCTGTACAAGATTGCCCGCCGCGTGAGGCAGGCGCTTGGCGACATCGGTGACACTGGCCTGTTCCCGATGTACCACCCCGAAGCCGTCCGAGACGTAGAGGTCCGCGAGTCCCGCCAGCTCATTGGCGAGCTCGCCGCGCTCGGCCTCCTGCTTGCTGGTCTCCCGGGGATCGAAACGCACATTCTCCAGCAGCAGAATGTCGCCGTCGGACATCCCGCTCACCGCGAGTTGCACGTCCTCACCGGTGAGCTGGGGCACGAACCCCACAGGGCGTCCGAGCAGTTCGGCGAGCCGCACGGCGACCGGTGCCAGGGACAGCTCGGGTTTCACCTGCCCCTTGGGCCGGCCGAGGTGGGCCATGACGATCACACGGGCACCGCCGTCGGCGAGCTGGGCGATGGTGGGAAGGCTGGCCCGGATACGGCCGTCATCGGTGATGACGACGTTCCCGGACTCATCCTTGCCCAACGGCACGTTCAGGTCGGCACGGACAAGCACTCTCTTGCCGGCGACCTGCAGGTCCGACAGCGACAACAAGGCGGTGCCCCCTACAGCTGGGCGCCGACGTAGCGCACCAGGTCCACAACCCGGCAGGAGTAGCCCCACTCGTTGTCGTACCAGCCCACGATCTTGGCACTGTTGCCGTGGGTGTTGGTGAGGCCTGCGTCGAAGATGCAAGAATGCGGGTCGGTCACGATGTCCGTGGACACGATGGGGTCCTCGGTGTACTTGAGGATCCCCTTCAGGTCGGAATCCGCCGCTTCCTTCATGGCGGCGTTGATCTCCTCGGCCGACGCCTCGGTCCGCAACTGTGCGGTGAGGTCGGTGGCGCTGCCGGTCGGCAGGGGCACACGCATGGCGTAGCCATCCAGCTTGCCCTTGAGATCCGGCATCACCAGACCGATGGCTCTGGCCGCACCGGTCGAGGTCGGGATCATGTTGATTGCTGCGGCACGACCACGACGCTTGTCCTTGTGGGGAGCGTCGAGGACCACCTGGTCGTTGGTGTAGGCATGGATGGTGGTCATGTAGCCACTGTCGATACCGAACTTCTCGTGCAGCACCTTGGTCATGGGCGCCAGACAGTTGGTGGTGCAGGACGCGTTCGAGATCACGTCGTCGGTCTTGGGGTCGTAGTCGCCCTGGTTGACACCGAGCACCACGGTCACGTCGGGGTCCTTGGCGGGTGCGGAGATGATGACCTTCTTGGCGCCGCCCTCGATGTGCTTGCCCGCGGACTCCTTCGTGCGGAAGAGTCCGGTGGACTCCAGGACGATGTCGGCCCCGAGGTCGCCCCAGGGCAGCGCGGCCGGATCACGCTCGGCGAAGGTCTTGACCGGCTTGCCGTCGACGAGAATCGCATCGTCGGCCGCTTTGATCTCGGCAGGGAACCGGCCGAGCGTCGAGTCGTACTTGAGCAGGTAGGCCAGGGTGCCGATGTCGGTCAGGTCGTTGATGCCGACGATCTCGATCGCCTCGCCTGACAGCGCCAGCAGGGCATTGACGAGCAGCCCCTGGGACTGCTGTTCGTACTGAGCGCGGAATACGCTGCGCCCGATCCTGCCAAAGCCGTTGATGCCTACCCGAATCGTCACGGTTCCTCCAACACGTGTCACGGGGATGTGTCCCCTGCTGGCACGACCCTATCGGAGAAGCGGACAACGGGACCGTGCAGGTCACCGAAGTGGGCGCATGTTTGCGGACAAAGGTCCCGCCGGTGGAGACGGTGCTCCATAGGCCCACCACCCAGCGTGATGGCCAACGGCGTTCAGTCGACCAGCATCTCCTCGGTGAGGTTGGCCTCGGTCCCCGGAACACCGGACAGCTCTGCCTTCTTGTCGGCCATGGCGAGCAACCTGCGGATGCGTCCGGCGATGGCGTCCTTGGTCAGCGGCGGGGCAGCCAGTGCTCCCAGTTCCTCCAGGCTGGCCTGACGGTGCTCGACCCGGAGCTGGCCGGCGGCCCGCAGATGCTCGGGCACCTCCTCGCCGAGAATCTCCAGGGCGCGTTCGACGCGGGCGCCCGCGGCAACCGCCGCCCGGGCGGAACGGCGCAGGTTGGCGTCGTCGAAGTTGGCCAGCCTGTTGGCGGTAGCACGAACCTCGCGGCGCATCCGTCGTTCCTCCCACGTGAGCCGCGCCTGCTGGCAGCCCATCCGGGTCAGCATCTCGCTGATCGCCTCTCCGTCTCGGATCACCACACGGTCGACACCCCGGACCTCGCGAGCCTTGGCGACGATGCCGAGGCGGCGAGCGCTGCCGACCAGGGCCAGTGCGGTCTCGGGACTCGGGCAGGTGATCTCGAGCGCCGAGGAACGTCCGGGCTCGGTCAGCGATCCGTGGGCCAGGAATGCAGCACGCCAGGCCGACTCCGCATCACAGGGACCACCGGCGACGACCGCGGGAGGCAGCCCCCGGACCGGCCGACCCCGACCGTCGACCAGGCCCGTCTGCCGGGCGAGCCAGGCACCACCTTCGGTGATCCGGATCGCGTACTTGGCCGATCGCCGCAGCCCCGAGGGCTGCACGACCGCGAAGGTCACCTCGTGCCCGTAGAGCGACTTCACATCGTTGCGGATCCGTCGCGCGATGGCGCCACTGTCGAACTCCGCCTCCACGAGCACCTGACCGGAGACGAGCTGCAGGCTTCCGGCGATCCGCAGCATGGTCGCGACCTCAGTCTTGCGACAGCATGTCTTCGTCACTTCGATGCGACTGAGTTCGTCCTTGACCTCTGCGGTTAATGCCATGCACCGATCCTGCCACGACCTGTGATTTCGGCAAAAGCCGCGGCCAGCAGATCGGGGTCGTGGATCCCGCGGACCATGCCCCGGTCGGTACTCACCCTCCGGATCAGCGCAGTGGCGCCGATCGCCCGGCACGCGGCATGGAAGGCAGATTCGTCGGCGATACTGCGAGGATCGACCAGGACCGTGTCAATAGGCAGATCGGGCCAGGTGGAAGTCAGAACCTCAACGTAACGTGCAGCTGTATAGCCACTGGTTTCACCCGATTGAGGGACGAGATTCAGCACCACCACCACTTGCGCATCCGAGCCGATGATGGCTGCCCGCAGTTCCGGAACCAGCAATGGGGCCATGACGCTGGTGAACCAGGAGCCGGGACCGAGGATGATGGTCTGTGATGTCCGGATCGCGTCCACCGCTTCCGGGCACGCGGGCGGGTTGCGAGGGATGACTCCGACGTCCTCGACCTGTCCCGAAGTGGTGGCGACGGCCACCTGCCCACGGACTTCTTCGAGACGGCCAGTTTCGGAATCGTCCGGAAAGCGGACAGACGCCACGATCTCCAGGGGGACGGTCGAGACCGGAAGCACCCGCCCCCGGGCACCGAGCAGTGCTGCCACCCAGTCGAGCCCCACCACGACATCGCCGGTCTCTTCCCACAGGGAAGTGATCAGCAGGTTCCCGAGAGAGTGTCCTCGCAGCTCACCGTCACCCCCGAACCGGTGCTGGACCACCCTGCTCCACGTCCGTCCCCAGGTGTCACCGCCGCACAGCGCCGCGAGCGCCATTCGCAGGTCGCCAGGGGGCAGGACTCCGAGTTCATGCCTGAGCCTCCCAGATGATCCGCCGTCATCGGAGACTCCTACCACGGCAGTGATGCTGTCGGTGACGCGTTGCAGAGCCGACAAGGTGGCGGCCAGTCCGTGACCCCCGCCGATGGCCGTGACCTTGGGGCCGTGGGACGAAGGAGGCAGTCCTGTTCTCATTCGCGGCCCAGATCCCGGTGCATGACAAGCGTCTCCACTCCCTGCTTCACCAGTCGGGCGCTGAGGTTCTCCGCCATGGCGACGCTGCGATGCTTGCCACCAGTGCATCCGATGGCCACCGTCACGTATCGCTTGCCCTCACGCAGGAAGCCGGAGGCGGCGCCGTCGAGCAACTGCGCCACCTGATCCAGGAAGGCAGGGGCATCGTCGCGACTCACGACGTAGTCGTTCACCGCAGCGTCGAGGCCGGTCAGTTCCCTGAGCTCCGGCACCCAGTAGGGGTTGGGGATGAACCGCACGTCGAAGACATAGTCGGCGTCCACCGGGATGCCGTACTTAAAACCGAAGGACATGATCGTGGCCCGCAATGGCACGTGCTGTTCGTCGGGGAATGCTGCCTCCACGCGCCGGCGCAGTTCATGCACGTTCAGAGAGGTCGTGTCGATGACCAGATCTGCGTCGCTGCGCAATGTACTGAGCAGCTCACGCTCCTCCACGAGGCCATCGAGCACCCGTCCGGTGCCCTGGAGCGGATGCGGGCGCCGGCTGCTCTCGAAACGCCGGACCAGCGCCTCGTCACTGGCCTCCAGGTAGAGAGTGCGGACATTCACCCCGGCGGCCTCGATCCCGTCGAGCGACTGCTTGAGCTGCTCGAAGACGTTACCCCCACGAGCGTCCACAACCACGGCCAGACCGGCTGCACTCACCGGAGGGGGAGCTGCGTTTACCGCATCGGCCAGCAACACCGGCGGCAGGTTGTCGATCACGAACCACCCGAGGTCCTCCAGTGCCCGGGCCACCGTGGACTTCCCGGCTCCTGACATTCCGGTGACGAGCAGGAACTCGTCGTGTCCACCCGGCATAACCGCCTGATCCAGCACCGCGCCTCATTCCGTTACCAGTGCCAGGCTAGTCAAACCATCCGCTGTTGGCTGTCCGGAAGGCCAGGTGGCCCAGGATTGCACCCCGGGCAGGGTTCTCAGCCGTCCAGGACCTCACCTGTCGTCAGGTTGACCACCTGACTCGCCGGCGCCGCATCCCCCCGGAAGTGGGCGACGATGACCTCGGCCAGGGTGGGGCCGATCCCTGGCACCTCCTGCAGGTCCGCGGCGCTGGCCGCACGGACCGCCTTGACCGACCCGAACGAAGAGAGCAACTGCTTGCGTTTGGCGGGGCCGAGGCCAGGAATCTCGTCCAGCACGCTGATCCGGGAACGCTTCGCACGCTTGCGGCGGTGCCCCGCGATCGCGAAGCGATGGGCCTCATCGCGCAACTGCTGCAACAGCACCAGGGCAGGAGAGGACCTGCTGAGCACGATGGGCTCAGGGTCGTCGACGACGAACACCTCTTCGAGCCGCTTGGCCAGGCCGGCGACAGGAAGATCGGCCATCCCGAGCTCATCCAGCGCCCGGCGAGCCGCCTTCACCTGCGGCGGACCGCCATCGACCAGCACCAGTTGCGGTGGGTAGCTGAACGACTGACGGTCACGATGGGTGTCCCCGGGATCACCGTCGAGCTCGAGGTCGGTGGCCTCCTCGCGCGACTTCAGGTAGCGACGGAACCGGCGGTCGATCACCTCGGCGATCGCATCAACATCCGAGCCCGCATTCGCGGCGCTGATGTTGAAGCGGCGGTAGTCCGACTTCTTGGCCAGCCCATCCTCGAACACCACCATGGAAGCCACGGTGTCCTTGCCACCCAGAGTGCTGATGTCGTACCCCTCGATCCGCAGCGGTGCCGATTCCAGCTCCAGGGATTCCTGGATGTCCCGCAACGCCTGGGAACGGACCGTGAGATCACCGGCTCTGCGCTTCTGATGCAGGACCAATGACTGGTCGGCGTTGCGCTTGACCGTGTCCAGCAGCGCCTTCTTGTCACCACGCCTGGGAACCCTGATCCGGACATTGCTCCCTCTGACCGAACTCAGCAGGGACGCCAGTGTCTCAGCATCGGTCGGCTCTTCGTTGACCAGGAGCTCCCTGGGGAGGAAGTCCGGCTCGGCGTCGGCATAGACACGCAACAGGGCCTGTTCCAGCAGGTCTGCCTCAGCCATCTCGACCGTCCGGTCGACGATGAGACCGCGCTGGCCGGTGACACGACCGCCACGCACGTGGAAGAACTGGACCGCAGCCTGCAACTGGTCGACCGAGATCGCCACTACGTCGGCGTCGGTGCGATCGTTGAACACAACGGTGTTCTTCTCCAGCGCCTTCTGCAGTGCGAACAGGTCGTCACGCAGCCGCGCGGCCCGCTCGAAGTCCTCTGCTGCCGCCGCCTCCTTCATCCCCCGCTCGATCCCCTTGAGATAGGGGTCGGTCCGCCCCGCCATGAATGCGCAGAAGTCATCGATGATCTGCCGATGCTCCTCCTGCGTGACCCTTCCGACGCACGGGGCGGAACACTTCGCGATGTAGCCGAGCAGACACGGTCGTCCTGACACCTCTGAGCGGCGGAACACTCCCTTGCTGCAGGTCCGTGCCGGGAACACGCGCAACAACTGATCCACGGTCTCCCGGATGGCCCAGGCGTGGCTGTACGGCCCGAAGTACCGCACGCCCTTGCGGCGCGCGCCCCGCATGACTGTGATGCGGGGGTAGGCCTCGCCCACGGTGACGGCGAGATACGGATAGGACTTGTCGTCGGCGTACTTGACATTGAATCGGGGCTCGTATGCCTTGATCCAGGAGTACTCGAGCTGGAGCGCCTCGACCTCGTTGCCCACGACCACCCAGTCCACTCGGCTGGCCGAGGTGACCATCGTGGCCGTACGGGGGTGCAGCCCCGAGGGGTCGGCGAAGTAGGAGTTCAGGCGGCTGCGCAGGTTCTTCGCCTTGCCGACATACAGCACGGAGTCGTGCTCGTCGTAGAAGCGGTAGACCCCCGGCTCGTCCGGAATGGTGCCCGCAGCGGGGCGATAGGTGCTGGGGTCGACCACGAATTCAGTCTATCTGTGGTCAAGGTCACGTTGAGGTCACGGTTAAGTGACGAGCATCATGCCCATTCCGCGAACGGAGTTCCGATCCGCAGGGACACTTATCTGGTGCGACAAAACCACCAAGATATTGGGACACTACTGGGACATAAGCCACTACATGTTGTGGTTGCAGCAGCGCTGACCACCGCGTTGGCACTGTCGGCTGTACTGGGTCTGGTTCCGTCCCCTGCCGGTGCAGCTACCGCCAAGGAACGACGTGTCGCGAAACACACCAAGGTCTACGTCCAGGGTGACAGCCTGACCGTGGGCTCCGGCCCCGGCATCACCCGTCGTCTGACGCCCTCGGTGCGACGCGTGGCGGTGGACGCGCAGGTGAGCCGCCCGACATCGGTGGGAGTGGCACGCACGCTCAGCTCCGCAGCGGCGCGAGCCTCCCGTGTGTGGGTCATCGCGCTCGGCACCAACGATGCACCCTCCCCGTCATACATCCGTGCGCAGATCAAGCGGACGCTGAACGCCGGCGACCGACAGGTCATCTGGGTCACGATCGTGCGCCCCGGAGGCTATGCAAAGGTCAACCGGATGATGCGCCAGCAAGCACGCAAACGGCCACGCCTCCACGTGGTGGACTGGGCCCGGGCGGTCCAGCAGAATCGCTCCCTGATCGGCGGCGACGGAGTACACGCGACCAGCTACGGCTACGAGGTACGTGCGGCATTGATCGCAGCAGAGGCCCGTTCACTGGCTCAACGAGGCTGAGAGCCGCCGCGACGGAGGTTGCGCAGCCGAATCACACGTCGGAGTAGATCCGGTCACCGTCGACACGGATCGCGACCGGATGCAGCGGCAGACTCGCCGGGCCGCTGATCACTTCGCCCGTTCGGGAGTCGAACGTCGACCCGTGACAGGGACAGCGAATCTCGTCGCGCTCGAACTGGGACACCGGACAGTTCTGGTGAGTGCACAGGGCTCCGAACGCATGGAACTCGCCCTCCACCGGCTGCGTTATCGCCAGCTCACGTGCTGCGATGAGCACGCCACCGCCCACCGGGACGTCCGCGACCCGCGCGAGCTGGACGGATCGTTCCGGCACTGCCGTGCTGGCGGTGTTCCGGTCGATCTCCTCGGCGGACCCGCACGCCGCCAGCCCGACCGAAGCACCGGCAGCCAGAATCACGTTCCGGCGAGTCACTCGTGTCATCAACGCACCCCTTGAGCACCACTGTATGTCAGCCGACCGGGCGTCCCGCTCCGGAGATCCGGCGTTTCCGGTGTCGTGGCGCGGACCTGCAGACGCCGATGCTGGGACAGTGCTCAGGTCCCCGGCAGCACCTGCTTCAGGAACTGGCCTGTGTGCGACTCCGGCACTGCCGCGATCTCTTCGGGAGTGCCGGTGGCGACCACGCGGCCGCCACCCGATCCTCCTTCGGGGCCCATGTCGATGATCCAGTCCGCGCTCTTGATGACGTCGAGGTTGTGCTCGATGACTAGGACCGTGTTGCCCTTGTCCACGAGAGACTGCAGCACGCCGAGCAGCTTGTTGATGTCCTCGAAGTGCAGCCCGGTCGTCGGCTCGTCCAGCAGATAGATGGTCCGGCCCGTGGCCCGCTTCTGCAACTCCGCCGCAAGCTTCACCCGCTGTGCCTCGCCTCCCGACAGCGTGGTCGCCGGTTGTCCCATCCTCACGTAGCCGAGACCGACCTTGACCAGCGTCCGCAGGTGTCGCGCGATCGCGGGCACGGCCTCGAAGAAGTCCAGCGCCTCCTCGATGGGCATGTCGAGCACCTCGGCGATGGTCCGGCCCTTGTAGTGGACCTCGAGCGTCTCCCGGTTGTACCGAGCCCCGTGACAGACCTCGCAGGGCACATACACATCCGGCAGGAAGTTCATCTCGATCTTCAGCGTGCCGTCACCCGAACATGCCTCGCAGCGGCCCCCCTTGACGTTGAACGAGAACCGGCCCGGCAGGTAGCCACGGATCTTGGCCTCCTCGGTCGCGGCGAAGAGCTTGCGGATGTGGTCGAAGACGCCCGTGTAGGTCGCGGGGTTCGAGCGCGGCGTACGGCCGATGGGGCTCTGGTCGACGTGCACCACCTTGTCGACGTTCTCCAATCCCTCGACCGCCTTGTGCCTGCCCGGTACGACTCGCGCGGAGTTGATCTCACGGGCGAGCACGCTGTAGAGCACATCGTTGACCAGGCTCGACTTGCCGGACCCACTGACCCCCGTCACCGCCACGAAGCACCCCATGGGGAAAGCCACGGTCACATCCTGAAGGTTGTGTTCGGCGGCCCGCCGTACCACGATCTCCCGGTCGGGTGACACCGGCCGCCTCACGGAGGGGACCTCGATGGCGCGACGTCCGGACAGGTAATCACCGGTGATCGAGCGCGGGTTGGCGCGCACCTCCGAGACCGGGCCGCTCACCACGACCTCGCCGCCGTGTTCGCCAGCCCCGGGACCGATGTCCACCACCCAGTCCGCAGTGTCGATCGTCTCCTCGTCGTGCTCCACCACGATGAGGGTGTTGCCGAGGTCCCGCAATCGCACGAGCGTCTCGATGAGGCGCCGGTTGTCCCGCTGGTGCAGGCCGATGCTCGGTTCATCGAGCACATAGAGGACGCCGACCAGGCCGGCCCCGATCTGGGTCGCCAGCCGGATCCGCTGGGCCTCGCCCCCGGCCAGGGATGCCGAGCCACGATCCAGCGTCAGATAGTGCAGGCCGACATCGACCAGGAACTTCAGGCGCTCGTTGACCTCCTTGAGCACCCGCTCGGCAATGGCAGCATCGCGATCGCTCAGGTGCAGACCGGCAAGCAGTTCCGAACACTCCCCGATGGGCAGTGCCGAGATGTCAGCGATGCTGCGGCCATCGATGGTGACGGCGAGAGCCAGCGGTTTGAGGCGCTGCCCCTTGCACTTCGGGCAGGGGGTCGGGCGAAGATAGCCCTCGAACCGGTCCCTGGCGCTGTCACTCTCCGCCTCGGCGTAACGGCGCTTGATGAAGGGGATCGCCCCCTCGAAGTTCGCGTTGTACGAGCGCTCCCGGCCGTAGCGGTTCTTGTAGGTGACGTGGAGCTTCGGCTTGTAGCCATGCAGCACCGCCTTGCGCGTCTTCGCCGGCAATTCCGCAAAGGGGGTGTCCATGTCCCCGCCGAGCTCAGCAGTGAGGGACCGCAGCAAGCGGCCGAAGTACTCCGACATGTGCCCGGAGGTCCAGACATTCACGGCACCCTGCGCAAGGGTCAGCTCGGGATTTGGGACGACCAGGTCCTGGTCCACCTCCATACGAGTGCCGAGGCCCGAGCACTCCGGGCAGGCGCCGAAGGGTGAGTTGAAGGAGAAGCTGCGGGGCTCGAGCTCCTCGAAGGAGAGGTCATCGCGCGGACAGGCGAGATGTTCGGAGAAGGTGCGTTCCCGTTCCGGATCGTCAGCCGGCCGGTCCACGAAGTCCAGCGTCACGGTACCACCGGACAGGTTGAGCGCGGTCTCGACGGAATCCGTGATGCGCTGCCGCGCGGACGGTTTGACCACCAACCGGTCCACCACCACGTCGATCGAATGCTTGTCCTGCTTCTTCAACGTGGGTGGCTCGTCCAGTGAGTACATCACGCCATCCACCCGGACCCGCGCGAAACCCTGGGTCTGCAGGTTCCGGAAGACCTCGGCGTACTCGCCCTTGCGCTCCCGCACCAGTGGAGCCATCACCTGGAAGCGCGTACCCTCCTGCAGGCCGAGCACCCGGTCCACGATCTGTTGCGGGGTCTGCCGGCTGATCGGATCACCGCAGACAGGGCAGTGCGGCTTGCCGATCCGGGCGAACAGCAGGCGCAGGTAGTCGTAGACCTCGGTGACGGTCCCGACCGTGGATCGAGGGTTGCGGCTCGTGGACTTCTGATCGATGGAGACAGCGGGACTGAGACCCTCGATGAAGTCGACGTCCGGCTTGTCCATCTGACCCAGGAACTGCCGGGCGTAGGCGCTGAGACTCTCCACATACCGGCGCTGACCCTCGGCAAAGATGGTGTCGAAGGCCAGGCTCGACTTGCCGGAACCCGAGAGACCGGTGAAGACGATCAGGGCATCCCGGGGCAGCTCGAGGGAGACATCCTTCAGGTTGTGTTCGCGGGCGCCCCTGATCACCAGACGATCGGACACGTTACTCCTCCAGCGGTACTTCTTCCCCGGGATGCTCAGGGCCGATCCCGGGATGTTGTCAGGCCACGACTGCTCCGGCGCGGCCGGGCCGACCCAGCCAGCACTGCGGCTGGCAGCCACGGTACAGCGGGGCCCCGTCACGATCACGAAGCGGGAAAACCCCGATACCCCCTGTTGTCAACGCTACACAACGCCGGGTTAGTCCCCGCAATCGAGAATGGTTCAGCAGGGTCGTTGGCGGCCTCGATCGGGGACCCCCGGAGGGCCGCCCGTCGGTGGGCGGCACAATAGGGGGAGGTGTGAGGAGGTGCGCGTGTACAACGGTCACGTTGAGGCGGACGGCGAGACATCCGTCCGGCTCCTGGACGAGCTCATCATCACCAAATTCAGCGTCGGTGGTCTCGACAACAATGTGTATCTGCTGAGCGACCGGGCCACCGGTGACAGTGTGCTCATCGACGCCGCCTGTGCGCCGGAGCGAATCCTCGACGTCCTCGACCACTCGCACATCGTGGGCATTGTCACCACGCACGCCCACCCGGACCACTGGCGCGGGCTGGCGGAGGTGGCTGAGGCCACCGGAGCCCCGACGCTGGCCCATGAGGTCGACGCACCTTCGATCGGGCATCCGACCGATCACGTCCTGCAGGACGGCGATGTGGTCACCTTCGGCGAATCGCGTCTGACGGTCCGGAACATCCGCGGCCACACTGACGGCTCGATCATCCTCATCTACGACGATCCGGGCGGGCATCCTCACATCTTCACCGGGGACTGCCTGTTCCCGGGAGGCGTCGGGAAGACCTACAGCGCAGACAGCTTCGGCACGCTGCTCACCGGCGTGATCGAGGGCGTCTTCGACGTCTTCCCCGACGAGACGTGGATATATCCCGGACATGGCGACGACACCACGCTCGGCGCCGAGCGGCCCCACCTCGAGGAGTGGGCACAGCGGGGCTGGTAACTACGCCCTGACCCTCAGGACAAGCTCTGGACGCCTAGGTGTCGCTGGCCATGACGTTGTGCACGCGCCCGGGCCCGGCGGGCGAGCGCTCCTATCGGATCGGTGATGGACTGAGTGGGTAGTTGCTAGTCTTTCATTGTCCGTGTGAAAGATGGAGGAGGTGGTACCCGTGAACGTATTGACGTGGGTGCTCCACTCTGAGGTCACGGTCGGGCGATAGGTCGTCCCGGGAGCGCCATTCACAAGGCACCCCGAAAGGCACGACCATGCACTTCATCTCTGAACGACGCATCAACACCGTCCTAGAACACAAATTCACCCTCGGCGAGATCGCCGGTATTCTCTGGCTACCTGAATCCACGTCAGAAGCGGAGCCGGTTCCACTGATTCTGGCCGGGCAGCCGGGTGGTCTTAGCCTGGATCAGACCTATTCTCGGATGTTTGCGCGTGCTGAGCACGCCGCACGTGGCGGTTTCGCAACGGTCACCATCGAACTTCCCGGAACCGGACATCGACCGTGGCCGGACGGTGTGGACGAAGCGCGCGCCGAGATGTTTGAGGCGGTGCGGGCCGGTCGGCGAGTAGGAAGTGACACCATCGACCGACTCGTTCTCCCCCTCGTCGACAAGGCTGTACCGGAATGGCAGTCTGCTGTGGACGCCCTCACCGAGCTGCCGGAGATTGGCGATCGAGTCGGCTGTTCGGGAGGTTTGATCTCCGTCGCGGTTCGTTTGGCCGCGGTCGAGCCTCGCATTTCCGCCGCAGTGTTGTTCGCTGGCAGTTTTGTGCCGTATTCGATCGTTGAAGAGGCTCGTAGTGTGACTATCCCGTTGCATGTTCTGCTGCAGTGGGACGATGAGCACAACGACCGGGAAATGGCGTTGGAATTGTTCGATGCCTTCGGATCGCAGGAGAAGTCGCTGCACGCAAACATGGGTGGTCACACCGGTGTTCCACCACATGCGGCTGATGAAGCAATCCGGTTTCTCAACAGACAGTTGAGTCCGTTTCATGAATGAGCCGATGCCCATTGGCAACGGAACGAAACGCGTGACGCATGCAACGCTCCGCTGACAGTCGAGGGTCGGGCCCGGCTCGTCGAGCGCTGCCGGACCCGACCGATAGCCCACGTTGCCCGCGAGATGGGAGTATCGCGGGCAACTGCGTCAAATTGGGTCAATCGCTATCGCCGATTCGGCGAACTTGGCCTCCGCGATCGCTCATCTGCCCCAAGGCGTCAGCCGACGGCCACGTCGGGCGAGATCGTGGCGCGGATCGAAGCGGCACGCCGCACCCATAAGTGTGGTCGGCAGCACGGATTGCCTTCGAGCTAGAAAGCGAAGGCGTTCAGGTGAGCCGTCGTACGGTCAGTCGAATATTGGCTGCCCTCCAACTGAATCAGCGCAATTCATCGACCCAACCGGTGAGACCAACCGGTCGAGCGCTACAACCGGACCCTTGCCGAGGAGTTTCCCTACGCCAGGACGTGGACTTCAGAGGATGAGCGACGCCTGGCCCTCGATGTCTGGAACCTGCATTACAACTACCACCGGCCACATGGAGCCCTCCAGGGCCAGGCTCCGGCATCGCTAGCGCCGCGTCGCGTCGCGTCAAGGCCTCATACACCTAGGCGACGTCGCTCAGCAGTGCGGCCATCCGGTCACGGACCAGCAGCAGGGCACTGAGCGGCCTGATCATCACTTTGAAGTCGATGATCCGTCCCTGCTCGTCGAAGCGGATGATGTCCACCCCGTTCACGATCCGGTCATCGACGTCTGCCTCGAACTCCAGCACGGCGTCGTACTCACCCACCACTTCCCGGACGTATGTGAACCGCGTGGCAGCAAGGACCTGGACAGCTCCGCTCAGGTACAGCTTGGTGAGCTCAGCTCCGAGGACCGGACGGAACAGCACCGGTGAATGGAACTCGACGTCAGGTGCCAGGAGGTCGTCCAGCAGCTCCGGGTCGCGAGCCGCCACTACTTCGTGCCAGGCGCTCAGGCCTGTCTGTGCTGGTGTCATTCCCCCACGGTAGACGATCAGCCGGTACGGACAGCCTCATCGATGATCTGCGCGAACCCCTCGCAGCCCGCACCGTTGATGTGGACCTGATCGCCATAGAACCAGCCGGGCTGTTCGATTCCGGCATCCGCCCACTCCGCGACCGAGGTGTTCTCATACTGTGCCGCGGCCGCCACGATGAGGTCGTTCTGGCTGTCGCGGAACGCATACTGGCTCTTGGGAGGAAGGGCGATCGTCACCCAGGTGACATGCCGGTCCGGTCCCAGGAAATCCATCACATCGTGGAACCGGCTCTCGGAGAAGGGACCGTTCGTGCCGAGGTGCACCACCACATTGTGAGGGATGTCGGACGTGGCGCGCATCGCACTGAAGCCCTCCTCGAACGTCCGGCCGACCTCGGCGACCACGCTGTACCCACGACTGTTCAGGCAGGATTCCGCGCCCAGGGACACGGAATCCCCGAAGACGATCCCGCCTCCCTGCCGCAACTGCTGCTCACGCTCCTCCTCGCGCTTCGCCTGCTTGGCAGCCAGTCTCGCGGCCCTCTCCCGTGCCCGTTGCCGTTGTGCCCGCGCAATGGCTCGGTCTGCCCGGCGCAACGCCTGGCGGGCCGTCAGTCCGGTGAAGGGATCGCGAGCTTCGTGCCGGGGACTGACCTGATACGTGTCCGGCGGCGCGACAGTGGCACTGGGGCTCGGGCTCGCGGAGGCCGGGGAGGTATCCGGCAACTGGACCGGCTGTTCACCAGTGACGGGCTGGGTGGCACAGGCGGCAGTGAGCGCGGCTGAGACCGCCAGCACCGCCGTGAGCCTCATCGGACCTCCCCGACGAACGTAGGGTCAATGCCAGGTGCTGTTGGGCGCTATCCACGGATTGTCCGAATTCCTCTGCCGTCACAACCGGACCAAGCGAGCAATCCGGACATCGGAAGGCGTTCAGTCCTCCTGGTCGGGGTGTTCATCACCCGCGCGCCCGGGACGCTCCTCATCCGGCTCGGGACCCATCCGGCTCTGTACCTCCCGCTCATGCACCACCGCCTGCGCCCCGGAGATCAGGCCAGGATTGCGGCGCACCGCAATCAGCGACACCACGGTGGTGATCAGGAGGACGACGAGGATGACGATCAGGCTCAGGCCGGTGGAGATCTCGGGAACCTGCAGGCTCGTTGTCGTGTGCAGCGCATGCAGGATCAGTTTGACCCCGATGAAGCCGAGGATGACGGCCAGTCCGTATGACAGGTACACCAACTTCTCCAGCAGCCCCTTGACCAGGAAGAACAACTGGCGCAGTCCCATGAGGGCGAACGCATTGGCGGTGAAGACCAAGTACGCCTCCTGGGTCAGTCCGAAGATCGCCGGTATCGAGTCCAGAGCGAAGATCACATCGGTGGTCCCGATCGCGATCATGACCATCAGCATCGGTGTCACAACGCGACGGCCGTCCACCCGGGTGACCAACTTGGAGCCGTCATAGTGCTCGGTCGTCGGCAGGAACCGGCCGGCGAGCTTCACCATCGGGTTGTCGGCGGGATCGGCCCCGCCCTCGTCACCTTTGGCCAGCCTGAATGCCGTGTAGATCAGCAGCGCTCCGAAGAAGTAGAACGTGACGGAGAAGGCACTGAGCGCAGCCGCCCCGATGGCGATCAGGATGCCGCGCAGGATCAAGGCGATGACCACTCCCACGAGCAGGACGCGGTGCTGGTGTTCGCGTGGAACCGCGAAGGCGGACATGATGATGATGAAGACGAACAGGTTGTCGACGCTCAGCGAGTACTCGGTGATGTAGCCGGCGAAGAACTGAGTCGAGTACGTGGCTCCCCAGACGAAGTGGATGCCGATGCCGAAGGCGATCGCCAGCGCGACGTAGAAGATCACCCATCGGGTGGCCTCCTTGGGCCCGAACGCGTGTGGATGCGCATCGACCAGCAGCAGGTCCAGCAGGATCACGCCGGTCAGGCCCGCCAGCGTCGCGATCCAGACCCAGAACGAAACGTCCATCAGTGTCCCACTCGGACCAGGACCGCAGCGATCAGCGGTACCGGAGAAAGGGAGTCAGGGATCGGATCAGATGGCGTCCTCACCGCGTTCTCCGGTCCGCACCCGCACGAGCTGTTCCACGGGCGTCACCCAGATCTTCCCGTCGCCGATGGCGTCGGTCCGGGCCGCGCCCATGATCACTTCCACGATGGCCGGGGTGTCGACGTCGTCGGCGATGATCTCGATCTTGACCTTCGGGATGACGTCGACCACGTACTCGGCACCACGGTAGACCTCGGTGTGACCCTTCTGACGGCCGTAGCCACCAACCTCTGACACGGTCATTCCGTTGACGCCATGGGCGGTCAACGCCTCCTTGACGTCCTCAAGCTTGAACGGCTTCACAATCGCCGTGATGAGTTTCATGCCAGCTCCCATGCTCCGGATCTCCCCTCCCACCTTAGGCCAGCGCCGTCAGGCCCCGGCGAAGGGCACGCTGGTTCACTGCCCGACGGCTGAATCATGCTGGGAGCTCCGGTGAATTCTTGGCCGGAATCGGACATCCGAGCGTCCACCGAGTACTGGCAGACACTAGCCTCTCGCGCATGAGAGGGAGTCCACCGTGAGTCCGCTGCTGTCCCTGGTGTTCGCCGTGACCGCAGCGGTGTTCGCGGGACTGCTGGTTTTCCTGGTGGTCCGTCGAGCCTCGGCGAGCAGGATCAAGCCCGGGGAATCGCTGCCCGTGGGGGTCGGGGAAGTCTTCACCGTCATCGGGATGGCCTACGTCATCCTGCTGGGCTTCGTCTCGGTGGAGGCGTTCGAGAGCTTCCAGCGGGCGCGTACCAGTGCGCGGGCCGAGGCCCACGCGGTCGCCGAGGGCTATATGGTGGCGGGCCTGCTGCCGAGGAGTCATCGCGATGGGGTGCAACGGGACATCATGTGTTACGCCCAGGCGGTGACCAGCAGCTGGGACGGGCTGGAGGAACGGCTCGCTGCGGGCGAGGTCGACCCGGACGTCGAGGCCGCGCAGTTGCGGATCCAGCGGTCACTGGACAGGGTTCCGGTCGAGGGTGAGAAGGCCAACGTCGCCTACGAATACACCGTGATCGCGCATGAGGAGCGCATGCGGGAACGGGCCGCGCGGCTGACGGAGGGGTCGGTGTTCGTACCCCATTCGCTGTGGATCCTGCTCTGGATCGGCGCTGCCATCATCATGACGTTCGTCATCTTCTTCACACTCTTCCAACGACGACGATGGCTGCAGGTGAGCCTCATCACGCTCACCATCGTCATGTTCGCCGTGATGTTCGGCAGCATCAATCTGCTGGATCACCCGTTCTCAAACAGTCCGGGTGCCGTCAGTGCGCGGGCGATGGACAGCGCCCTGGCCCGCATGGAACTGCTGGAGGGCGCCAAGGTGAGTGAATCGGAGTGCGATGAACGTGCTCTGGAGTAGTGGCGTGGCTCAGACCAGCGCA
This sequence comes from Actinomycetota bacterium, assembly GCA_020438795.1. Lineage (GTDB taxonomy): Bacteria > Actinomycetota > Actinomycetes > S36-B12 > JAGQTY01. The sequence goes on from JAGQTY010000004.1 coordinate 141,518, forward strand.
GCATCCAGAGCGATGGGCGTGGCAGCCAGCGCCTTGGACACCGGGCACCCAGTCTTCGCCTCCCCAGCGATGCGCGCGAACTCCTCGTCGCTGATGCCGGGCACGTCGGCCCGGCACGTCAGCACGATCTCGGCGATCGCCGCACCATCGGCTCCGACCTCGAGGGACACACTTGCGGTGGTACTGACCTGCTTCGGTGTGTGACCAGCCTGCGCCAGCATGTTGGACAGTGCCATGGAGAAGCACCCCGCATGGGCGGCACCGAGCAGTTCCTCCGGGTTGGTGCCCTCGCCCGACTCAAATCGCGAGGCGAAAGTGTAGGGACCGTCGTAGTCGGCGAACTGCATGCTCCCCCGACCGGACTTCAGATCGCCCCGCCATTCGGCGGTGGCCTTACGCTGCGGCACAATGCCTCCCAAGGTGAGCCAGAAGACAACTCTAACGAACGGGAGCGTGCAACGGCGGTCGTGCCAGTCGAGGACACCCCAACGCCGGAACGCGAGAACACAGGAACCAACCTGCCGGTCTCAGCTCGCCGGGGCGGCCTCGCGCATGCCACGGAGCTCACGCTTGAGCTCGTGGATCTCATCACGGTAGCGAGCAGCCATCTCGAACTGCAGGTCGGCAGCCGCCGTGTGCATCTGCCCGGTCAGATCCTCGATCAGTGATTCGAGTTCGGACTCGGCGCGGCTGACCCGTTCGACCTTCGGAGCAGCGCCGACCGACCGGCCCTTGCCACGGGACTGGTTGCGGCCGGAGCCCAGCAACTGGGCGGTGTCCTCGTCCTCCCGGGCCAGCAGGTCGGTGATGTCGGCGATCTTCTTTCGCAGTGGCGTGGGATCGATCCCGTGCTCGGCGTTGTAGGCCTGTTGCTTGGCCCGGCGCCTGTTGGTCTCGTCGATGGCGGTACGCATCGAGTCGGTGATCTCATCCGCGTACATGTGGACCTGGCCCGACACGTTCCGCGCCGCACGGCCGATCGTCTGGATCAGGCTGCGCTCACTGCGCAGGAACCCCTCCTTGTCCGCGTCCAGGATCGACACCAGCGAGACCTCGGGCAGATCGAGGCCCTCCCGCAGCAGGTTGATCCCGACCAGCACATCGAACTCGCCCATCCGGAGTTCCCGGAGCAATTCCACGCGGCGCAGCGTGTCGACCTCGGAGTGCAGATACCGAACCCTGATCCCCTGCTCCAGCAGGTAGTCGGTGAGATCCTCTGCCATCCGCTTGGTCAGTGTGGTGACCAGGACCCGCTCGTTGCGCTCGGTTCGGAGCTTGATCTCCGCCATGAGGTCGTCGATCTGGCCCCGCGTCGGCTTCAGCAGGATCTCGGGGTCGAGCAGACCCGTGGGTCGGATCACCTGTTCGACCACGTCGCCGTGCACCCGGTTGAGTTCGTATGGCCCGGGTGTGGCGGAGAGGTAGACGGTCTGGCCGATCCGATCCACGAACTCCTCCCACTTCAGCGGCCGGTTGTCCATGGCACTCGGCAGCCGGAAGCCGTGATCGACCAGGGTGCGCTTTCTGCTCATGTCTCCTTCGTACATGCCGCCAATCTGCGGCACTGTCACATGGGACTCGTCAATGACCAGCAGGAAGTCCTCCGGGAAGTAGTCCAGCAGGCAGTTGGGGGCACTGCCCGGGCCGCGCCCGTCGATGTGACGTGAGTAGTTCTCGATGCCGGCGCAGGAGCCGACCTGTTTCATCATCTCGAGGTCATACTCGGTGCGCATCTGCAGTCGTTGGGCCTCGAGCATCTTGTTCTGGCGCTGCAGCTCGGCGAGTCGTTCGCCGAGTTCCTGTTCGATACCCGCGACCGCGCGCGCCATCCGTTCGGGGCCGGCCACATAGTGGGTGGCAGGGAAGACGTAGAGCTCCTCGTCCTCGGTGAGCACCTCGCCGGTGACGGGGTGCAGCGTCATCAACCGTTCGATCTCGTCGCCGAACATCTCGACCCGGATGGGATGCTCCTCGTAGACCGGGAAGATCTCGAGCGTGTCCCCCCGCACCCGGAAGGTACCGCGCTCGAAGGCCATGTCGTTGCGGGCGTACTGCATCGTCACCAGCTGCCGGAGCAGGTCGTCCCGCTCGTGGCTCTCCCCCACCCTGATCCGCAGCATCCGGTCGACATACTCCTGCGGCGTGCCCAAGCCGTAGATCGCCGAGACCGAGGCGACCACCAGGACATCACGCCTGGTCAGCAAAGAGTTGGTGGCGGAATGGCGCAGTCGCTCGACCTCCTCGTTCAGTGAGGAGTCCTTCTCGATAAAGGTGTCGGAGGCCGGGACATAGGCCTCGGGCTGGTAGTAGTCGTAGTAAGACACAAAGTACTCGACCGCATTGTTCGGGAGCAGCTCGCGGAACTCGTTGGCCAGCTGCGCTGCCAGGGTCTTGTTGGGCGCCATCACCAACGTGGGCCGCTGCAACTCCTCGACCAGCCAGGCTGTTGTCGCCGACTTGCCGGTGCCGGTGGCACCCATGAGGACGACGTCGCGATCGGCACCTGGGGGGACAGTCAGGTGAGTGTTCCCCACCTGGACTGTACTCCCCGAACTGCTTCCAGAACTGGCTCGAGACCCAGCACTGGACCCGGAGTCGGAGCTGACGGCGGACCTGCCCCGTATCCGACGTGCGATCTCAGCGATCGCCTGCGGCTGATCACCGGCCGGCTCGTACTCTGAGACGACCTTGAAAGGGGCCACCTTACGCTTCAGATCTGTGATTGGACGGGCCACACTCAATAGTAGGCTGCAGGTCCGACAACCGTTGCCCCCCAAAATCCATGGGAGTCCCGTGAAAGCTCAAGAACCACCGCACCGGATGACGATAGACACTCCATGAAGCCTCCCCAGCTCAGATTCGTCCCGGCATCCCTCTCCCTGGGAACAGCACTGCTCATCGGGGCAACAGTGGTCGGCGGCGTAGGTGCGGCCGCCACGGATTCCAGCGCGGCACGTCTGCCGGGTGAGGGAGTAGTCTCACAGTCCCTCAGCCAGGCGGTGGATTTCCCCCAGGAGTGTCGCCTGTTCCCACGGAAGAACTACTGGAACACGCGGATCGACAAGCTGCCGCTGCATCGCAGGAGCAAGGCCTGGACCGGCGCCATCGGGGATTCGGGATCACTGCATCCCGACTTCGGGCCCTCGTTCGGTGAACAATCAGAACCGTACGGAATTCCGTTGACCGTGGTCGACGGGTCCCACGCCCGAGTTCCGGTCTCGTTCTACTACGACGATGAGAGCGACCGAGTGCGCTATCCGCTGGGGACCGGAACCCGGATCGAGGGCGGCCTCGAGAGCGACGGCGACCGGCACGCCATCGTGGTGGACCGGGATTCCTGCACCTTGTTCGAGACCTACGACACCCGGCCGGCCGGTGGCGCCTGGGAGGCCGGTTCCGGTGCCGTGTGGTCGCTGCGTTCCAACACCCTGCGACCGGAGGGCTGGACATCCGCGGACGCTGCCGGCCTGCCGATCCTGCCAGGTCTGCTCCGGTACGAGGAGGTCGCCTCCGGCAGCGTGCGGCACGCGATCCGCTTCACGGCACCACGGACCCGCAAGCAGTACATCTGGCCTGCCCGCCACTTCGCCAGTTCCGACACGAGTTCGGCACTGCCTCCCATGGGAGCCCGGTTCCGGCTCGCTCGCAACTTCTCGCTGCAGGGCTGGTCGCCGCAGGCGCGGACCGTCCTGCGGGCGATGAAGCGGTACGGACTGGTCCTGGCCGACAATGGCAGCCCCTGGTACTTCCAGGGAACGGCCGATTCGAGGTGGCCGATCGACCTCGTCGACGAGCTCAAAGCAATCCCGGCCAGCGCCTTCGAAGCCGTACGCAGCCAGAAGCTGCGGATCAGCTCCGAGAGCGCCCGGGCTCGCCAGCTCCGCCGGTAGCCGGGAACGGCCCTGGCACCCGCGGGTGACCCGGATCATCCGAATTGCAGCGACGTCCAGACGATGTCGACATCTTCCTCGAGTTCGGCCAGCGTGCCATCGTTGTCGATGATGATGTCGGCGGTCTGACGCCTCGCACGATCGTCCACCTGGGCCCTCATCCGGTCCCGGGCCTCCTGCGCACCCATGCCACGCGTGCGGGCCAGACGTTCGATCCGCTCCTCCTGCGGCGCAAGCACAGCAATGATGTGATCCCAGCCGTCGAGCGCGCCCGTCTCGATCAGCAGGGGCATGTCGTACACGACGACAGTGTCCTGCGGTGCCTCTCGGAGGAGCCTGGCCGTCTCGTCGGCGATCCGCGGGTGCATGATGCCGTTGAGGCGGGCCAGGCTGGCCTCGTCGTTGAACACGAGTTCGGCGACTGCGGCGCGGTCCATGACCCCGTCGACGGTGAGGATGCCCTCGCCGAACGCCTCGATGATCTCCTCGAGGGCAGGCTTGCCCGGCTCGACGAGCGCACGTGAGATCTCGTCGGCGTCGATGACCAGCGCGCCGCGCTCTGCGAGCAGCCGCGCAACTTCCGACTTGCCGGACCCGATGCCACCGGTCAGCCCGATTCTCATCGGCTCAGACCAGCCGTCGAGGGGTTCAGGATCCCTCGCTCATCCGATCCTTGAGCGCTTGCAGCGCCTCGTCGTCGGCCAGGGTTCCCTCGCCACCGCGCGAACCGGCGTCCGATGAGTACTGTGAAGGCGTCTCGCCGGACTCGAGCAGCGCATCCTGGTCGGCGGCTGCGGCCTCGTCGATCTGCTGGCGGTGAGCCTCCCAACGGGCCTGGGCGTCGGCGTATTCCTTCTCCCACTCCTCACGCTGGTGCTCGAAGCCTTCCTTCCACTCACCGGTCTGCGGGTCGAAGCCCTCGGGACCGATGTAGTTGCCGTCCTCGTCGAAGGCTGGCGCCATGCCGTACAGGTAGGGGTCGAACTCCTCGATGACACTGCCACCGCTGGTGCTCTCGTTCGCCTGCTTCAGCGACAGGGAGATCCGGCGCCGCTCGAGGTCGATGTCGATCACCTTGACAAAGATGTCGTCGTTGACGGCCACGACCTGGTCCGGCAGTTCGACATGGTGCCCCGCCAGTTCCGAGATGTGCACGAGGCCCTCGATGCCGTCGTCCACCCGGATGAACGCACCGAAGGGAACGAGCTTGGTGACCTCGCCCTTGACGACCTGACCGATCTGATGGGTACGGGCGAAGTGCTGCCAGGGGTCCTCCTGTGTGGACTTGAGCGAGAGGCTGACGCGCTCGCGCTCCATGTCCACGTCGAGCACCTCGACGGTGACCTCCTGGCCGACCTCGACCACCTCGGAGGGGTGCTCGATGTGCTTCCAGGAGAGTTCGCTGACGTGCACGAGCCCGTCGACACCACCGAGGTCCACGAAGGCACCGAAGTTGACGATGCTGGACACCACGCCCTTGCGCACCTGGCCCTTGGTGAGCTCGTTCAGGAAGCCCATGCGCACTGCGCTCTGGGTCTGCTCGAGCCATGCACGGCGCGACAGCACGACATTGTTGCGGTTCTTGTCGAGTTCGATGATCTTGGCCTCGAGGGTCTGACCAACGTAGGGCTGGAGGTCGCGGACACGACGCATCTCCACCAGGGAAGCCGGCAGGAAGCCGCGCAGCCCGATGTCAACGATGAGACCACCCTTGACGACCTCGATCACGCTGCCTTCGACAACGCCGTCCTGCTGCTTGACCTTCTCGATGTCGCCCCAGGCGCGCTCGTACTGCGCCCGCTTCTTGGACAGCATGAGGCGGCCTTCCTTGTCCTCCTTCTGGGTGACAAGTGCCTCGATGGTGTCGCCCAGCTTCACAACCTCGCTGGGATCGACATCGTGCTTGATGGAGAGTTCCTTGCTGGGCACAATGCCCTCGGTCTTGTAGCCGATGTCCACCAGGACCTCGTCGCGGTCGACCTTGACGACCGTTCCTGTGACGAAGTCACCGTCGTTGAACGGCTTGATGGTTTCCTCGATCGCGGCCAGGAAGTCCTGCTCGGAGCCGATGTCGTTGACGGCGATCTGGGTGGGGCTGGTGGGTTCGGAGGTCCCCTGCTCGGTGGCCTCGGTGGTTGACGTCATGAAGTGGTTGTCCGTTGTTGTTCTGTTCTCGATGCGGATGTCCGATCCGGCCAGGCGTCAAGCGATAGGAAATCCCTGTTCAGGAGATCCAGCCTGATCCGCCAGAGTCCGACCGCGGCCTCAGACCTGTCCAGGACCTGCCCTGGGACGCGGACGGTGAGCCTCGATGCGTCTTCTCTGTCCGAGACGCACAGACACACTGCACCTATCAGAATAGGGATGCTCGGCACAACCGGTCAACATCAGGGCAGGAGGTGCCGGTCACATCTCAGCCTCGAACGGTCGAACGGCTCACAGGCTGAGCGGGGCATCGACCGGTGAGATGCCCATCGGCGGCCAGGGACCCGGATCGTAGGTGATGGAGACGAGCCCATCGCCGAAGGCCTTGCTGACGGTGTCTCGCCCAGGGTAGGTACCGCGACGTACCCAGTCGTTCAGCTGGATCATCACACCGAGTACCGTGCGGGGCTCGAAGACGCAGTTGCCCGCGCCCTCGGAAGCTGGTTCCTCGGGACCGTAGGAGACCGGAGGAAGGGCGAAGAGGTCCACGAAGTTGGCGTTGGCCTCAGTCCCGTTCTGCTGGGCCCGCACGCGGTACCAGGACTCGTTCTGCGCGATGTAGACCGGATCGTTGGCGTTGTGCAGCGTGAGCATCGGCACGGCCAGTTCACCGGTGACCGCACCTTGCAGGCTGAGCTGCCGGACCGCGTCCTCCTGCGGACTGATGCGCTCCCCGTCCTGCAGCTCCGTCACCCACTTGTTGATCATCCCCGGGGAGAGTTCGTTGATCTGGGTGATCTGCTCGGCCGACAACCGCTGTCGATAGTCACTGCCGTAGTTGCCGGAGTAATTGCCCCCGACCTCCTGCTGCAGCAGGTAGCGCTGCACCGTCGACTGCCGGGCCAGCTGGGCGACACCGTCCGCGTAGGCCTTCAGGGCACTGTCCAGCGTGCCGCCGGCCTCGGTGCGGCTCTTGTCCGGAAGCTTGCCGATCCCGGCGATGAACACCAGCAGCGCCTGATCCCTCGGGTCCGTGGACGCCTGCAGCCGCGCCACGGCCTTCACGATCGCGTCATAGGCCTTCTGCGCCGCCTTCTCGCTGTTGTAGTCCACGAGCTGCAGCTTCGGCAGCAGCAGTTCCCGCACCGCATAGGTGACGTCCAGCGCCAGGTTGTACGTCGGTTCCGGCCCGGACATCGGAGCGCACATCGCGGCCGCGCCGGAGACCCAGTCCTCATGCATCTCGGCCAGCCGGGCACTCACGAGCCCGCCGGTCCCCTCACCCCAGGCGTACGTACGGTTCGGTTCTGCGATGTTGTCCTTGAAGTAGTCGTAGAGCTCCTCGGCCGCCGTGATCTGAGGGCCCACAGCCCAGCCCGGCTGCGGCGGACTGGCACCGGCGATGGCATAGCCAGCCGACAGCAACGCATCCGCGATCGCCTCGTCACCGTCGTCCCAAAGGGGCGCGGGCGCCGGCGCTCCTGCCTGACCATCACCCTGCGAATCCTGCCCGGTGCCCGACTCACCATTGCCGGAACGCAGGGCGTGGGAGAACAGGGCCAGTGAACCTCCCCAGTCCTCGGGCAGCAGGATCTCGAAGTCAGCACCACCGGGCAGCGTCCCGGAACACTCAGTCTCGTTGCACGGTGTGAACTCGACATTGTCGCTGGCGTCGGTGATCGGGTCACTCGAACAGGCCGTCGCAAGAAACACTGCACTCAGCCCGATGACACCGGCTCTGCGCCCCGCCCGGGCGAATCGTCGCATGCTGGGCAATTTATCCCGCCAACCCTCTCGCCATCACGGTCTCACGATTCTTCGTTGCCAAAGGGTGATCCGCCCGGAGCCGGTCAGTGAGCGGCATCGTTCCAGCTCGTGCCGATGCCGACGCTCACATCAAGAGGAACAGCGAGTTCGGCCGCGGATCCCATCGCCGTGCGTACGACTGCCTCCAGCGGCTCGGCCTCGCCCGGGGCCACCTCGAAGACCAACTCGTCATGGACCTGCAGCAGCATCCGTGAACGCAGTCCCGCATCCACCATGGCCCGCTGAACCTCGATCATGGCGACCTTGATGATGTCGGCGGCCGACCCCTGGATCGGCGCGTTCAGCGCCATACGCTCGGCCATCTGCCGGCGCTGCCAGTTGTCGTGATTCAGATCCGGCAGGAACCTCCGCCGGCCGAACATCGTCTCGGTGTAGCCGGCCTGCCGGGCTCGGGCCACCACATCGGCGAGATAGTCGCGGATACCCCCGAACCGCAGGAAGTAGTCATCCATCAACCGTTTGGCCTCATCGGTGGGGATGCCCAGCTGGGAGCTCAGTCCGAACGCGCTGAGCCCGTAGGCCAGTCCGTACGACATCGCCTTGATCCGACGCCTCATCTCCGCGTCGACATCACCCGGTGCCACATCGAACACCTTGGCGGCGACCGTGGAGTGCAGATCCTCACCCGATCTGAATGCTTCGATCAGTCCTTCATCCTCGGAGAGGTGGGCCATGATCCGCATCTCGATCTGTGAGTAGTCCGCCGTCAGCAGCGACTCGTAGCCCGGCCCGGGGATGAAGCAGTCGCGGATCCTGCGGCCCTCATGGGTGCGCACCGGGATGTTCTGGAGGTTGGGGTCCTGGCTGGAGAGCCGACCCGTCGTCGCGATCGTCTGGTTGAACGTGGTGTGTATGCGGTCGTGCTCATCGGCCAGTGGCAGCAGCCCGGCGACCGTCTGACGCAGCTTGGTGGCGTCCCGCCAAGCGAGGATCGCCTTGAGCAAGGGGTCCTCGGTCTGCAGGAACAGCTTCTGCAAGGCGTCCGCGTCGGTGGTGTATCCCGTCTTGATCTTGCGCGTCTTCGGCAGGTTCCGCTCCTCGAACAGCACTTCCTGGAGTTGTTTGGGGCTGCCGAGGTTGAAAGGCCGGCCGGCGAGATCATGGGCCTCCGCCTCGGCCTGGGCCACGAGTTCGCCGAAGCCTGCCTCCAGTTCCTCCAGGCTTGCGGTGTCGACGCAGATACCCGTGATCTCCATCTGCGCCAGAACGTGCGCCAGCGGCATCTCCAGGCTCGTGAGCAGCGGCAGCACGCCCCTGTCCTCCAGCAGCTTCCTGAAGTGATCACCAAGATCCAGGATCGCCCGCGCCAGACCGCCGAACTCCTGGGCCCGACCGGAGGAGTCCGTGTCCAGGGTCAGCTGATCGCCGGAATCCTCGGCCTGGAGTTCCCGGTTGAGGAACCGAGCCACCAGGTCACGCAGGTCGAAGCTGCGCTGGCCGGGCAGCGCGAGGTAGGCGGCCAGCGCGGTGTCCATGCTCACCCCCGACACGGTGTAGCCCCGAGCGGCGAATGCGAGCAGATTCCCCTTCATCTCGTGCAGGGTCTTGGCGGCGCGCTCATCGGCGAGCCAACGTCCCAGCGCGGCATCGTCCTCGGTACTCAGCGACTCCAGGTCCAGCCAGGCGACCGCGCCGTCGCGAGCGGCCAGGCCCAGACCGTGGAGATCACCCGTGCCTGCACCCCAGCGGCCGTCACAGCTCAGCGCAACTTCCTGTCCGGCGTGATCGGCGAGCCAGTCGGAAAGGGCGCCGGGCTCGAGGATCTCGACGACCACCTCCAACGACTCCGCAGACACCGCGACGTCCTTGTCGAGGTAGTCGAACAGCCGTTCCCGGAGCACACGGAACTGCAGCGAGTCGAACACCTCATGGATGCGCTGCCGGTCGAAAGGCGTTCGGGCCAGGTCGTCCACGGTGACCGGCAGCTCCAGGTCGCGCACGAGGCCGTTCAGCTGCCGGTTGGTGAGCACCTGTGAGACATGATCACGGAAGGACTGCCCCTTCTTGCCCGTCAGCTCGTCGCAGTGATCGACCAGTTCGTCTAGCGTGCCGTACTGATTGAGCCACTTGGAGGCGAACCCCTGCCCGACCCCTGGCACCCCGGGCAGGTTGTCCGAGGTCTCCCCCACGATCGCCGCGAGGTCCGGATACTGCTCCGGGGTCACTTTGTACTTGGCCAGCACGGCCTGGGGCGTCATCCTCGCGAGGTCAGAGACACCCTTCCTCGGGTACAGGACAGTGACATCGTTGGTGACCAACTGCAGCGCATCCCGATCCCCGGAGAGGATCAGTGTCTCGAACCCACTCTCCCCGGCGCGCTCAGCGAGCGTGGCTATGATGTCATCGGCCTCATACCCCGCCAGCTCCACATACGGGATGCCCATGGCATCGAGGACTTCCCGGATGAGATCGACCTGGCCCGCGAACTCGTCGGGGGACTTGTCCCGGTTGGCCTTGTACTGCGGATACTCCTCAGTGCGGAAGCTCTGCCGGGAGACGTCGAAGGCGACCGCCAAGTGGGTGGGCTGCTCGTCCTTGATGGTGTTGATGAGCATCGAGGTGAACCCGTACACAGCGTTGGTCGGCTGGCCGGTGGTCGTGGAGAAGTTCTCCACCGGCAGGGCGTAGAACGCCCGGTAGGCCAGCGAGTGACCGTCCAGCAGGAGGAGGCGAGGCATTTGCGACATCACTTCGAGCCTATCTCCTGCCCCGGCAGGGCCCTCACGGTGCTTGCTGCCGGACCGACGGAGACTGAATCGCCCCGTTGAACATCGGAGGTCTGCCGCCCGACGAGGGCTCGCGGCCTGCAGACCCGTTGCGTCGCCCGGGTGATGGTCGGTGGCAGGTGCGCCGGGGCGCACGCCGCGTAGACTTGGCGACATGGTCGAGCTACCAGCCGAGGATGTCCTGCTGTCCGAGCTGAACCGGAATCTCGGCGAACTCGCCGAGCAGATGGGCGTGCGGTTCACCGCTGTGGGAGAGACCGAACTGGTCGCCACGATGCCCGTGGCGGGAAACCGCCAGCCCATGCTTCTACTGCATGGTGGCGCCAACGCCGTACTCGCCGAGACGCTGGGTTCCGTACAGGCGCATCTGCTGGGCCCACCGGAGCTGGTCCCCGTGGGGATCGAGCTTTCCTGCACCCATCACCGAGCCGCCACTGAGGGCCTTGTGACGGCAGTGGGCCGTCCGATCAATGTGGGCCGGACTCTGGCGACCATAGGGATCACCATCACCGACGATCGCGGCAGGCCCACCTGCACTGCACGGCTCACCTGCCTCTACCGCTCTGCACCCGACGGCTACACCCGCCCGAGGTCCTTCGGCGATGCGGGCGGACCCTGACCCGGGGGCCCGTTCACAAAGTTCGGATAACAGTCGCCACTCCCCCTTGTTGTGAGGTTGCTAACTCCATAAGCTGGACGGGAACAGGGGGGTTGAGATGATTGCCAAGGGAATCCTCGCCAGTATTGCCGCGACGATCACAGGGGTCGCACTCCTGGCTCAGGGAGCCGACTGTGCCGCCCCGCGGCGCAGAGGGGTCAGGGCCATCCGTAGTCGGGGTGCCAGCGTCACACCGATGCCGGATCGCCGGGTGACGCCCAGTGAGACGGACGACCGCCATCTGCATACGGTGAACCTCTGACCCGGTTCAGTCCGACGTCCCGGCCGCATCCTCAGAACGTGTGACCAGGAGTCCTGCTGCGACATCGGGCGCATTGTCCGGCACCGTTCCCGCGCGCCAGATCACCTGAGCCGCAGCCCAAGCGGCGGCGGCCGGACTGGTTCCGGGTGTCACCTCGAGTCGACGGTTCCGGATCCCCGCCCAGGAATCGCCGCAAGTGGCGCCCTCGTCGTCGAAGTGCACCCGCAGCGGCGGTTCGAGCAGGGCACGAAGGTCATCCCCGACATGATCAGGACGTGACGCCACGGGGGCCCGCCACAGATCCAGCGGCTGTGACACCCCTGTGAAGACGAGCAGAGACTCCATGTCCGAGTTGGCCGCGCCCTGGATGTCGGTGTCGATACGATCACCCACCACCAGGGGTTTGAGCGAGCCGCCGGTCCGGCCGACGGCCTCCTGGAACAGCGGCGGATTGGGTTTGCCGACCACCTCAGGTGTCGTCCCGGTTGCGGTGGCGACAGCGGCGACCAGGGCACCGTTGCCGGGGGCGAGCCCGTACGGGGTCGGGATGGACATATCGTCGTTGGTGGCGACCCAGATGACGCCGTCCAGAATCGCCCGGCTCGCCCGGGCGAGCGCCGCCCAGTTCACGGTCTTGCCGAACCCCTGCAGCACCGCCACCACGTCGTCACCTGCGTCGGGCATCTCGGAGGACTGTGCGTCGACCGGAATCAGCCCCTTCTCCTTGAGTGCGGCCGCGACCCCTGGGCCACCCACGGCGAGGACCCGCGCTCCCGGCTCGACCTGCTGGGAAACCAGCGTTGCGCCCGCCTGAGCAGAGGTGACCACATCAGCCACATCCGCGGGCAGGCGCATACTCGCCAGTTGATCGGCCACCACGTTGGGGGGCCGGGAAGCGTTGTTGGTGACGTACACCAGCCGCACACCGGCTTTTGCAGCCGCCAGCAGACTGGCCGTGGCGTGCGGCACCGGGTCCGAACCGACGTAGATGACACCGTCGAGGTCGAGCAGCAACGAGTCGAATCGGGATACCAGGGAATCGTCGTCCTTCACGTTCCCGATCCTGCCAGTTCAGCGCGCGGGAATCACGGTCCAGCCGCAACCGACTGTCCCAGACCATGCCGCGAAGCAGTCGCGAGCGCGGACCTATGCAAGACCGGGAGCGACCTCTTCGAGGCGATCCAGGGCACCCGTCTCGTTGTCCGGATCAGTGGCGATCGCCAGTTGCAGCCATTTGTTCGCCTCGTTGACCTCACCCATCCGGCGCAACTGCTCGGAATAGGCGTAGCGGTACCGGGCCGCCCAGACCTGGTTCTGGCCGGTACGCAGGAGCCCGTCATCGAAGGCGGCCAGGGCGGCCTGCTCATCGCCCAGATCGTGCTGGGCGCCCGAAAGCACGATGCCTGCTTCTGCGAGAACAGCGTCATCGAGTTCGCCGGGGAGGTCACTCAGCTGCGCCACCGCTCGTTCGGGGCGCCCGAGGCCCCGTTCGCAATCGGCGATGATGGGAAGCCAGGAGTCGTCGCCGCGCATCCTGCGCACGGTCCGAGCTTCCCGGATGGCCGCCCGCCAGTCACCGGCGCGATAGGCGGCCAGCGCGTAGATCTCCCGGATGGCGGGCACCCGGGGCGCCAGATCGTATGCACGCTTGCCATGCTGCACGGCCAGCTCGGGGTCGCTGTCCAGATAACGGCCCACCATGATGATGTGCGCTGCGATCTTGTCAGCCAATGATTTCGGCAGCGTCCTGAGCTCGGCCGCGATCGGTCGCTCGAGATCTTCGAGATCGATGTCCTCATCAACCGGCAGCGGCGCCAGCCGGCGCTGGGGTTCTCCCCGGGAATCCCTGTGCTCGCGCCGATCCGGCCGTGAGGTGCCCCGACCGCCCTGGTACGACGAGCGACCGGACTGCCCCCGACGATCCCCTGGGCGACCGTCCCGCGTGCTGCGATTGCCCGCGCCCGACCGGTCGTCACCGGTGCGCGGCTTCCGCGATCGGGGCCCGGCGTCTTCACCTTCACGCCGGTAGCCACCCTTCGACCGCTCACCGGCCCCATCACGCCTCCGGCCATCGGAGCGTTCCGGGCGCCGCCTGTCGCGACGGCCGTCCCCACCTTGACTGCGGCCGGATCCAGCCCCGCTGCGGGACTCAGAGCGCGAACCGGCGCCTCCTCGCGACCGGCCGTCGTCGGCCGATCTCTCGCGGAAGCCTTCCGGAGCGCCATCACGAGACCTCGAGGAACCATGACGGCCCGGGTGGCGGGGGCCCGTGCTCCGGCTGGTCGGTGGACCGGAACGCTTGGGCCGGGAGGCAGTGCCGGAGCGCTTGGTTGATCCGCTGCGTGATTCATAAGAGTCGCCTGGAGAGCTGCGCCGGTCAGTTCCGCTCTTGCCTGTGGCGCGATCCGATCGGGCACCTTTCGGGGCGCCCCGCCCGCCCTTGCCGGCGGATCGAGAGGGACCACCCGATCGAGAGGGACCACCCGATCGAGAGGGACCACCCGATCGAGAGGAACGACCCGATCGAGAGGGACCACCGGATCGGTCCGAGTCGTTCCGGGACTGCCCGGACCCTGCCTTGGCCCCACGGTTGCGCGGTTTGCGTGCTGATTCAGACATGAATTCTCCGGTCGACTCCACCATTGTGCCCGCCGACGCGGCCAGCCACCCCAATAGGTGTTACCCATGGTGCCGAGCCTGCTGCGGCCTTGCTCGTCGGAGCACTCACAGGCGCAGTGCCCTTGCGTGCTGGGGTTCGGGCCAGTATGTTTGACAGGTACCCCATGGGGTATACACCGTAGACCTTGAGAAACGGAGACAACCATGTGCAGTCCAGCCGTCTGCCCCCGATGCCAGAAACTCACCTACTCGGGTTGCGGCAACCACGTCGACCTGATCTTCGCTGGAGTCCCCTCCAGCAAGCGGTGCTCCTGCCGATGACCAGCATGGGTTCGCGAACAGTGATCATCGGCGGTGTCGCCGGTGGTGCGTCGACCGCCGCCCGGCTGCGCCGGCTGGACGAGGGCGCGGAGATCATCGTCCTGGAGAAGAGCGGGCACGTCTCGTTCGCCAACTGCGGACTGCCCTACCACCTCTCCGGAACCATCGCCAAGCAGGAGTCCCTGCTGTTGCAGACGCCGCAATCCCTGTATGACCGGCTCCGCCTCGATGTCCGGGTGCATCAGGAGGTCATTGAGATCGACCGCGAGACCAAGCAACTCGTCGTCGTCGACAACGCCGAGGGTGGCACCTACTCACTGAGCTACGACAATCTCGTCCTCTCACCGGGCGGTCGCCCGATGGTTCCGGACGTCCCCGGCGCCACACGAGCGGTCCACCTCCACACGATCGAGGATCTCGAAGCCGTCAAGCAACGCCTCGACGATGCAACGGACGTCGTCGTCGTAGGGGGCGGATTCATCGGCCTCGAGGCCGCTGAGAACCTCGTTCGATCGGATCGGCGGGTGACGCTGCTCGAGCTCGCCGACCAGGTGCTCGCTCCGCTTGACCCGGAGATGGCGCGGCCGGTGCTCGAGGAGCTCGAGCGCAACGGCGTGAATGTCCGGCTGCGAACCTCGGTCTCATCAATCGGTGAAGAACATGTCGTGCTGTCCGACGGAACTGAGATCCCAGCACAGATGGTGTTGTTCGCGCTCGGCGTGCGTCCCAACACAGACCTCGCGCGCGCGGCAGGCCTGGCGCTGGGCCCGAACGGGGGCATCGCGGTATCCGAGACGATGAAGACCTCCGACCCGAACATCTGGGCAGTCGGTGACGCCGTGGAGAAGAAGGATCTGGTGTCCGGAGACTCCGCCCTGATCCCGCTGGCCAACGTGGCCAACCGTCAGGGCCGACTGGCGGCAGATTCGATCGCGGGGCGGTCACGCCCGGCGCTACCGAGCCAGGGCACCGCCATCGTCGGGGTCTTCGGCCTGGCAGCCGCGATGACCGGCTGGAACGAGAAGCGCCTGCGTGCGGCCGGCCGCGACTACCTGGCCATTCACACCCATCCGACCGATCACGCCGGCTATTACCCGGCAGCCACCGGCATGGCCATCAAGCTGTTGGTGTCACCGGGCACGGGTGAGATTCTCGGCGCCCAGATCGTCGGGCGTGGCGGCGTCGACAAGCGGATCGATGTGCTGGCCACCGCGATGCGGACGGGGCTGACGGCTCCGGAACTGCCCGACCTCGAGCTCGCGTACGCGCCCCAGTTCGGATCGGCCAAGGACCCGATCAACCAGCTCGGCTACGTTGCCGAGAACCGGCTGTCCGGGCTGCAGCGCACGGTCGACTGGTCTCAGGTGGGCTCACTGATCGAGCAGGGGTGGACCGTGCTGGACGTCCGGACTCCCGGCGAGCGACGCCGTGGGTCGGTGACGGGCTCAGTCAACATTCCCGTCGACGAGCTGCGAGAGCGGCTCGGGGAGCTCGATCCGCAGGGCCACTACATCGTGCACTGTGCCGTCGGGCAGCGCTCCCACATCGCCACCCAGGTCCTCACCGCCAACGGGTTCGACGCCGTCAACCTCGACGGTGGATACACCACGCTGGCGGCAGGCACTGCCAGTCAGAGGACCACTGATGGTGCCGGTGTCCGCGAGGCCGTGATCGGCTGACTCGGATACTTCCCCGAACCCTACGTCAGCCCACCGATCCGTCGAGGAAGCCGAGCAACGCAGCGGTCAGTTCCTGTGGCATTTCGATCGCCGACAGATGGCCACACTCCGGGATGGTCACGTTCGAGGACCGGGACAGGGCGGCTGCCATCGCGTCGGTGTCGTCCTGCGAACTGAGGCTGTCCTCCGATCCACGAACCACCAGGGCCGGCCCGTGGAACTGCTGCAGCGCCGGGATCGAGTCGGGCCGGGCAGCCATCGCCCGTTGGCTCCAGGCAATCCCGGCAGGGTCCGCCGAGGACACGAATGCCTCTACCGTTCCCACCACCTCGGGTCTGGAGTCCGCCGTGGTGGTTCCGATCAGGCCCGGAACCAGCGGAAGCAACGCACTGGAGGAGTCCTCAGCCAGGACGCGCTCGGCCATCGCCAGCCGTCCCTCGATGGCCGCCGGCGCGTCCTGGCTAGCCTTCGTGTCGAGCAGGCCGAGCGCCACGATCCGCCCGGGCTGCTGGCGGAGCATCTCCATGGCGACATAGCCGCCCATACTGAGACCCACGACGCTTGCCTGTGACAGCGACCGATCATCCAGCAGGTCGAAAACCGCCTGCGCAGAGAAGGCGAGGTCCGGGTCCGCAGCCGGGACCGCCGATCGCCCGAAGCCGGGCAGATCCGGGGCAAGGACCCGGTAACCCGCACCGACCAGCTCAGGTATCTGGGCCTCGTAGAGCGTGTGATCGCAGGGGAACGCGTGGAGGAGCAGGACGGGCTGATCGCCGGCACCCTGGTCCAGGGTGTGCAGTTCATACATGACCCAATCGTAGTGAAGGCGCAGCGACGCCGCGTGCGTAGCCCGAGCAGCCCGGGCGTACCCTGGGAGTAGCGGCACCTCGAGGTGGGAGGTGCCCTGTCGGGCGCTCCCACGCTATGGAGCGTCATCATGATTGACACAAATTCCAGGCATTCAGAACCCGGCCCTCACTGCATGGCGACGCGGATCCCCCTGCAGAGGGCTCTGGCACCTGCCGCCGTTGTGCTGCTCCTGCTGGGCTCGGCCGCTTGTTCCTCCGGGATCGATGAACCGACTTCCTCGCCTTCGGTGAGCTCCAGCCCAGCGAGCATATCCATCGGGACGCTCTCAGTGAGCGAGTCCGGGACTCCCGACACGCGGTACGAGTTCACGGTGGACAGTGTGGTGCCCGCTCCCCCGGCAGCAGTCACCTGTGCTCTGGCCTTCGATGAGATCGTATACACCGCAGCCGGTACCGTGGTGGACGAGACGGAGCAGCAGACCGACTTCAGCCTGACCGTGGCATCGGCGGCGCTCGACCTCAACGCCTCACTCTTCGAGAACTCTGACATCGATGTCGTCTGTTCCGTCGGCGGCGCTTCGGCGAGCAAATCGATCTCGCCCAAGACCGGTGCGGATGTGCCAGATGCGCCGATCCCGACGCTGAGCCCCGCCCCGCAGGAGGCACCGGCCATACAGATCAACGTCTCCGACTACACGCTCACGAGGCGGAACAGCATCATCTCGTTCGTGGTCACCGTCGACGGCGGGACGCCGGGTGCGACGATGGACTGCCGGATCACCGACGCCCAGCCGACCGTGCTCTGGAATGACACGGTCATACTCAAGGAGTCCACCACCGACTACACCCTTCATGCCTACCTGCCGGCCACGAAGGTCTCGCAGTCAGGCTGGATCATCGTGGAATGCTCGGTGGATGGCGCCAGGGCGATCGAGACAATCGGGCGTCCGGCCGGCTGAACGGGCGTCGACGTTCGCACGTTCAGTCTGATCCTCCGCTCACACCAGGGCGCAACGTGGCGGCGTAACAGCGCTCCGATCGGTCGAGAGCCGAACGTCCCGTCAACTGGTCAGGAATGCAGCAACCCGACCGGATACGGTGGCTGATTCCTGGCGGGTGAACCGCTTCCACCGTGGCTTCAGTTCGGCTTCAGCTGCTGACTCTGAGGTCAGGTTGATGAACTCGATGCGGGTGATCATAGGACCCACCCGACGGTAGAGCATGTATCCGTCGTGATAGATCGTGAAACTGCCGGCTTCGATCGCGATGTCCTGAGATATCGAGAATCCCGGTGCGCCATCGAGCCGGGGAAGGTGAGAGACCCTCTGCGTGATCCGCGCGGTGCCGGGCTGGCCGCGAACCGTGGTGTCCTCAGTGACTGCCGCCGCGCAGCCGTCAGCTGCGCGGTCCAGCCTCTTCCAAGCTCTCCGGGCGGTCTTCATCGACGTGTACCCGTAGATGTCGCTGATGACCGCCCGCTCCTCGAAGTTCCCTCTGGAGTCCGCCGCCTCCTTGAGCATGATCGTCGCATCCATCTCCTCGGCCGGCCTCTTCCCGAGCACCTTCTTGGCCCTGTCGTTGACGCAGATGTCGAAGCGGGTCGCGTCGACCCCCTGCGCGTACTTGGTCGTCCTGTGGGGATCCTCGCTGAATGAGTCCGGAATGTCGCTCAGCTGCATCGAGGCCTGACGCATCTGCCGCTTGGTGAGTGGCAGGGTGTCCCCGCCGCCGGCGGTGGCGGGGGTGCCGCAAGCCATCCCCACCGCGATGACCAACGTGGCGCCGATCACTGCTGTTCTGTGAGACATCTCTGCTCCAGGTTCGCTCGTTTGCCGCAGCTCTCTCGGTGGGAGCCGACTGCCATGATGAGAACCAAGGCTTCGTGCGGCGGTCATTCGGCAGAATCACGTTGCCGAGGGACTGTCGTTCGAGCCAGACCCTAGCACGCCCGTGTGCTCGTGGTTCGGCTGTGATGAAACATCTGGGCAGGCGCGGACAATTCGCTCTGGCCGGTAGCGGGTGGTCTGCCCCCTGAGATTGGTGCCAGTTGATGGTTAGGGTCCACGATGCCTGTAGAGAGCGCGTGATCGACGCGGGAGATGATGATCCTACGCGTACACCCGCAGTCCACGATCGTGACAAAGCGAGCACTGGGTACCGGCTGCACGTGCCGCCCAGCATCCCACAACAGAGTCTCGTAGGAGAGCCAGGACCTCTTCTGGTAATCGCTGTTCTCGTCATAGGCACCGTCGCCCCGCATGGCCCTGATCATGCAATCACGACACTGGCCCTACGTTCGCACCACGCAGTCCCGTTCCACCGCCTGTACAACGCTCAGCGGCAGGGGATCGCGAGGCCGCATACGCCGGTAGAGGTCTACTGGAACGTTCCAGTCGGTTGCGTGAGTTTTCGTTGTCCTGCTGGAGGCATGACGTGGTTGCGTTCAACGAAAGGAAGCAATCATGAAGAAGGCAACCAAGTACAGCACCGTCGGCAGTGTGGCCCTGGCCATCGCACTGGGCGCTTGCGCCCCGGCCGCCATGGCACAGACCGAGGCAGCCGATCCCGCGGCCCCTGCAACGGAGCCTGCCGCGGCACAGCCCGCTGATCCGGGGCAGCCAGCGACTGCGCAACCGGTAGCACCTGCACCGGAACAGGGCGGGCAGCCTGCAGTCCCACCCGCGCAGGCTGGTGTGGCACCTGGGCAGCCGGGTGAGGAACCGCTGCCGGACTCCGCCCCCGCCGCGGATGATAAGAACGGCACCGCAGGCTACGAGTGGATCCTGGCCAACAACACCCAAAGCGATATGGACGTGAGCATCAGCAAGCCCTACCAGGTCGACAATTGGAAGGATGTGCAGGAGCAACTGTCGAGTCAGACCGATGATGGTGTTCTGGCACCGGGCGATGCCATCGACGTTCACGTGGAGTTCGAAGACGGTCCGCTCACGAACGTCTATGACGGTAGCTTCGTGCTCGACGGCACCACGGATTCCGGCGGCTCATTCTCCGGCCGGGTCAAGAACGCCCCGGACCAGTTGAAGCCCGTCTTCAGTGGTTCCAATGTGGTGGTCACTCAGGGCGCGTCGCAGGACAACAGTTTCGCCGACGGCATTGCCACGATCGTGAACGTTGATCCGAGTTCAGCGCAGCAGGAGCCGACCGGGCGGCCGACGCAGCCCGTCAGAACAACCCACACAGCCAAGGCGCAGAGGAATGATGAGGCTGAAGCAGCCGCACGTGCAGTCAGTTCCTTCCTGGTCGCCGCTCTCTCGGGAGGCATGAAGGGTGACATCTACGCCAACGTCAAGGGTGTCCTGGAATCGGTATTGGGAGTCGGAGGCAACGCCCAACTCGCCGACATCAGCGAGAGCCTGGCCGAGCTGCACAAGCAGATGGACGCGATGATGAAGGAGATGAAGGAACTGGGCAGGGAAGCACAATGGCAAACGTTCGCCCTTGCCAAGAAGGACATGGAAAAGGCAGAGCGAAACATCAACACCACCAACGACGACATCTCCTATGCACTGAAGGATCCCCACGGCCCCACCCATGATGAGGTGGTGAAGTTGCAGCAGGACCTCGACGTATCTCTCAAGGACCTCTCGTCACTCACCGACCAGGATGAAGTGCTGGACCAGCTGAGCAAGGCGATGAACTACGGGGAGGACCCTGTTGACACCACCGAGTACGGGGATGTGATTGCGAACTACGCCAAGCTCACACTCGCCCGGTTCGGCATGGGTCTGGTGGCCATGTCTCGCCTCAGTGGCTACGACGGTTTCGACGAGCACGACTACAAATCCCAGGTCGATGCCGCGGTCGAGGTCGCCAAGGAGGCCAAGCGCTTTAGGGGTTCCATCCCGGGGGATCCGGAGCACCCGGCGATCGCAATGAAGAACTCCACCGATATGTATGCCGGACCTACCAATAAGCTGTCCCGATCCTCGATCCCCGAAGCGGATCAGGACTGGACTCCTTTGCGCGACCTCAACGAAATCGAGGAGCCGATGGCCACCATGGCCAACGCCTACAGCAAGAATCCAGGCGAAGGGGAGGACTTCCACGAGTACCTGCTGGACAAGGGTATCCCGACGTTCTTCACCACCAACTACGACGAGGGGATCGCCTCGAACCCAGACAACAATGCGAATGTCACGGTCGTGATCGGCAACGATGTACTCACGCTCAAGGATCTGGGATTCAACCTGGTCGGTGGCTCAGAAAGCTATCGGAGCTTCCGATACTCGATCGCCCCCCAGCTGTACGAGTCTGGAGAAGGCGCCCAGGTGGTGACCAACAGTGAGGGCCGCCAAGTCACCGGTGACGATCGCAGAACCGACGGAATCTTCGACGGCATCCCCATGACCATCACCGACGGCAACACCAGCTCCGTGACGGTCAAGCGGGACGAAGCCAATCCCTACTCCTCCACCCGAATCCTCGACGCCGACGGCAACGTCCTGACAACCGACGATGAAGGGACGGTACAGGTCCCCGGCGAAGCGGGAACGACCACGATGGTACGCATGGAGGACGGCTACGTCGTCGACAGGAGCTTCGAGACCTGGGCCTCAGTCGAGATCCCGGTCCAGGGAGGGGGGACACTCACCTTCTCGTGATTCTCGCGGTCCGTGTGGCAGGTCGATCGACCTGCCACACCGGCCGTTTTGGAGCTGGTATGGACTCCTCTGGCCGGCACCTGGGACCGGCATCCCAGCCGAGTCGGCCTGGGCAGTCCGTGCCCGTGGCACCGGACCCGGGGCAGTCCGCGGGTGTGGGCGCTGACCCGAACCAGTGGAGCCAAAAACAAGTCGAGGGGTCCACAACAGTGGACCCCTCGACTGAGAAGTATGTCCGGCGGCACCTACTCTCCCACCCAGTCCCCCGGGCAGTACCATCGGCGTCTCGAGGCTTAGCTTCCGGGTTCGGAATGGAGCCGGGCGTTTCCCTCGGACAATGACCGCCGAAACTCTATGGAGATATCAAAGCCGGTCGTGTTTCATCAACGCGACAGACTGAATGTCTGCAGAGAATCGGTCGTTGCGACCGGGCCCATGGCCCGGCGCAACCGAATCTGTATGCGGACGGTTCCCGACTCATATCTCGGGAACCGCACAGTGAACGCGGTTCTAGACCCCCGAAAGGGGGTGTGTGTGGTCAAGTCCTCGGTCTATTAGTACCGGTCAGCTGAACACATCGCTGTGCTTACACTTCCGGCCTATCAACCCAATCGTCTATTGGGGACCTTACCCGATCAACGGTGAGAGTCCTCATCTTGAAGCAGGCTTCCCACTTAGATGCTTTCAGCGGTTATCCCTTCCGAACGTAGCCAACCAGCCGTGCTCCTGGCGGAACAACTGGCACACCAGAGGTTCGTCCGTCCCGG
>JAGQTY010000050.1 GCA_020438795.1 Actinomycetota bacterium
GGCCGATTAGCGCGCGGATAGCGTGTGGTCATGGTGGTCGCGGACGTCGAACTCGTCGATCGCCTGCGCACGCACGGGCCCGAGGGCCTGCGTGACGTCTACGACCAGTACTCCAGTCGGCTCTTCGGCTATGCCATGTCGGTCACACATGACCCGGCGATGGCCGAGGATGCGGTGCAGGACTCCCTGCTGATCGCGATGGGCGCCATCGACAAGTTGCGTGAGCCCAGCAGGTTCCGCTCCTGGCTGTTCTCCATCACCAGGAACGAGTGCCTGCGGCAGTTGCGCCATCGCGGCCGGATGGCGTTCAGCGAGCAGTCCGAGCGGGAACTGGAACAGCTCGCTGACGAGGTGGATCTCGACAAGAACCTGGACCAGGAGCATGCCGCACAGCTGGTCCAGGCTGCGCTGGCCATGCTGAGCCCCGCCGACCGGGACACGATGTCGATCGCCATCCAGAACGATCTCGACAGCGCGGCCACGGCAGAGGCGCTCGGCATGTCGGCCAATCATGTCCACGCTCGCATGTCACGGGCCCGGGCGGCCATGGCTGACGCCGTAAGGGTCGTGATGCTGCTGGGGACCAACGGCAAGTACTGCCCGGAGCTGCGGCGGACCATCGAGCGCACTCACGAGCCCGGTCCGCTGACACGCAAGCGCGTACTGCGGCACCGGCGTCAGTGCGACGACTGCGAGAGACGCAGCAACAAGGCGGTCCTCTCGCTGGCCTCCGCACTGGCTGTGCCGATCGTGGCAGCGGCGCCGTCATCATTGTCGGACCGGTTGTTCAGCCACCCCCAAGAGACGCAGGCTCAGGCCGCGGCCCTGGCTGCAGAGCGGGAGTTCCGCCCCAGCGACGGCTTCCCGGTACCAGTGAGTCCGCCGGGCGCAGGGCTACTGGCCACCCCGACGGCGCTCATCGCCGCAGCGTCCGTGGTCGGCGTGATCGCGCTGGGTGCGGTGATCGCCGCCTTCGTGCTACTCGGTGGCGATTCCCAGGACGACCTGGCTCCCCCCGTATCAGCGGGGTCGGCCTCGCCGGCCCCGACAGGTTCCACCAGCCCCTCCCCGGCTCCCAGCCGCTCGGCCGGGGACCGCCCGCGCGAAGCGGTGGTGGCGGCCGCGCGGCAGGAGTCCTCGAACGGGGGTGCGGGCGCAGGAGCGGGCTCCGATGCCGTGGTGTCCGGACTGCCCGCAGGGGCGGCCCCTGGGAGCTCTACGTCGGACTCAGGCAGCGTCGGTGGGGGTTCCGGGCGAGGTTCCGGCGGCAGCGGTGGTGCGGGCGGCAACAGCAACGGTGGCGGCAACGACGGCGGTGGTCGGGATCGGACCGTCCTCGAGGCGGCCTTCACCGTCGCTGGGTCGGGCATGATCGTACGAGTGGACGCCTCGGGCACCAGGGCTACGGGTACGGGCGTTGAGTATTCCTGGCGCTTCGGCGACGGTGGCCGCGGCTCGGGCAAGCGGACCCGCCACACCTATCGGGAGTCGGGGACCCACCGGATCACGCTGACCGTCACCGACGCCGAGGGGCAGCGGTCCCGCACCCGGCACCGGGTGACCGTGAACAGTCCTCCGGTCGCCGTGTTCACCGTCGCCACCGCCGGGTTGCGCGTCACAGTGGATGCCAGTGATTCCATCGATCCCACCGGTGACGCGCTCGAGTACGCCTGGGACTTCACCGGAGACGGGGTCACTGATGCCCGGGGGGTCACGGCCACCCACGGCTACGGTCGCCCCGGTTCGCACACCATCAGCCTTCTGGTCGCCGATGTGCTCGGGGCTTCCGACACCAGTACCCAGACAGTTTCGCTGAACAGCGCGGTCTCGGCCTCCTTCACCTCCAGCGCGAATGGCCTGTCGGTGTCCGTGGATGCCTCAGCCAGTTCGAGCAACGATTCCGGGCCGCTCAGTTACTCCTGGGACTTCACCGGTGACGGTGCCGGCGACGCCACGGGCGTCACCGCCACGCACACGTACCAGACACAGGGCACCAAGACGATCGCGCTCACGGTCACCGACGCTCTCGGGGCTTCCGCCACCACATCCGCCTCCGTGGTCGTGAACGACGACCCGGTCGCGTCCTTCACAACGAGCGTCGCTGGACCGGTGGTCTCGGTGGACGCGTCTGCCAGTTCCGATTCGAGTCCGCTGACCTACGCCTGGGACTTCACCGGGGACGGTGTCACCGACGCCACCGGAGTCACTGCTTCGCACACCTACACAAGCTCCGGGAACAAGACCATCGAACTGACCGTGACCGACGCACTCGGCCGGACCGACTCGACCACGCGTACCGTCAGCATCTCCGGGACACCCACCGCAGCCTTCACAATCTTCGAGACCGGGGGAGTCGTCGATGTCGATGCGAGTTCGAGCACCGATCCGTTCGGTCTGGCGCTGACCTACGACTGGACCTTCGAGAGCGGGCCGACGGCAACCGGTGTCACCGCCTCGCACTTCTACACGTTGCCCGGCACCTATGCCATCACCCTGGTCGTCACCAACACCGATGGGCTGACCGACACCCTCACCCAGTCCGTCACGGTCCCGTAGCACCGACGCTCGGCGCGTCGCGGCCTTCGGCACGATGAACTCCGCGCGGGCCTGCCCGGCAATCCCCGGATTCCGGGGCGAACCCGGACATAATGGCCCCGTGGTCATCAATCGCACTGAACGCGGCTTCGACCGGGTGGTCAACTTCTCGGATGCCGTGGTCGCCATCGCCATCACCCTGCTGGTGCTGCCACTGATCGACCTGCTCAACGACGAACAGACCGAGACCCTCGGGGAGGTCATCTCCAAGAATGGCAGCGCATTCGTCGCCTATCTGATCGCCTTCTCCGTGCTGGCAGGCTACTGGCGGATGCACCATCAGATCTACGAGCTCATCGGCAACTACGACGGCTGGCTCATGCGGCTCAACCTGGCCTGGCTGCTGCTCGTGGTGCTGCTGCCGTTCCTGTCCGCCTCCTTCTCGTCCTACCAGAGCAGGGACCCGAACAGTCCGGACTACGGCGACACGCTGCCGCTGGTCCTGTATCTGCTGACGCTGGCGCTGATGTCGGCTCTGATGGCACTGATGCTGCTGGTCGTGCGGCTGCGGCCCGAACTGCGCGCCCCCGGTACCGAGACGCGGTATCTGGACAGCTGGCGGCTGATCGCCTTCATGATCTACGAGCTCATTGTGGCCGCCGTGGCGCAGATCAGCGGCAAGACCTGGGTCGCCTGGGGCCTGCTGGGGCTCGTGGTCCTGAGCGCACTGTTCGCGTTACGGGCCCGTCGCCTCGGAATACCGGCCATCTGATCTACGAGTCGGTGCACCCGGTTGGCGCGTGTTGGATTCGCGCCCCGTCGCCGCGACCCCGTACGGTCTACGGGTGAGCACTGATCTGGAACTGGCAACGCACGTGGCCCGCGAGGCGGGACAACTCCTCCTGGACATCCGCGAACAGGCGGGCCCGATAGCCCCCGACGACAAACCGGCCCTCAAGGAATTGCGTGACTCGGCGGACAGCCGCTCCAACGAGCTGATTCTCGCCGCGCTGAACGAGGCCCGGCCGCAAGACGCGATCCTCAGCGAGGAGGCCAAGGACAACGACCTGCGGCTGGCCGCGCAGCGTGTCTGGATCGTCGACCCACTCGACGGTACGTGGGAGTACGGGCAGGGCAGACCCGATTTCGGTGTACACATCGCTCTCTACGAGCCTGCCGGGAACAACATGAAGGTCGGCGTCGTCGATCTTCCGGCCCAGGGCCTCACCCGCACCTCGGGTGACCCGGCGCCGGTGCTCCCGCCGATCCCGGAGGACCGGCCGTTGCGTGTCGTGGCATCCCGGACCCGTCCGCCCGCCGAACTGGATGCCATCGTCGCCCGCTGGGCCGAACTCGCCGGACGCGCTGTCGAGATCGTGAATGTGGGTTCTGTGGGAGCCAAGGTCAACGAGATCCTGCTCGGCAACGCAGAGGCGTATCTCCATGACACGGGTTTCTTCGAATGGGACCTGGCAGCACCCCTGGCCGTGGGGGAGCACTACGGACTGGTCATGGATCACTGGGACGGTGAGGAGATCACGTTCAACCACATGCCACCGTTCGTCAAGAACGTCTTCGTCGCTCGACCTGAGATCGCGGCCGACCTGCGCGCGGCGCTTTCGGCCTGATTCCTCGCAGAAGTGTGACCTGGGTCCCCGGCTGGACGGTCCGGTTGTTGGCGCTGCGCCGGATCCGACACAATGAGGGTCAGTCCCTCTCGGAGATTCCCTCGTGCAAACAGCCTGGTCGAGTGTTCGCGACGCCCTGCGGCCCCTGACCGACTCCGCCACTGTGGCGGCGCCGCAGGCGGCCTGGCCGGCGATAGTCGCCACACTGCAGGAGCGCGATCCGGACGTGCCGGCTCTGGTGGTCACCGCGACAGCCCGCAAGGCGGAGGAACTCCTCGACCAGTTGCCGACCTGGCTGGACACCTCCGTCACCTACCTGCCTGCCTGGGAGACCCTGCCCCACGAGCGGTTGAGCCCGTCGGCGGACATCGTGGGCAACCGGATGGCTGTGCTGCATTCCCTGCGCAGCTCCGATCCTCCCGGTGTGGTTGTGGCACCACTGCGGGCGCTGATGCAGCCCCTCCCGCCCGACATCCTGGACACCCCACCGCAGGTGTTCCGCGCGGGGGCCGAGCTCGACCTCGCCGCGACGACAGCCGCGCTGGTACAGCTGGGATACGAACGATGCGACCTTGTCGAGCGACGGGGGCAGTTCGCTGTGCGGGGCGGGATCATCGACGTCTTTCCTGCCCACGAGCCCCATCCGGTGCGAGTCGAACTGTGGGGCGACGAGGTCGAAGAGGTCCGCTCGTTCGCGGTGAGTGATCAGCGGATGATGGACACCCTTGATCGTAAAGTTCTTTGCTATCCGTGTCGGGAGCTGCTGCTCACCCCCGAGGTGCGGCGGCGGGCGGGCGAGCTCGCGCAGCAGGACACGCCACTGCGTGAGGAGCTGTTCGACCTCTCCGAAGGAATTTTCCCCGCAGGTGCGGAATCGTTGGCGCCGCTCCTCTATGGCTCGATGAGCAGCCTTGCCGAGTTCCTGCCGGAAGGTGGGCTGGTCGTCCTGGCGGAGCCGGCCCAGCTGGAGGAACGCAGCGAGGAGACCCTGCGCACCGCGGCGGAGTTCGCCAGTGCGGCCTGGAGCGCAGCGGGTACTGGGGGCGAGGCCCCCATCCTCGCCGGTGAATCTGCATTGCTTCCGTGGCCTGACATCAGCGAGGCCCTAACGCAACGCTGCGGGACGCTACGCATGCTGACCCAGTTCGGCGAAGCAGCCGCGGATCAGGACGCCCCGATCAGACCTGTCGGGCCATTCCAGGGTCCGGGCCAGGCGGTCGCCACGGTGGAGGCCGCGGCCGCGGCACAGTGGCGCGTGCTTGTGGCTGCCACCGCCCCGGGTCCCATGGCGAGGCTCGCCGAGGTCCTCGCCGGACAGGGACTCGCCGTGCGCAGGGGTGCGGAGGAGCCACTGTATCCCGGCGTGGTCACGGTTGCCGTGGGTCAGTTGTCGGAGGGCTTCCGGATCCCTGGCAGCGGGGTCGCCGTAATAGCGGACTCCGACTTCAGCCGTCGTCGCCGCAACCGCGCGACACAGCGGTCCAAGATGCCGTCGAGGCGCCGCGGTCAGGTCGACCCCCTCTCGCTGCAACCGGGGGACTTCGTTGTGCACGAGAAGCACGGAGTCGGTCGCTTCGTCGAGCTCACCCACAGGGAATCGCGAGGGGCGACCAGAGAGTTCCTGGTCGTCGAATACGCGCCGTCCAAGCGGGGTTTCCCGCCTGACCAGCTCTTCATTCCCAGCGACCAGCTGCAGTCGGTCACCCGCTATGTCGGTGGTGAGTCCCCGACGCTGTCCAAGCTCGGCGGGTCCGACTGGGCCGCGACCAAGGGCCGCGCCCGCAAGGCGGTGCGCGAGATCGCCGGTGAGCTGGTGAGGCTCTATGCGCGGCGACAGCAGTCGCGGGGCCACGCTTTCGCGGCCGACACGCCCTGGCAGGCCGAGCTCGAGGATGCCTTCGAGTACACCGAGACCGCCGATCAGATGGCCTCCATCGAGGACGTGAAGCAGGACATGGAGCGCCCGATCCCGATGGACCGGCTCATCTGCGGGGACGTCGGGTACGGCAAGACCGAGATCGCCGTGCGGGCCGCCTTCAAGGCGGTGCAGGACGGCAAGCAGGTGGCCGTGCTGGTGCCGACCACGTTGCTCGTGCAGCAGCACCTGGCGACCTTCTCCGAGCGGTTCTCGGGCTTCCCGGTCAGAGTGGAGGCGCTGAGCCGGTTCCAGAGCGCCTCCCAGGTGAACAAGGTCGTGGCAGGGGTCGGCGAGGGCAGCGTCGACATCGTCATCGGTACACACCGACTGCTCACCCCGGACATCCGGTTCAAGGATCTGGGCCTGGTCATCGTGGATGAGGAACAGCGCTTCGGCGTGGAGCAGAAGGAGCACCTCAAGGCGCTGCGGGCCAACGTGGACACGCTCACGATGTCTGCGACTCCCATCCCGAGGACCCTCGAGATGGCCGTTACCGGCATCCGGGAGATGTCCACCATTGCGACCCCGCCCGAAGAGCGGCTCCCGGTTCTCACGTACGTGGGACCTTACGACAAGCAGCAGGTCCGCGCCGCGATCCACCGTGAACTCATGCGGGAGGGTCAGGTCTTCTTCGTGCACAACCGGGTGAAGTCGATCGACTCCGTCGCTCGGCAGTTGCGCGAGCTCGTGCCGGAGGCGCGTATCGCGGTGGCACACGGCCAGATGAACGAGTCAGCGCTGGAACAGATCGTCCTGGACTTCTGGAACGGTGAGATCGACGTGCTGGTCTGCACCACGATCGTCGAGTCGGGGATCGACATCGCCAACGCCAACACCCTCATCGTTGACCGGGCCGACGCCTTCGGGCTCAGTCAGCTGCATCAGTTGCGCGGCCGTGTCGGCCGTTCCCGCAGCCGAGCCTATGCCTACTTCCTCTACTCCCCGGATCGCACGCTGAGTGAGACGGCCCACGAGCGACTCGCGACGATCGCGCAGAACACCGATCTCGGCTCCGGGATGCAGGTCGCACTGAAGGATCTTGAGATCAGGGGCGCGGGCAACCTGCTCGGCGGTGAGCAGAGCGGACACATCGCCGATGTCGGGTTCGATCTGTATGTGCGGATGGTCGGAGAGGCGCTGGCGGAGGTGAAGGGCGAAGCGGGTGAGTCTCCCGCCGAGATGCGCGTGGACCTGCCGGTCGACGCCCACCTGAGTCCCGCCTACATCCCGGAGGAGCGCTTGCGCCTCGAGGCCTATCAGCGCCTGGCTGCTGCGACTGACTCCGCGGCGGTGGATGAGGTGGTTGCCGAACTCGCCGATCGCTACGGACCTCTGCCGCCGGAGGCGCAAAATCTGGTCGCCGTGGCCCGGTTCCGGCTGCTCGCCAGAGCCTGCGGGTTGCAGGAGGTCGTGGCGGCGGGCGAGCGGGTCCGGCTCTACCCGGTGGAACTGCCCGACTCCCGCCGCGTGCGGCTCAACCGGCTCTATCCCGGAGCCATCTACAAGGCTCCGACGCGTCAGGTGCTCGTGCCGATGCCGGACGGCGACGCGCTCGAGTGGGCCACGGATCTGCTCAGGGCGCTGTTCGACGTCTGAGCGTCGGTGCCTCGCACGGAGATCAGTTTCAGTGTGGTCAGGCACCACCAACAGCAAGCAACCCTCCGATCCACTCACTAGGATGAGTCGCAACAAGGACTGGAGGCGTGATGCCCAAGAAGACGGCAGTCATGCTCGCTGCTCTCGGCCTGGCGGGTCTGGGCCTGTCCGGATGCGCGGCTGCTCACACCGGGACCGCCGCCGTCATCGGTGATACCAAGATCAACGAGGACGTGATCGGCAGTCAGCTCAACGCGATCAACACCGTTCTGGGCATACCTGCGGATTCGCCCTCCAGCGTGGCCTCCCTCGGACTGGTGACCCGCAACGTGCAGACCGAACTGGTGAACCAGCTGGCCGACTCCCTTGATGTCACCGTCCCCGGTTCCGAGGTCTCCGAGGCGACGAACCTCGCGATCCAGCAGGCCGGCGGGCCGGAACTCTTCGAACAGCAGGCCGCACAGAGCCTGGTGCCGCCCGATGAGATCGAGACGGTTCTGCAGGCGAGCCTGCTGCTGGCGGCGATCGGTGAGACGCTGGCGCCGGGCGCCTCCCCCGCAGAGCAGCAGCAGGCGGCGCTGCAGGCGCTGAGCGACTACGGCCTCGAGGTCGGGGTCGAGATCGCACCCAAGTACGGCGAGTGGAGCCCGCAGCAACTGCAGCCACAGGCGCCCACCGACCCGGTGAGCGAACCGGGTGAACCTCCGGCCGCACAGAACCTGCTGCCCCAGCAGTGACGGGTCAGGAGGTCCTCGAGCTGATCTCCGTCATGGATCGGCTTCGGTCCCCCGGCGGCTGCCCCTGGGACGCCGAGCAGACCCACGAGTCTCTGCTCGAGTACCTCCTCGAGGAGACTCACGAGTTCATCGCCGCGGTGGAATCGCGTGATGAGACCGAGATGGTGGAAGAACTCGGTGATCTGTTGCTGCAGGTGGTCTTCCACGCCCGGATCGGTCAGGAACACGGGTGGGACATCGACGATGTCGCCCGTGGCATCTCCGAGAAGCTCATCCGCCGGCATCCGCACGTGTTCGCGGCTGAGGCCGGCGAGGTCCTCAGTGCCGAGGATGTGGCCCAGAACTGGACCAGACGCAAGGCGGCGGAGAAGCAGCGCACCTCAGCGCTGGATGGAATTCCCCGCTCGCTGCCGGCGCTCTCCCAGGCGCAGAAGACCTGGCGTCGCGCACGGGAGTCGGGGCTGGAGCTCAGCGGTGCGGGCGTCCCCTCGGAACCGGACGACGCTAGCGCACTCGGTGAGCAACTGCTTGCGCTGGTGACGCTCGCTGAGGCTCGCGGCTGGGATGCAGAGGCGGCATTGCGGCAACAGATCAATGACCTCCGCACACGGATTGTGACCTTGGAAGCGTCGCGTGACCCCGATGCCGATCTTGAGCACGGCTCAGGTTAGATTTTCTAGGTGTTCGGAACGGGTGTTCACAGCCCCGAGGATCGTCGCTTCGTTGGGCTGGCCGATGGTGTGGTCGATGACGTCGTCGCGCGCGAGCCCGTGCTTGCCACCAGGATGGGCGATCACCGTTTCGACGGACGCCTGCCCAACCTCACCGAAGAGGGCGTGGAGGAGTACCTCCGGGTCCTGCGCCGGCACTCGTCCTTCCTGGTCTCCGTTGACGCCCTCTCACTGAGTCGCCAGCCGGCTGCGGACCTTCGCATCCTGCGCGGTGGGGTCTCGCGTCGTCTGTTCGAGCTGTCGCAGATCAAGGCGCACGAATGGAACCCGCTGGTATGGAATCCGGCTGATGCCCTCTACACGCTGCTGGCCAGGTCATCGCCCGCCGATCCGTCACTGGTGCCCGCGCTGCTGTCCCGGCTCGAACAGGTCCCGGAGTTCCTGGACAGCGCCCGCCACACCCTCGGCACGATGCCGGGCATCCATGTGGAGGTGGCGATCAGCCAGCTGCAGCAGTTGCCCGGGCTGTTCGAGGATGAGCTCGGCGGTCTGGCGGAGTATCCGGGCGTGGCCGAGGCCGTCAACGACACGTTGGAGGCGGTCGCCGGGCACGTGCAGTGGCTGCAGCGGGAGTTGCCCCGTTCCACGCGCTCGCCGGCGATCGGTGAGCGGCTCTACAGCGAGTACATCAAGCACTCGCTGGAGTTCGACGGTACACCTGACGACCTGCGCCGCCTCGCTCTGGAGGACCTCGAGAAGGTGTCGGAGGAACTGGCCAGCATGTCGGCCAAGTATCTGGGCGGGAGCATGGCCGATCGCGATGTGTCGGCCAAGGCGCTGGCCAGGCTGGCCGCCGGCTCGAGTGTCAGTGACGACAACGTGCTGGACATCGCGACGAGGGCGCTGGCCGATGCGGCGGAATTCGTCGCTCAGCGTGCGCTGGTGACCGTTCCGCAGGTTGATGTGAAGATCGACCTGATGACCCCTGTGCACCGTGGCGTCGCTGTGGCCTACTGCGACGCTCCGGGGCCGCTCGAGGAACGGGATCTGCCGGCGATCATCGGGATCTCGCCGACCCCCTCGGACTGGTCGGCCGATCGGCGGGCGAGTTACTACGCCGAGTACAACCAGCACATGATCTATGACCTGATCGTCCATGAGGGCATCCCGGGGCACCTCCTGCAACAGACGATGGCCAGGCGGGCAACCCCTCCCACCAAGGTGCGTGCTGCCATGCCCAGTGGGCTGTTCGTCGAGGGCTGGGCCGTCTACGCCGAGGAGCTCATGGCTCGTTCCGGTTTCGTGGTGAGTCCCGAAGAGCGCGCGTCGCTGCGGATCCAGCAGCTCAAGATGCAGCTGCGCACGATCCTCAACACGCTGCTCGACATCGGCGTGCACTACGACATGATGTCGGAGGCGGAGGCCCGCAGGCTCCTGGTGACCAGAGGGTTCCAGCAGGAGGGAGAAGTGGTCGGCAAGTGGCGTCGCGCCCAGCTGACCTACGGCCAGCTCGGCACCTACTACCTGGGATACAAGTCGGTCGCTGCGCTTGTCGACGAGCTCAAGGAGAACAACCCGGGCTGGCGGCAGCGCCGGATCCACGATACGGTCCTGTCCCAGGGCTCGGTCTCCCCGCAGCATCTGCGCGGCCTCGTCGGCCTGGGCCCCTGATCAGCGGCGCCTGCACGTGACCTAAGTCCACCTCCAGCCGCTGCCTGTGCGTCACCGGATCGGAGGCTCCCCGAGCGCTACGGTGAGCGTGCTGGAAGGATGGGGGGCAAGACCCCCGAACCAAGGAGCACCTGTGGCCAGTATCGATGTTGTCATCGCGCGCGAGATCCTCGATTCCCGAGGCAACCCGACCGTCGAGGTCGAGGTAGGGCTCGACGACGGTACTGTCGGGCGTGCAGCGGTGCCGTCGGGCGCGTCGACCGGGGCCCACGAGGCGATGGAACGCCGCGACGGTGGTGACCGCTACCTGGGCAAGGGCGTTGAGCAAGCCTGTGTGGCCGTCGAGGATGAGATCGCCCCCGAGGTGCTGGGGTTCGATGCCACCGAGCAACGCCTGATCGACCAGACCATGATCGACCTCGACGGGACCGCCAACAAGTCGCGGCTCGGTGCCAACGCGATCCTCGGCGTCTCGCTGGCGGTGGCGCACGCAGCAGCTGACTCAGCGGACCTGCCGCTGTTCCGGTATCTGGGTGGACCGGGCGCTCACGTGCTTCCGGTGCCCATGATGAACATCCTCAACGGCGGTTCCCACGCTGACTCCAATGTCGACATCCAGGAATTCATGATCGCTCCCATCGGGGCGCCGAACTTCTCCGATGCCGTGCGTTGGGGCGCCGAGGTCTATCACGCTCTGAAAGCCGTTCTGCATGACCGTGGCCTGGCGACCGGACTCGGGGACGAGGGTGGCTTCGCGCCGAACCTGGACAGCAACCGTGAGGCCCTCGACGTCATCGTGCAGGCGATCGAGGCTGCCGGCCTGCAGCCCGGTGCCGACGTGGCACTGGCCATGGACGCCGCAGCCTCGGAGTTCTACTCCGACGGCGCCTACCAGTTCGAAGGTTCACCGCGCAGCTCCCAGTGGATGACCGGCTACTTCGAGTCGCTCGTGGCCGACTACCCGATCGTGAGCATCGAGGACCCCCTGAACGAGGAGGACTGGGAGGGCTGGGTCACCTTCAACGATGAGCTCGGCAGCAAGGTGCAGATCGTGGGCGACGACCTGTTCGTCACCAACCCCACCCGCCTGCAGCGCGGCATCGACGAGGAGGCGGCGAACTCCCTGCTGGTCAAGGTCAACCAGATCGGCAGCCTCAGCGAGACTCTCGACGCAGTGGAACTCGCGTTCCGCAACGGCTTCACCTGCATGCTGAGCCACCGCTCCGGCGAGACCGAGGACACCACGATCGCCGACCTTGCTGTGGCCACCGACTGCGGGCAGATCAAGTCGGGGGCTCCGGCTCGCTCGGAGCGCGTCGCGAAATACAATCAACTGCTGCGGATCGAGCAGGAACTCGACGATGCCGCCCGTTACGCCGGCGCGCGTGCCTTCCCCCGGTTCCGGCCCTGAGACGACCCCGGCGCTCGAGGCGTCCGCGCCGGTTCGGGACTGAGACCGGAGCGTGGCGTTGCGGCGCTGGCTGCGACACAAATGCGAAGCTCGAGACGTGGACACTCTCACGGCGCCGCCGCCCGTGGCTGAGTCGGCACCACAGTCCCGGACTCCGACGTCGGGACGGACACTCATCCTGGTGACGGTCCTGCTGGCCGTGGCGATGATGCTGGTGTTCCCTGTCCGATCATGGTTCACCCAGCGCGCTGTCCTGGCCGAGTTGGAGGGGGAGATCACCGCTGCGCAGCAGCGGGTCGATGATCTCCAGCGGCAGCGGGACACCTGGCAGGACCCCAATCACATCGAGGCCGAGGCCAGACGCCGCCTGAACATGGTCCGCAAGGGGGAGAACGCGCTGATCGTGATGCGCCCACAGGAACAGTCGGCGGCCGAGGTGCCACCGCCGGCTGACACGTGGTACGGCAGGCTCTGGCAGTCGGTGGAGGAACGCAGTGGGCGCCGGCCCGCCGACCTCGCCGAGACTGCCACGGATCCGGGCTCCCCCAGGTGAGCGACCTGCAGCCCGAGGATGTTGCGGTGATCACCCGCCAACTGGGGCGACGGCCTCGGGGCCTGCTGGGGGTCGCGCACCGCTGCGGCTGTGGTCAACCGGATGTCGTCATCACCGATCCACGGCTTCCTGACGGGACCCCGTTCCCCACGGTCTTCTACCTGACCTGTCCGCGGCTCAACTCGGCGATCGGCACGTTGGAGGCCTCGGGTCTCATGCGTGACATGGAGTCGCGCCTGGCCGCTGACCAAGATCTGGCGCAGCGGTATGAGCAGGCACATCAGGACTACCTGACCAGGCGTGACCGGATCCGAGAGGTGCCAGAGATTGCAGGATTCTCGGCCGGGGGGATGCCGACGCGCGTCAAGTGCCTGCACGCGCTGGTGGCCCATTCCCTGGCCGTGGGTGCGGGGGTGAATCCGTTCGGTGATGAGGCGCTCGACGCGCTGGGTGCCTGGGATGAGGCCGGTGCATGTGCCCGGGCGGACACCGAACAGGACGACGAACAGTGACCGGTGCCATCCACGCCGGCATCGACTGCGGCACCAACTCGATAAGACTGCTGGTGGCTCGCCTCGATGGCGACCGATTGGTGGACCTCGATCGCCGGATGCTGACCATCAGGCTGGGGGAGGGCCTCGATGAGTCAGGGGTCATCAGCGGCGCTGCACTCGACAGGGCAGCTGCTGCCTGTGACGAGTACTCTCAGGTGCTCGCCGGCTATGAGGTGTCGGGGCTCAGGTTCGTGGCAACCTCGGCTTCCCGCGATGCGGAGAACGCCACCACCTTCACCGACCTCGTACAGCGGCACCTGCATGTCCTTCCTGAAGTGATCGACGGTGGGCAGGAAGCGGCGCTGTCCTTCCTGGGTGCGCGCCGCAGCCTGGACGTGGCCGAACCGACGATGGTGGTCGACATCGGCGGCGGATCCACTGAGTTCGTGCGGGGAGGGCAACGACCGCAGCGGTGGTTCAGTAGCGACATCGGTTGTGTCCGGCTGCACGAGCGGCACGGATTGTCGCCACTGCCCACCGTGGCGCAGGTGGCAGCACTGCGTCAGGACGCTGCGGTTCACGTTCGTGAGGCTGCCAGGGCCGTGGGCTTCTCGGGGCTCGGGTCGCTGGTGGCCGTGGCGGGAACCGCGACCACCGTGGCGGCGCTGGCGCTCGGGCTGCCGCAGTACGACGCCTCGGCCATCCATGGTTCCGTGATCACCAGGGACCAGATCGATGAGGTTGCCGAACGGATCCTCTCCGC
Organism: Actinomycetota bacterium; assembly: GCA_020438795.1. GTDB lineage: Bacteria > Actinomycetota > Actinomycetes > S36-B12 > JAGQTY01. The sequence continues at coordinate 13,978 of JAGQTY010000050.1, forward strand.
GGACGTCAGCGAGCGGCTGACCTGGCCGGTCATGCATCCGGGCAGGGCTGATGTGATCGCCTCCGGAGTGCTCATCCTCCAGGCCGTTGTGGCCGAATGCGGGGCGCAAGAGATCACGGTCAGCGAACATGACATCCTTGACGGCATCGTCTGGTCGCAGGTGCTGGCGAACGTCTGATCGTCGCTCCGCCTACGCGACACTGGTCTGGGAGGGAACCGACATGCCAACCGTAGCCGTGACCGTGGTGGGCGCCGACCGGCCCGGGATCGTCGCCGAGGTTGCTGGCGCAGTGGCTGAGCAGGGCGGCAATCTCGAGGATTCGTCGATGACGCTGCTTCGAGGCCACTTCGCAATGACGCTGATCGCCGAGGTCGACGATGCGGCCCAGCTGGAGGAAAGACTGGCCCACCTCGCGGCGGAGGACCTGAGCGTCACGGTCATTGAGGTGCCGGGCGACGATACCGCGAGCTCGCGGCCGGCCCGGTATCTGTTGTCCCTGCACGGCGCGGACCGCCCCGGCATCGTGAGTGCGACCGCACGAGCGATCGCTTCCGGCGGTGGCAACATCGTGGACGTGACGACGCGTCTGGGTTCGCAGCTCTATGTCATGACCGCCGAGGTGGAGTTCACTGATGATGCTGCGGCGGAAGCGGTGATCGGGGCGCTCGAACAGGTGGCGCAGCAACTCGGCGTGCAGCTCTCGCTGGTGGCGCTGGATCCGGCCGGTGAGGAGTTTTGAGCGCCACGGAACTGGCCACGATGTCCGTGCCGCTGCCCGCCGGCCGGGTACGGGAGGTCCTCCGGGCCCCGAACCCCGCGCTGGCGTCGAGATGTGACGAGGCGGACCCGACGAGCAAGGAGGTCCTGCAACTGGCGGCAGACCTGCTGGCGACCCAGGCGGTCTCGCCCGGTTGTGTCGGTCTGGCAGCCAATCAGATCGGCGTCACGTTGCGGGTCTTCTCCCTGGACGTCTCCGCTCATCCGAGGACCAGGACCTCGCACGGCAGCTTCGTCCTGGTGAATCCGGTGGTGGAGTCCGCTACCCGCAAGGACAAGGTCCGCGAGGGGTGCATGTCGGTTCCGGATTTCACGGGCGATGTACGAAGGCCATCTCGACTGGTGGTTCGTGCCTTCCTGCCGGGGTCGACCGAGCAGGTGACACTGCAAACCGACGCATTCGAGGCGCGCGCCATCCAGCACGAGATCGATCATCTCGACGGACTGCTCTTCCTGGACCGGGTGGTCGGTGCCCACGCGGTGTTCCCCCGTCGGCACTACCTCTGAGAGCTAGCGTTGCCCGCTGCCGTTCTCGCTCGGCCGCACGGTCGGGCGTGGTGGCTGCCTGTGTGAAGCGGCGGCCGGGGACCACTCGGGCGATAGACTCGGGTCGGGCCCGGATGGCGGAACTGGCAGACGCAGGAGGCTTAAAACCTCCCATTCCTCGGGATGTGTGGGTTCGAGTCCCACTCCGGGCACCGTCATCCTTGGCGCCGCATGTCTGTGCAGAGCAACCTTCAGGCCGTGCGACCGGCCAGGGCTTGCGTCGTTCTCCTCCGGGCCCCGCTTCCACTGCGGACTGGTTTCAGCCGTTCCCGGTGAGGCCGCAGTAGGTTCTGGGGTCGTTGCTGACCTTCCAGGTCCGTTTCCAGGTGGCGCGCGTGTGGCCCGGTTGTCTGGCCACGATCTTCGTGCGCAACTTCAGTCCGACGCTGCACGTCGGTTTCGCCCTGATGACAACGCTCCTGCTGGTGACGGCCTTCGTGTAGCCGCAGTTCTGCCTCTTCTCCTTGCCCCTGAGCGTCTCGCCCTTGAGCAGGCACACGGTCTTCACGCGCTTGAAGGCGGTTCCTGCCTTCTCCTGGTCGACCTGCGGCTGGTTCACGACGGCTTTCACGAGTCTGACGCGCTTGCTGGGCGTGACATCCGCGGGTTCGGCTACACGTTTGATCGTGAGTTCCGTCGTGGGTCGCGGTGTGCTGGTGGGCGTCGGGCTCGGGTCCGGTTGCGGAGAGGTCGTTGGTGTCGGCGTGGGGCTCGTAGAGGGTGACGTGCTCGGGGTCGGGGTCGGTGTGGTTGAGGGGTCCGGCGCCGGCGCGATGGCCTGCCATTGGGCGTACAACTTGGCGGAGCTGGCGAAGGGGTAGAGAGCCCCATCGTCATAGGCCGTCCCGGATCCATCGGCGGCGGTGTTCCAGTTGATGAAGGTGTAGCCCGAGCGGGTGAAGATGTTGGCGTTCAGGGCCGCCGGCACGGCGCTCACCTGGTCAGCCATGGACCCGGATCCGCCGTTGGGGTCGAAGGTGACCGTGAATGGGTCGGCGGCGATGGCGGCAGACTGGGAGCCGAAGGCGCTGATACGCGTCAGCGCTTTGCCCGCCAGAACGCCGGTTGTGTTGACCGCGACCGGTACGAGGCGCTGGGTGAGGCTGTTATCGCCGAGCTGTCCGCTCAGGTTCTGCCCCCAGCACGCCCCACCACCGTCGGCTACCGCACACGTATGGGATTGGCCAACCCCCACATCTGTGACCGTTGTCCCGGCCAGGACGCCTGAGGTATCAACCGCGATGGGTACCAGGCTCTGGGTGGTGCTGTTGTCGCCGAGCTGGCCGTAGGTGTTCACCCCCCAGCAACTGGCTGTACCGTCGGCGACCGCGCACGAGTGTCCGGCGCCAGCACCGATATCCGTGATCGTTGCCCCGGCGAGGACACCTGAGGTGTCGACGGCGACCGGCACCGGGCTCTGGGTGGTGCTGTTGTCGCCCAGCTGGCCGGAGATGTTCGAGCCCCA
>JAGQTY010000051.1 GCA_020438795.1 Actinomycetota bacterium
GGTTGATGTCGCGGTCTCTGCCGAGGTCGACACTGTTTGTCTGCACCCGGCCCTGACCATTTCTGTTGCATGGCACCACCTGTAGTGGGTAGCGATCTGCGACCGAGTGGATGTACGAAATCCGGGTCCCGTCGGGGGACCAGTTTGGGTGCCGCTCCAGGCCACGCCCGAGCTCCTTGGTCACCTGGCCGTTGTTGGCGTTGCGTATGTAGAGGCCGTTGTCGTTCTGGGTGTGCTGAACGAAGACGATGTCTCCGTTCACTGTCGCCGCTTGGGCCGCCGGCGTCCCAAGCGCGCTGAGCGTGCCGACTGCCATCATGGCCGCCATTACGCCGGCGCCCAATCTGGAGCTTGTATTCATTGTCATGGCAGTCCCCTGTGTCTCGTGCCCGTCTGTGGGAGGGATGCTTGGGGGGCGCTGGTCCCAACGCCTTGTGCCAAGCATCACCCGATCGGAGTACCGAGAGGTCGTGAGAACCGTCTTGGACCAATTCACACGACCCTCGGCGGCTGCTGGAGCGGCTACTTGATCCGGAAGCCGAAGCGGAGCTGGGACTTGTTGCCTGCGGCATCCACTGCGACCGCCTTGAGCTTGTACCGGCCTGACTGGAGGCGCTGCAGCTTCTGGCTGAACTTCGTGCTGGCGGAGCCTCTGAGCACTGTCCGCATCTTGAAGCCGCACTTCTTGGCTGCTTTCAGCGAACCGTTGGTGCGAAGGTGCCGGCACGGCTTGCCCAGCCTCTTCATGCCCAGCTTCACGCTACCCATTGCAGCGTTGTCGCGGACCTTGCCTTTGAGTCGTTTGACCTTGGCAGCGGGGTAGCGCTTGCCGGCCTTGGGCTTACCCTTCATCACGAGCCTGGGAGCTATGGAGTCACCCTGCATTTGTCCAGCACCGGCACCCGGCCGTTGGGGCGCTTGATTGTTCCCGGGCACAGGTGCGGGATCATTGCCGGGAGCGGGGTTGTTGTTCCCTGGTGCCGGAGCGGGGTTGTTGTTGTCCGGCTGCTCCGGGGCCTGCTCCGCAGGTGGCAGCTGCCCAGCGGGCGGATCCAGCGGCACGGGCGCAGCGGGTGGGTCGTTGGGGTCGACAGCAGCTGGCGGGTCAACCGGATCGGCCTGCGGCGGGTCAGCTACTTCCACGCCGAGCCAGTCAGCGTCCACCGCAACAGAGCGCGCATCCGAGATGAGCCGAACGTCCTGGCCCTCGATGGTGCTGGAGTAGATCCTGTAGTTCTGTTCCCCGAGGGTGATTCTTGTGAAGAGGATCCTGCTGCCGTCGGGCGCGTGGACCGGCTGCCGCTCGTTCGCATCCGGAGTGGCGGTGATCCATTCGGCCTGACCGTCCACCAGCCGTACCCTCTTCAGATCGAACTGGTTGTCACGCATCTCACTGAACAACACATGCTCGCCGTCCGCCGTGAACGACGGCTCGGAGAGTTCTGCAACGCCTCCGACGACCTCCTGATCCGATGCGCCGTCCGCGCCCACGATCCGGATGGAGTAGCGATCATCGTGGAAGCGCAGATAGGTGATCGCCGCTCCGTCGGGTGAATAGCTCGGCGCCGAGTTGGTCCCCGTGTCGGTCAGGCGGTGCTGATCGTCCCCTTCGGCCGTCATGGTGGTGATGTCTGAACCGTTCACGAAGTCGCGTACGTAGGCGATCGAGTCACCATCGGGGCTGAAATCGGGATCGGCGGCACCCACAGGGTCCGCGGTGAGCACTCGGGCCCTGCCGTCCCGGTACCAGCGGAACACCTGCCGAGTACCGTTCGCAAGCGAGTCGAATGCGATGCTGGAGCCGTCGGGCGACCAGCTCGGGTTGCGCTCCAGGCCGCTGCCGAGCTCTTTGCTGATCGAGCCGTCGACGGCACTGCGCACGAAGAGGCCCGTTCCGCGCGGTCCGTCCTGCCAGAAGACGATGTCACCGTTCATGGTCGCGGCTGAAGCGCCACCGGCACTCAGAGCGGTCGCCGCCAGCGCGGCGGATGCGATCGTGGCACCGAGTCCGGCGATTCTCTTGATACTCATGGTCATGTCCTCGTTCAGTTGCTGTCGCTGTCTGTGAGAGAGAAGGCTGAGGTCGCGCCTGCCCAACAGGTTCTGGCCAGCGTCACCCGTTCGGAGTAGCGATCGTCCTGGTCGACAGCAACAAGACATCGTGTCCACCGGGTGAACCGCGAAGGCAGCCACAGGGGTAGCTATAGTTCAAAGGACGGTGGAGCGCCGGACCTCCAGAGAGGTGAACGGCTGGAGATGGAGTTCCGGGTGCGTTCCCGTCTCCACCAGAGCCAGGATCGCCTCAGCAAGTAGCTCGCCACTGCGGGTTCCGTCGATCTCCAAGCACGTGACAGGTGGATCGAGGTGCGGTTCCAAGATGCCCGAGCCCAGCGTCGCCAAGCGAAGGTCTTCTGGGACTCGCAGACCGAGCGATGCGCAGGTCTCCAGGATGGCGAGAACATCTCCTGTCGGGTTGAACACTGCGTTCGCCCCATCCTCGTGGGCCTCGCACAGCGCCGATCCGAAGTCCGCGCTTGAAGTGAGGAACAACTCCTGCGGATCAATGCCCCGGCGCTGACACCATTGCCTGAATGCGCCACGAAGCGGGAGAAACACTTCCGGGGAATCTCGACGAGTCACCAGCACTGGGCGGTCGCCCCGATTCTCCGACAGATGATCCAGGGTGGTCCAGACCGGAACCCGCCACTGGACAGCGTTGTCCACTTCCGGGGAGAAGCTGATGAAGAGTACCGGGACGTCGCGAGTGTAGGCCGATGGCAATGGATTGTTCGGAAGCACGCTGGCGTAGATGAGTCCATGCAGCGGCGTCTGCTGCAGCGCGTCCAGGGTTGGCTCTGCGAACATCGCCAACGTACAACCGGAGGCCTGGAGGGTCTGGGCCAACGTGCCGAGCATTCGGGGGAAGAACATCCGCGGGGTCTGCGGATCACCCATCAGGTCGGGGATGTCCGTGGCCAGCCCGATCACCCGTCTTGACCCGATTGCCAGGGCTCGGGCCTGGGCGTCGGGGATGTACCCGAGCCGAGCAGCCTCCCGCGCCACCCGCTCCCGAGTCCGGGGGTTGACCCGGTCGCTACCTCGCAACGCTTCCGAGGCAGTGCCGGGCGATACTCCAGCAGCCAGTGCCACATGAGCGAGCTTCACTCTTCGCTTGGGCACATTGCCATTGTCGGGCAGCGGTGGGCCGCAATGCCAGCCGCTCGGTTGCCGACAGGCCGGTTCCATCGCTCCTGCTCATCCGAACGATTGCCTTCGAACCGGGTTGGAAGGTTCGCCGGTGAAGGCCTGTTCGATGATCGCCGTCGTGCGCGTACCGGGCTCTGCCGGAACGGTGGGTCCCTACTTCTTCAGTTTGACCTTGAAGGTGGTGCTTTCATAGCCGCTCTTGTGGACAACCACTTTTGCCTTCTTCTTGGCCGACTTGAACTTGAATGCGGCGATGCCCTTCGCAGACGTCTTCTTGGTGCCCGCTCCCTGGATGCTGACCTTGGCCTTGCCAACTGGATCGCCTGCATCCTTCACGAACACCTTGAGCTTGATGGTGCCGTTGTTCGTCACCTTGGTGACCTTGCCTGATCCTGTGAGCTTCGGCAGAAACTGGCGATGCTGAAGCTCGTTGCCGGTGTTGATCACAACGTCAGCTCGGGTGCCCGCTCCTGCTTGAATGGCGGTGCTGTAGATGGACGCTCCGCCGGGAGCCTTCGACGCGTTCGGGCTGGAGAACTGTGTCAGGGACTTGTTGCTCCGGACGATGTTCACCTTGTGCGACTGGCCGTCCTGCCACGCCACCCACAGACGGCCGTCTGCGCCAGCAGAGATGGACACCTGGTTCGCGGTTCCGACCTTCTTGATGTCTCGGTAGGTCCCGGTACCGACCTGCCACACGCGCACCTTCTTCGGCGTGGGAAATCCGACCGGGTAGGCAAGCCAGCTGGTGCCATCGGCCTGCATCGCCAGGGCGGTTCGCTGAAGTGGCTGTACCGAGGACCCGCCGGTGAGCGCGCCAGGCGCCTGGATCGTGGCACCGAGCGCCGGACTCCCGGGCAGCCCCGATACCTGACGCACCACCCAACCGCTCTCGGCCGGACTCCCGCTGTTGGAGTACCAGGACACCCAACCCGTTCCGTCACTGTGGACCTTGACGGCAGGATCGTAGGTGCAGCAACCACCGTCCACGAGCGTGAGGTCAGTCCCCGCAGCCGTACCCGTATGCAGCAAGACCTTGCCCAGCGTCTGGGTGAACGTGTAGATCGGCATTCCAGAGGCCAGCGCCGCATCCTGCCCCCCGGAGCCATACGCATTCTGGGCCGAGCTGAGCGTCCCGGCGATCGTTCCGGACGTGGTCATCAGAAAGCTGTTGCCGGGCCAGTAGTCTGATTGACCGACGTTGCCTCGCAATCCCGCGGTGGCGATGCCAGTCGACAATGGCACGGGGTCACTGGCAAGGGTGCTCCATCCCGACGCGATCGACGTTGTGGGCCCGGCGGCGCCCTTCTGCGAGAATTGGCGACGCCACAGACTCGCCGTGCCAACCCCACCCGACGACCAGAACACGTCGAGGTCCGTGCCGGTCCTGATCAGACCGGGTCTGGCTATGTTCGTGACCCCTGTCGCCACGGTGGACCAGTGGGCGGTGTCGCCGGCCTGTGCTGCCGGGACACTGAGCATGGTTGCCGCCAGAACGCCGGCACCCAACGGCCAACTCACCTTGTTCATTCGCAGGCTCATCTTCAATCGCCGCCACTCTGTGTTCGATGCACCAATTGCAGACTACTCCGGGGCCGAGCAAGGCCCACACCGTCCACCGAACTGCCATGAACGGCTCCTGACGGCGGGTTGCGATTGATTGGCTCACGAATGATGCTGACAGGCTCGCCGTCGCGCAACCCAGGCTTGTCTCGCCTCAGGTCATCGGTCTGGGTGGTTCGGTCCGCTCGGGCAGATCCGGTTCCGGCAGATGCACCGGCAAGGTCTTCAGAGCTCGCAACGACGGCATAAGCAGGGTCGCCAGGCAGATGATGAGCAGGACCACACCCACGATCAGGAAGGCGTTCTCAACCCCTATCGAGTCCACCAGCGGACCGACGGCCAGGAAGCCGATCGGGCCCGCAGCGTACTGCACTGCAGTGAGCAGGCCCACGACCCGGCCCCGCAGTCGCTCGGGGGTACGCACCTGCATCGCCACGTTCAGGATGGGACCGACAGGGCCGTACGCCAGACTCGCGAGCAAACCCCAGGCCAGCAGCCAGCCCAGCGACGGCAAGGTGGACAGCAGCAGCACGAAGATCCCGGTCAGCACCATGGCACCCACGAACAGGGAATACTGGCCGAGCCGTTCTCCGAGGGCGCCGTAGGCGAGGGCCCCGATGATCACACCGGCAGACAGCGCCATCATCGCCAGGCCGAACTGTTCCGGGGCGTTCTGCGACTCGAAGAAGGCCGGTAGCAGTACACCTTCGACAGGGAGCCAGGCTGCGACCAGCACCATCATCAGGACTGACATCGAGCGCAGCAGTCGGTCCCGCCAGACGAACCGGAGGCCGGTGACCGTAGCGGTCCAGAAGCCCTCCTCCTCCTGATAGGACTCGCGGCTGCCCGGGATCGGGACCACGGCGATGACCAGGGCACTGAGGCAGAACATGACGGCAGTGGCCCAGAATGTGGCAGCGGCCCCGACGACGCCGATCAGCAGACCGCCGAGCGCTGGGCCGAGGACGAATGCCAGCCCCCACACCGCCTCATGAATGCCGTTGGCACGAGCCAGGCTGATCCCGGCACGTCGGGCTGACTCCGGAATCATCGCCTCCCGGGCGCCCATCCCAGCCGGGTCGAAGACCGCACCCAGGATCGCCAGCGCCACAAGCAGGCCGAAGTTCAGGCCAAGGACCACATCGACGATGGGGATGAGCGCAACACTGATGAGACTCAGGATGTCGGAGCCGACCGAAACCGTCCGGCGCCCGATCCGGTCCACAATCGTGCCGGAGAACAGGGCGGAGGCTGCGGTGGGCAGGGCCGTGATCGCGGCGAGCACACCTGCCAGAGTGGCGCTTCCGGTGCGCTCGAGCACCAGCCAGGGAAGGGCGACGCTGGTGATCCCGTTCGCGCTGCCTGACAGCAGGGTGCCGGTCTCCACCGCGACATAGGCGCTCCAGCGCCGCGGCGATTCGGCTTGGGTGTTCACTGCACAGTCCTATGAGGTGGGCCTGGGAGATGGGCCGCAGCGACTCGCGGGACGGCTTGTGACCACCCTATCCGCGGGCGTGGGACCGGGCAATCGTACGAGGTGGCTACGTACGAGCGCGTATTGCAGCGACCCGACCGTCGCTTACCGCGGCGTCAGCGCCGCGAATACGCCATGATGGGTCGCGGAGGTGGCTTCATGATCCCAAAGGCGTCGGCACCCGCGAAGCTGACCAAGACCGAGTACGACGAGCGAGTCTCCAAGTTGCGCGTGGACATCATCAACGCGCAGTACGACCTGAAGTCCGCCGACTTCCCGGTCATCATCATCATCGTCGGTGACGACAAGGTCGGCGCGGCAGAGGTGGTCAACCGGCTCAACGAGTGGATGGACAGCCGCTACATGGACACCGTCGTCTTCGGCGACCTGACCGAGGACGAGGCCGAGCACCCTCGGTTCTGGCGGCTCTGGCGTGCGATTCCGAGCAAAGGCAGGGCAGCCCTGTGGGTGGGAGGCCTCATCAGCGAGGTGACATCGCATCTGAGCGGCGAACGTTCGGAGGCGCATCTATTCGACTGGGCCAGGAGCCTGCGTCACCTCCAGGAGGAGTTGGTGGCCGACGGTGCGCTCATCCTGAAATTCTTCATCCACACCCCGGAGGCCGTGCAGAAGAAGCGGATGAAGAAGGCCGGCAAGGACGAGGCCTGGCGCTACAGCGAAGAGGACTGGACCATGGTCGAGGACCTCAAGAGTGGCCGCGCCGTGATCGAGGGAGTCCTGCGCAAGACCACGACAGCGGGAGCGCCGTGGCACATGATCGATGGATCGAAGCGCAAGGACCGTGATCTGTCCATTGCGGAATCGATCAGCAACGCCATCACCCACCGTCTGGAGACTGAGCCGCCCCGGATGCCGGAGGCGCCGGTCTCCGCGTTCAGTCAGGCGCCGGACTACCTCGGCGGCGTTGACCTCAGCCTGAACACTCCCAAGCCCGAGTACAAGCACGAGCTGCTCGAACTGCAGGGCGAGTTGCATGAGTTGGCGGACAAGGCCCGCAAGAAGGGGGTCGCGACGGTACTCGCCTTCGAGGGCTGGGACGCGGGCGGTAAGGGGGGTGCGATCAGACGGGTGACCCAGAGCCTCGAAGCCGGGGACTACCGGGTGGTCCCGGTCGCCGCACCTACTGCCCACGATCGTGAGTATCCGTATCTGTGGCGGTTCTGGAAGGACCTGCCGCGGGATGGCTACTGGACGATCTTCGACCGCACCTGGTACGGCCGGGTGCTGGTGGAACGCGTGGAGGGATTCGCATCGAACGCCGAATGGCAGCGAGCCTACTCCGAGATCGTCGGGTTCGAGGAGCAGATCGTCTCCAACGGCAGTTTCCTCGCGAAATTCTGGCTGCACATCTCACCTGAGGAACAGCTCGCGCGTTTCGAGGCGCGCGAGGAGACCCCGTACAAGAAGCACAAGATCACCGACGAGGACTACCGCAACCGTGAGAAGTGGGACGAGTACGCAGTGGCCGTCAACGAGATGATCGCTCGCACGTCCTCCGACTTCGCACCATGGTCCCTGGTTCCGGCGAACGACAAGTACACCGCGCGTCTCACGGTGCTGCGGGAAGTGGTCGACGGACTCAAGCGGCGGTTGAAGGAGAAGAAGTAGCCTCCAGGTGCAGCACGGACGACAGTTCGTCCAATGCCTCGCGCCTGATCGAGTACCAGGCCCAGGTCCCGCGGGACTCCCGGTCGAGGATGCCAGCATCGTGGAGCACCTTGAGGTGATGGCTCACGGTGGGCTGTGAAAGGCCGAGGGGCTCGTACAGTTCGCAGGCGCACAGCTCATGTTCCGGCGCCGAGGTGATCAGGGACAGGATCTGCAGTCGGGTGGGGTCCGCGATGGCCTTGAAGAGGCGCGCAAGCCCCATTGCCTCGGTGCGAGCCATCGGCTGGAGCAGGCCGCCCGGGCAACACGAGGGCCCAACAAGGGGTAGTTCTTCCATCAGCCACCTCGAATATCTATACTCATCTATATAGACGGGAATCTATAAGTCTCTATTCCTGTTGACGATGATGACACCCGACGCGGGTGTCGCGCCAGACCAGAGGAGTCCTCATGTCCCGTGTTCAGCTCGCCCTCAACGTGGCCGACCTAGAATCATCGATCGATTTCTACCGCAATCTCTTCGCCACCGAACCGCACAAGCGGCGGCCCGGATATGCGAACTTCGAGATCACCGAACCACCGCTCAAGCTCGTTCTGATGGAGATCCCGGCATCACAGCGCCGCAGCGGAACCGAGCACGCCCTGAACCACCTCGGCGTGGAAGTGAGCAGCACCTCGGAGGTGGCCGAACACAGTGACCGACTGGCGGCGGCCGGACTCGCACCCGAGGTGCAGGAGCAGACCAACTGCTGTCATGCCGTTCAGGACAAGGCCTGGGTCCACGACCCCGCTGGAGTGCCCTGGGAGGTCTACACGATCACCGACGATGAGCCCGGACTCAACACACTCCCGATGGCCGACGCCTGCTGCACGCCCGCCGCAACAGCACAGCCGGCTTCCGCTGGCGCCTCGGGCTGCTGCTGAGTCATGATCCGCCGCTGGGGGGCCGAGGCCCTGGGAACCTGTCTGCTGCTGACCGCTATCGTCGGTTCAGGCATGATGGGGACCTCACTGAGCCAGGACCTCGGCGTTGTGCTGATCATCAACGTGATCGGCACGGTGCTGGCCCTGGCCGTCCTGATCTGGACCCTCGGCCCCACTTCGGGCGCTCACTTCAACCCCGCCGTCACCCTGGTGGCCGCCTTCCGGCGGGAAGTCAACCCAGGGGAGGCAGTCGGCTACGTGTGCGCCCAGGTGGTCGGCGCCCTGGTCGGTGTCGGCCTGGCCAACCTGATGTACTCCCACGCCTGGTGGGAGGTTTCCAGCAACACCCGCAGTGGAGCTGGGCTCCTGCTGGGGGAGGTGATCGCCACGGCGGGACTGCTTTGGGTGATCGGTATGCTGACCCGGACCGGACGCGGCCACCTCGGGCCGTTGCTCGTGCCGGCGTGGATCGCCGCCGCGTTCGTGTTCACCTCCTCGACGTCGTTCGCCAATCCCGCAGTGACCATCGGACGCATGTTCACCGACTCCTTCACCGGCATCTCACCCTCGGACGTCCTCCCCTTCGTCCTGGCCCAGCTGGTGGGCGCGGCACTGGGTGCCGCGCTGACGGAGGTCTTCTATCCCCGCAGCCAGCCGGAACCACTCGATCTGCCCGAGCCAGTCCATTCGATCAAGGAGAAACCCCATGACTGAGCAACCATCCGTCCTGTTCGTGTGCGTCCACAACGCCGGCCGGTCCCAGATGGCTGCCGCCTATCTGCAGGAGCTCGGCGGTGGACGGATCGAGGTGCGTTCTGCCGGCTCCGCACCCGGTGACGAGGTGAACCCGGCCGCCGTCGAGGCCATGGCTCGCGACGGCATTGACATGTCCGCTGCCCAGCCGAAGATCCTCACCACCGAAGCTGTGCAGCAATCCGACGTGGTGATCACCATGGGGTGCGGCGATGCCTGCCCGATCTTCCCCGGCAAGCGGTACGAGGACTGGAAGCTGGACGACCCCGCGGGCCAGGGCGTCGAAGCAGTGATCCCGATCCGCGACGAGATCCGCAGGCGCGTCTCTGACCTCGTCAGCGAGCTGCTGCCCTCATCCGCGTAGGCCGGGATCGGGACGCGGCCTTGTTCACGGCTGACCGCGTGTCCTGCCGGGGCACTATCATGGCGTCGTGCACCTCCTCCTCATGCGACATGGACAGAGTCATGTCAACCTGGCTGACCTCACCCAGTCCCACCGGGATGAGCCCCTGACTGCGCTCGGACGCAGGCAGGCAGAGGCCGCCGCCCGGTATGTGAGTTCCGAGTTCGAGATCACCCGGATTTTCACCAGTTCGGTCAGTCGTGCGGTGGAGACCGCCCAGTTCGTGGCTGAGGCCTGTGATCTGATGATGACCAGCGACGACCGGCTGCGCGAGATCGGGACTGCGCACCCGGGTGGCCTGCCCATGGCCGAGGCCGAACTGCAGCCCTACGTGCCGGACATGTGGGGAACCCTGCGTCCCTACGAGCCGGTCACACCCGACGGCGAATCCTGGATGCAGTTCCGGTCCCGGATCGGCTCGTTCCTGGAGTCGATCGTGCCGACACCGCCAAGGTCCGGTGCTCGCATCGACGTTGATCCCCGAGACGACGAAACTGTGCTCATCGTCTGCCACGCCGGAGTCATCGAGGCGGTCTTCGAGTATGTGTTCGAGAAGGGGCCCTGGAGTGTGGTCGCCATCGACACCAGCCACACCGGACTGACCCACCTGCAGTTCTCCCCGCGGCCCAACATGCCCGACTGGTGGCTGCACTTCCACAACCGGATCGTGCATCTCGCACCCGATCTGCTCACCTGAGCAGAATGCCCACCGCACATGGATCAGCCCAACGGAAATGTCGAGTCAGTGCCGGTGAACCTCTCGCGGTTCGCCCTGATCTCGCTCGCTGTCGGCATCTGCGTGCTCATCCTGAAACTCGGCGCCTGGTGGGTCACCGGCTCCGTGGGTCTCTTCTCCGATGCCATGGAGTCCGTGGTCAACATCGCTGCCGCTGTCGTTGCCTTCTTCGCGCTGCGTACCGCCGCCAAGCCGCCTGACCGCTCTCACCAGTTCGGCCACGGCAGTGCGGAGTACCTGTCTGCCCTGGTCGAGGGCATGCTGATTGCCGCCGCTGCCACCGTAATCGTCGTCTCCTCGATCAATCGCCTCATCAGTCCTGAGCCACTGGAAGAGGTGGGCATCGGCCTGCTCATCTCCGTCATTGCGAGTCTCCTGAACGCTGCCACCGCCTGGCTGCTCATTCGCGTGGGGAAGGCGCACAGGTCCCTGGCGCTCATCGCGGACGGCAGACACCTGTTGACCGATCTCTGGACCACCGCAGGTGTCCTGGTCGGGATCGTGGTGGTGTACGTCACGGGCTGGGAACGGCTCGACCCCATCATCGCGCTGGCCGTGGCGCTGAACATCATCATCGTCGGGTTCGGCCTGGTGCGGCACAGCATCTCCGGTCTGCTCGAGGCATCGCTTCCCTCCGGGGATGCCGAGCAGCTGACCCGGATCCTGTCGGATTTCAACCACGATCCCGTCCTGCTTCACGCGGTCCGGAGCAGGGTGTCGGGCCGGCAGGTGTTCATAACGCTGCACGTGCTGGTGCCGGGGGACTGGTCGGTCACAAGGGGCCACGACCTGTGTGAGGAGATCGAGACGGCGGTGTCTGCCACCTTCATCGGAGCCTCGGTCACCACACACCTCGAACCGCGTGAGGACCCGCGGGCCTTCGACGACACCCCGCCGGGGGCTGAGCATCCCCTTGACCCACCCAATACCGGCTGAGCGGTACTTCCGGACCTGACGTCGCCAGAGCGTCCTTGCGCCCGATCCGTTCCGCCCGGGTCGGATTTCTCGGCGTCGGCAGCCCAGTCGCGCTGAATGAGCCTCGGTGAGCCGATAGGTTTGTGGGGATGGAACGAGGTGACCCGACGATCGAGGCGGACTGGTACAAGGACGCCGTCATCTACCAGCTACACGTCCGGTCCTATGCCGATGGCAACGGTGACGGCATCGGCGACTTCCGCGGGCTGACCGAACGACTGGATCACATCCAGGATCTCGGTGCGACTGCGATCTGGCTGCTGCCGTTCTACCCCTCACCCTTGCGCGACGGTGGCTACGACATCGCCGAGTACACCGATGTCAATCGCGAGTACGGCACGATGCGCGACTTCCGTCGCTTCGTCAGGGAAGCCCATCGCCGCGGGCTGCGCGTGATCACCGAGGTGGTCATCAACCACACCAGCGATCAACATGTGTGGTTCCAGCGCTCCCGGCACTCCAAGCCGGGCAGCAAGTGGCGCGACTTCTACGTCTGGAGCGACAGCGACACACGCTACGGTGATGCGCGCATCATCTTCCAGGACTTCGAGAGCTCCAACTGGACCTGGGACTCGGTCGCGGGTGCGTACTTCTGGCACCGCTTCTACAACCATCAGCCGGACCTGAACTTCGACAATCCCGACGTCCATGACGCAGTACTCAAGGTGGTGGACTTCTGGCTGGACCTCGGCGTGGACGGTCTGCGGCTCGATGCCGTCCCCTATCTGTACGAGCGCGAGGGCACCTCGTGTGAGAACCTTCCCGAGACTCACGAGTTCCTCAAGAAGCTGCGAGCCCACGTGGACCGCCGGTTCCCCAACCGGATGCTGCTGGCCGAGGCGAACCAGTGGCCCGAGGACACCAGGGAGTACTTCGGGCAGGGTGAGGGCGACGAGTGCCACATGGCGTTCAACTTCCCGGTGATGCCGCGGATGTACATGGCGCTGCAGATGGAGGATCGCTACCCGCTGGTCGACATCTTCGAACAGACCCCGGACATCCCCGAGACGGCACAGTGGGCGTTGTTCCTGCGCAACCATGACGAGCTCACGCTCGAGATGGTGACCGATGAGGAACGCGACTACATGTACCGGGTGTACGCGGCCGATCCGCGGGCACGCATCAACCTCGGCATCCGGCGACGGCTCGCCCCGCTGCTCAAGAACGACCGTCGCAAGATCGAACTGCTGAACGGACTGCTGCTGAGTCTGCCCGGTACTCCGATCGTCTATTACGGCGACGAGATCGGGATGGGGGACAACATCTACCTCGGTGACCGCGACGGTGTCCGGACGCCGATGCAGTGGACCGCCGATCGCAACGCTGGATTCTCCAGCGCCAACCCGCAGCAGCTCTTCCTTCCCGTCAACATCGATCCCGAGTACCGCTACGAGTCGGTGAACGTCGAGGCACAGGAGTCCAACCCGAACTCGTTACTCATCTGGATGCGGCAGATCGTGGCGATGAGGCAGCGGTTCGCTTCGGTGTTCGGCAGCGGCGAACTGCGGTTCCTGCGTCCGGACAACTCCAAGGTCTTCACCTATCTGCGCAGCAACGGTGAGACGATTCTTGTCGTCGCGAATCTGTCGCGACACACGCAGTTCGTGGAACTCGACCTCTCGGAGTACCGCGGCTACACCCCGATCGAGATGTTCGGCCAGAACACCTTTCCCGACATCGGTGAGTTGCCCTACCTCCTCACGCTGGGGCCCTACGACTTCTACTGGTTCCTGCTGCAGCCCCAGGAAGTCGGGGTGGAGGAGGAGGAGCGGCTACCCGTGCTCACCACGGCCGCCAACTGGAACTCGCTGTTCGACAACCGCCGTTCGCGCACCGGCCTGGAAACGGTGCTCCCTGCCGTGCTGCGGACCCGCCGCTGGTTCTCAGGCAAGAGCCGCAGCATCACAGACGTGAGTCTGGTCGATTCCATCAGTGTCGCGCTCGGTTCGGTCCGGGAATTCGCCCGGATCCTGATCCTCGAAGTGCATTACACCGACGGTGAACCCGAGACCTACGTGGTCCCGGTGACCTATCTGCCGGAGCAGTTCGCCGAAGAGTTCCTCACCGATCATCCGGGTGCGGGGCTGCTCCGTCTGCAGCCGCGGGGTGGTCAGGGACTTGACGGTATCCTCTGCGACGCCATGTCCGAGGAACTCTTCACGGCCCGGCTTCTCGATACCGTGGTGAACCGGAGGAGACTCAAGGCCGGGTCGGGCGAGCTCCGGGGACTGGGCACCCGCGCCCTGCGGCGTCGGGACGCAGGCCAGGACGAGTTGTGGCCCACAGTCAACCGCGCGGAGCAGTCGAACACCTCGGTCGCTTTCGGCGAGAAGTACATGTTCAAGCTGTTCCGTCGCTCCGAGTCCGGGGTGAATCCGGACTGGGAGATCGGCAGGTACCTCACCGAATCACGGACCTATCCGCATGTACCGGAGATGAACGGGGCGCTGGAGTACGTCGGGTCCGACGGCATCCCCTACACCCTTGGGGTCCTGCAGGAGTACCTGCCGAACGAGGGAGACGCCTGGCAGCTGGCGCTGGACCAGCTCAGCGGCTACTTCGAGGACCTGCTGGGTCTTGCCGCGCATCAGCGCGACGAACTCATCGCGGTGGGGCCTCTGGCTGGACTGCGGCCTGTGACGATCCCCGATCTCGGCTATGAACTGATGGGGCCGATGCTGCAGAACGCATCATTGCTGGGTGAGCGGATCGCCGAACTGCACCTCGCACTGGCCAGCAACCACACAGACAAGGACTTCCGCCCGGAATCCTTCACCCGCCACGACTACCGGTCCATGTACCAATCGATCCGCAACCAGATCTCCATCAGCCTCACCGCGCTGCGACGACAGGCCCGTGAGCTGGAAGGCCCGGCGGCGACCATGGCGCGCCAGCTCCTGGCGCAGCAGGCTGATGCCTACGCTGCCATCAACGGCATCAAGGATCTGCGGCTCAACCAGCCGCGCATGCGCATTCACGGCGACCTGCACCTGGGCCAGCTGCTCTTCACGGGTCGTGACTTCGTCGTCATCGATTTCGAGGGTGAACCGGCCAAGCCGATGAGCGTCCGCAAGTTCAAACGGTCGCCGCTGCGAGACGTGGCGGGCATGATGCGTTCCTGGGACTACGCCGCGCTTTCGGCGATGTCCACTCACGAGGACCGGTTCAACGTGCGCCGGGGCGCGGGACTGGACCTTGCCGCCAGGGGAGCGAAGTTCTGGTCCGGCTGGGTCGGCGCCCAATTCCTGTCGAGCTACCTGGCACAGGCGCAGTCGCTGCTGAAGGATGACTACGGGTCCTATGAGACGCTGCTGCGGGCCTTCCTGATCGACAAGGCAGCCTATGAGCTCTCCTACGAGCTCAACCACCGGCCGGACTGGGTCACGATCCCGCTGCAGGGGCTACTTTCACTGCTCCCTGAGTGACGACCCGCACGCTCAGTGACCCTGGCTTCGGGCCCGCTCGCGACATCGCCGAAAGGGCCTGTGACCCTCATCACCGTCGCCCCACGGTCCACGTGCCGGTTGCGAACCGGGACCAAAGACTCGGTTAGGCTGGGAGGGCCGAGCGGGTACCGGTGGGGGAGAGTCCCGTGCGGCTTTCGCTGCAGCATCGTCACGAGTCCCGGGCCAGACGGACCTGTGATCGGCAGCGACTGCAAATCAGGGCAAGTTCGGAATCAGGGGATGGGACGCATGGGGCCTCTTTCACGATGGGCGGTCAACAGGCCGGTAATCGCACTCCTCAGCTGGGTGGTGGCACTGGTGGTGGCCGGTGGCCTCGCCGGGATCTTCGGGGGAGCCTTCAACGACTCCTTCGAGCTGCCCGACACCGAGTCCACGCAGGCGCAGGAACTCCTCGAGCAGACCGCGGGAGCCGCCGAGGCCGGGGGTGGCACTATCCGTATCGTGTGGTCACCGGAGAACGGTTCAGTGACCGACCCTGCCGTGGTCAAGGAGATCACGCCCCTGCTCGAAGAGGTGGCGGACCTCGACTCGATCTCCTGCGTGCAGAGCCCATACGGCGAGCAGTACGGCACTGACTGCCAGCAGCAGGAGACCATGTCCGAGGAGGAACTCGCCAAACTGCCTCCCGAGCAGCAGCAACAGATCCAAGAGTCGGTCAAGGCCGCCCAGGAGGCGACCTCCCCCATCAGTCCCGACGGGAAGGTCGCCTATGCGACCGCCACCATCGAAGGGGGGCTAGAGGGTCTGAGCATCCCCGACGCCCAGAGCATCGTGTCGGATGTGAAGGGTCTCAACGGCACGGACGGGCTGACGGTCGGCGCCAGCGGCTCAGCGCTCGGCTTCGCTGCCCAGGAGCCGCCGAGCAGTGAGCTCATCGGCATCGTCGTGGCCATCGTGATTCTGTTGATCGTCTTCGGTTCCATCATCGCCGCGGGTCTACCGATCCTGACCGCGATCGTAGGACTCATCGGTGGGATGATGCTGGTCACCTTCGTCGCCGGGTTCCTTGACGTGGCAACGTTCGCGCCCACACTGGCAGCCATGATCGGCCTCGGCGTCGGCATCGACTACTCGTTGTTCGTGCTGAATCGCTATCGCCAGGGCATTATGGCCGGCCACGACCCCAAGAAGGCCGCGATGGAGTCGGTAAACACCTCCGGACGCGCCGTTGCGTTCGCAGGTGTCACCGTGATCATCGCCCTGATGGGCCTCTGGGTGCTCGGCATCAATTTCTTCTACGGTCTGAGCCTGGCAGCGGCCGTGACCGTCTTCATGGTGATGCTGTCGGCGGTCTGGATGCTGCCCGCGCTGCTGTCGCTGCTGGGCAACAAG
>JAGQTY010000052.1 GCA_020438795.1 Actinomycetota bacterium
AGGGATCGTCGTGGCATGGGACAGCACGCCGGGAGCTGACGGATACACCGCCACGGCCAGCCGGATGACAGGCGCCGACCTCCGGAGCACGGCCAAGCGCTCCTGCACCACCGCGGAGCTCACTTGCACAATCACAGGTCTGCGCAACGGCGTGGCCTACGAAGTCACTGTGGTGGCATTCAACGAGTATGGCGCTGGTCCGGTCTCATCCGACCCCGACCCTGTGACTCCCACGGCCGCTTCGGTGAAGCTGAGGGTGAAGGCGTCAAAGAAGGGCACGATCAGGCCGGATGAGCGAAGCCGACTTGTTCGCAGCGCTACCAGCAGCAACGGCACGATCACACGGGCAAAGCTCAGATGTGAGCTTTACGGCAAGCCCCTCACCGGCGCAGCGAAGCAGCTCGCGTGCAAGCCCAGGATCACGCTCAGAACCATCAAGGGCGCAACTTCCAGCAACTGGGTTCGGATGTCGGTGAAGCCCACCTGCAGCGTAGGTCTGCGGGTCAGGGCCAGTATCACAGCCGAGGCGACGGGCAGGACCCCCGCCAAGTGGCAGCGCACCTGGCGGGTGGGGCGGTCACCCAGAAGTACCTGCACAGCCAACGGAAACGGCTGAGCCCAACGGCGGAGGTCTCAGTGAGGCCTCGACATCGGCCGGTAGGAGCGGGTCAGCCTTCGAGGGCCCGCCGGCGCAGATCGATGTCGCCGAGCACCTCCTGGGTCAGGGAGTCGGTGAGGCCCCCCTCGTCGCGCATGCGCAGAACCTCGGCCTCCTCAGCCTGCAGCATCCGTCGGCGCAAGGCATCGCCCGACTCCTTGACGGTGTGGGGATGTGCCTCGTCCACCTCGGACACCGCTCCCGGTTCCAGTGCCTCCATCGCGCGGTCGATCCTGCGAAGGGCCGACTGGGTCAGGATGTCAACAGCTCGCTCGGCCTCCGCTGTGCGGTCCCAGTCGGACTCGCTGACCATCTCTTCCAAAGCATCCAGGGAGACCCGGGCCAGCGCGGCCTCCAATTCGGCCCGTGCGTGCTGATCGGCGTCGCCGGTCACCCGCAGAGCCCTGGCCAGTGGCGCCAGGGTGGGCCCGAGCAGCAGGGTCAGGAACACAACACACAATGTCGCAGCGATCAGCAGGTTCCGGAACGGGAAGGCTTCCCCGTCGTCGAGGGTAAGAGGCAGTGAGAAAGCAGCCAGGCCGGAGATCGGCCCGCGTGCCCCCGCCCATGCTGCCACGAGCCACTCCCGACGGCTGAGCTTGCCCGTGGCCGGCAGCAGCCTGATCACCAGCGCATAGATGAAGAGGAATGCGAACCGCACCACCACCATCGTGAGCCAGATCGTCGGGATGAGCACAAGTACCCAGATGAGCTGCTCATGGGGCAGTAAGCGCAAGGTATTGGGAATCTCGAGTCCGATGAAGACGAAAGCCGCTGCCTGAAGCACGTAGGTGATCTGGGACCAGATGGTGTCGAAGTGCAGCCGCGATCGGAACCCACCATGTTTGGTGTGCTGGTGGGCGACCACGATGGCGGCCACCACCACGGCGAGGATGCCGGAACCCTCGATCCATTCCGCTCCCAGATACAGCGGGAACGGGGCGATGAGGATCAGGCCGTTCACGGCGAGCAGATCCTTGCTCTTGCGGATAACGAGGACCAGCAGGAACCCGCCGACCAGACCGACCACGACGCCGAACACCACCGCCTCGGTCAGGATCACGCCCACCTGGCCAGCCGTCACGCTGCCCAGACTGGTGGCCAGTACTGCGACCCGCAGGAACGTCAGCGCAGCGCCGTCGTTCACCAGGGATTCTCCTTCGAGGATCGTCACCAGACGATGGGAGAGTCCTGCCCGTTTGGCAGTGGCGCTCACGGACACGGCGTCAGTCGGTCCGAGGATCGCGCCGAAGGCCACTGCGGCTGCGAACGGTATTCCGGGGATGATCAGGCTCGCCACCCAGCCGATGGCGAAGGCCCCGACGACCACAAGACCGATCGCGAGGATCAGGATCGGGCGCTGGGCTGCCTTGAAGTCCACATAGCCCAGCCCGAGTGCCTCGCCGAAGACGAGTGGCGCCAGGATCACGACCAGGACCGTCTCGGGATGCAGCGCCAGGACCGGGCCGTCGGGAAAGAGCCCGACGAGCACTCCCGCCACGACCAGGGGGATGGCGGTCCCGACCCCGAACCGCCGCGCTGCCATGGCCACGAGGACGGCGAACATCGTGAGTACGCTGATGTCGATCAGCACTTCCTCGGTGATGAGCTGGGTGACGGGTTGCACGATTCCTCCGCGCTCAACATATCGTCAGCCCGGGCCGAATGCCCCGGCACGCAGCACTGCCGACAGCGGTGAGGGACCGCGGTCGTCCTCCTGCGTGAAATGTCGGGATTCCGGGATGCGGTTGCGCCGAACGTGTCACCCGGAAACGCGGGAGTGCGACACCTGCCCTTGCAGACGGAGAATTGCCGCATGTCGGTCCTGGACCTGGCAACCGCGTTGCTGCGACCCCCAGAGGCGAAGCTGAGCCTGGTCGCCATCACCGTGGTCGCGACACTTGCGGCACTGCTTCCCCGCAGGGGTGAGGGGCGCCGCAGGCTCGGCACCTTCCTGCTGATCTGGGGGGCGGGCATGGCGACGGTCATGACGCTGACAAGCCGGTTGTCGTACAAGCCGTTCGGCTTCCACCCCGAACTGGTCACCCAATGCCTCACCACCATGCGCTCTGCGACCCACCCTGAGTCCGTACTGAACCTGTTGCTGCTGGCGCCACTGGCAGTCGGAGTGGTCCTGCTCAGTGGCAGGCTCTGGCCGGCACTGCTCGTCACAGCTGGTTCATCGGTGTCCATCGAACTCATCCAGAACCTCACCCAGCTCGGCGGCTGCGAGGTCGACGACGTGACCCGCAACATCGTCGGCGGGTTCACCGCAGCGACCTGCACCTGGCTCATGGTGCGACAGCGGCGATCAGCCAGCGCCAACGAAGCCCCTGTCACTCCCAAGCTGCCGACGCAGCGACCACACCTGGCGATCGGGCCTGACAGCCGTTCGCGTGAGCGCTGACTGCCGCACGATGAGCAGCAGACCTTGCCGGCCGTGGACATCAGCGCCAAGCTTGGAACATGTCGATACCGATCGCTGACCGGCGCGTTCTCGTGACAGGTGCCTCCAGCGGAATAGGCGCAGCCACCGCTGTGGCGCTGCTCGAGCGTGGTGCTCGGGTAGCGGGTCTCGCCCGTCGCCACGGGCGACTGTCGGAGGTCGGTGGCCTGCTCGCGGTTCCGGCCGATGTGTCCGATCCGGCAGCCGCAGGGTCAGGCGTTGATTCTGCTGTGACTGCACTGGGTGGGCTGGATGTTCTCATCAACGCCGCTGGGGTCAGCTTCGGCGGGAGTATCGAGGACGGGGACCTGCAGGAGTGGCGCATGACGTTCGATGTGAACGTGCTGGGTCTGCTCGCAATCACCCGGGCGGCCATTCCGGCACTGCGTGAGGGGCGGGCGCCGTTGATCATCAACGTCTCCTCCATGAGCGGGCATCGCATCCTGAGTCCCCGGAACACGGTGTACGGGGCCAGCAAGCATGCCGTCCAGGCCATCACGACCGGGCTGCGCAAGGAGCTTGCCCCGGCCGGGATCAGGGTGACCGCTGTCTCGCCCTCGTATGTTCAGGACACCGAGATTCATGACCACCATAGGGACCCCGCCCAGGCGGAGGCGGCTCGCACACGCGGCAATGAGCTCGGGGTGCCCATGCTCGATTTCGTTGAGGCCATGGTCTATCTCGTGGCCACCGGCCCCGAGATGGGGATACGTCAGCTCGACCTGTCCGCGACCCACCAGCCCGACTGACCCGCAGCTGCGCCCTGCGAGCCCTGTCCCAATGCCTGGTTGGGCTCAGTCCTGGGAATCAGTCGCGTGGCGCTCAAAGCCCTCGCTGAGCAATCGCTCGAAACCGGCTTCGTCCAGGGTGGGGACTGCGAGCGACTCCGCCTTCTCGAGCTTGCTGCCGGCGTTCTCCCCCACCACGACCACATCGGTCTTCTTGGAGACCGAACCGCTCACCTTGCCGCCGCGCTGCAGGACTGCCTCCTTGGCGCCGTCCCGGGTGTGGTTCTGCAACGAACCGGTGATGACCACAGTGATGCCCTCGAGCACCTGCGGGATCGACTCGTCCACCTCGTCGGCCATCCTGACACCGTTGGCCGCCCACTTGTCCACGATCATGGCGTGCCATTCCTCGCTGAACCACTCGGCCACAGCCTCGCCGATGGTGGGGCCGACTCCGTCCACACGGGCCAGCTGCGCGGCATCGGCGTGCCGGATCGCAGACATCTCCTTGAACTCGCCGGCAAGCGCCCGTGCGGCGGTCGGACCGACGTGCCTGATGGAAAGCGCCACGAGGACCCGCCATAGTGGCCGCGACTTGGCGACCTCGAGCTGCGCAAGCAGCACCTCGGCGTTGCTTGCCAGTTCACGAGTGCCGTGCTCGCCGGTCCGGGTGAAGAAGTCGCAGCCCGCCAGGGCATCAGAGGTGAGCCAGAAGAGGTCGCTCTCGTCCTTGACCAGCCCGCAGTCGAGCAGCGCCGCTGCGGCCTTCCAGCCGAGCCCTTCGATGTCGAGGGCGCCCCGCGACCCCACGTGGAACAACCTCTCGCGCAACTGCGCGGGGCATGAGCGCGTGTTGGGACATCTGATGTCGACATCCCCCTCCTTGCTGGGCGCCAGGGTCGTGCCGCACGAGGGGCAGTTGCTGGGCATGACGAAGTCCCGTTCATCACCGGTCCGTTCCTCGACCACCGGACCGAGCACCTCCGGGATCACGTCTCCGGCCTTGCGCAGAAAGACGATGTCCCCGATCTTGACGCCTTTGCGCTTCACCTCCTGCTGGTTGTGCAGGGTGGCCATCGAGACCGTCGAACCAGCCACCAGCACCGGTTCCATCACTGCGAAAGGGGTGACCCGGCCGGTGCGCCCGACGTTGACGGCTATGTCGAGGAGCCTGGTCCGCACGACCTCGGGCGGGTACTTGTAGGCGATCGCCCAACGCGGTGCGCGGGAGGTGGCCCCCAGTTCGATCTGTGTGGCGAGGTCGTCGACCTTCACCACCACGCCGTCGATCTCATGGTCGAGCGTGTGCCGCGACTCTCCGAACTGCCGGACGAAATCGTGGACCTGCTGCCGGCTGGTGGCCACGATGGTGGTGTCGGCCACCGGGAGTCCCCACATGCGCAGTACTTCGTAGGCATGCGACAGGCTGCCCGGTCGCCAGCCGGAGATCCGGCCGATCCCGTGAACCGTGAGGCGCAGCCGGGAGAGCCGGTCAACCGCAGCGTCCAGCTCAGCCTGCAGCCGCCGTACCCTGTCCAGTACTCGCTGATAGCCCGTCTGAGATGCCTGCTCGAGTGCCGACTGAGCCTGCGCCAGATCCTGCTCGCGCCGATCGATCCGTTGTCGCAGCGACCCGGCGCCGGCGTTCCGCGCGTTGGCGAACGGAGTTCTGCCGGCCTCGGTCATGGAGACGTTGAGCTCGTCGAAGTCTGCGCTGCTGAAGAAGACCTCACCTCGCACTTCCAGCGTTCCGGGCATGGCGGCATCGGTGGCGGCCAGCCGGCGCGGGATCGATCTGATGAAGCGCGCGTTGTAGGTGACGTCTTCACCGGTCCTGCCGTCCCCCCGCGTAGCCACCGAGATCAGCCGGCCGTTGCGGTAGACGAGGTCGACCGCCAGACCGTCGATCTTGAGCTCGCAGGCAAGCGACGGGATCGAGCCGATCGCAGCCTCCGTGCGTGTGAGCCACTGATCGAGTTCCTCGATGCTGAAGACGTTGTCCAGGCTCAGCATCCGCTCGAGATGCCTGACCTCGCTGAACATCGTCGAGGCGACCCCACCGACGGTCTGGGTGGGTGAATCCGCGCTGACCAATTCTGGATGTGCCGCTTCCAGCGCCACCAGTGCCGCGAAGAGCTCGTCGTACTCGGCATCGCTGATGGTGGGACGGTCCTGCTCGTAGTAGTGGTCGCGCGCCTCCTCTATCGCGGTGACCAGTTCTCGCCAACGTTCTGCCTCGCCCACACCACCACGATAGTGGCCGCGATCGACCCAGCCCAGACACTGTGCACAAGAAGACTCACACGATGCGGGCAGTGACTGCGGCCGAATCCCGGCGGGAGGCATCAGGTTGCGAATCACGGTCCGCAGTCCGGCCGTCCGGGCCGATGTCGAGCCGGACGGACCAGCCACTCGACGCTCACACGATCGGACGTGCGAGTGCCAGAGGAATGACAGACATTTGTAAGCGGAATGTTAAGGCGAGCTCCCGCCCTTCAAATGGCACTTGGGCCACTCCGAGGCTGGGTTCAGGTCTGCACGCGAGGTTGCGGACAGCTAGGAGGAGTGATGAAAGCAAGAGTTGTGGGAGCAATCGCTGTTGGGGCACTGGCTCTCGGCGGGCTGGCACCTGTCGCCGCATCCGCCCATCCACGAGAAGGAGGAGCGGCCGGCGAACGGCCTGCCGCAGGGCAGCAGCGTGGCGGTCTGGGTCCGGAGGCTCGGGAGATCATCCGCGAGGCCCGTGAGAGCAACCCGGAGGCCCTGGAGGCCTTCAAGTCGGCAGTGGATGCGGCCAAGGAGGTCAAGCATGAGGCCATCGACGCCGCAAGGGAGGCGTATCTCGCTGCCACAGAAACTGAGCGCGAAGCCCTAAAGGCGGCACTCGAGGCGGCCGATTCCCGTGAGGAGAGGCGCGAAGCCAAGGAGGCCTACCGGGAAGCGACGGCTGATCAGAGAGCCGCGTTCCGGGAGGCCAAGCAGGCGGCTTGCGCCGATTTCCGGGAAGCCGTGGAAGCGGCCCTGGCGGACCTGAAGGAGGCGTTGCCGACGACTGACTGAACACTGACACTGCCAGAAGGATCATGGGCTGGTGTCCGGGAGAAGCTTCCCGGGCACCAGCCCCCTTCAATTCATCATTCCTCGCAACTGGTGGCACGGGGAGCTTTACATACATGCAGACTTGCAGGTATGTTTGACCCAACCGGGGGAAGGTTAGGAGACGGGCATGACCATCATCGGAGAACAGCAGACCGAGGGTGCGACGAACTTCCAGCGCCCGCCCGAGACGACGACCCACTCCGTGCACAACCAACCGAGCGAATTCGGGCAGTTCAACTGGTTCACGTCCGACGCGGTCCTGCGTGAGTCGGTGAACCGCGAGGGTGCCGCCTGGGCCGAGGACCGACTCGCCAGGCTGGGAGCCAACGTCGGCGGCGAGCCCCGCGAGTGGGGCCGGCAGGCGAATGAGAATCCCCCGGTGCTGCATACCCACGACCGGTTCGGGAACAAGGTCAATCGCGTGGAGTTCCACCCCTCCTATCACCGCCTGATGACGCTGAGTCTGGAGGCGGGCATCGGAGGTTCACCCTGGCGTGAGCCGCAATCCGGGGCCCATGTGGCGCGCGCCGCCGCGGCCATGCTCACCGGCCAGGTGGATGCCGGGCACATCTGCCCCGTTTCGGGGACCTACGCCTCCGTGGCAGCACTGCGCCATCAGCCCGACCTGGCCGCCACCTGGGAACCGCTGCTGAGCGCCCCTCACTACGACCCGTCCGATATCTCGCCTTGGCAGAAGACCTCCGTCACCTGCGCCATGGGCATGACCGAGAAGCAGGGCGGCAGTGACGTCCGGGCCAACACCACCACGGCCACCCCGATCGGTAGCGGTGGCCCGGGTCAGGAGTACCTGCTCCGGGGCCACAAGTGGTTCTTCAGCGCGCCGATGTGTGATCTCGGGCTGTTCCTGGCTCAGACTCCCGAGGGCCTGTCCTGCTTCCTGATGCCGAGGCGACTCCCCGATGGTGAGATCAACAACTTCCGGCTGATCAGGCTGAAGGACAAACTCGGCAACCGCTCCAACGCCTCCAGTGAGATCGAATTCGACGGCGCCTGGGCGCAGCTCGTCGGCGAACCGGGCCGAGGCGTGGCGACCATCATCGAGATGGTGAATCACACGCGCCTGGACTGCCTGGTCGGCTCCGCGGCCGGAATGCGCTACGGAGTCGCTCGCGCAATCCACCACGCCTCCGAGCGCTCCGCCTTCGGGGCGCTCCTGGTGGATCAGCCACTGATGCAGAACGTCCTGGCCGACCTGGCAGTGGAGTCCGAGGCCGCCACCATCCTCGCCATGCGCATCGCCGGCAGTTTCGACCGGGCCCAGGACAGCGAGCACGAGGCCCACATCAAGCGACTGGGAACGGCCGTCTCCAAGTACTGGGTCTGCAAGCGACTGCCCCGCCACAGCTACGAGGTCCTCGAGGCCCATGGGGGCAACGGTTTCATCACCGAATCAGGGATTCCGAGGCTGTATCAGGAGGCACCGCTCATGTCGGTCTGGGAGGGCACCGGCAACGTGATGTGCCTGGACGTCCTGCGCGCGATGGCGAAGGAGCCGGCCTCGCTCGAGGCGTTCTTCGTCGAGGTCGAGAGGGTTCGTGGCAGCGACCACCGGTTGGATGCCATGATCGATGCCACGAAAGCCGAACTGAGCAGCTTCGACGACATCCAGCTGCGTGCCCGGCGGATCGTGGAGATGATGGCCCTCACCCTGCAGGCCGCACTCACCATCCAGCACGCCGACCCGGCAGTCGCCGACGCCTACCTCGCCTCCAGGCTCGAGCAGGCGGGGCATGAGTACGGCACCCTGCCCACGGGGCTGGCCCACCGCGCCATCATCGACCGGCACTCCCCGCACGCCTTCGACTCCTCGGTGAGCCTCCCGTGACGGCAACAGTCACGGGCATGACGCAGGTCGAGCGCTCGGCCCGCACCAGGCAGGCGCTGCTGGAGGCCACCATCGCCTGTCTCATGGAGAAGGGTTACGCAGCGACCAGCACCACCGAGATAGCGCAACGCGCTGGCGTGTCCCGCGGGGCGCAGCTGCACCATTTCGGCGCGAAGCATGAGCTCGTGGTCGCCGCGGTGGATCACCTGTCCGCCCGTAGGCTCGCCCAGGTGCAGAACGCGGCGGCCGCCATACCGGCCGGCGCCGGGCCGCGGACGGCGATCGCCGGACTGGCGACGACCTTCAGCAACCCGCTGTACGCCGCCACGGTGGAGCTCTGGATCGCCGCGCGCACCGACCCGCAACTGCGAGAGGTACTGCTCCCCGTCGAGTCCCGGCTCCTGGCTGACCTCACCGACATCTGCAGGCGTCACATCACCAGCGATCCCACCCTGGCGGTCATGACGGTCGAATTCCTGCTCGGTCGCGGGATCGCCGGCCTGCTGCTCGACTCTCCCCTGGACGAGCGGATCCGGCAGGACACCCTCACTGCATTCGCCGACATGCTGGTCGCCCGCATCGAGACGATCGGAGACTGCGGCCCAGCTGATCGGCCGGACTCACAAGTGTCGCAAGAACCCGATCAGAACCACACAGAACACCAGAACGACACAGAACACCAGAACCACACCGAACAAGGAAATGGAGATCCGCAATGAACGCCACTCTGCCCGACCCGAACAACCCGTACTCCTTCGACGAGTACCGGGCCACTCGCGACAATGTCCGGTTCCTGGCCGACGACCCGTTCCTGCAGCGGGTGATCGCCACCTATGCACCGGAATTGACCCCAGCGGAGCTCGCCGATCTGGACAGCTTCGACCAGCAGGTCTCCGGGCCGTGGCGTGCCGCATCCGACGAGATCGCGCTGCCTGAGAACGCGATACGGATGCGCCACTTCGACGCCTGGAACAACCGCATCGACCGCATTGAGCGGCCCGCCGCGTTGCTGGAGATGGAGAAGGAGATCTACGGGGAGGGAATGTTCAGCGAAGACCACGACGCATGGGCGCGCTTTGTGAAGATCTTCCTGCTCTGTGAACTCGGCGAGACCGGCATCAACTGTGCACACTGCTGCACCGGCGGTCTGGTGATGATCCTCGACAAGTACGGATCCGGGCCGGAGCTCGAGCGTATCAATCACCACATGAAGGACGGGATCGACGGCGACTACGCCATCGCCAGCCAGTTCCTGTCCGAGATCCAGGGCGGTTCGGACGTCGCGGCCAACCTCGTCGAGGCGCGGCCACAGGACGACGGCACCTATCGCATCCACGGCACGAAGTTCTTCTGCTCCGCGGCTCACGCGGACTACGCCATCATCACCGCCAAACCCACGGACAGCAGTTCGGTCGGGGTCTTCGTGGTTCCCAGCTGGCTGCCCGGCGACAAGGAGCGTGAGCGCCGCAACGGCTACCGCATCAACAAGCTGAAGCAGAAGCTCGGCACGAAGGAGTTGCCCACCGCGGAGATCACCTACGACGGTGCGGTGGCTTATCCGGTGGGCGATCTTAACCGCGGCCTGGCCAACATCGTCGGGATCGTGCTCAGCCACTCCAGGTTCATCACTGGCATCTCGGCGGGCGCCACGCTGACGAGGATGGCCCGTGAGGCGGAGCAGTACGCGCAGTGGCGGACGGCGTTCGGGGTCCGGATCGACAACTTCGGCCTCGTGGCCCGTCAGCTCGAGGATCTCAAGCTCACCCGCGAACGGACGACCGCGGCGTCGTTCAAGCTTCAGCGCGAAATCCTGCGACTGCAGGGTCAGACCCCCTCGGGTACGGCCGCGGACCAGGAGTTCGAGCGCGCCACGTTCCAGCTGCGCCTGATGATCATGCTGCAGAAGATGGTGGCCTGCGACGACTCCGCCAAGTACAGCGAGGTCGCCATGAGCGTGCTGGGCGCGAACGGTCTCATGGAGGACTTCTCCGCCCTGCCCAGGCTCTACCGGGATGCGGTGGTGCTGGCCGGCGCGTGGGAGGGACCACGGAACCTGCTGCTCACCCGAGTCTTCATGGACATGCAGCAGCAGGCCGCCAGCTACCCCACTGCTGAGCTGATCGACGACCTGCTGCCCAGTACTGACCCGCAGATCCGGGCAGAACTGGCCCAGGAGGTCACTGAGATCCTGTCCCAGTCACTGCTCGGCAATGACAAGCAGACGATCGAGGCATGTCGTCGCTGGGATGCCTGGTGCACCGACTTCGTGCACCACTACCAGGACGAGGCGCTGCGGGAGGTGTCCGGCTGATTCCAGCGGGTTTCTTCTCAGGGGTTTACAGACTCCCTATCGCGATATATCGTTGATGTATTGCGATAGGGAGTCGCAATACCCAGAAACCAAGGAGAACCCATGAACTACGCAATGACAGCCGAATCACCCTGGCCCCGCTCCCGGCGCTGGCGCAAACAATTCGCGCAGATGGTCGCCCAGGACGAAGAGCGCCCCGGACGTCGTGGCGAACACCACGACGAGCATCACCACGACGAACATCACGACGACGGGCATCGTCACAGACGTCCCGACGGCCGGGAGGGTGGCCGCGGCCGCGGTCGTGGCCGTCGAGGCCCGGACGGCCCTTTCGGACCCGGATTCGGTGGGCCGCCGCCGTTCCGCGGCGGCTTCGGCCCGGGCGGTGGCTTCGGCCCCGGCGGTGGAAGAGGGAGCCGGCGTGATCGTGGCGACGTGCGGGCCGCAGTACTCCTGCTGCTCGATGAGCAGCCCCGGCACGGCTACGAGATCATCACGGAGATCACCGATCGCAGCGAGGGCACCTGGCGGCTTTCCCCGGGTTCGGTCTACCCGGTCCTGAAGTCACTGACCAAGAAGGGCCTGGTGCGACCGGAGGAACGCGACGGCAAGAAGGTCTTTCACCTCACCGAGGAGGGGACTGCACTCGTCGAGGAACGACGGGAAGCCTGGGGTCAGCCCTGGGCGGTGCAGGAGCGCCCCGACAACGAGGCACTGACCGCGCTCTGGACCGAGGCGCGCCAGCTGGCTATGAGCGTGTGGCAGGTGGCCGACGGCGGCGACGAGTCGCAACAGCAGGCCGTGGCGGCTCTGCTTGCAGAGACCAAGAAGCGGATCTACCTGACGCTGGCCGGGGAGTCCGAATCCGAAGACACCGGTATCGACAGCTGAGCGTCGCGCCGAACCCCACCGGAGAGCACCGTGTATGCAGGCGGCTCCTTCGGCAGTGTGGGCTACCCAGCTGAAGCCTCCGAGTCCAGGAACAGGATCGTCGCGCTGGATATCGCCAACGAGTCGAACACCGGCACCCCGACGGCCTGGGATCCCAACGCCAGCAGCACTATGTACGCGATCACGGCCTCGTCTTCACCCGAAGTACCGATGGCAAGAACAGCGCCGGTTGTGGCGGCGGTTCGCCGCCCAGACTGCCTACACCGCGCCCTGAGTGGCTGCAGCGGTCCTAGCCCCACCGAACGGTTGTTCCAACCCATCAAGGGCCACTAGACCAGGCAGGGGTTCCGTTGTGCGACTTGCCCGGGTCGTCGCCAGACGTTCCGTTGCGGCCCGGATCACCACCGTGGCTAGCTGGGGGGCAGGCCAACGCCTGCAGGCCGGGTGTGCGACTGACTGAGGCGCGGCACAATAACCCGAACGAGTGGTGGCGGCGCGACAGAACGACGTTCACGGGCACATTGGTATGGACGGCCATTCCTCCTTCCGTCACGCACTGCCCGTAGGGCTCGGGAGAGGACCGCTGTATGCCTGCGATGAACATGATCAAGACAGCCATGGCACTGGTGGCGGCCGGCGCTTTCGCGCTGACCGCTTGTTCCTCGAGCGAGCCAGACAGGGGCGCGGAGGACGTGGCGCCGGACTCCGCTCCCGCTCGGGGCGGCGTTCCCACCGGAGATCTTGAATCCTTCTCCTTCCTCAACGTGAACACTCAGCAGGGAGTGCAGTCCGCTGGCAAGCAGTGGGGGACGGCCGAGGTACCGGTGGCCCTCGGGTTCATCGGAGCGGTACAAGGCTGTGCGCCCGGCTTTGTGTATTGGTCGGGCACAGAATACGACGTCATACCGCTGGATGACCGGGTGGCGGCGATGGTCTCGGATCTGCAGGCAACCTCGGGCGAAGCGGTCGCTTTCGGTTTCGGTGGCGAGAATGGCGGCACAATCGAGGACGCGTGTCCGAGTGTCGATGACCTGACCGAGCTGTACGGCGGCATCGCGAAAGACTTTCCGGACGTGAAGACATGGCTCTTTGATCTGGAGGGCGCCGGGGAAGATGTGACCAAGCAGAAGACCCGCATGGCAGCGATCAACAACGTCCTGGGTGACAATCCCAACCTCGAGATCTGGCTTGTGCTACCAGTCACCGCCCAAGGCCTTGATGGCACCGGCGAGCAGCTGGTCGATGCGGCGAAACAAGCCGGTGTTCCTTTCAAGGTCGACATCATGTGCCAAGGCTTCACGCCTGTTCCTGCCAACATGGAGACGGCCTGCGAGTCAGCGCTCGAGGGAACGGCCTCGTATCTGGAGTCTGAATTGGGCATCTCAGCGACGCAGGCCTATGGCATGCTCGGGGCCACGCTTCAGATCGGTAAACAACCGAATGCCGACCCAGCTGTGACCACCGATGATGCCAGGAATCTGCAGAGGTTCGCGACCGAGAAAGGGCTGGCAGGTGTGATTCCCTGGTCCCTGAACCAAGACGTGGCGCCCAACGGGCAGGCCGTTACACAGCAGTTCCCGTGGGCCTGGAACTACAACACTGGCCAGACATCGGACTTCGAGTTCGCCAAGATCGCCAACAACCAAGATCCTTCGTGAACCTGACCCGGGCCGTTCAGGCTCCGTTCCCGGGGCCCGCAGCAAACCATCCCAGCGTGCCGCAAGGAGTGACTCATGGGGCGGATAGGAAGATCAGTGGCAGTCGCGGGCGTGGTGCTGATAGGGCTCACCGCAACTGGTTGCACCTCCGGCGAGACCCCCCGAGGCAGCACAGACGACCAAGCGGCGGAGACTGAGGCAACTCCGCCCAGCGGCTTCCCGTGCACGGAGGCCCCTTCGGTTGGCACCACCACTCCCGCAGACCTGCCCCTGCCGACTGCGGCCAAGGATGGGAAGGGGTCTTACACGACCGGGACTGTGACCGGCCCGACCTCGTGGTTCGGCGGTCCGAACGGTGGAGCGCCCGGCCCATTCACCCTCACATCGCAATGGGAGAATGCCGGCCAGGAAATCGGAACCAACCCCTGCAACGACGCGACCGACCCCGGGAAGTACCGTTCCTACTACGCGGCCATGAGGTTCTCACCTCAGCAACTGCAAGCCCCGCCAGACATGTCAGCCTATGTCCCGTACGCAAAGGAAAGTCGCTATCACCAGTGGGACGGTGACCCTCTGGTGGCTGATCTTGCTGCGCCGTACTCCTTTCTCTACGGCCGCAAACTGCAGATCACCAGAACCGTGGGAGGCAAGGAGTACTCCGTCATCGTTCGCGCCACCGACCGAGGCCCCAACGATACTCCTGCAGAGTACGCCGATCGTCCTGTGGACCTCAGCCCGTGGACGATGGGGGCGCTGACGGGCATCGAAGCATGCCTGGACTGGGACGGAACCGATCCACAGTTGACCGATCAGTGCGACTGGACCACTGACACGGACAATACGGTGTCGGTCGAGTGGGCCGACAACAGTCGGACGCTGGGGCCGGTGCTTAGCGACTAGGGTCCCCGGTGCCTGGCTGAGGTGTGGCCGCCGCACGGCCAATAGTCACCGAGCCACCATAACTGTCAGCTCAGTCTGCTTGCCCGACACCCCTGGTTCGGCACCGGCTCCTCTGATGCGCCGGTGTTACACTTCTGGCTTCAGCCGCCGTGCCTCCAGCAGCGGATGCCGCTGGCCCCCGATGAGCTCCCAGGAACGATCGAGTCCGACTGCGGTGAGCAGGAGGCAGATTATGCTCAGCTGGGTCAGCGACCCGGACGAAATCCCGTGAGTGAGGATGTGCAGAGCCACGAGGAATTCCCACGTGACCAACAGGACTGTGGCCAGCCGACGCAGCAGCCACAGCGCCCAGACCCATGGCGGGCGGCTACGGAACCGCGCGATGCTCAGTCCCGCGTACACCACCACGGCCAGTCCGGTGCCGAGCGCGCCGGCCATCGTGGTCCAACCGAGAACCTCGGCGGGGATGAGGACCGACAACGCCACGAACATGACGTTCGAGAGCACGGAGAACGCGCCCACGGCAGTCTCACGGTTGTTCAGCGTCGCACTGGTGCCCATGATCCGGTCCGGCGCCAGTGAGATCGCCACGAACAGCAGTCCGATCAGCGCGCCGGCTATGCCGGCGAGTGCGGCGAAGAATCCCGCGTATTCGGTCTGCATGTCTGCACGCTATAGCGCCGAAGTGACCATGCCGTTGTCCTGAGCGTCGCGCCAGCTGCGGCAATCTTCACATCCGCACCGATACTGCGACATGTCGGATAGCTGCGACGATCTCCCTCTCGTCACGGATTCGTCTGCGACAAACCTCGCGAAGCCAGCACTCCGCCCACCTCGCGCCGGTCTCCTCGGACACACTGCCGGAGGACCGAGAGGTGGGAACTGCCATGACGCTGGCCCGGCATCTTCTGACGTTGCTGCTGGCTGCAGCGCTGTTCAGTGTGCTCACCTGGTCGCAGCCCGGCAGCCCGGACAGCACCCGGGCGCAAGGGTCGGTCACCCTGCCGAACGGTGTCAGCGGGGGCGCACAGCGCCCGATCCTGGTGTCCATGTACCGGCCCAGCGCAGCCTCACAGCGGGACTTCGGCATGGGCGGCCTGCTCGACGTTCCCGAGCCCACGAGCAAGCCTCCGCTCGAGGTGGTCATGCCGGTCCGCAACTACCGGGTCTCAGCGGTCTTCAAGCAAGCGGGACCGCACACGGGCGGGATACACGGCGGTATGGACTTCGCTGCACCACAGGGCACGCCGATCCATTCCGTATGCGCCGGCCGAGTGGTCCGGGCCGAGTTTCTCGGCAATGCGGGCAACGCAGTCGTCGTACGCGTCCGGGGTGGCAAGGAACTCCTCTACGGGCACATGGTGCGGATTCTGACGAAGGTCGGCCAGAAGGTGAAACCTGGTGACCTGCTCGGCAAGGTCGGGTCCACAGGTAACTCCACTGGTCCGCATCTGCATCTGCAGGTGAACCGTCCCGACGGCCGCCTGCAGGATCCGGCTGCGTTCCTGCGTGAGGAGATCCCAGCGATCAAGCAGATGGGCAATCCCAAGAAGCGCCGGGCCGCCATAGCTGAGCAGCAGGCGCGGGCCCAGCAGCGGGC
>JAGQTY010000053.1 GCA_020438795.1 Actinomycetota bacterium
CACAGCTGCTGACGAAGATTTCGGGTATCTCCAGCTCGGTGAGGTCGTCCTCGCTGACGATCCCTTGCCCGACCGCCATGTACAGGGACAGGTCGGCGCGGTTCTCCTCATGCAAACGGGAGGCGTAGGAGGAGAGCCGACCACTGCTGGCCAGCCCAGCGTCCTGGAGTGCTGTGAACTCCCCATCCTCCGGGCTCGCCTGCAGTTCCAGTGACCGCTTGAGCTGCGCCCGGACTGCACTCAGGCGAGCGTTCTTGTCATGGAGGTCGAGGCACAGCTCCCCCAGACCGATCTCATCCAGGCGCTTCTTGACGACGTCC
Organism: Actinomycetota bacterium; assembly: GCA_020438795.1. GTDB lineage: Bacteria > Actinomycetota > Actinomycetes > S36-B12 > JAGQTY01. The sequence goes on from JAGQTY010000053.1 coordinate 321, forward strand.
AGGGCTGCCCGCTTCTCCGCGACGAAGAGCACCCGTTTCCCTTCGGCCAGACAGCGAGCCAGCAGGTTGGTGATCGTCTGGGACTTGCCGGTGCCTGGGGGGCCCTCGAGCACGAAGGTCTTGCCACGAACGCCGGCATCGACTGCAGCCAGCTGTGAGGAGTCGGCGGGGATGGGGCACCTGAGGCCTAGCTCATCGAGGTCGGTGTCCAGGCCTTCGGCGATCGTGTCGCTGAAGGCTTCGTGGCTTCCTTGGATCATGTGCCGGACCAAGCGGTTCTCGGCCAACACTTGCCAGCTGTCGCTCAGGTCCTTCCAGAGCCGGAACTTGGCGAACTGCAGGATGGCCAACGAGGCGGAGTCTTCCACGGTGAAGGGCAGATCCGCCGCTACCAGCGCCCGGCGTACTGATTCGAACGCGGCACCGAGGTCGATCCCGGACTGGTCTTCGACGGGTTCGGCGAGGCCGGGGATGGAGAGCCCGAACTCGTTGCGCAGCTTCTCGAGCAGGCAGAAGTTCGGTGTGGATGAACCAGCCTCGTCCAAGGTGAGCTGGAAGGTCCGTGCCTTGTTCCTGGTGGTCAGGTGCACCGGGACCAGGACCAGGGGTGAGCGCAGTTCGCGTCCGTCGAGCTCCCACTTGAGCATGCCGAGGGCGACATAGAGGTTGTTGGCCCCAGTCTCTTCCACGATGGTCTTGGCCCGGAAGGCGAGCGCCCGCAATTTCGATGAGTACGATTCCTCTGCAATGTCGATAGGCACTGATCGGCGAGCCTCGAAGTCCTGGACCAGCTGCGCGGCGGGCAGGTCCGCTGCGCTGGCGTAGCCACGCTCCTTGTGAATGCGATCGAAATCGTCTCGCGCTGTCAGCGTGATCTCCCGACCGTCATTGAGGACATCTTCGACAGACTCCAGCAGTTCGGCGGGAGTGATCAGCCGATATCCGGCACGGTCGGTGTAGTTCAGCAGCTTGTTGCGCAGGCTCAGGTCCAGCAGGGAGTTCTTCCACTGGGTGACCCGCTGAGGCTCGTCGATCGTGCGTCTGCGCTGGTCCCCGCCACGTGGTGCCACCGGCTGGGGTGCTGTGGGTGCCTGCGGCTGTTCGTATACGGACACGTGCACGGTGCCGTCCGCGGACGTCGATCGGCTGGGCAGGGGCAGCACACCGTTCTCTCGCGCCGCCCGGATGTCGGTGACGCCGAGAACCTCGTCTCCAGCGGTTCGCCGCAGTCGTTCCAAGGCATGCTGGCGGGCCTCAGTGAAGGAACTCGAGGACTCGCCACCGGTCATGGCCGTGGTCTCTACGACAGCCATGTCGCCGAGCTCCACATGGTTGATCAAGGAGGACGCGTCAGTCTGCGCCACGATGCCAGAGGTGAGGTCGTCGCGCCAGTAGCCGAGGAAGGCGTGTCCTTCGACGAGCCATACTGTCGAGTTGATTCCGAGGCATTCAAGTGCCGCTGCGAGCACGAGGGTGGTGTCCAGACAGGTGCCCATCCGCGCCTCGAGCACTTCGCTCGGAGTCCGGATCCGTTGACCGGCCAGGGCCCAGCTGGCAGGCGGGTTGATGTAGCGGATGTCGCGGCTGCGAATCGCGTCATAGATCGCCTCGACCTGGACATCCACGTCGTCTCGAAGCCCCGTCTGGTAGCCGAGCAGCCTTGATGGGGCCCCTGACTGCCCCGCTGCCTCAGACAGGACGGACTGCAGCGCCGCTGCATTCGGCTGCACGTAGGAGGCCAGGACCTCCATGGCCAGCTGAATCGGTGCGCCCAGCCAGAAGTTGTAGGCAAGGGCCTGCAACTCGGTGGTGTGGCTGCCAACCACCTTCTCTTGGGCGTCTCGCAGTACCACCCTGAGTGTTGCTGTGACGGACTCTTCAAGTTGGAGCATGCGAGCGCTGTCAACGATCACCTCTGGATTGGACAGCACGACTGATGAGTCCTCAGCCAGGTCGGCAAGGAGCACCTTCGGCGTGGTCAACGGGCCGTCGGCCGATGTGATCTCCACTTCTGCCGTCGCGCCCGTGAGGGCCGCCCCTGGATTCCTGATGGTGATGGCTTCCAGGACGGGCACCCGGCAATGAGCCAGGGCGTAGCTGAGGTACGGCAGCGCAGTGACGTCCACCTCGATGCCTGAGCCGTCGCCATCAGGCGTGCCGATGTCGGTCACATCCGAAGTGCCTGCACCGCTGTCGTCTGGTGCCTGCTCTTCGCTTGCCGGCACCGACGGAGCCTGCTCGGCGCCTGCAGCTGCCCGAATAGCTGGGATCAGCGTGAGCTTGCGCTCGAACATGGCTTGGGCCAGATCCTGCGAACCGATCTCCCGCAGGAGCAGCTCCGCTGAGTCCAGGGCGCGATATGCGGCTTGGGCATGGAACTCGCCGCCGTGCGCCCAGCTGTTTCGTGTCTCTCGCAGCTCCTGAGCCAGGTGCTTGCCCTTGCGGGACAGGTGGCCGTCGAACGGGTACCCCACGACACCCAGCCTGACCGTGAGGACCCGCAGCAGCACAGCAGGATCGCTCTGGGAGTAGCTTCGAGGGGGTGCACCGTTGCGCCGGTCCACGTCGGCCAGCAGGGTGGTCCACGGCTGGCCCGCCGGGACATGCTGCTGCAGGACATCGCCGACGAATGGTTCCAGTCCACGTCCAAGGCTGCGAATCATCCAGCCGATATCGTCCTGGTACTCCTCTGACACGGTTGTCCCTTTCCTGGCGGCCATCCCACCAGAGCAGAGATCCTCGAGATCATGCACTGGCCATGCGAACGGCGGCGACTCTGGCCCGCCCACCTTCTCAGGGTAAGGAACTCCCACGACACGCCCAAGCCGAGCCATCCGGACCGGTCTATCGCAGCTTCCACGGCTCCGCTCCACATTCCAGCTGAAATGCATCGGCGTGGCAACTGCTGCGAGCAATGGCGATCCGGAAGGCCGTGCACAGCAACGCTCAGGTGTGCCGCTTCGGCCTGAGCCTGCTGGCGCTGACGCGCTGCGCTGAGGGAGGCTTCCTGGATCCGGGGCAGGTCGCCGCGGGCCCCGTTGCGCACTGCTCAATGACATGGAGTCCACGCCCGGACGCCGTGGCCGGTGGGACGTCCGGTACAGGGCAGCGCCGCTGGATCAGGAGTAGAATCAGAGTATGACCCAGCAGAGCCCCACTTCGACCCATACCGGGGGCAACGCTACGGGGAACGAGCCGTCAAATCCCCCCTCGGACACAGATGTCATGTGTCAGGACATAGGAAACTCCTGAACCCACAGGTTGGGTCCAGGAGTTTCTGTTTTGTGGCTGGTATTTGCGGGTGGGGTCGAGGGTCAGAGACCTGAGGATTTCGCCGGTGGTGAGTTCGGCGATAGTGATGTCGAGGCCGTCAACGAGCATGGGCAGTCCCCTGGATGGCGAGCGGCCCTAGGTCGCTGAAATCTGCTGAGCCGGGCGTGGGCGGGACGGCATACCTCTCCATTCCTCTGAAAACCGGAACGTGGCGGTACGGTTTTCGGATGGTACGTCGCCGCCTGACCGGGCCCAGTTTCCTGCTCGCCACCGTCCTCGCCATCACGAGCCTGGTTCCGGGAACCGGATCAGCCAAAGCAGTTGATTCACTTCCGTTGGGATAGTTGGAGCCTCCCAGGTGCCGACGTTGATGGTACCGACGTCGATTACGGGCCAGTCGTCTCGGAACAGGGCGATCTCGTCGGCTTTATCTACCCGAGGAGGGGGAAGCAGGGCCACAGGCTGATCTTCCGCGGCAGCCAGAACCATGGACGGTCCTGGAAAGCGGTGGCCGTGGGCCACAGGCCGATCGGGTCCTGGGCGGTGGCGAGCAGTGGCGATGGGCGCACCGTCGCGCTGGTGTGGTGGCAGCGGCTCGCCCGTCAGGATCGCGCCGTGCTCTCCATGAGCACAGACAGCGGTCGCTCGTGGACCAGTCGCACCCTCGGCTCCTTCAGCCGTGCGGGCGGGGCCAGCCCTTCCAGCCGGCTGGAGGCGCCAGCGTTGCTCATGTCCCGAGGCGGCCGCCGAATCGTGGCCGGCACCAGGACGCGGCGGAACGAACTGCCCGGCGTCAGGACTCTCAGGACCACCGATCGCGGCGACAGTTGGGCCTCCGCAAGTCACACCCTGGACACCGACGCACAGAATTGGACCCCGGCCTTCAGTGACAGTGGGCGCGTGCTGGCAGTGGGACATCTTGACGTGGCCGGGGAGTTCCCGGATACGACATACACCCCGCGGGTGGATCTTTCGAGTAATGGCGGACGTTCCTGGTCCAGACAGGATCTTGACGATCCGGTGCCGATCTCACAGGCGTACCAGGTGGAGGGCGGGCTGCACGCCGCTGTCAGCGCCACGGGCTCCACGGCGATAGTCTCCTGGACCAGCCGAGGGGCGACCCAGGAGCACGGCGAGTCCATCAGCAGCGCCGTTCTGAATACGAGGCATGGCGAGTGGTCAGTTCACGAGGGTTTGGGCGGCCACATCAGCATGAGTCACAACGGCCGTCGCATCCTGGTTTCAGGATCGCGCCTCGGAGCGGACCTGACAGCACATCCGTCGGTGACGAGCGAGGTGTGGATCAGCCGGGACGCCGGTTCCAGCTGGGTCTCGGTGTACCAGACTGTCGGCAACGTCAGTCTGTCCGGCCTCTGGGTGCGGTCGGCGACCATCAGCAGGAATGGCCGCCGCTCGGCCTTCCTGCTCTGCGACTCGGGTGATCGCGCGATCTCGGTGCTTTCGAGCACTGATGTAGGGCGATCGTGGCACCAGACGGGCATCAAATATGACACCTGCGACCTTATGGCCAGCCCCAACGGCAAAGAGCTCGCCGTCTACGGTGACAAGGGGCTTCGCGTCAGCCACAACGCTGGCATGTCATGGCGGACCCGCATCTGGCGCCAGTCGCCGACCTCAGCCCCGCCGCCTCGAGTGGCAAAGAGCGCCGACTCCCGCCTTTTCGCCTTCGCGTGGCCGGACGCCATACATGGCGGAATCACTTCAGGCGTTCGCCGGAACCGCTGACGCCATTCCCCTCACTGCGTGCACGATCGCGATAGTTGCGGGCGTTGCCGTCCGAGAGGACGTCGTCGAGGAGCCTGTCGATCGGTGACCCGGTCGGTTGCGCCCGATTGAGCAGGCCAGCCAACGGCCGGCCGGGCCGTTCGAGACGGTGGCATGCAGGATGGGTTAGGCCCCGCTCCGGTCTTGAGGTTAGCCTGAAATATGTGAAGAGGGCGTGGGTAGTCGCAGGTGCAGGTGTAGGGCTGGTTCTCGTTGGAGTGACTGCTCCTTCGATGGCGCAAGAAGCCACAGTCGCCGGGGAAGAAGGTGGAGTCACTGCCACTGCCAAGGACCCGAACAAGTCCAAGAGGCTGAACAAGAAGAAGTGGCGCAGGGGCTCGCTGGAGATCACGATGGGTAGCACTTCCCATGGGATTAGCGAACCCAATCCCACGTACACGGTCGTAGTCAAGGGCAAGAAGGGTCCAGCCAAGGGAATCAAGCGAGTGGTGAGCGACATCCGCTACACCACCACCGTGCGCAAGCTCAAGCTGGGCAAGTACAAACTCCGGCTGCGTGCCACGACGACGGAGGATGGCCGACGCTACACTCCCGGATCCGGGCACAAGATCAGTCCGTTCAGAATCACCAAGCGCAAGCCACATGCAGGCGCCTGGCTCGAGGTCGATGAACACCTCGAACAACGCACAGCATCAGGCAAGGTCATTGATACAGATGGCAGACCGGTTCCTGACCTACCCATCTGTGCCGAGTATGGGGGTGCGCGGTATTCGTCTCCTGTTCGTGACTGTTCCGGTGTCACCAGGGAGGACGGAACCTACGACTTCTCATACGGCAAGCAGGACATGAGCCTCGGGATGTATGACTATTCGCAATGGTCGTGGCCCTTGAAGCTCACGGCTGGCAACCCGGTGGCGGACGTTCCCTGGAAGACCACCACGATCAACTCCAAGGTCTCGGTGGTCGAGCCGCGTGGATTCATCACCGGAACAGTCAGCGACCAGACTGGGAAGCAGGCAGCTGGGGTGAAGGTCTGTGGCCGACTCCTCAGTCCCATCTACTGGGCATTGCTGTGGGATACCCAGAACGTCTGCGGCAGCAGCAATGAAAAGGGGACGTACTCCCTGCGGGTTGACGAGTACGCCAGCCTCTTCATCAAGAACTCCGGACGGAGTGTGGTTCTGCAGTCCCTGTTCGACGAGAAGATGGACTGGCTCGTGAGCAGCGACGACTGGGCCGGTCAGGACTGGAATGGCAAACCGTCTGCCAAGGGTCTCTTCGGCGACGGGGGCGAGGAACAAGAGGTGAAAGCCGACGCCGAGGTGGGCTCACGAGTCAACGTCAATGTCGTGAAACTGGAGCGAACATCCAACTCAGTCATCGCCGGCGAGACCGGCATAGGCGGGATCCTGGTCTGTGCAGCCAGCTTGGATGACGCCAAGTGCGTCACGAGCAACAGCGCTGGCGGATATCGAATCGGGTTGCCGATGAAGGTCGTTGAGGGCGATGGCGCCAACCCGCAACCCATCAGCGTGGGAGTGCCGGGCGATATCGACACGGTGGCTCAGACCATCAACACTCAGGTCACTCCCGGCCAAGCGGCTCAGGTGGATATCGATGTCAAGGCGTGGACTCGGATGGGCTTCGATATTGCAGAGGATGACCCGATCAACGACACCGCGTGGCTGTGTTTGACCAAGACCAAGTTGCCGGATGAGCCCACACTCAGCGACGGACAGCAGCTGTGCTCCACACTTTCATACTTCTACACCACACCGCTGACCCCCGAGAAGAGCTTCACCGTTGAACCGGGCAAGTACTACCTCGCCTACGGCAAGGCCAGCGGCTGGGGCGGCACGGATGTTGAGTACTTCAACAGTGACGGCTCGAACGGCTGGGAGACTGCCGAAGAACTGGAGTTCGTCGACGGCCAGAAGCTCGTCATCACCCGCAACTAATCAGATGACTGGGACGGATTGATTCTGGCGATCAGTCCGTGAACATGCTTCACATCACCGGCGTAAACTGAACGGTAGAAGGTGATTGCCATGTTGGTCATCGGCGTAGTCATCGCAATCCTGGCAGCTGGCGTTCTGCTGCTCGTCTCAGCCTACCGTTCCCGCACTCCCACGGTGCTCTCCCGTCTGTCGGGCGGCCGGGTATGGCCCTGGATCACTGCGGTGATCCTTCTGCTCGTCCCGATCACGTACCTGGCATTCAGCTACGGCGCGACACTGATCGCCAACCGGGTTGACGAGCCACCGGACACGGGTCGTCCCCCGACCTGGTGGGAGTACGTCGGCGGAGCCGGGGTACTCCTGCTCTTCATCCTCGTCCTGTGGCTCGCCAGATTCCGGCCCTTCGCGGCAGCGAACCTACTGCTCGCAGGCTGGGTAGCCATCCCGGCTTCGATGTGGGCGCAGATGTCGCTGGACTTCCACCTGGATGCCCCGGAACGCGCCAATGCTCCCTCCGGAATGGTCATAATCGGCCTGTTCATCGCCCTCTCCCCGTCATTCCTCGTTGCGCTGTTGCTGATCGCGAGCGCCCGCAATCTGGACGGATCGATGAGTGAGGCCCCCGCTCCCGATGACGTCGTGGCAGAACGGGCTGGCCATGCTGAGGCGGCCCATGGCCTGACACGCACGTGGGCGGTCCGGATAGTCGTGATGAAGGGGTTCGCGTCGTTGCTGCTCGCGCTGGGAGTCGTGGCGTTGGTGCTGCTCACACGATGGAATGTGGAGGGCTTTCAGGCAATCATGGAGAACTGGGCCGCGTTTCTGCTGCTGCTCGGAGTGACCCTGGTCCTCGTCGCCGGGCTCCTGTGGTTCTGGCCGCTGCCGGCCGCCTTGGCCCTGCTCAGCAGTGGGGCGATCGTGGTTGGGATCGTGGCTACACAGCCACTTCTCAACGACACCGGCCCCGTGCCCGTGATCCTGGCAGCCCTGTATGCGGTCCCAGCACTCTTCGTCAGTGGCCTGCTCTTTCTGATAGCAGGACTGCAGCGCAGGCAGAGCGACGGCAGCCCCCTGCCGGGTGATCCCATCGGACCGACGGCCCTGCCTCCCGAAGCAAGGACCCTCTTGCTGAAGGATCCAGCCGGCCGGGATGGCCAACCCACCGGCTCCTAGTCGCCTGGCCAAGCTCCCCCGGGTCATCACTGTGCAGTGAAGGTCGATCCGGCCCATGAATCCCTGCACTGACCCGACCAGGGCACGTCCACTGCAACCCCGGGAGCCCGCTGCCACCCTTGAAGACATACCTACGAGGGAGCGGCAGAAGACCTTGCCACCCTCCGGACCCGGGAAAGCCTCATGCCTGCAGTCGGCCCACCCTCGGAATTGGCCATCAGCATCACAGACTCTCATCCGTTCGCCGTGCTGTACGAACAGTGGGACGACCCCGTGACCGTCTCGAACCATACGCACGACTGCGTACAACTGATGGGGCTGGCTGCCGGAGCGCTCGAAATCACCACCCCCAACGCCTCCTGGATGGTCTCGCCGAACACAGCCCTCCTGATTCCACCGGACCTACCTCATCATGTGATTTCGCGCTCCCCGTGCCAGCTCCTGGTGGCGTATCTCGAACCCGAAATCTATGACGGTGTCCCGGAGACCGCGGAGATGATGTCAGTGACTCCCCTATTGGCAGCATTACTGCAACGCCTGACCCGAGCCGAACAGCCCGTACTGGCGCAGGGTGCTCTCGACAGGCTGATCAGCGTCACCGTTGATGAACTGCATGACAGCCCCCGCTATCCGGTCCGACTGGTACGGCCCCGCGATGAACGACTCGTGCCGATCTACGAAGCGCTCATTGAGAACCCCGCCGACCCCACATCGCTCGATGACTGGGCCGCACGCTTCGGCTGGAGCAGCCGCACCCTGGCCCGGTCCTTCCACCAGGACCTGGGCATGACGTTTCGGCAGTATCGCCAGCACGCCAGAATCGTGTCCGCGATCCCACTGCTCGCCGAGGGCAACGCCCCGAGTGAGGTCGCTCGCCGGGTCGGCTACCAATCGGCTGGAACCTTCGCTGAGGTCTTCAAGGGCGTCACCGGCAGGACGCCGCGACAGGTGCAAGCCGCGGAACGGGTCTGAAGGACGGTGGACTCAGTCCTGCCTCGGACTCGCCTCCTGCGCAACGGTGAAGGTCCACAGGTTCGCTGTAGCAGCGGTGGCCTGTCCATGTGACGGCTTCGCGGAGGCGTGCCCGGCACGGAAGTCCTGCGACTCCTGCCAGGCGGTGAAGTCCGCTTCGGACCGCCAACGGGTGACCACGAGATAGTCCGTGGTGCCGCTGAGTGGCCGCAGCAGTTCGAAGCCCTCGAATCCTTCAGATCGCTCCACCATGCCCGCTCGGTTGGCGAATCGTTCCTCGAGCTGGCTGCCCTGATCGGCAGGCACGGCAATCACGTTCACAGCGATGAAGGTCATAGTGCCGATTCTGCCTGCTCAACCCTCTGCCGTACAGGGCGAGGGCCCACTGAGAGCTGCATCCAGAGATGCCTTCACCCTGGCAGCGCCCTCCAGTGCTGTCCGCTCCGGACCGCCACCGAGAGCCCGGATAGGATCAGACCGTGACGACTACTCTGCCATCCTCGAAGCCAACGTCCACACAACCACGGACACCCTTCATCGCATCCATCTTCCGGGTCATCGCCATCGCGGAGGCGGCTTCGTGGTTGGGGCTGCTGATCGGGATGTTCTTCAAGTACGGCCCGACCGGCAACGCGATCGGGGTCGAGGTGTTCGGCCCCATTCACGGGGCGATATTCGTCGCCTACGTAGTCGTCGCGCTCCTCTGCGTCAGAGCGTTGCGCTGGGGATTCTGGACCAGCGTCGCCGCACTGGCCGCAGCAGTGCCGCCCTTCGCCACGCTGCTCTTCGAATGGTGGGCCAACCGGTCCGGGCGTCTTGCTGCGCCGGACAGTCAGGGAAGCTGAGCCAGAGTTCGGGCTGAGTTTCCTGTTCAGACCCTGATCTCGAAACCCAGGTCGATGTCGCAGGCGGCCTGGCCTCCGCGAATGCCCCAGTTCTCGGTGGGACTGTCGCGGAGCAGGACCGAGACGTGGTCAGCCGGGATTCCCAGCAGCGAGAGCCGCTCCACGATCTCGGTGTAGAGCTTCCGTTTGGCGTCCACGGATCGGCCTGCGAAGCAGTCGATTGTCACAATGGTCAGGAACTCCGGTTGCGCCAGATCCGCTGGCGCCGCGAATCGATGTGGTTCGTGGACCATCAGGCGAACATGCTTGTCCTTGGTGGGTATCCGAAATGCGCTGACCATCGCGCCGTGGACGGCATCGATGATGGCAACCTCTTCGTTATCGGTCCAGCGGCGCCGGACCTCGATCATGGCGTGAGGCACGCGGCCACCTCCTACTCGATGCGGCAAGCGACCGCGCCGACGTTCTCGTGACAGCATAGAACGCCTCGGCCGGCACGCAGCCAGCCACCCACTACGGTTCCACAGTTCTGCGGAGACCCCGCTCGGTCATGGTCTTGGGTAGCTCCGCAACGGTTGCGGACAGATAGCTCGGATGCCTCAGGCCAGCACGCGCGGTGGCTCGGGTGCGGGATCGGCAGCCGCCGCCCGCAGCGGTGAGAGGTCGGCCGCAGCCCTCAGCAGGCTTCCGATCACAGCAGCGCAGATGATCAGTGGCAGGAGCTGAATCCCGACCGCGCCGCCGAGAAGTGCGACCAGCAGGATCGATCCCAGGGGTATCTGCAGGCTTGCCGCGGTCGCTGCCGCCATCCCGACGTAGAAGGCGGCAGCCGGCGAAATGCCCGGCAGCAACTGCGCACCGATCATGCCGATCAGTCCGCCCAGGAAGAGCGAAGGGAAGATGGGACCACCACGGAACCCGCCACCGAGCGACACTGCGAACGCCAGCCCCTTGCAGAGCAACAGCGCCACCAGCACCGAGACACCGATATCCATGCCCTGCCCAGCAAGTCCGGGGATCGCCGATTGCCCGGAGAACAGCACGTTGCGGGGATCGGCGCCAGTGACCCAGCTGTAGCAAAGTGCCAGCAGAGCCACCGCGAGACCCGCGATCGGAATGACGATCCATGGTTTGCTCCGCCGGGTTCGATTCTGCAACTGGAAGGCGGCCGCCCGGATGAGCAGCAGGACGGCGGCCGCCGCCGGCGCGAGCACCAGAGTCCAGCCCACATCGACGAAGGTGAGGGGACCGCTTTGTGGTGGATCGGGCACCGCGAGAACGGGCTGGTTGAAACCGGTGAACCAGCCGATCCCCGTGAACACGAGGTATCCGATCCCGCTTGAGAGCAGGGCAGGGAAGAGGAAGAGGCTGCGTTGCGGCCCACCGAGCCCCATCGCCTCCAGCAGGAGGACCACCGCAACTATCGGGTTCCCGAAGAGCACGCTCAGCGCTGCAGCCGCGCCGGCGATGGCGAATGCCTGTCTGGCATTCATGTCCTGCTTCGCGGCGGCAGTCATCATCAGAACCGCCAGTCCGGTGCCGATGGCCATGAGTGGCGCCTCGTGACCCAACACCAGACCGGAGCACAACGTCACGAGCATCGCCAGCAGCACAGACGGCAGATACTGCGGTCGGGTCGGTCCCCCGCTGAAACCCCGCAACGGTGAATGGCCGCCGTCGCCCGAAAGCCGTCGGGTCCCGGCGACGAGCAGGCCTCCCAGAGTCGGGACCACAATGACGAGCCACCAGGGCGGCTCGTCGAGCCCCAGCCACGCGGGCAGGTCGTACCAGATGAGGTCGATCCCGGAGGTGAAGAGGTAGACGAACGCGAGGGCAGCGATCGACACGGGTATCCCCACAACGGCGCTCAGCAGCAGCACCCGCCAGAACTCCCGGCTGCGAACAGCCCCGGTCATATCCACATTCCGAGCCTAGCGATCTGCAGGAGGCCAGCCGGCCACTTGCGGGACTGCGATGACCTCGTTTGAATGGGTGTTGCCCAGGGCAGCGACGCAGGGCAGTCTTGGCGATCCGGACCAGTCTCGCCCCGATGATCGCCATAGGTCGCACAAGGGATGCCTCTATGCTGAGATCGTGCGCAGGCCCTGGACGATCGTGATGGTCGCGTTGGCTCTGCTCTGCCCGGCAGTCACTGCCTGGACAGCGACTGCGCAGGTGAGAACGCCGGGAGGCTCCTCACCGACGATCACCGGCGCTTCAGCCCGGGGCACGTTGGAGCTGCGCGTGCGAGGCGCCACGGCGCCTGCCCCGGCCTTCCGAGTGGTGATCAAGGGCATCAAGGGTGCGGCGAAACGGCACAGCCGCATCCGCACGGTCATAGCCGGTTCCGGGACTGTCACAGGACTGCAACGAGGCAGGTACCGGCTGCGGCTGCCCTCACTCGCGGGCGATGACGGCCGGGTGTTCATCCCGAAGAAGAAGTCCCGGAGCAAGGTATTCCGCATCACCGGGAAACGAAAGGTGGTACGAGCGAGCCTTCGCGTGGTCGAGCATCGAGAGTCACGGACGCTCGCGGGTCGCGTCATCGATGAGCAAGGACGAGCCGTGGCAGGTCTACGCATCTGCGCAGAGTACGGCATTGCGCCGGACCAGTCCCCGATACGTCGGTGTGGGGCACGGACGGCCGCCAATGGCAGCTACTCCATGTCCTACGGGAAGGCCGACCTGAGTATGGGCGCCACCGGCTATGACACTTGGTCGTGGCCGCTGCAGCTCACCGCTGGAGACCCGTACACCGACAGTCCCTGGCAGACGACGGTGATCGAGTCCGCGAGTACGGTGGTGGGTCATCGTGGCTTCATCACCGGAAGGGTCACCGGCCCCGACGGCGATGGCTTGTCGGGCGTGAAGATATGCGGCGCTCCGAGACCGTCGTACCATCCGGGACTGTCCGCTGTTGGCGGCGATGTGTGCGACACCAGCGCGGATTCCGGACAGTACTCCCTGCGAGTGGACGGCACCACCGACCTCTATGTGAAGAGCAGCAACGCCGACCTGGTCCTGCAATCGCTGTTCGGATCAAAGCTCGACTGGCTCTCGACGAACACCGAGCCCTGGGTCGCGGGCGGTCAGACCTCTGAACCCAGTCTCTTCGGCGATTTTGGCGCAGGCAAGCAGTTGGCTGGCGAGGACCTGCCGGCCGGCGCGGTGGCTGACTTCGAGGTGATCCCACTGGAGCAGGCATCGCCCATCACTCTCACTGGCGGCACAGGAATCAGCGGGCTGACCGTCTGTGCTGCCAGTCTCGATGATGTCGGTTGCTCAGTGACCGATGAGACCGGCACCTACGTGATAGCACTGCCGGTGCGCAGCTCCGCGGAAATGCGCACGGTTCCCAGTCCCGTGAGCGTGTCCTACGCGACTGACGACACGGTGGTTGGCGCAGCCCGACCGGCCGCAGGCCTTCCGGGGCAGACGCTGACGCTGAATCTGGCCCCGGATCGATGGAGTCAGTGATCCTGGCTGTGCGACGCAATCGGCACCTGCCAGCGGTCGTGACTGGCGACCGACGCTGCCGCCCGACGGCTCTGGAACTGGCTCTGACCATCGCAGGAGCGGTCTCGACGCGGAAGCCCGGCCCCGGTTGAACCGCCGGGACCGGGCTCACCCCGTTACTGGATTCCTCAGCCGGTCCGGTCGTGGATCGACGTGGAGAAGGACTACTTGCCCCAGACATCCCAGTTCATGCTCCGGGTCTTCACCTCTCCGAGGTCCTCGTAGTGTCGTACTGGCCTGTGGCGGCCACTCCTCCAGGAAGTTGCCGGGCGACTGTGCGAGCAACTCGCGCTGGAGACGCACGCCTACTGCTTCCTCGGCCGACATCCTCGTGAGCTTGAGGTCATCGGACAGTGACATGAGTAACAGAAGTCAATGGAACTGATTCGCGACTGGTGACGGCGGCTCGCCTCGCGACCTCAGCGTCCCGGCCAGGCACGATCGGTCAGGCAGTCCGGCTCGGTCACCGGCAGCAAGACGCTTGCATCGTGTGGGTGAGACAGCAGCCCGGCAATTGACGCGAATCGGGCACTCGAGCTATCTTTAGTGATAATACTTTCGAGGTCGGGGGCGACGATGGAGCCACAGAGTACTCGGTACATCGAGAAAGAGTTCGGCGCCTGGCTTGACTGGCTGTTCCGGGACTCGCGCGGCAGAGTCGTCATCGCGCAGTTTCCCAACACGCCACTCTGGTTCGCCTTCGGTTTCCTCGCACTGCGACTGGTCCTGAGCCCCTCCGGCACCCTGGCCACTGTGCTCACACTCGGATTCGCCGTGGCGCTGGCGTGGTGGGCCATCGACGAGATCGTGCGCGGAGTGAACCCGTTCCGGCGGATTCTTGGCGTCTCCGCGTTGTTCTTCGTCGTCGTCAGCCTACTGGGCGTACTGGCCTGAGCAACCCATAGCCTGCCTGACCCATCAGCGGTCAGCCTTTGCCGCTACCCTCACACACAACCCCGGCACTGCGGTTGACGCGCCAGGTGCGTGAGTATCGCTGAGCCGTGAAGCCTGAGCGGGTGGCCACCACCCGCACGCGGATCGATGCCGAAGCCGTACTGCAGCTGATCGAACCGCGAACCTGACCGTTTCGAACCAGGGCGGTGCAGTCCTTGCTGGTCTTCTGGCCGTTCACGCGGCACTGTGCCTTGATCGTCACTTCCCCGGCACACGAGGCCTCCTTCAGCAGTGTGATCCGCTTGCGGGGAGGCAGCTTCTTGGCGGCGCGAGCGAGGATGACGCACGGAACGGCCGGACGCCCAGGTGTCGGACTGACGGTCGGCGACGGGGACGGTGTGGGCGTACCGGTCTGCGTCGGAGACGGGGTGCCAGTGTCCGTCGGAGACGGAGAAGGAGACGGAGTCGGCGTCACCGTGTCGGTCGGAGAAGGAGTACTCCCGGTCGGTGTGGGAGTCGGCGTTCCCGTGTCCGTGGGCGACGGCGTCGGGGTGGGGATGACCGGTTTCTGGCACCCCAGCCTCCAGATGAGCTTGCCGGGCCGGTTCCAGTTGAGCCCGTCATGCACTCCAGAGATCGGTGGAATGATGTCGCCCCACGTGTCCCCCTGCACCATGGTGGGATTCCACACCGGCCCCGTGTGCTGCCTGTAGTGATCACCGTTCCCGGAGCCGTCCACCGCGGAGACATTCACGGTCGTCTGACTGTAGGGGTTCGCGATGCTGTTGGTGCGATGGCAGATGGTCACCTTGCCGGCAGGATCCTGACCCGCCCCACTCACCTCGGGTGCTGCGGCTGAGGAGGTGTCCGTCATTGCGCTGAGCGTGGCCGTTGCCAGGGCCGCAGCGAGCAGCATCGCAATCACAGCCCACCACTGGCGCCGTCTGGAACCCGCGGCCTTCACCTGCGTACCCCCTGGAGTAGCGATCTCGGCTCCAGGCTACTGCTGCGACGGGCGCGTGGCACGCTGGATCGACCGTGAGCAACCCGACTCCCCAGCCGGTCGACACCGGCCGCGGCCTCGCAGCGGTCAGCGCGTGCTACCCGGCAGTTCGTCCAGGACCGGTGCGATCTTGCGGAAGTACTTCGTGGGCACGTGATCCTTCGTCGCGGCAATGTTCATTGCCACCACCACGTTGGTGCCAGTATCAGGCTGGTGCATCACCAGCAGGGAATGGCCGAATCCCTCACCGGTGTGACCGACCCAGCCG
>JAGQTY010000054.1 GCA_020438795.1 Actinomycetota bacterium
CGCCGGTAGGGTGCCTCGAGAAAGCCCGTGGTGAACAACACGAAGGTGGGTGGCCGCACTCCGGGTTGGGTGCCGAACAGAATCCGCGGTTGTTTACCGCCTCGCACCGGGTGGGGATGGGCGTCCTGCAGTTCCTTGAGGAAGGTGTTGAGCCGGCCGGTGGAGATGCGAGTGCCCCAGCCGGCCAGGGCCGTCTCCAGGGCGTTGGTGAGCCGGTCGAGGCGCCGGCCGGTGAGGGCGGAGACATTCACGCGCGGCGCCCAGTCGACGAACGCCAGGTCGCGCTCGATCTCCCGCTCGAGGTAGTGCCGGCGCTCGTCGTCGATCAGATCCCACTTGTTGAACGCGATGACCAGTGCCCTGCCGGCGTCGATGACCATCTGGATGAGCCTGATGTCCTGTTCGGAGACCGATTGGGAGGCTTCGATCACCACCACAGCGACCTGGGCACGGTCGATGGCGATCCTGCTGCGGATGCTGGCGAAGTACTCGTGCCCCGAGGCGGTCTTCGCCTTGCGCCGGATCCCGGCCGTGTCGATGAACAGCCATTCCTGCCCGTCGATCTCGACGACCTCGTCGATCGGGTCCACGGTGGTGCCCGGCTGGTCATGGACGACCGAACGCTGCTCTCCGGCGAGCTTGTTGAGCAGGGAGGACTTGCCGACGTTGGGCTTTCCTACCAGCGCCACTCGGTGCAGGTCGCTGCGGACCCGTTGCTGGCCCTGCTCGGGCAGGAGCGCGATGATCCGGTCCAGGAGGTCACCACTGCCCCGCCCGTGCAGCGCGGACACCGGAACCGGTTCGCCCAGGCCCAGCGACCACAGCGATGAGGCCTCTGCCTCCGCCGCGGCATCATCCACCTTGTTCGCAACCAGGACGACAGGCTTGCTGGAGCGGCGCAGCAGCCGGACCACCGCTTCGTCGGCGGCGGTGGGGCCCACGCTGGCATCGACGATGAACATGACCACATCGGCATCGGCCATGCCCTGCTCCGCCTGCGCCGTGACGGCGGCACTGCGCTCGTCCTTCCTGGGGTCCCAGCCACCGGTGTCCAGAAGCATGAACTCGCGCCCGGACCATTCCGCAGGGTACGAAACACGATCACGGGTGACTCCGGGGACGTCCTCGACAACAGCTGCGCGTCGCCCGAGGATGCGGTTCACCAGGGTGGACTTGCCGACGTTCGGCCTGCCCACGACGGCCACGATCGGTAGCAGTCCCTCCTGCGAGGGGTCGCTGCGATCCCCGTCGAAGTCTTCCTCCAGTTCAGCCGCGGCCGCTGCGGCGCTCGCGAGGTCGTCGTCGGACTCAGCTTCGGTCTCCCAGATGCCGTCGCCCAGCTGGTCATCGTCGGGCGAGCTCACATCGTTCTCAGGGTCGCTCTCAGTCATTCTCACTCACGATCTCGCATGCGGCGGCGATGGTCTGGGCCAGGTCGAGGTGGGTGGCATCCAGGGTGTGCGCATCGTCGGCGGCCTGCAGCGGTGACGCCTTGCGTTGTGAGTCGAGCTTGTCGCGCCGCTGCAGGTCTGCTTCGGTGGCGGCCACGGATTCGTCGCTGCGCCTGGTCTGCTGGTTCTCGGCGGCTCGGCGCTGGGCACGCACAGCCGGGTCGGCGATCAGGAAGATCTTCACATCGGCGTCGGGCGCCACCACGGTCCCGATGTCGCGCCCTTCTGCGACGATGCCGGAACTGGCTCCGATCTCGGCTCGTTGCAGGTCGACGAGCCGGTGCCTGACCTCGGGCACGGCACTCACTGCGCTGACCGCAGCCGTCACCTCTGTGCTGCGGATCGCTTCACCGACATCGACGCCGTTGCAGCTGATCGTGGGCGCCCGGGGATCGGTTCCGCTGCTGATGACCGGGCGGTCGGCGAGCGCGCCGATCGCCGCCGGATCGGCGAGGTCGACCCCCTGTTCCAGCATGAACCAGGTCATGGCCCGGTACATGGCTCCGGTGTCGAGGTAGGCGAGCGAGAAGTGCTCTGCGACCCCCTTGGAGACGCTGGACTTGCCGCTGCCGCTGGGTCCGTCGATGGCTACTACGAGTGCCCTCTTCATTGAGCGATATCCCTTCGTAGCGCCTCAGCGCCTCTCAGATAGACGTGATTGACTCCGGCGCGATCCACATCCATCTCGGCGTGGAGCATCACGCGGACCACACGAGGCAGCGACCCCTCGATGTCGAGCTCCTGTGCGCACAGCAACGGGACGTCACCGAGGCCCAGACCGCGAGCCGCCGTTGCCGGAAACCCGCATACGAGGTCCGGGGTGCTGGTGAACAGGATGCTGATCAGGTCATCGATCGACAACTCGTTGCGCTGCAGAATGGTGGTCAGCAGTTCGGTGACTGCCTCGGTCATCTCGCCGAGGTCGTCCTGCTGCAGCTGGACGGCACCGCGGATCGCCCGGACAGCCATGGCTCACCCCTCACTCTTCCCCAAGGATAGTGACTGCGCACCCGGACGCGCGCCGAGTACCTGCCACCATGTGGAATACCGCTCAGCCCAGATCACTGGCTGCATACAGCTCGGCCACTTCGCGCTGCGAGAGCTCCCGCAACTGGCCGGGTCGCAGACCGCCGAGGCGCAGCGGCCCGATCGACGTGCGGACCAGCGCCAGGACCGGATGCCCGATGGCCGCCAGCATTCTTCGCACGACCCGGTTGCGGCCCAGGTGCAGCCTCAGCTGCACGATGGAACGTGACTCGGTGCTGCTGATGAGCCGCGCGGATTCGGCGCGGGCCTCCCCGTCATTGAGGGTCACCCCGTCGGTGAGTCGGCGCAGTTCAGCCTTGGTGACCACGCCCTCGACGGTGGCCCGGTAGGTCTTGTCGATACCCACGCTGGGATGGGCAACACGCTGGGCCAGTTCGCCGTCGTTGGTGAGAAGCAGCAGTCCCGAGGTCTGCTCGTCCAGGCGCCCGACATGGAACAGTCGTTCCTCCCGGTCACCAACCAGGTCGGCCAGGCAGGGACGGCCACGGTCATCGGCCATGGAACTGACCACGCCGACCGGCTTGTTGAGTGCCAGAACCACCACCTCGGGTCTGGTCGGGATGAGCTTGCCGTCCACCCGTATCTCATCGCTGTCCGGGTCGACCCGCAGGCCCTGTTCGCTCACCAGCACACCGTTGACACTCACCCGGCCCTGACCGATGAGGACTTCGCACTTGCGCCGGCTGCCGATACCCGCGGCTGCCAGGACCTTCTGCAGTCGGATCACGTCCGTGGCTCCCTGGTTGTGGACGCGTGCTGGGTTCGCCGAATCTGTTGCGACACGGGCTCAGAGATCGTCGACGGTGCTCGGATCGGGGATGTGCTCGGCCACGGGGGGCAGGTCGGTGATCGAGTCGATCCCCATCCGGTCCAGGAAGTACTGCGTGGTTCCATAGAGCACGGCCCCCGTGCTCGCGTCCTCAGCAGTGTCCTGGATCAGTCCCCGGGCCACCAGAGTACGGATCACGCCGTCGGAGTTGACGCCCCGCACAGAACCGATGTGGGCACGGCTGACCGGCTGCCGGTAGGCGATGATCGTGAGTGTCTCCAGGGCCGCCTGGGACAGGCGGGACTGCCGCCCGTCGGTGACGTAGCGACCGACAAGTTCAGCGCAGGACTGTGCCGAGTAGAAGCGCCAGCCACCATCCACTTCGCGCAACTCGAAGCCCCGGCCCCCCTCCCGATAGCCGGCGGCCAGGTCGTGCAGCGTGGCTTCGATCTCGTCGCTCGTGGCGGCCGTGACCTCCTCGAGGTCCGCGACGGAGACGGGATCCTCGGCGATCACCAGCAGCGCTTCCAGAGCAGCGCGCAGATCCGGTGCGCCGAGTTCGAAGACCGCCTCGGTCTGCGCACCTTCGCCCGGTTCCATCGCAGCCGTGTCCGGTGTTTCGGTGGCAGGCTGGGTTTCAGTAGTTTCCTCGACCAGGTCGGTGTTCACGACTGCTCCACTTCTTCGTCCTGTTCATCGAACTCGTCAGTGACTTCCACATGGTCTCCGCTCTGCGCGGCCCACTTGATGAGCAGGTCGGCCAGCGGACCGGCCTGCTCGAACGTGACTGCGCGCTGGCGATACAGCTCGAGCAGGGACAGGAACCGGGCGATCACATGAGCGGTGTCCGGACATTCCTCGACCAGTTCCCGGAAGCTCAGCGAGCCCGCGTCGGTGAGCAGTTCCATGACACGATCGGCCTGTTCGCGGACGTTGACCGGTGAGGCGTGGATGTGGCCGATCTCCACCACCGGCTCGACTCTGGGCCGCAACGCCGCCTCGGCCACCTCCGCGAACCGCTGCGGATCCACCAGTTGCACCTCGGGCATGAGTTCGGCCAGCCCGGGGTCGAGTCCGGTGGCCCGTGGTGTCCAGCGCGGATAGGAGTGCAGCCGCTCGTCGAACAGGACACTGGCGATCTTGAACGCCCGGTACTGCAGCAGTCGGGCGAAGAGCAGATCGCGGGCCTCCAGCAGGGCGAGATCCTCCTCGTCCTCCTCGTTGTCACCCGGGAGCAGCCTGGCCGCCTTCAAGTCCAGCAGAATGGCAGCAATGACCAGGAACTCTGTGGTCTCCTCCAGATCCCAGTCCTCGCCCTGATCCCGGACGTGGGCCACGAAGTCGTCGGTGACCTGATGCAGCGCCAGGGCGGTCACTTCCAGTTTGTGTTTGGCGATGAGTGAGAGCAGCAGTTCGAAAGGACCGGTGAACTCCTCGAGCTGCACAGAGAAGGCGGTACGCTCGCGTGGTTCGGGCTGCGCGTCCAGACCGGCAGGCGGCGTCTGCGTCGCAGCCTCGACGACCGCCTCACTGGTACCCACCGTTCGACCTTAACCGATGAAGCGTCTTACACCCTCAATTGAGGCCCCGACACCGCTCAGGCCCGGGCCCGCGGGTGGCTCGTGGCGTACACGGCCTCGAGGTGAGCTGGGGTGACGAGTGTGTAGACCTGGGTCGTGGTCACCGAACTGTGCCCGAGCAGCTCCTGGACCACCCGGATGTCCGCGCCACCCTCCAGCAGGTGCGTCGCGTAGGAGTGGCGCAGGGTGTGCGGATGCACGTGATCGCCGAGTTCTGCCCGCTCGGCAGCCCTGCGAACGATATTCCAGACGCTCTGGCGCGTCAGCCGCCCACCTCGCTGGTTGACGAAGAGCGCCGGGGTCCCTCGGCCCCTGGCCACGAACTGCGGGCGCGCGGTGGTGAGGTAGGAGTCCAGGGCGGCCGCCGCCGACGAGCCGTACGGGACCAGTCGCATCTTGCGGCCCTTGCCCAGCAGGCGGACCAGTCGTTCCTCGCGCTGGAGGTCGTCGACATCGACCGTGCAGGCCTCGCTGGCTCGGCAGCCCGTGCCGTACAGGAACTCCAGCAGCGCCAGGTCCCTGCGCCCTGCTGGGTCGTCCAGCGGGGTGGCGAGCATGGCGAAGACTTCATCGGTGGTGAGCGCGCTGGGCAGCCGGAACCCGACCTGCGGCGGCTTGACGGCGCGCGCCGGATCGGTCGCCAGCAGTCGTTCCCGTACCGCGAAGTCGTGCATGCGACGAACGGCCACCAGCGCTCTGGTGGCCGAGGCAGCGCTGAGCTGCTTGGCCTCGGCGCCCCTGCCGTCGCCGCGCAGCCAGGTCACGAACTGCGAGACATCGCGCTGCTGAATCTCCTCAGCTGAGCCGATGCCCCGTTGTTCGGCGAACTCGGCATACCTCGTGAGGTCGTTCCGGTAGGCGTGCAGGGTGTTGGTGGAGGCGCCCTTCTCCACAAGGAGATAGTCCAGGAAGAGCCCGGCGAGCTGGTCCACCCTCACGACCGGATTCTCTCACCGAATCAGCCGGCTGGGCGCGTATTGCTCTGGGTGTTGGCGATCGGTTCCGGTGGCACCTGTTGATAGTCCTGACCCACGGTGATCGTCATGAGTACTGCTGCGGCTGCCAGCATGACTGCCGTGAGCAGAACTCTGACCCTACGGTCGTGCATCGGCGTTCCTTCGGCTCGGCATCGCGATCTCGCCGGACTGGACGGTCGCACGTGCCCCTCTCTCCTTCATACCCCAGGGCCACAAGTCAAACGTGAGCTGGGTCATTGGGGAGATGGAGCCCTCCCTGTGTTCTGGGCGAGGAAGCGGGAAGCGGGCGGCATTCGGCTCGAAACGGGGCCGGTATTGCTCAGGCCGCTCCGGACGTGTTGTGCCCGGGCAGATCCGGGACGTCACGCTGTGCCGCAGGCAGGGTCCCTGCCGCCGACTTGGCGAGGAAGTTGGCCGTGGTCAGCCGGACGAACTCGCTGGATCGCTTCGTGATGCCCTTGTCCGCGTTGGGGCCGGTGAGCCCGCGGGTCCAGTTCATCGTGCCGACGGCCCAGACCTTCGCGTCCGAGGGCGTCGAGTAGTAGGTCATCGTGGACCAGGTCGGTACGCCCCGGCACGTCACCGGTGACAGGGTAGGCACTTCGATGTCGCGGGGCGTGTGGGAATCGGGGTAGAAACGGTCCGCTTCGATCCCGACGAGGCCCGGATAGCTGGCACCCGTACGGACACCCTTGATCCCCTCGAACAGCACGAAGTCCGGTTCACGCACGACCATCGGTCCCGAGACCGGGAACGCGTCGTACTGCATCCCGACGATGCTGCTCTCGGGCGTGCCCAGATCGCGCCAGCGGATGTTCTTGGCATCGATCCCGCTGTCCTTCGGGCAGCGGACCTCATTGCCGTTCAGGGTGACATGCCAGTACCCGACGTTCGCCCCGAGGAACGCCAGGTCGCTGCCCGCGTCACGAGCGTTCACCAGGGCGTCGCGATAGGCCTGCGTCCAGTATTCGTCGTGCCCGGTCGAGACGACGGTCCGGGCGCCCGAAAGTAGCGTCGGGTCCCTGGAGATGTCGGCATTGGTGAACCAGGCCAGGTCCAGGTCGAGTTCGTCGACGAAGCGTGCCACTGGCACGTCGTAGCTGTAGGAGATCGGCCTGCCCCACAGGCTGTGGTCGTAGGGCCGGTCGTAGCTCACGCTCAGGGAGCGACCGCCGAAGTCGCCTGCCATGTTCTTGTAGAGGCTGGCCCCACCCCAGATGTTGTAGGCCTGCCAGGTCAGTGAGGATGCCACGATCGCCGTACGACCGTCCGCCGAGGCGGAGCGGACCACGAACGGGATGCTGCTCTCCCCCGCCTTCGAGCGCAGCATCAGGACATACAGGCCCTCGGGCCAGTCGTCGGTGGTGAGCTCGGCCGCCACCGGCCAGGCGGCGCTCACCGCCCGCGTGCTGGGGTCGACGGTGAAGTCATGCTGCTGGGCATTGCCGCGCGTGGAGGCGATCTCAAGGCCACCGCGGCCCTCATAGTCACCGATCCGGTAGACAGTCCCACGCCAGTTGTTCGCCGCGGAGACGCGGACCCGCAGAGGCTCCCCGGGCCGGATGCTGTCCTGGGCGTAGCCGGACAGGGCCGCGGCAGGGGCGGTATCGTTCACTCGCCACTTGGTGGTGCCTCGCTGGGTCGCGGTCTCGGGCAGCGGCGGCGGAGGTGGCAGCCCCAGGGCACGTGGAACCGCGAACGCTCCCACGGCGGCCGTGCCGCCGATCAGCAGGCTCCGGCGAGTCAATCCCACGCATCCACTATTCCACGACCTTCGCGCTGCACCTCGCAGATCCGGCGCCGACGCTCCACCTGAACTCCGCGCAGGCTCAGGGATCCAGGCGCACCAGGCCTTCTCTGAGCAGGTGCTCTCGCGCCGGCCAGGGCGAATCAGCCGGACGCAGGTCGGCCCAGCCTCGCTGCTTGGCGGCGCTGGCGGCCAGGATCCCGGTGACGGCGGTCGGATTCATCAATTCACCGGCAAGTACTTTCGTCAGAGCCTCGTCCAGCGGCAGCCAGACCGGCTCGAGGGTGGTCTCCTCGCCCTCAGCCGGTGGGCGCCCACCCGGGGCCTCGCGGATATCTCGAGCGAGGAAGCAGCGGAACGCTTCGGAGGACCCGCCTGGGCTGTTGAAGAAGTCCACGAGGACCGACCATGAGCCGGCGACCAGGCCTGCCTCCTCCACGAATTCACGCTGGGCGCAGACCAGTGGGTCCTCGTCGGCAATGTCGAGCAGCCCGGCAGGCGGCTCCCACAGGTATCCGCCGACCGGATGCCGGTACTGACGGTTCAGCAGGATCTCGTCGCGCTCGTTGATCGCCACGATCCCGACCGCGCCGGTGTGGACGACGATGTCGCGTAGGACCTCCTGGTCATCCTGCAGCACCACAGTGTCGCTGCGGACCGTCCAGCGCAGGCCATGGAAGCGTTCCACACGCGAGCGAACCGGTTGCAGTGCAAAGGTGTCCCTGATCTCAGCCATCGGCCTGGATCCCCAGGGCCGTGGGATCGGTTTCGCCGAGTGCGCTCTGCTCGGCGCTGCGCGCTGCCAGTGCCGCTCCGATCAGCCCGGAGAACAGCGGGTGGGCCCTGGCAGGACGCGACCGGAACTCCGGATGAGCCTGGGTGGAGACATAGAACGGGTGCTCGTCGGGGGGCAGTTCCACGAACTCCACCAGCCTGCCGTCGGGCGAGGTTCCCGACATCCGCAGCCCAGCAGCTTCAAGCCTGCCCCGCATGGCGTTGTTGACCTCGTAGCGGTGCCGATGCCGCTCCTCGACGTAGGGAGCGCCGTAGAGGGCCTCGACGGTGGAGCCGGGTTGCAGCTTCGCCGGGTACAGGCCCAGTCGCATGGTGCCACCCATGTCGCGTTCGCCGGCGACGACGTCCTGCTGTTCGGCCATGGTGGCGATCACCGGGTGCGAGGTGGACTCGTCGAACTCGAGGCTGTTCGCATCCGACCAGCCCAGGACATTGCGTGCGTATTCGATGACCATGCACTGCAAGCCGAGGCACAGCCCCAGCGCGGGGATCCGGCGTTCCCGCGCGTAGCGCAGGGCGCCGACCTTGCCGTCGATCCCCCGCACGCCGAAGCCACCGGGCACGCAGATGGCGTCGACCCCGTCGAGCTGGGCCGCGGCACCGTCCCAGGTGGCACAATCGTCGCTGCTGACCCAGCGCAGCTTGACCCGGGTTCGGTGATGGAAGCCGCCAGCGGACAGGGCCTCGGTCACCGACAGGTAGGCGTCCGGGAGGTCCACGTACTTGCCCACCAGCGCCACCTCGACCGTGTGTTCGGGCTCGTGGACGCGCTGCAGCAGGTCATCCCAGTCGTTCCAGGCCACATCCCGGAACGGCAGGTCGAGCCGGCGCACGACGTAGGCGTCGAGGCCCTCAGTGTGCAGCACCTTGGGGATGTCGTAGATGCTCGGGGCGTCCACGGCCGCCACCACGGCTTCGTTGTCGACGTCGCACATCATCGAGATCTTGCGTTTGATGTTGGCCGGGACCTCCCGGTCGGCACGCAGCACGATCGCGTCGGGCTGGATACCGATGCTGCGCAGCGCTGCGACCGAGTGCTGGGTCGGCTTGGTCTTCTGCTCCCCCGACGGACCGATGTATGGCAGCAGCGAGACATGCAGGAAGAAGGTGTTGTCCCGGCCGATCTCGTGCCTGATCTGACGCACGGCCTCGAGGAACGGCAGGGACTCGATGTCACCGACCGTGCCGCCGATCTCGGTGATGACCACGTCGACATCTTCGGAGGCCATCCGGCGGATCCGGCTCTTGATCTCATTGGTGATGTGCGGGATCACCTGGACGGTGTCGCCGAGGTACTCTCCGCGGCGTTCCTTGGCGATCACCGATGAGTACACCTGGCCCGTGGTCACATTGGCGATACCGTGCAGGTTGGTGTCGAGGAACCGTTCGTAGTGGCCGACGTCCAGGTCGGTCTCGGCGCCGTCATCGGTGACGAAGACCTCGCCGTGCTGGAACGGGTTCATGGTGCCCGGATCCACGTTCAGGTACGGATCGAGCTTCTGCATCGTGACGCGCAGACCACGTGCTTTGAGGAGGTTACCGAGACTTGAGGCGGTGAGCCCCTTACCCAGCGAGGAGGCGACGCCTCCGGTGACGAACAGGTGCTTGGTGGACCCACGATTCATGGAATACCAGAATATCAGCAGTTTCCGGTCTGCAGCGCCTTCGCCGCAAGCGGATCAGTTGTGTCGCCAGGCTCTGTCAGGCTGGTGACCTCCGCAGCTTCCGCAACCCTCAGAGGGAGTTCGCGAGCTCCCGGAACGGCCCCAGTCCCATCGGGCCGAGCTCCAGGGTCTGCATGTGCCAGTCGCGCAGGTCGAAGTCGCCGCCCTTCCGGATGCGGGCAGCCTCACGCAGGGCCAGCCAGTCGCGTTCCCCGACCTTGTAGCTGATCGCCTGGCCCGGCAGCCCGAGGTAGCGATTCACTTCGCTGGCCGCGAAGTCGGGTTCCAGCATCGCCTGCTCGATGAGCATCCGCTCGGCCAGGGCCGGTGTGATCGGGGCGCCCGCCTCGGGGTAGCCATCCGGGACCACCTGGTCGGTGTGCATCCCGATGTCCACGATCACACGGACCGCGCGCATCAGCTGGGCGCTGAGGTAGCCGAACCGCAGACCCGGATCGTCGAAGTAGCCGAGCTCCAGCATGAGCCGCTCGGCATAGAGTGCCCAGCCCTCGACATGCCCGGACGTGGCGCCGAAGGTGCGCTGGAACCGGGAGAGCTGGTCCTTCATCGTGGCGATCAGCCCGAACTGCAGGTGATGCCCGGGCACTCCCTCGTGGTACCAGACGGTGGTGAGCCACCACTTCGGGAAGCTCTCCTTGCCCAGGGTCGGATACCAGGTGCTACCCGGCCGCGAGAGATCCTCGCTGGGCGGGACGTAGTAGGGAGCGGCGGCGGCGCCCGC
The DNA here is from genome assembly GCA_020438795.1 of Actinomycetota bacterium. Classification (GTDB taxonomy): domain Bacteria; phylum Actinomycetota; class Actinomycetes; order S36-B12; genus JAGQTY01. The sequence continues at coordinate 10,773 of JAGQTY010000054.1, forward strand.
CGCGGCGATCCGGACGTCACACTGCTCGACCTCGCTGGGGATCTCGAACATCGAATGGTTCAGGTCGGCAGTGGCGCCGACGGTGAGTTCGGTCAGGTACTCGCGCAGGGCATCCTCACCATCGATCCGATAGCGAGGATCGGCGTCCAGAGCGGCTTTGGTGTCCAGAGGGGTGTCGGCCAGTCCGAGCGCGGCAGCTGTGGCTGTGATGTCCTCGGTCAGGGACTCGAGCTCCTGCCAACCCCAGGCGTAGGTGGCATCGAGGTCGATGGTGTCACCGTTCCATGCCTGCGCCTTGCGGGCGTAGGCGTCGCGCCCCACACCATCCTGTTCGCGAGCCAGCGGCGCATAGTGTTCTGCCAGCCACTCGGCCGTCTCCACATAGGCATCGGCTGCGGCCTCAGCCGCCTCGCGAACGGCGGCCGCATCATTCTCGGAGAGATCCTGCCCGCGGGTCTCGGCAAACTGGGGAGCCCACCCGGATGCCAGTTCACGCAACTGGGTCGCGACGGCGAGCGCCTGGCGCCGGGCCGCCGGGATTCCGTCATCGATGCCACGCTGCAGTGATTCACGCCAGCCCGCCAGGGATGCGTCCACGTCGGACAGCCGTCCGACCAACGTCACGGGCGCGACGTCGGGTGGCAACAGTTCCAGCGACATCCTGATCGCCTGCGGAGGGCTGGCCAGCACGTTCACATCATTGAAGTGGTCCCCCGCAGCAGCCAGCGCCTGCAGGTTGCCCAGCCGTTCGGACATGATCTCGGCCGTGATGCGAGCTTCGCGCTGCATCCCGGACGGTTCCTCTGGAAGCTCGGCGATGATCTGGTCGACTAGGCTCCCGCGGTGCTCGACGCCGCTCGGCGAGAAGTCGGTGAGCCGGCCGTCCTCGGCAATGATGCCCAGCTCAGTCGCCGTGCACGGGTCGGCGTCGACGATCCGGCTGACCGCATCGTCGGCCAGTGCAAACAGTTCCTCGCGTTCGTCACTCATCGCCCTGCCACCTTCTCGCGTTCGAGCCTGGCCAGATCGAGCAGCTCGTTGGCGTGCTGGCGGCCTGCCTCCGTCTCGGCCATGCCCGAGAGCATCCTGGTCAGCTCTCCCGTGCGGTCCTGCTGGCTGATCTCGGTCACCGACGTCTGGTGTACGGAGCCGTCGCTGTGCTTGGCCACCACTATCTGCTGATCGGCGAAGGAGGCCACTTGGGCGAGGTGGGTGACGACGAAGACCTGGCAGTGCCGGGCCAGTCGTGCGAGGCGGCGGCCGACCTCGATGGCGGTCTGCCCGCCGATCCCGGCGTCGATCTCGTCGAACACATACACATGCGGATCGCTCGTGGCCGCAAGCACCACCTGCAGTGCCAGCAGGATCCTGGACATCTCGCCACCCGAGGCCCCATCGCCAAGTGGCGTGGCCTGGGAGCCCGCATGCGACTGCAGCAGGAACTGCACCTTGTCGATGCCCTGCTCCCCGAATGCCACACGGCGACCGTCGGCAACCTGCAGGCCGTGACTGTCCTCCTGCTGACTCACCCGCACCAGGAGCCGCGCATGCGGCATGGCGAGTTCCTGGAGCTCGGCGGTCACCTCGGATCCGAGGGCCACTGCGGCATGTTCGCGGAGCTGGGACAGCTGCAGCGCCGCGTCGCTCAGTTCAGTGGCCAGTGCGGCGAGCTCCTGGCGGCGCTGTTGCAGACCGTTGCCGTCGGGGTCGAGGGTCGCGAGCCGACTGCGCGCCTGCTCCGCCCAGGCGTTGATCTCTGCCACGCTGGCCCCGTACCGGCGACGAAGCTCTGCGAGTGCTGCCTTGCGGGACTGCAGCTGCGCCAGGCGTTCCGGTTCGGCATCGAGACCCTCACCGAACGCCCGAAGGTCCCGGGCGGCTTCCTCGACAATCTCGGAGGCAGATCTCAGGGTCGCAGCGATTCTTCGGAGCTCAGGGTCTCCCTCCCCCACCCTCAGGGCCGCTTCGGCCCGGAGCAGCAGGCTCCTGGTGTCGCCGTCTTCCTCATCAGTGGACAGCAGCGAGCGGGCTTCGAGCGTGGAATCGCGCAGCTGGTCGCTGCGCTCGAGGCGCGCGATCTCGACGTCGAGGTCGGTGTCATCCGAATCATTGGGACCCACCGCGTCGATCTGGTTCAGGCCGTGCTGCAGCAGCTCGGCCTCTGAAGCGAGTTCTCGCTGCTGTCGCTGCCATTGGGCAACCTCCTGGCTGAGCTCCGCGTATCGTTCGTACAGGGCCCTGTAGGCGGCCAGTGCCTCCTGCAGTGCCGCGCCACCGTAGCGGTCGAGTGCCTGACGCTGGCGCGCAGGCTTTCTCATCTCCACCTGGTCGTGCTGGGAATGCCGGTTCACGGCGGCTTCCGCCAGTTGCTGCAGGACCGCGGCTGGCACGGATCGACCACCAAGGTAGGCCCGCGAGCGTCCCGAGGCGGTGAGAGTCCTCCCGATCAGCAGTTCACCGTCGTCCAGGTCGGCGCCGGCCTCAATTGCGATGGCGCCGGTGGCGTCGTCGGCCGCCATCCGCAGCTCGACATGGGCGTCCTGCTCCCCCACCAGCCCGAAGTCGGCGCGATCCCCCAGCACCAGACCCAGCGCACCCACGAGCATGGTCTTGCCCGCGCCGGTCTCACCGGTGAGCGCGATCAGACCAGTGCCGAACTCCAGTTCGCTGTGGGAGATGATGCCCAGATTGCTGATACGAAGCTGCGTGATCACGGCCCCTCCGCCCCGCGCCACCCGGTGATCGGAAGCTTGAACTTGGCCACCAGCCGATCAGTGAAGTCAGCCTCATGCAACCGCGCGAAACGCACAGGCCGTTCGGCGCGGGTCACCTCGATGCGGTCACCGGCCAGGACATTCACCGATCGCTGTCCGTCGCACCAGATGACGATCTCGGGACTGTCGGGAGCCACCTCCATAGCCACCAGACAGCGCGGGTCGAGTACCAGGCTCCTGGCGAACAAGGCGTGCGCATTCACCGGTGACACCAGCAGCGCCTGCACCTCGGGCCAGACCACCGGGCCACCCAACGACCAGGTGTAGGCGGTAGACCCGGTAGGCGTGGCAACCACCACACCGTCGCAGCCCCAGCGGGACAGCGGACGGTTGTTGATCTCGAGCAGCAGTTCGATCATCCGCTGGGCGTCGCGCTTCTGGATCGCTGCTTCGTTCAGCGCGTAGGAGTTCCAGTAGAGCTCACCGTCCCGATAGGCCCGCACGCTGAGGGCCACGCGTTCCTCGACCCGGTACGACCGCGAGATGACCGCTTCGGAGACCACGTCCACGCCATCGGACTCGACCTCGGCGAGGAACCCCACGTGGCCCAGGTTGAGGCCAAGCAACGGGATTTCGTCCTTGTACGCGTAGTCGGCGGCGCGCAGGATCGTGCCGTCGCCCCCGATCACGATGACCAGTTCGGCACCGGCGGCATCGCGCTCGTCGACAGGCCGGATGGCACTGTGCTCGAGATTGATCCCACGGGTGGCGAGTTCGGCGTACTCCACACTCGGAAGCAGCACGTCGATGCCTGCCTGCGACAGTGAATCCGAGAGCCGCTGGGCGACTTTGAGCGCCGCGGCTCGGCCGGTATGGGTGATCAGCAGGATACGCCGCATCCAGACACCACCCTTCCGATCGTTCTATCCTGCCTGATTGTCCCGGCAAACGGAACGTGACCCTCCGGGCCTCGGTATCAGTCTCAGTCACGCACCCAGGGGCTGCCCTGCGAAACGACGGACTCGATCCGCTCCGTTGGCACCGTGAGGCCCCCTGGTCGCAGCCACAGAATGAACTCGACATTTCCCTTCGGGCCCGGCAGGGGGCTCGCACACAGCCCAACGCTGCCCCAGCCCAGCTCTGCTGCCGCCGCAGCCACGTCGGTGATGGCCTTTGCGCGCAAACCCAGGTCGGTCACCACTCCGGAGCCGACTTCGCCGCGTCCCACCTCGAACTGGGGCTTCACCAGCAGGACCTGGTCGGCGTCAGTAGCGGCGCAGGCACACAATGCCGGCAGGACCAGAGTCAAGGAGATGAAGGACAGGTCCGCCACGATGAGTTGCGGGCGGTACTCGAGGTCAACGGGCTTCAGGGAACGAACGTTGGTCCGATCCATTACAGTCACTCGGGGATCCTGCTGGAGTTCCCAGCGCAGCTGACCGTAGCCGACATCGACGGCGATCACATGGCTGGCTCCGGCGCGCAGCAGTACGTCGGTGAAGCCACCGGTGGAAGCGCCAGCATCGAGACAGAGCCGGTCTGTGACGGTGAGGCCGCTCGGACCGAAGGCCTCCAGGGCG
>JAGQTY010000055.1 GCA_020438795.1 Actinomycetota bacterium
ACGCCGACTGTGACGGCCACGCCGACCCCGACGCCGACGCCCACCCCGACGCCGACTGTGACGGCCACGCCGACCCCCACCCCGACGCCGACTGTGACGGCCACGCCGACCCCGACGCCGACGCCCACCCCGACGCCGACTGTGACGGCCACGCCGACCCCGACGCCGACTGTGACGGCCACGCCGACGCCGACGCCGAGCCAGCCGACCGTCACCCCGGAGGACTTCGGTGCCGTGGCCAATGATGCTGGCGATGACACGGCTGCGCTGAAGGCGGCCATCGCCTCCCTGGGCGCGGCCGGGAACGACACGCTCACACTGCCGGCAGGGCACACCTACCGGCACAGCGATGTCCTCAAGGTGGGCACAGCCAACGTCACGATCACCGGTGCTGGCACGCTGCTCGCCACCGATGAGGCCCGGTCGGCGGTCTACCTCGCCGCCGACGGCATCACCCTCGACGGACCTACCCTGCGGATGCAGGAGACCAGCGGCCGTTGGGAGGCGTTCGAGCAGATGAAACTGCGCCTGGGTCGCTTCGCCGGGATCACGGTGCGCAACACGACCGTGATCGGCTCGGCTGCAGCGGGCGTCTACGTGGGGGGCAGTTCCTCATTCGCGCTGACCGACGTCACTGTCCGGGACACCAACGCGGATGCGATCCACATGACGCTCGGTGCGCATGACGGTGTGGTGACGCGCCCGGTGGTCGACAACCCGGGCGACGATGGCGTGGCCGTGGTCTCCTACGTGGGTGACGGCGAACTCACGCGCAACATCACGGTCCAGTCGCCGACGGTCTCCAACCAGCGGTGGGGCCGTGGCCTGGCCGTGGTCGGTGGACAGGACGTGAGCTTCACCGACGTGAGCGTCACCGAATCAGCGGGTGCCGGCATCTACATCGCGAGCGAGGGTGAATGGAACACCTTCGGCGTGAACAATGTGACGGTGAACGGCGGTACGCTGCTGCGCAGCAACCAGCAGGCGGATGTGGACGCCGCAGACCGGCCCTCACCTGACAAGTCCCGGATCGTGCACGGCGCCATCCATCTCTACAATTCGCAGGCCAGCCAGGCGATCCGGAACGTCACGGTCCGGAACCTGGCGATCAGGGACACCCACAACGACGGCTACGACCAGGTCCAGGTCTTCTCGTACAGCGGTCAGACTCAGGACCGCCTGGCTTTCGAGAACATCGCCATCAGTGGTGGCTCACGGTACAACTTCAAGACGATCGGGATTCCCGATGGCGCATACAGGACTGTGAACTGGACCAAGGACGGGGCTGGCCTTCCCGATCACGTCGGCTGGTGAGCAACGGGCAACGCGTCCCGTCAGACTGGTGGCGTGGTGAATGACGTAGCGATCGTGCATGAGCGCCTGAGCGAATGGGGCGGCTCGGAGAACTGTGTCGTGCAGATGACCGAGGAGTGGCCGCAGGCGCCTGTGTTCGTGCCCTTCGCGATCCCGGGCAGGACGTTCGACGGCACGCTCCCGCACACCGGAAACGTGCAGTGGCTCTACCGGGGCGGTGGCTACGCCCACCTGCTCCCGTTGCTGCCCCAGGCGTTCCGTCGCCTGCCGATCCCGGACACCGACGTCGTGGTCGCCTCCCACCACGCCTTCGCAAACCAGGTCGTCTTCGCCACCGATGCGCCCGTGGTCTCGTATGTCCACACACCCGCACGATGGATGTGGGACCCGGAGAAGCGCCGCGGTGAGATGGGTGGCAGGGCCGGTGAACTGGCGCTGGCGACCATGTCGGCCCGCATGCGCAAGAACGACTATGCGGCCGCCCAGAAAGTGCACACGTTCCTGGCCAACTCCAATGAGGTCAAGGAACGAATCTCGAAATGGTGGCACCGGGAGGCTCAGGTGCTTCACCCTCCGGTGAACGTCGACTACTACACTCCGGACCCTGCTGTCGCCCGGGAACCGTTCGTGCTCTATGCAGGGCGCCTGGTCCCGTACAAGCGCCCGGAGATCGCCGTCCGGGCCGCTGAGCGCGCAGGCATCGATATCGTGATCGCCGGTGAAGGACGGGCGCTGGCGGACTGCCAGGCCGTCGCAGGCCCGCACACGCGATTTGCGGGGCGCCCGAGTGACACTGAGCTGCTGCAGCTCTACCGGAGCTGCTCTGCGCTGTTGATGCCGGGTGAGGAGGACTTCGGCATAGTCCCGGTCGAAGCCCAGGCCTGTGGCGCACCGGTCGTGGCGATCGATGCGGGTGGAGCCCGTGACATCGTCATACCCGGGGAGACCGGCCTGCTCGTGGATCCGGAGCCACAGGAGGGTTTTGTGGACCGGTTCGCAGAGGCGCTGCGGCAGCTGCAGTCGATCGACTTCGACCCCGCTGTCATTCGCATGAATGCCGAGCGCTTCTCGCAGGCGAACTTCCGGGAGGGGATGGCGGCTGCGGTGGCTGCCGCCTGAGTCCGCGATTCTGGGAGTCCGCTGCCGCAGTTGCAGTCGTCAGCCGCCGAACGCGTAGGCGCGTGCCGTCACCGCAGCCCAGAGCTCCGAGGCCCCCGATGAGCCGGGCTCCACGAGGAAGAGGGGAACCCGGATACCGCGGCGGCGGAACCAGTCACTGGTCCGCGCGTCGGGAACCACCATGGCGTTGCACCACCGGCTCGTGCGGAACTCCGCCAGGGTCTCAGCAAGCTCGTGACCGCGGCGCGCAGGGCTGAGGCACACGATGACGTGACGATCCCGCAACGTCCGACGGGTGAGCACGCCGCTGGCCGAACCGTGCGTGACCACCACATCCGGATCCAGTTCCTCGGTCAGGGTCGCCAGGCCCTCGGCGTCCGCCCAGTCGTATCGCTCGACAGGTTCCGGCTCGCCGGCGTCGGGCGCCGCGACCGAGATGCGCCAGCCTGCACCGGCCTGTGCAAGTGCCATCCGGGCGGCCTGCCTGCGTGCTTGCTGCGGTGTCTCGTCGTCCCACACGTGCAGCACATGCAGCGGAATCGCGAAGGGAGGCACTCCGATGGTGCCCAGGACGTCGTCTCTCACCCGATCACCGCCTCGACCGTGTCGTTGGCCACGTCAGTCCATGTCCGCGCCGGCATCGGTGGTTGCCGCTTCGGAGTGCGGAAGTGGTCGATGATCGCCGATCGCCAAGCGACCGTCTCCAGGGCTGAGATGTGTGTGGCGCGCTGGCCGCTGGCCTCGCACAGTGCCGGATCCTCGCTGGTGACCACGGGCGTTCCGAGCCTCAGCGCCTCAACCGTTGGGAGCCCGAACCCTTCAAGGATGGATGGGCACAGCGCCACCGTGGCGTTCCGGTAGGCCCAGTGCAGTTCGGCGTCGGCCACCCGGCCGCAGAAGAGCACACCGGGATCGACGTCTCGGCTCGTGTGGGTCCGGGTTGCCCCCCAGGGCTCGGGGCCTATCACCGCCAGCATCGCGGCCGGCACCTCCTCGCGCACGGCGGGCCAGGCATCGACGACCAGTGGCAGGTTCTTGCGGTAGTTGGCGTCACCGACCACGACCGCGAACGTCTCGTTCTCCAGGGCCGCAATGGGAGTGGGCGCCGACCTGAGGCTGGGCGCCTCATTGGCCAGCGGGACGACCCGGACCCGGTCGGACGCCGCGGGCAGGTAGCTGCCCAGTCTCGTCGCCGTGGCGGTGCTCACGCTCAGCAGCACGTCCGCCCCCGCTGCGGAGGCGAGGTAGGGCCCGGGCAGCAGGTGACGCTTGAGCGTGCCGAAGTCGCCGGGCCGATCCAGCGGCAGGAAGTCGTGCAGTGTGAGCACGGCCCTGCCGCGGACCCGCCTCGGGAGCAGGTGCTTGGTGCCGTGGACGACGTCCCACCGTTCTCGGAACACTGGCAGTGCGGTCCCGTAGCGTTCGACCAGGCTCAGTGCCGGGGTCGGCAACGACGGCAGTGGGTGAATCCGGTCCGGCGGTAGCAGCGTGGCCCACCAGTCGACGGCTTCCCGCTGGGAGAGCACATTGAGCTGCACGTCCTTTCGCTGGTCCAGTGCCCTGGCAAGCTCCACCGTGTACCGCACGATGCCACCTCCAGAGCCACCGGGCGGTACGTGGGAGGCGAGCAGCAACCAGCGGATCATGTTCGTTCCCGAACCGGTCCGTCAGCAGAGGCTGGTACAGGTGTCGGCGGGGAACCCCGCGGGCGCGCATACCAGGCGATCAGCAGCAGTGCGGCCAGGGCCGGTATCCAGCGTCCCTGTGTCCAGTAGAGGTAGCGCGGAAGCTCGAACAGCCCTGTGACCATCGGCGGGTAGAGCAGCAGTGCCCACAGGGATCCGTTGCAGAAGGATCGGTAGATGAGTCCCAGGATCACTCCCGCAGCAGCGAGCCAGACCAGTCCACCCAGGCTGCCATAGTCCACGAACGGGTCACAGATGCCACATGGGTTGTTGAACTGGATGTTCCCCTTCTGCTGCAGCAGGGTGAAGAACAGGTTCTCGGCGTTCGGTTCCGGGCTCAGCTTGTCGTAGAGCCCGGCCTGCGCGATACCCGGGGCCTCCCAGACCGCGTCCAGGGTCCGTAGCGGGATCCTGCCCGGGAAGTGCTCCCAGTTGATCGCGATCTGGCCGTTGTTATAGGAGGTGGCGTAGTAGCCGGCCAGTCTGTCGACCGAGAAGTCCAGGAAGGTGCCCCCTGTGGTCTGCTGGTAGTACTGCCAGGATCGCGAGTACTCGAACAGTCCGAAGACAGCCATCACCGCGGGCACGAACGCGACAGGCAGCAGGCGCACCAGGACCCGGACGCCCTGTCGTGGGCTGCCCGCGAACGCCATCGCCAGGATCGCGACGATTGGGATCGCGAGTTCCAGCAGGGCCACCCGTTCGGTGAGGAAGTAGGTGCGGAACAGCGCCAGCAGGAACAGCAGTGCCAGCCGCCAGGCGACCCCTCGTTGGGGCCGGTGCACCAGGATCAGCATCGTGACCACGACGTAGGCGACGCCGACCTGGGTCAGGGTCGTGATGCCCGGGACGGTCGGGAACATGTCCTTGATGTCGCCGGAGAGCAGGTTCTGGGACACCAGTGCCTCCAGAAGCACTGCGGGTGTCGCGCCGTTGGCCAGCCCGACCGCTCCCCAGGCGGCGTATCCGACCAGCGTGATCCAGAAGCAGACCTCAGCGGCGCGGCCGAGCCTGTTGAGGGTCTGTTCCGGGAGCCGCGGCCAGGGCCGGGTCTCGTCGGCCCGTCCTGCCCGCAGCAGCATGAGTCCACTGGTGGCCATGAAGACCAGCGCCCCGATGAGGATCAGGGCAGCTGTACCGGTCGTCAGGTACTTCGGGGTCTGCCACGAGTTCAGGTACGTGCTCGGCTCGAGCGCGGTGGCGAGCCACAACGTGGGCAGCGTTACGAACAGCACGGCTCCGGCAGGCGACAGCCACCACAGGCCGCGCGGCACCCGGCGACCCGAGACGACCAGTCCGGGCCTACTCATCGCGAGCCCTGCGATACCCGCTGACCATACCGGCGAGGTAGGCCCGATCGGCGGCGGCGAGCTCGGGCTGGCCCTTGATCGACCGGATGCATGTGGCAGCCAGCTTGCGCACCAGGAGCCAGCCGAACAGGGCCTTCGACAGGTCGTGGTCGGCGAAGAGCCGGCCCTGGCCCTGGGCATAGCCCGCCATCTTGTCCACGAAAGCCGGGGTCACCTCGTCCCGGGGATCGTCCTGGTGCACCCTGAGCTCCGGTTCGTAGCGGATCCGGTAGCCGCGCTCCAGCAGTTTCAGCACGAGGTCGGACTCCTCGCCCGACAGGTAACCCTGCTTTGATCCCGCCCCGAGGGTCTCGTCGAAGCCCCCCACCTCGCGCACCAGTGCGGTTCGCAGGAACAGGCTCGAGGAGATGGCGGTCCGGAAGAAGTTGTGCGGCGTGATCCAGGCCGGGGCCTGCGGCCACCGGAGCATGGAGCCCCGGCCGTCGGCTGTCACCTGGACACCGCTGACGGCAGCGATCCCCTGATGAACGCTCAGGTACCTGATCGCCTGCCCCAGGGTGTCCCGCCCGTACCAGCAGTCGTCATCGGGGAACGCCACCAGCGGCGCGGACGCAAGTTCCAGCCCGACGTTCCGGCCCAGGCTGAGACCCCTCGGGGAGCTCGTGGTGTGCACGGGGAAGGGCAGTGGTCGAGCTCGGGCGTATCCGGCGCTTGCCTGATCGTCGGTCTGGTCCACCAGCACGAGCTCGATCCGATCGTGGTCCCTGGCCCCGACCAGGGAATCCAGGAGTCGCTTGAGCTGCTCCGGTCGTCCGATGGTGGACACCACCAGGCTCAGTTCGGGCGTCATGCCCGCTCCCCGGGACCGTCGGCTGCGTCGGTTGTGTCTGCTGTGTCTGCGGTGTCGGCTTCGTCGGCGAGCCGCCATCTCGCCCTCAGGTAGGCCCACACCACACCCACGCACAACCCCAGGGCAGCGCCAACACCGATGGTGATGGCGGGATCGTTCGTCCTGGTGGCGGTGTCCGCGCTGGCCTTCACGACGTAGCGATCCTCGCTGCGCTGCGCGTCCTTCGGATTGCGCTGTTTCCAGTCCTCGATATAGCTGTTGGCCGCGGAATCGGCCATGGCGGCGGCCAGTTCGGCGCTGTCCGCACTCATGCTCATCTTGATGATGTTCGTGTTGCCGTCCTGCGTCACCGTGACCGGCGGCGGGTCGGTGACGCCGGTGTCGCGGGTGACGTTGTCCGATATCCGTTGGGAGATCGTCCCGATGTAGACGATCTCCGTGGCCACATATCGGTTCAGCTGGTCGCTCGGCAACGATAGGGGTTGGCTCGCAGTGTCACCGGGACCCGCGTTGACGAGTGCGGTGGCGGAGTACTGGGCGCCCTGAACAAGGGCCAGGCCGGCGAAGAGGACCGCGCCGACGATGGCGCTGCCCACGATGCGCCACACGTCCGTGATCGCGAAGCCCTGCTCCTGAACCCTGTGCCTGGCGAGGGTTCCTACCGTTGCCATGTGACCAGCCTGCTGTGCTCGGGACGTGGACGCACGTTCATACAGGTTGCTGGCGAGCTCGGCGCCGGACGGTTGTGCCGTCCGTCCGAAACGTCCGATTCGGTCGCGCGGTCATGGCCGGCCCGTCAGCTACTCCGCCCGGGATCACACGGCGACTCGTCCGGATGCTGCCGCTAGGCTGCACCACTGATGGCCCGCGAAGACACCTACCTCATTCAGGACCCCTACCACCCGTATGCGGTCCGCATGATGAGCATCCTGCGCGAGCGCTTCGGCTGGCGGGCCCTGACGTACTACACGGATCCCGGCCACTACGAGATGGACGCCTACCGGTTCCCGGAGCTACTGGACCCCGAGCTGGTCGCGGCCTCGTACCGGGCGGACCTGGCGGACCTCGACCGGCTGGTTGCCGCCGTGCGACGCGACGGCTACACGGTCAGGGCCGTGGTTCCCTACAAGGAGCCCAGTGTCGAACCGAGCGGGCGCCTGGCCGAGGCGTTCGGGCTCTCCTGGTCCCAGCCCCAGGTGCTGGCGCGCTTCCGGAACAAGGGCGCCCTCAAGGCGCACCTGCGTGCCGTCGACCCGAGCCTGCGCGTGAATGGCTCCCAGATCGTCAGCAGCCCTGCCCAGGCTGCCTCCGTGCGGGCCAGTGAGGGCTGGTCCGGTATCGTTCTGAAGCCCAACGACGGGTTCGGCAACATGGACGTGGGCATCTTCAGCCAGGACCCGTCGGCCCGCGACCTTGAGTCGTGGTGGCAGACAGGTGGCCACGACGAGCTGCTGGCCGAGGAGTACGTCGGCGGCGAGGAGTTCCACTGCGACGGGCAGGTCGACACCGCGGGCAACATCACGGTGTTCGAGGTCGCGAGGTATCGACGTGGTGCGCTGAACGGCCGGCTCAATGTGGAGATGGGGTCGATCCTCGTCCCGCATCACAGTGGGCTGTTCGCAGACATCGCCGACTACACGACCAGGGTTGTCGCCGCCTCCGGCCTGCGTCGTTCGCCGTTCCACTGCGAGGTGAAGGTGGACGAGCTTGGTCCCTGCCTCATCGAATGCGGCGCCCGGCTCGTCGGTCAGATGACGGCACCGGTCATCGGGTTCGCTCACGCAGGAGCACTGGATCCGTTCGCGATCGCGGCCCACTACTACGCCACCGACGAGGCGTACGGCCCGATCCCGCTCGACTGGCAGGCATACGATTCGAGGCTGCTCATGCAGGTCTGCGGGGTGACCACCACGACTGAGCGGGTCAGGACGCTCGAAGGGACTGCAGAGGTGGAACAGCTGCCCCAGTTCGTGCGGTGGCTCAAGCGCATCGAAGTGGGACAACGCCTGCATGCCACGACGGACATGTTCGGCATGACGTATGTCGCGCTGCTGCAGGGCCAGGACCTGGCTGAGCTGGACCGTACCGACCGGTCTGTTCGCGAGATGATCCGCTGGAACACCCGCAGGCCGACCCTCAGTGAGTCCTTGGGGTGGACGGGCCAGCTCGTCACAAGGCGCCTGCAGCAGATGTCGAGCCGCCGGGAGTACCCACGTGAGCATCGGTGAAGGGAATCCGGGATCGATGACGGACACCGGGGCGGGCGCCCGCTGGAGCACAGCAGCCCTGCTCTGGTCGGGCGGGCTGGCCGCAGTCGCTGCGCTCGCTGTGACTGTCGGTGTCCTCGCCGTTGACCGTGCCCCTTGGGGCATCGACGCTACGATCAACGAGGCCACGACCGATTGGACGGCATCCACACCTTGGGTCCTTGACTGCGCGGCTTTCATCGCGGTGCTCACCGGACCCCTGCCCGCCACCGTTCTGGCCGCAGTGATCGTGGTGGTGCTGTTCGCCGTGGGCCGCCGCCGGTTGGCCGGCTTCATCGCGGCCAGTGCCCTGCTCGGAGTGATCGTGGCTGAGGGGGTCAAGGTGCTCGTGGAGCGACCCAGACCACCCGGTGCGGCTGAGTACGTGTCTGATCTGTCCAAGTCGTTCCCGTCCGGGCACGCCATGGTGGGCATCTACCTGTTCGGAGCGCTGGCCGTCCTGCTGATCCTTGCAGGCATCTCCCGGGGCAGTGGCTGGCTGCAGCTACTCGGCTACCTGCTGTTCGTCTGCGGAGTCCTGCTCGGCGTCTCCCGCATCGTCCTCGGGGTGCACTGGAGCAGCGACGTCCTTGCCGGCTGGTGCTATGCCAGCGCGGTGCTGCTGTTCGTGACCGCCTGGCTGCGGCCGGATGATGCGATCCTGGGGTCCGGCGGCCGCGGCATTCCCCAGGCGGAGGGCGAGGACCCCGGTGGTCGTCGAGGAACTGGTTCCCTCAGGGACTGATTCCCTGTGGGCGCTCATCCCTGGCCCGTCGCTCCCGGACGACACGGACCCAGATGATCACGACACCGACCACGGCACCGAGTACGAACCCAAGCAGTGCCCCGGTGGACTTCTTGATGGTCGGCTGGGCGTCGGCCGCGTTCGGCTCCTGTACGAAACGCGAAGCAGCCGACTCGGTCGATTTGTTACGGGTCTTCCAGTTGGCCACATACACGTCTGCTGCCGCCTTCGACGCCCGTGCGGCCTCCTCGGCGTCGTCGGCCACGGCGCTGATCTTGATGACGTTCGTCGAGCCGTCCTGGACAGCGGTTGCCGGCGTGGGGTCGGGGTTGCCGGTCGCCTGGGAGATCGCCTCGTTCATGGCGTCGGTGAGCGTGCCGATGTAGATGAGCTCTGTGTCCACGTAGCGATCGAGCTGGTCCCCGGACAGGTCGAGCGGCTTCGACGGTGTGTCACCGGGTCCGCCGTTCACGAGCGAATCGGAGGAGTAGGGAGCGCCGAGGATCAGCAGGAGCAGCAGCCCGACGATGGCGCCCGCTACGGCGGCAACGACCAGGATCACCAGGTTGGACCACGTCGCGATCAGCCCGGAGTAGGGGGAGGTCGGCTCTGGGGCGGAGGACATGGCAACGATCATGGCAGGTTCGGCCCCGCCATGCCGCTCGGGGAGCCTCGTGATCAGCGGAGGTGTTCCGTCCATGCCTAGTCCGTGCTGCCGATGGGCCCGGCGTAGAAGCGGACGAACGGCTGCAGTTTCCCGGGCATGGAGTCACGCAGCCAGAGCCCATCGGCCCGGCTGGTGAAACCGATGAGCGTCCCGAAGCCGAGCAGGACCACCAGCATCGTGGCGAAGCAGGCGAGCCAGCCGAGCAGGCCCGGGATGAGGCTCAGGACCCACCATCCCAGCCCAGCCGCGATCAGGCAGACCACGATCACCAGCAGGTATCTCGGCCAGTCCAGCCTCATGTGGCGCAGCCGACGGTAGGTGAAGCCGAGGAGTACCAGTGCCGCAACGAACTGCCCGGAGACGTTCGCGATCACGGCCCCGACGGCACCGTACCTGCCGATCAGCAGGAATGCCAGCACGAGGTCGACCACGCCGCCGATCGCGACCGCGATCAGCGGGAAGCCGAGCCGGCCGTAGCCGCCCCAGTAGGTGTCGAGGAGGTCGAAGAGCGGCACGAACAGCACCAGCAGCGACATGTAGGCGGTGAGCTGCCCGGCGAGGGCGAAGTCCTCCCCGTACAGCATCGTGATCAGTCGCGGCGACAGGACGGCGAGACCCGCTGTCAGGGCCACGGACAGGGTCAGAGTGACCCTGATCGCCGGGAGGAGGTGGTCATCGACCACGGACCCCTGCCCTGCGCCGGCCCGTCCGGCCAGGGAGGGCAGGAAGGCGGTGACCATCGAGTCGGGAATCGTCGTGACGGAGCTGATCACCGCGAACGAGATCGAGTACATGGCAAGCTCCGAGCGGGTGGACAGTGCTCCCAGGAACAGGAACTCGATCCGGCGCGCAACGACCTGGTTCAGCAGTTCAGTGGCCAGGTACATGCCCCACAGCCGCCACAGCTGCCTCGGGACTCGTGGGAAGTACGGGCCCCGCGCGGGGTCGGACATGCGCCACACCATCACCCACAGCACCACCGCCGCGATCAGGTTCGCAGCGAAGACCCCTGCGATCCCGAGGCCCGCGACGACGGCAGCGGCGGCGATGCCCTGCGCCAGCAGCTGGGTGATCAGGCGACGCTTGGCCACCGGCGCCCAGCCCTTCTCGGAGATGATGCGCACGGAGTAGGCCCATCCGATCGCATTCGCGGCCGAGGTGGCACTCACAAGGAACCAGGATGCGGAGTTGTCGGTGAAGACCCCGAACAGGAAGAGGACGAGGGCCGAGACGGTACCCCCCGCGATCTGGCCCCACATGATCCATCGGGACAGCGCGTCATACGTGGTGACGTCCCCCGCACCACGCGCGGTGGACATGGTCTGGATGCCGGTCCTCACCAGCGTCTGGATGATCAGGGCGACCAGGAGGCCCTCGATGTAGGCGATCCAGCTCTGCTCGCCGAGCTCACTGGGTCCCAGGAACCGGCCGATGATGATCGAGACGATCAGGGTCCCGAACGTGGGGACGACCATCTGGGCCGTGTTCCAGAATCCGGCCACCAGGGTTCCCGCCCGGCCGACCATCTCCGCGGACTCGTCGCCTCGACGTGACTCGATGAGATCCTCGGCCTCGACCCGGGGGTCGATGCGGTCGTCGTCGGGGGAGTCGTCAGCCACGGCAGGGCACTCCTGCGGGCTCGACGGACGATCTCATGGGTCCAGCCTGCTGTGCAGCCTGCACGCAAGCACGGCAGGATCGTGTCTGTGGGGTCACGACCGGTGGGCCTGCGTGGATTGTCCGTTTCGTCGCCGAACCCTGCGGCCCGGCGACTGGATGGGACTCCCAGCCGACGGACGGCTAGCTTTGACATGCCATGCCCAGAACCGAGTTGCTCGTCGCATCCGCGCAGACCTTCGAGGCCGCTGCGCAGATGCTCAGTGCCCTGCGTCGTTTCGGGGTTCGGGGGGAGCTCTGGCGAACGCCACCGGGGTCCGCGATCGGGCGCCTGCTCATGAGGGCCGATCGCCTGGTCTACCGCCGGGTCCATCCTGGCCTCCTTCCCGAGGATCCGGTCACCGGCCCCCTGCTGGAGTCCGTGGCGTCGGCCCCTGTGACCGCGGTCGAGGCGACGGATGAGACGGCGGTCCCCATGCTGGCGACGCTGGCGGCCTCCCCCGAGCCGGAGCAGCAACGGCTGCGTTCGCTCCGCAAGGTGTGTGACGGCAGTGACCCCGTGGGCCTCTTCGACAAGCGCTGGGAGGATGGCCTGGCCCGTCGAGTCGGCATCCCGACCCCGGCGGTGTGGCAGACGCCTGCGGACGTCGACAGGTTCCCTGTCGTCGTCAAGCCCGCTCACGGAGCCGGCGGCGAGGGGATCGTTCCGGCTATCGACGCCGAGTCATTGGCCGAGCACTGGGTGGACGACGGTACGGTCCTCATCCAGGAGTTGGTCGACGGGCGGACCGTCAACGTCGGTGGTGTGTCCAGGGCCGGCAGCGCCGTCGTCATCTGCGGATACCACGGTACTGCTGCAAAGGACTTCGGCCCCGTCGACTCCGTGCAGCTGCTCGACATCCCGAAGGCCGTGGAGTATGCGCGCAGGTTCCTTGCGGCATCGCAGTACACCGGCGCCTTCTGCTTCGACTTCATCGAGCAGGACGGGGACTTCTACTTCCTGGAGTGCAACGCCCGCCTGTTCGGGTCCTGGATCGGGCTGCAGCTGGCCGGCCTCGATGTGGTGAGGGCCTACGCCCACATTCTCGGGCTGGCGACTGCGCCACCGGATGCGACGCTGGACTTCGAGACATCCTTCCCTGTGAAGCACCCGTCGTCGCCCGACGCGGTGTCACTGCTCCGGGCGGGGCTTGCCAGGGCGCGAGCCATGAGGCGTGTTCTCGGGCTGCGCGGCACTGCGTGGATGCTGATCGATCTGGTCGCGCACATCCGACGAACCCGCATGCCCGACGAGACCTGAGTCATCCCCGGCATCGCGATACGCCACGTGATTGCCGGTGCGCATCCGCCAGGACACCGCCGTGCAGCCGACAACGACCTCAGGCCGGTACCCGTTACCTTTCTGATGGCCCTGATACTGGGGTTGCGGTCGCTGGGCCGGGTATGACTGGCTTCCCCTGTCATTGATGATCCGGGGGGTGTTGTCGCCCGGTTTCAGTGATGCTGGCAGATCGCTGATAGAGGCATGGCCAAGAACAAGGGGTTTGAGGTCTCTTCGTAACGTGGATGCCGGGTGCTGGCATCTGATCGGCGGCCGCTCAATGTTGATTGAGAGGATTGATGCCGATGAGTCAGGACTATGCCGTGTTCTGCGGCCTGGACGTGGGCAAGGAGACCCACCACGCCACCGCCCTCACCCCGGACGGTGAGCGGATCTTCGACGCGCCAATGCCGCAAGGCGAGGCGGAGCTGCGGGAACTGTTCACGGCCCTGTCTGAGCACGGACTGGCGTTGGTGATCGTGGACCAACCCAACACGATCGGCGCGCTACCGGTGGCGGTGGCTCGTGAGACGGGCTGCGAGGTCGCCTACTTACCGGGGTTGGCGATGCGTCGCATGGCTGACCTGCACCCAGGCGCCGCCAAGACCGACGCTCGTGATGCGTATGTGATCGCTGATACCGGGCGGGTGATGCCGCACGCGCTTCGTCCGGTCGACGTCGGCGAGGAAGCCCTGGCCGAACTCACGGTGCTGGTGGGCTTCGACGACGACTTGGCTGCGGAGGCGACTCGTCTCACCAACCGGGTCAGGGGCCTGCTCACTCAGGTCCATCCCGCGTTGGAGCGAGTACTGGGCCCGCGGGTCGGGCAGAAAGCCACGCTGGCACTGCTGGCGAAGTTCGGCGGCCCCGTAGGACTGAAGCAAGCCGGGAAGCGGCGCCTGCTCACGGCGGCCAGGAAGGCCAACCCCCGCGGCGCAGAAGACCTGGTGGAGGCGATCTGGACCGCTCTGGGCGAGCAGAGCGTCGTCGTGCCGGGCACGAAAGCAGCCGACCAGGTCCTGCCGAAGCTCGCAGCGTCGCTCACGGACACCTTGGATCAACGCGCCGAGATCGCCGCCCAGGTTGAGGAGGTCCTCGATGCGCACCCTCTTGCCGGGGTCCTGACCTCCATGCCCGGGGTTGGGGTCAGGACCGCAGCCAGAATCCTGCTCGAAGTCGGCGACGGCTCCAACTTCCCCACCAGCGGCCACCTCGCCGCCTACGCCGGCCTCGCACCCGTCACCAGACGGTCCGGGACCAGCATCAAAGGCGAATTCCCAGCCCGCTCAGGGAACAAGCACCTGAAACGAGCGTTCTTCCTCTCCGCGTTCGCCGCACTGCGCGCAGACCCGATCAGCCGGGCCTACTACGACAAGAAACGAGCCGAAGGCAAGAAACACAACGCAGCGTTGATCTGCCTGGCCCGACGCCGCTGCGACGTCCTACACGCCATGCTGCGCAACGGCAGCTTCTACGAGCCACGCCAGCCCCAGTCAAAGGCCGCATAGAATCCAGGAGTGCCGTATCAACGACCGAAGATCACGATCAAGGAGTACCGCGACCCCGACGGTCG
>JAGQTY010000056.1 GCA_020438795.1 Actinomycetota bacterium
ATCTCGTCGGTCTGCAGCCCGAGAGCCATGGGCCGATGCGTGTGATTCAGCACCGCCACGTCGTAGAGTTCGCTCACGACGCCTTCGATCGACAGCCATTGCACGACCTTGCCTGTGCTGAGCTCGATGATCCGCAGGCCGCACTGCGGTTCCAGCCCCCGGCGCGCGAGCTCGTCGGCCAGGCCCAGGTCGCCGAACGTCCCCGATTCCCGGGCCTTGGAGACGGCCACGATCGCGTGGTCGTCCACCAGGGCCATGCCGCGGGCGAAGCCGGCGAGGAAGGTCATGGGCTCGAACTCGCCCCGTTCGGTGTCGACCCTGCCGAAGTACCCGGTCCCCGCATCGAGCGCCCATAACGTGCCCCCGTGAAGCCGCGGAGAGTGCGGCATGGACAGTCCTCGTGCCACGATCTGGTTCGAGTCGAGATCGAGCACCACACCGCCGCCCATTCTGTGTGCACGCCATCCGTCGGCCACGTCATCGGTGGACACCGCCGTCACATATCGGGGCCGACCCGATTCGGTCGCCAGCCCGTTCAGGTGGCAGCGGTCCTCGGGAGTGATCGCCGAAATGAACGGGGGCTTCCAGAGCACCCGGAAGCTGTGCTTCTCGCTCAGCGTGGCAAGGCAGTTGAACGCCGTGCTGATGAACACCACAGAGTGGTCCTGGCCGGCGAACAGCGCCGGACCCGAGAGGTCGTGGGTGTCCACCGAACCGGTGGTGTGCGCGTATCGAGGGACGTAGACGCGGTCGTAGTTGTTGTGACTGCCGCCGTGAGGCAGTCCATCCGCGAAGCGCCAGATCTGGAACTGTGTCGCCAGCCAGAAGCCCGAGCCATCGGGGTCAGCCGACAGTCCCATGCAGCGACTGAAGGCTCGCTGAAACACAGAGAGCCGGTTGCCCGGGTTCCCCCCGATCAGGAACACGCGCCCGGCCTGGTAGGTCGTCAGCAGGAGGCTGATACTGCGCTCGCCCAGCCACCCGGGAAGGCCGGGAGAGCCGACCACAGTCAGGGGAGGGCTCGCGTCGGTGACCGGAGCCGCCACCTCATCAGCTTCCACCATGGTTCACCCTAGCTGGACCCTCAGGTTTGCGGGACGGATCCCGGCTCGGGCCAAGGGCTGGGCGGTTGTGCTTGCGCCGGTATCGACTGGATTGTGACTTCCCTTCCGCGCCGTCCTGAGGGGAGCAGGAAGAGGCTTGGGTCGAGCGTCGCCGGATGATGCCGAGCCCGGATGTCCTCATTTCTACCGACTGCCCTTGGGTCCGGCTGATGGCTCACTTGGAAGTGTGAGAAAGGAATCGGTCAGGCCTGACCCTTATGGTCCGGACTCACGCCGACTGCGAACGAAGGAGAGACTGATGGCATGCAGACATCGGCGATCATGGGGGGCTGAACCCACGGCCCTCATCTCAGCGCACGCCGCAACGGGCCCGGACAGGACCTGTTGGACCGATAACGGGGCTCCACGCAGGGTTGCCGTCCACGGGGGTGGCGGCAATATCGGGCCCATCTGCCGTGCGGCTGGAACCCTGGCGCTGACCCCCACGTGGGACGGGGGGAACCGATGAGTACCTCTGTGTTTTGGCGTGGCGGCGTGGCGGCTGCGGTCGGACTGTCGCTCCTGGCGCCGGCCGTTCCGGCCCTCACAGCGCCGGCGCTGGCCGGAGAACCATCGCCGGCCTCGAAGTCCTGGGCCAAGCAGGACCAATCCGCTGGGCAGGCACCGGACAGGGTGGTGAAGGGGCTCAAGAAGAAGGAGCCAGCCACCATCGTCACCGTCACCGACGGTGGTGACAAGCCGGTCATCCGGACCTACCAGGCTCAGGGCAAGCAGGCAGCGAAGTCGCTGGTGGAGAAGGCTCAGGGCCGCGATGACCTGCTGGCAGTGACGGTTGACCACCGATATCGTCTCAAGGATCCCGAACCGAGCAGGAACGCCGCCGAGGATGGTTCGGGTGCGGCTGACACGGTCAACGACCCGAGGCGTGACGAGCAGTGGGCCCTCGATCGATTGCAGGCCGAGAGCGTGTGGGACACCACCAAGGGCGCGGGCGTCACTGTTGCGGTCCTCGACACGGGTGTGGATCCGTCCCACGCTGACATCCCCGATTCGGTGGTCGCTGGTCCCGACTTCACGGGGGAGGGTGACTCCCTGGATGACGGTTACGGACACGGGACGCACGTCGCAGGTTCCATCGCAGCACTCACGGACAACAGCACCGGTATTGCCGGGTTCCAGCCTGATGTCGAGCTGATGTCGGTCAAGGTGCTGGACAGCTGGGGCAGCGGGTACTGGTCCTGGCTGGCGAGCGGCATCATCGGTGCCACCGATCTCGGCGCGGATGTGCTCAACATGAGCCTCGGCGGCAGCAGCCAGGATCCCGCGGTCGGCGTGGCTGTGGAGTATGCCCGGTCGCAGGGAGTCACGCTTGTGGCTGCCGCAGGTAACGACGGTGACTGGGCCTCGGCGAGCTATCCGGCGGCCTTCCCAGGCGTGGTCGGGGTCGGCGCCACCGATAGCAGTGATGACATCGCCCCCTTCTCCAGTCGTGGCGACTGGGTCGACGTCTCGGCGCCGGGAGCAGACATCCTGTCGACAGTGCCTGGCAACCGCTATGAGTCGTGGAACGGCACCTCGATGGCGACGCCCCATGTCTCGGCGCTGGCGGCGGCACTGATCGCGGCCGGGGCGCAGCAGCCCACCCGAATCATGACCGGTACGGCGGAGGACCTCGGCGATCCCGGCAGGGACGATGACTTCGGCCACGGCCTCATCAACCCGATCACCGCCTTAGAGGCGGCGACGCCGCCGCCCGGCGTCACGGCACCGGATTCCCCCGGTGACGTGGTGGTGTCCCAGGATGCCGAAGACTACTCGGTCGACGTCTCCTGGTCGGAGCCAGTGGGCGATGGTGGTTCTCCGATCGTCGCCTACGACGCCAGAGCGTTGGACGCCGATATGAACGTCACGGGCGGCTGTAGCAGCGACGGCGCCACCGCCTGTGAGATGCGGCTCGAGTCCGGGACCTACACGGTCGAGGTGACTGCGAGCAACCTCTACTTCACATCGGACCCTGTGGCTTCGCAGCCCTTTACGGCGATCGGGCCGCCCGATGAGGGCGGCGACTCGATTGAAGAAGCCACCGCGTTGCCGTTCGGGGAAGCCCGGTCGGACCTGATCCACGACGAGGCTGACCGTGACTTCTGGCGGATCGATGTCACTGAAGCGGGCTTGCTGAGCGTTGACATGGATGGACCGGACAATTGGGACTTCGACTGGGATCTGTCTGTGCAGGACGCGGACGGGAACTGGATCGGTGGGTCAGCCTCGGGCAGTAACGACGAGACGGTTGACGTCTTCGTGGAGGCAGGCACCTACTACGCGGAGGTGTATTCCTTCTACGGTTCCAGCTTCTCTGAGATGTACTCCATCCAGGCCGATCTGTCACAACTCCCCGAGGACCGGGCTGGCGATTCCTTCGCCACGGCAACACCGCTCCTCCTGGGCGAGCCGAACACTGATCATCTGCCCTACTGGGGGGACCTGGACTACTGGCGGATCGACGTCGCTGAAGCGGGCTTACTGACCGTTGAGATGAACGGCCCCGTCAACCCGGACTTCAACTGGGACCTGGTCCTCTACGACTCAAGTCACAACGAGCTCGACCGCTCCCAGTCGCAGGAGAACCAGGAATTCGTGGCGGCCCAGGTGGTCCCGGGACGCTACTACGCCCAGGTGTACTCGCCGTGGTGGGGTGGCATGACGATGACCGACACCTACACCATCCAGGCAGGCCCAACGCCGCTGCCACCGCCACCGCCACCGCCACCGCCCGGGGACGATCCGGAGCAGCCGCCGACCGCGACCCCGACCCCGACCATCCCGCCGATCGGCACTCCGGACCCCGTGGCGAAACCGGGTGAGCCGTCGAAGGCCAAGGCCAAGGCCAAGAAGAAGCGGAAGGTCCTGGTCCGCTGGCTGGCCGGTGCGGAGAACGGTGGCCTCGTCGAGTTCGAAGTGGCTGCCCGGGTGAAGACCGGCAAGAAGTGGGCGAAGTGGCGGAAGTACGCCACGACCACCCGTACCCGCGTGCTGAGCCGGGTGCCGAAGGGCAAGCCCGGCCGTGTGGTGAAGTTGCGCGTGCGTGCCACGTCACAGTACGGGAAGAGTCAGTGGGTGCAGGCGGGGAAGGTGAGAGTGCGCCGCTGACCCGGGCTCCGAACGCCCCGATGGGGAGTCTCCGCCACGGAGACTCCCCATTGGTGTCCGTGGCGGCCGGTCAGCTGATCGTCGTCAATGCGGGGGACCGGCTCCTAGCCGATGTCGGCAGAACTACCTACTCACACAGGGAACCGCGTGCGGAAGAGTGAGACCGCCGGAGGGGAGGGCGCAATGACCATCTCACAGCACTTGACCTTGGCCATTCGCCGAATGATCCAGCCGGTTTCTGAACGATCTCACCCGAACAGAAGGAGACTCATGAACCACTTGACCACCGCCAGCCGAATGGGGCGTCTGGCACTGTTCGCCGCACCCGCCTGCGCCGCGGGCGTGGCACTCTCGCTGATGAGCGCACCCGCTCTAGCATCCGGAGACACCGAGGACACCGCTACCCCGATCGCTCTCGGAACCACGACCACAGAGTTCCTGGAGCACGAGACCGACGTCGACTGGTACCGGGTCACGGTGCCACGGCGCGTACGACTGTATGTGACGCTGTCCGATCAACCGAAAGGGGCCGCTCTTCACCTGTACGAACGGGGAGAGAACGAGCTGGACTCGACGTACTCGCAGTGGACCGACAACCCGCCGGCCGTTTCCGTGGATGCTCGCGTCGAGCAAGGCACGTACTACGTCAAGGTGGAGTGCGACGACCATGCCGATACCGGGCGGCCCTATCAGCTGAATGTGCGCGGTGTGGACGTCCCCGATGACTGGGGACCCGACACCAAGTACGCGGCAAGAGTGATCGCCCCCGGAGCGGCCGTGCAGGAGACGCTCGACCGGGAGACGGACCAGGACTGGTATCGCTTCACGGTCAACAGTCGCAGCAGGGTCTCGGTGACGCTGTCGAACCAGCCGAGCTCGACCAAGATCGAACTCTACGATGCTGATCAGGTGGGCGGGGACCTCATCGATTCGGCATACAGCGACAGCACGGACAGTCCCGCAGCGCAACGGGTATTCACCACTCTCGGCGCCGGGACCTACTTCGTGAACGTCGAGGCAGCTCGCTACAACTGGAGTCAGAGTGACGAGATGCGATACTACAGCCTGGTCGTCAACTCTCAGGCGCTGGAGGTTGCACCGAAGTCTGTGGAGGCGAAGCTGACGGCGGTCAAACGCCGTAGCAAGCTGCGGTTGGATGTCAATCCCGATGTCCCTGGCAAGCAGTACCAGTTCACCGTCCAGAAGAAGCGCAAGCGTGGCTGGCGTGACGTCAATACCTACACGACCAAAGGTGCGGGCAGCGCGCGAACCATCAACATGCGCAAAGGTACCTATCGGGCCGTGGTTGCAGCCTCGGCCGGCTACACGGGAGATGTGAGCAACCGCGTCAGAATACGGCGCTGACCGAGCAGCCACCGATCGGAAGGGGGCGGTGGGCGAAGGGTCGTGCAGCCGAGACCACCGAGTGCACGACCCTTCGCTCTTCCCGGATCGGTGGCCGGGTCTTGTCGCCGAAGGCTGATCCCGATCGGGCGCCGGCTACGTCTGACCTTCAGGGCAGGATTTCGAAAAAGGCGACGAGAATGCGAGACTGACCACAGAGGGTGAGGCTGTTGGCTTGCTCTGGGACGATACGGCCGAGCGCCGAGCGCCGAAGCGTGATCGGGGGTCGCGTGTCCCAGTCAGTTGCTGTCCAACCCTTCGCGTACGGTTCGCGGATGCGTGGGGGGAATTACTGGTGTCGGACCGCGTCCCAGACATTCCTGGGCTGCTGAATGTGACCCTGCTGGGTGTCGGTGGATTTGCGTCGGTGTACAAAGCGTTCCAGCCGGATCTCGACAGGTGGGTGGCCGTCAAGGTCCTCAACGGCTCGATCGACAGCAGACGACACCAGCGCCGGTTCGAGCGCGAGTGCGAGGCGCTCGGCAGGCTCGGTTTCCACAAGTTCGTTGTTGACGTCTTCTCCACAGGGATCCTCGCTGATGGTCGGCCCTACGTGGTCATGAAACTGTACGAGAGGGGTTCGCTGGGGTCCTACGTCAGGCGGTACGGCCCGCTCGCTCCCGACCGGGCGGTTGCGCTGACGGTCGATCTGGCGTCGGCGCTCGCGGTCGCCCACAGCATGGGTGTGCTGCACCGGGATATCAAGCCCGACAACGTGCTGATGGTCGAGGACGGCTCGGTGGTCCTCGCCGACTTCGGGATCGCGAACATCGTGGACGCCCGCCAGGAGGTGACGGTAACGCAGGTGGCCTCAGAGGCCTATGCGGCTCCGGAGACGCTGGACGGAAAGCCCAACACGCCTTCCTCAGAGGTCTATTCGCTCGCCGCGACCGCCTACATGATGCTGACGGGTCACCCACCCTTTGCTGGGATGTCGCCCATGGCGCGTGCCGTGGCCATCGCCACTGAGCCCCCGTCTCCCATCACGAGCCCGGGTGTCGGCCGGAGCCTGAGCCGAGCTGTCCTGTCGGGGCTTGAGAAGGAACCGGAGAAGCGCCCAGAGAGTGTGGAGGTCTTTGCCGCCAGGTTGCAGGTCGCTCTGCACGACACCAACGAGATCGCCAGTCTCTCCCGTGGCTCTGGTCGTGTGGGTGGTGGGCCCCCCGCCGCCGTCGGCCCGCCAACCCGCAACCGGAAGGTCCTGCTCGGGG
Source organism: Actinomycetota bacterium (assembly GCA_020438795.1). Classification (GTDB taxonomy): domain Bacteria; phylum Actinomycetota; class Actinomycetes; order S36-B12; genus JAGQTY01. Next base: position 6,830 of record JAGQTY010000056.1, read on the forward strand.
CCTTCGCGGCTGTGACCTCCCTCGTTGTGGCATCGCTGGGTGCCTTCCTGCTCAGCGGTCGGGGCGAGGACCAGGCCGATGTCCGTGCGTCTGCTGACGTCGCGATGGCCGTCCCCGCTCAGGGCGACTGCTGGAACTACGGGCCCGAACTGGTGGCCAGCCAGGAAGCCGTTGGCGTTAAGCACACTGCTGCGCGGCAGGACTGCGCAACCCGGCACAGTGCAGAGACCGTGGCCGTTTGGGAGGCTGCCGAGTCGGCCGTCGATCAGGAGTTGCCCTCCGAGCGATCCCAGTGCACCAAGCAACTGATGGCATGGCTCGGGACGGCTGCTGCCGGCTGGGAGCGCTTCGCCGCCTCCCGTTTCCAGGCGGTCGTGCTGCCGGTTCCGAGCGCTGATGACGCCGATCTGGTTCGCTGTGACGCGGTCCTCGTGGACAAGGCGCGGGGGCGGGTCGAGTATCAGCAAGTCGAGGGTAGCTGGCGTGATGCGCTGCGCGACGGTGTCCCGCGCGCCACCCGAAAATGCGGACTCGCGCCGGAGCAGCCGCGCTTGTGGATGCGTTGCGAAGCCCCCGGGGTCACACACGAGGTCGTCCGGGCCGCCGCCGTAGGTAGTGGTGGTCCCCACCCCGGCGAGATGGAGCTGATCAGGCGGACGCGTGTTGTCTGTCGAGGAGAGAACGTGAAAACCGTGTGGGTGCCGACGGTTGAGCAGTGGGAGGCCGGAAGCCAGCTAGCTCTGTGTGGCCACCGTGTGGGTGACCTGTGATGTCGGTAGTCCTACCGACCGACGTGGGGGTGCACAGATGCTCTGCTGGAATGTGAGGCTTCGCGCCGCGACGGTCAGGAGGGTGAGATGGAACTGATTCGAGTCGGAACCGCAGGAGGAGTCCGGCTGAATGCCCTAGGGAAACGCAGGATCACCATCGGAAGATCTACCGAGTGCGACGTGGTGCTGGTCGATGCAACGGTTTCCCGACTTCACGCGAGCATCGAGCTGGTGGGGAACTCCTGGCGCATCGTGGACAAGGGCAGCCGCAACGGCGTCTATGTCAACGGTGTGCGTGCCTCTCGCGCGACGCCGATTCGATCGGGTGACAGGATCTCGTTGGGTGACGCAAGTTTCCAGGTGGGTGAAGCCAGTCCCTCGATGGAAGATCAGGAGCTCACGAGGCAGCCCAGGGTCGTTTTCGAGGGCGTGCCGCTCACTCCCAGGGAGACCGAGGTCCTGTTGCAGGTGGCGCTGGGACTCACCGACGAGCAGATCGCTGAGAGGGTCACAATCTCGATCAAGACCGTGCGCACCCACCTCGACCGCATCCGTGACAAGACGGGCTGCAGACGACGCGCAGAACTCACTCGACTGGCTGTCGAAGCGGGCCTGCTCGGTGACGAGCGAGTGTCCTAGCAATGTCCATCGAGACTCCCACGATAAGTGGATATGCCGACTTCACACTGATTTCCTCCGGGGGGCAGGCGAGTGTGTACACGGCGCGTCAGGAGGCGCTGCACCGGACAGTGGCCATCAAGGTGTCCCACACGCAGGTCGAGGAGGGCCACCGCGAGGACTTCGTGTGGGAGGCGCAAGCACTCGGCCGTCTGGGGGGCCATCCGAGCATTGTCGATGTCTATGACGCGGGCGTGACGGGTGACGGCCGGGCGTTCGTGGTGATGAGGTGGCTGGCGAACGGCTCACTGGCCACCCTGGTCCGAGATCAGGGCCCCATCGCTCCAGGTCGGGTGGTGGCCATGGTTCAGAAGCTGGCTGCCGCCCTGGCGGCGGCGCACGCCCAGGGCGTGCTGCACCGTGACATCAAACCCGGCAATGTCCTGTTGGACTACGATGGCGAGCCGGTCCTCGTCGACTTCGGTATCGCGGCTATCGACGCGACCTCAAGGCGCTCTGGAGTAACGCCGCAGTATTGCCCTCCGGAGACGCGTGCCACTGGTGAGTACACGGAACTGTCCGAGACCTATGCGCTGGCGGCCACTGCCTACATGCTGTTGGCTGGCAACCCGCCATATGCTGCTGGATCGGCGGGCCCGCAGCGACCGGAGGATGGCCCGCCGCTCCCCATCGCTTCGGCCTCGCCCGCAATCAACGACGTCCTGGCCACAACGTTGACGTCGACACCGATGATGCGGCCCTCCGTGCAGGAATTCGGCCAGGAACTGGCCTCGGCCCTGACCGTCGAGTACGCGCCAACCGGAGCCACACCGGTCCTCTACGAGTCCACGGTCGATGCCGTGCCTGCACTGCCCACGGACGACTCAGCTCCCGGCGAAACACCATCCGGTGGTGTGGTTGACGACTTGGAGACAACGACTCTGGCCAACCCGCCCCAGGCGAGCGCGTGGCGCCTGGGCACCGTCATGGCTGCGGTGGGAGCCATTGTCGTGCTGCTGACCGTGGCGCTGCTGGTCTCGCTCATGCGTGACGAAGACCCAGTACCGGCTGCCGCTGACGCCACACTCGTTGAACCGGCAGCTGAATGCTGGGTCTACAGCGCCCGCTGGAGTCTCGACAAGGGTGTCATCCTGCCCGGGGAGCAGGAGGCCACCCGGGCGGACTGCGACATGAAGCACAGTGCAGAGACGGTGGCACGATGGGACGATCTTACTAACGGGGAGTTCCTCAGTGATCCCACACTGTTCAGTGAGCCTTCCCATCGCTGCAAGGTGGCGACCCGTGAATGGCTGGGGGCCAGCAAGGAGGAGGTCGATACCAGCCGGTTCGAGATTCGAATGTACTCGGTTCATGGGAGCGACGGTTACGATGTGAGGTGCGATCTGGTTCTGCCCGACGGTGAGTCCCTGCAGCCAGTCCTGGGAAGCCTTCGTGGGGTCATGAGCGATGGGGTGCCGACGCGCTTCAGGCGTTGTTCGGCCGATGGAGAGTGGGTTGCGTGCAATGTCGGCCGGCCACAGTTCCGTGTCGACTACAGTGTCCGGTTACCCTTCGACCTCACAAAGCGTCCATCCGACAGCAGTTTCATGAAGATGGCCAAGTCGGTCTGCACTGCTCCGGTAGACATCCGCGTGGTCTGGATTCCGAGCGAATCCGACTGGCGCCAGGGTCATCGGATGGTCAGATGTGGACGTGAGCTCGCAGATTCGAGACGCCCGGTTGGAGCCTGAGCCCAACCGATCACAGGGGTGCTCGCCCGGCAACGTGCGTGCCCGCGGCGCTATCTTGATCCCGTACATGAGGAGAGCAAGATGCGGACCCTGACGATTGCGGCGCTGGGAGCCGCTGGACTGGCCTTGGTCACAGGCGGCCTCACAGCGACTGCCAGTGGTGCACCCCCGGCGACAGCCACAGCCACGGCCACGGAGGCCAACGGCTCCGAAGTGATCACTTTCTACTACGGTATGCAACGACCCGAGGAGCAAGCACTGGCAGCGCTTGTGTACGCCAGTGACCCGGAGTCCGGTAGCTACCGGGAGTTTCCGTCGCGTGGGCGGATCGCCGACCGGTACGGGGCCCGAGCCAAGGATGTCAGGACACTGCGCCGATCCGCAGCCCGTAGTGGGTTGTCGGTGAGCCTCGATGACACCGGTGTCTTCGCGCGAGTGACCGGAACCGTGGATTCGATGAGCGACTGGTTGGGCGAGCCCATCCAGCGCCAGGCGTCTGAGGACGGGAGCTTGGTCCTCTATCAGGCCGAAGGCACGCCGCCGGAAGAGGTCTCCAGCGTTGTGCAGGAGGTCGTGCAGTACTACGTCACTCTCGACACCGCGACCGCGACGGCAGCCAGGGAACCGCTCGATCCTCAGAACGAGGGCAGGTACATCGGTGGCTGTGAAGCCGCGAAGGAGGTGAACACCTATTCGTTCGCGCAGCTGCAGAAGGCCTATGGCAGCCCCAAGGGGTCCCAGCGCCGCGAGGTGGGCGCCAGGACCAGGCTCGCGATCATTGCCGACGGGTCGGGATACCGCGACGAGTCTCTGCAGGCGGCCGCCGACTGCTTCGGTACGCACGGCCGCAGCTTCAAGCGGGTTCCCATCGAGGGCATGACCGGTGACCTCCCCGAGGGTGGCGAGGGCGATCTCGATACGCAGATGGCCCAGTCGATCCTGCCCCCGGGGAGCAAGGTGAAGGTGATCGAAGCCAGCGGCTACGAGGCGGACTTCCTGACCTGGGCCAAGGCATTCTCGCTGCGCCAGCTACCGGATGCCGTCACGCTGTCATACGGGAGCTGCGAGACCCAGGCCGGCGGCACGGCTCAGCGAGCGGTGACCGATTCCGTGCTGTTGCGACTGGGTCTGGCAGGGACGACCGCGACGGCATCATCCGGCGACAGCGGGTCCTCTGCATGCTTCGATCCGGACGCCCAGGAGGGTCCGAAGCATCTGGCGGTCAACTACCCTGCTTCCAGCCCGAACATCACGGCCGTGGGAGGCTCCCGCATCATTCTCAAGCCCCACAACAAGCGCAAGCGTGAAGTGGTGTGGAACCTCGGCGGCAGTCCGAAGTGGGGTGGCGGTGGTGGACAATCGCACTACTATGCGCGCCCCTGGTGGCAGCCGCGCGGCATGACCGGTTCAGCCAGGCGAACCCTCCCGGACATCGCGATGCACGCCTCGAACGCGCCGGGATGGGCCGTCTACGTAGGTGACGATGTGTTGCAGTCCGAGCCTGCCGGATTCATCCCGGTCGGCGGGACGAGTGCTTCGTCGCCGCTGTTCGCGTCCTCCGTGGCGATCTTCGCGGCCAAGCAGCGTCGTGCGGGACTGCCTGCGTACGGGCACATCGCGCCTTCGCTGTATGCGGCCAGGAGCGTGGCGCCCAACACCATCTACGACATCCGCAGCGGCACGAATGATCTGTTCCACAAGGGTTGCTGCGTCGCGAAGCGCGGATACGACCAGGCATCCGGTCTCGGCGCCCCCAATCTCGACAAGCTCTATGGCGTGCTGAGCCGGTTCCTGGGCACGCAGGGTCTCGGCTGACCAGGACCGCTGCACACGCTGCAGGGACTCAGGTTTGTTTGATCATTTGAGAGTCGGGCATGCTGGTGTCATAGCGGCCCTGTTTGGGCCCGCCGCGTTTGAACTGAGGAGTTTCCATGTCAGAACGCACAGACGAGCTGATGAGTGCAGCGATGAAGGCGATCGGTTCCGCCCGTCAGATGGCAGAGCTGGCCGCTCAGCAGGTGAAGGCCGCTCTCGGATCTCACGAGGAATCGAGCTCGTCGCAGACCACAGCGCCCAAGCAGGCAAAGCCGGCCGCGACGGCTGCGAAGTCAGCGCCAGCTGCCAAGAAGACTGCCGCGAAGCAGCCCGAGGGCAAGAAGGCTACCGAGGCGAAGCCTGAGGCCAAGAAGAGCGCTGCAAAGCCGGCTGCGAAGAAGCCTGCGGCCAAGAAGTCCGCGGCTGCGCCGAAGAAGGCGGCAGGAACCTCGGCGACGCAGACCGAGATCCGCGAGTGGGCCAAGGCCAACGGGTATGACGTCAAGCCCCAGGGCAGGATCGCCAAGGCCGTCGTTGACGCTTACAACGCCGATCACTGAGAGAGCCGGCGCTGGTCGCTGATCAGCATCCGGTGATTCGCCGTACCTTGCCCGAAGCGTTGGAGAAGTGCGGGTAGGGGCGCAGACCAGTGCCGGGATAGACCTGGTTGGGAGACATCGGTGTCACGCTGCCCACGTGTGCGCCGGCCACGGAGTAGCTGATGTCTGCCTTGTTGACGGCATACCGGTAGTGGTCGGCGGGCTTCTTGCAGAAGTCCCGTCGTATCTTGAACCGCGTTGTGGCGCGGTTCAAGGTCACTGACTGCCGGAGCTTCTTGCGTGCAACATACTTGTCACATTCGTACTCGTAGACGCAACCGATCAGCGTCGCCGGGATCACCGCCACCTTCATCTGGGAACCGATGAGGCCTGCGGGTACCTTGACTTCGAAGGTCGACGCGCGGCGCCCCGCCTTGCGGATCCCCGTTGTCCTGACCTCCATCGAGGCCTGACCGGTTGATGATTCTGTCAGGTCAGAGGGGAGTTGGCTCGGTATCGGCGATCCCGTCGTTGAGATGAGCATGACTGCCAGGAAGGCCAGTGCGGCAAGAACAGGTGCGATGCGAGACCTGGCACCCAGCATCCTTCTCCCTCCACGAACGCAGTGGCATCATGCTGCCTCCTGCCCGGCTCGGACCCCGCACGGGGAGCACGATCGGCCTAACAGCTGTCAGCGTCACGTGGGCCGGGCCCGCTGCCGGAACCCCGGAGACTGCGGCTAGAGCTGGAAGCTTGAACGCACGACGGAGTCCACGTCCACCTCGTGCTGGAGTGCGGCCGCGATTCCGGCACGAAGCCCGCTCACCTGAGTCTCCACATGCATGCTGGGCATGCCCAGGTTCTCGTCGAGTGCGGCGGTCTGGGGCAGGGCAGGCAGGTGGATCCAGCCTGCCCGGATCGGCAGACCCCGCATGGCGATGTGATGAAGCACCCCATACATGAGCAGATTGCAGCCGAACGTCGCTGCGGTGTCGGAGATGTCCGCGGGCACTCCCGCGCCTCGCATGGCCAGCACCATGGCGCGGATGGGCAAGGTGGCGTAGTAGGCGGCTGGCCCATCGTCGGCGATTGCTCGTTGCGGGCGCGCGCCAGCCGGGTCACCCATGGCATACCGGGGAGCGTCCAGGTAGTTCTGGGCGAGTCGTTCGACGGTCAGCCCGGGCCTGCCCCCGAACTCGCCCATCGAGATGACGATCTCCGGGCGCAGTTCATCGATCTGAGCGCTGACTGAAGGGATCATGTCCGCGAAGGTTGAAGGCGCGACGAACGAGTGCACAGTGGCGCCGGCAATCTCTTCGCCGTCGAGGGCGCGTGCGACGGACTCGGCGGGATTGTTCGTGCTGCCGGCCCAAGGGCCGAACCCGGTCAGAAGTACCTTGCTCATCCCCGGAGTCTATGCCAGCCTGTCGCGGACAACCCGGGTCGAACGTGGTTTCGGCCGGGACGCTGAGGCTGGGACAACGCGCGATAACTGCGGCGTCGTAACATGGCACCGGAA
>JAGQTY010000057.1 GCA_020438795.1 Actinomycetota bacterium
GGTGCGCCGGTGCCGGATCTGGCCCAGGTGACGCAGCCGTCGCCGACTCCGACGCCATCTCCTTCACAGTCCACGCCAACGGCCACTCCCACGCCGACCCCCTCGCAGCCGACTCCGACGCCGTCTCCCTCACAGTCCACGCCAACGGCCACTCCCACGCCGACTCCCTCGGAGTCCGCGTCTCCGACGCCTACTCCGTCTGTGTCTGAGTCGCCGGTGGTGCGTTCGGCGTTCTCGGTGGTTGAGGCTGAGTCGGCGGTGCAGGTGCATGGTGGGGAGGTTGCTGGTGGTGTGGTGACCGGTCTTGGTGATGGTGATTGGCTGGATCTGGGTCTGGTGGATTTTGCTGGTGGTCCTGCGCATCAGGTGTATTCGTTGGTGGCTGCGGGCTCGTCTGGGTCGGGTCTGGTTCGGTATCGGCTGGATTCGGTGTCGGGTCCGGTGCTGGGTGAGTTCTCGATCGCGGATACCGGTGGTTGGTCGTCGTTCAAGCAGGTGCCTGCGAATGCTGGTGGGGGTTCGGGGGTGCATCGGTTGTTCGTGACGTTCGAGTCGGGCTACCGGGGTGATTTTGTGAGTTTGGATCGGTTGCAGTTGGCGCCGCGTGGTGCGCCGGTGCCGGATCTGGCCCAGGTGACGCAGCCGTCGCCGACTCCGACGCCATCTCCTTCACAGTCCACGCCGACGGCCACTCCCACGCCGACCCCCTCGCAGCCGACTCCGACGCCGTCTCCCTCACAGTCCACGCCGACGGCTTCTCCTACGCCGTCGCAGACGAGCACCTCGCCATCACCGTCACCGACTCCATCGTCGGGTCCGGGGGAGTGGAACCTCGTCTGGTCCGATGAGTTCGACGGGGAATCAGGCGCTGCTCCGGACGCCGACAAGTGGACGGCCGAACAGGGCGGCTGGGGCTGGGGTAACCAGGAATGGCAGTACTACACCGACTCCCGGGAGAACTCCGCGCAGTCCGGGGACGGCGATCTGAAGATCACTGCGCGCCAAGGGGGAGCCGGTCAGCAGTGCTGGTACGGACCCTGCTCGCACACCTCGGCGCGCCTGGTGACCAAGGGCAAGTTCGAGCAGCAGTACGGCCGGGTCGAGGCGCGCATCAAGCTGCCGGAGGGCCAGGGCATCTGGCCCGCCTTCTGGATGCTCGGCTCGGACTTCCCGGAGACCGCCTGGCCGAACAGTGGCGAGATCGACATCATGGAGAATATCGGCAAGGAACCCGGGACCGCGTACGGGAACATCCACGGCCCCGGCTACTCAGGATGCTGTGGCATCGTCGGCTCGACGACTTTGCCGGACGGTGAGAAGCTCGCCGACGCATTCCACCGGTTCGCCATCGAATGGGACGAAAACTCGATCACCTGGTTCCTGGATGACCAGCCGTTCCACCGGGCCACGAAGTCCGACATCCCAGCCGGTACACAGTGGGTGTTCGACCACGAGTTCTTCATCCTGCTCAACGTGGCGGTGGGCGGTTCGTGGCCCGGCTACCCCGATGCAACCACGCAGTTCCCGCAGTCGATGACGGTTGACTACGTGAGGGTGTATGCCTCCGACGACCCTGGCCCAGCCGTCAAACCTGCGAGGGAGCGGATCGAGGCTGAGGACTACGACGCCCAGTCAGGCGTGCGAGCGGAGGCTAGCGAGGATACTGACGCCGGACGCAACATCGGCTGGATCGCCAACGGCGACTGGGCGCAGTACCGCCGGGTGGACTTCGGTCAGGATGCACCCAGCTCGCTGCGGATGCGACTGGCCAACGGGTCGGGGCTGACCGGCAATGTGGAGGTCCGCCTCGACGCCCCCGACGGTGAGCTTATCGCGACCATGCCCGCGGCGCCCACGGGTGGCTGGCAGACCTGGGAGACGGCCCAAGCGAACCTGACCCAACCCGTCACCGGCGAGCATGATGTCTACCTCGTCGCCTCCGGAGCGCCGAGCGGCGATGACTTCATCAACATCAACTGGTTCCGGTTCACCGACTGACCCGGCTATCGGCTCCGGTGGCGTCGCGCGCAGCGGACTGTCAGAGTGTGCATCATGAGCCACGCCGTTGCCCCTGCTTCCGAGGACACTGACGATGCCCAGTCGCCGAATTGGCGGGACATGACGGCGCTGGAGCGGATTCACCGGGCCCAGGCAACGACCGAGAAACTGCAGGAGCAACTGGGCGTCGTGTCCGAAACGCTGGACAAGGCCGAACAGGTGGTCGTGGCCGGGGAGAAGGTGCGCCACAACGCCCGCACGATCCTCATCGTCGGCGGCATCGCTGTGGCGAGCATCGCAGTGGTCGTCGTCGTGGTGCGGCGTCGGCGTCGCGCGCGCGAGGAGTGACAGGCTACGGCGAGCCACGTCGTCGAACGACCCTGTCGATGCCTGAGGACTGCATGCGCCTAGATGGCGCAGTACAGACCAAGGTCCCGGGAGGCTCACCTGAAAGTCTGAGGAGATGGGTCTTTGTGTTGCCGGGGTGTCCGCGCGCTGGCAGTGTGTTGACATGGGCACATCCGGGCGAGTCCTGAGCGTTGACGGTCTCGACTCGCTCATCCGCAGCATCTCCGCAGAGGGATACCGGGTGCTGGGCCCGAGCGTCGTCGACGACCTCATCCGTATCACCGACATCAGCGGCGTCGCTGATCTGCCCGCCGGCGTCGGTGACGTGCAGACTGCCGGCAAGTACGCGATCCGCCAGCGCTCCGACGGGGCCCTATTCGGGTTCGCGACCCCAGCCGACACCTGGAAGAAGTACATGTTCCCGCCCCGGGTGAGGTTGCAGTCCATCGCCGTGCCCGACGGCGACGAAGTGGTGGAGCATCCGCCGCAGGACGACCGACCGGTGGCACTGCTCGGGGTCCGGGCCTGCGATCTCGCGGCCCTGCGGACCCACGACCGGGTACTGCTCGACCGTGTTCCCGACACCGACTACGCTGCTCGCCGCACCGGAGCACTGCTCATCGCAGTCGACTGTCATACCCCGGCCGATTCATGCTTCTGCGCATCGATGACCACCGGGCCGACGGTTCGTGAGGAGAACGCCGCCGACCTCATCCTCACCGAGTTGCTGGACGAACACAGGTTCCTGGTGCGTTCCGGGACGGAGCAGGGTGCTGCACTCCTGGAGGGTCTGGCGACGACCGAGGCGACCGATGAGGACACCCGGGCGGCAGCCATCCAGGAACAAGCCGCCACCGACGCGCTGACGAAGAGCCTCGACACCACCGGCCTGGCAGACCTGCTGAAACAGGAACGGAACAACCCGATCTGGAAACAGGTCGCCGAGACGTGTCTCTCCTGTGGCAACTGCACGATGATGTGTCCCACCTGCTTCTGCGTCTCGGTCGAGGATGAGGCCGATGCCCTGGCGGGTCGCGACGACCGGGTCCGACGATGGAGTTCCTGCTTCGAGCTCGACTACTCCTATTTGCACGGCGGGTCCATCAGGGAGTCCATACCGTCTCGCTACCGCCAGTGGCTCAGCCACAAGTTCAGTACGTGGTGGGACCAGTTCGACACCTCGGGCTGTATCGGCTGCGGTCGATGCGTGACATGGTGTCCGGTGGGCATCGACGTGACGGAGTCCTGCAAGACGATTCAGGAGCATCAGGGTCAGGGGCTGATGTGATGGCTGTGGCAGGTAGGAGGCAGACGTGATCGACGAGTCCTTGTTGCTCAAGCATCGGTTCTTCCGCGACATCGGAGAACCGCTCCTGGGTTACATCGCCGGCTGTGCCGAGCAGGTGAGCTACCCCGCAGACACCCAGTTGCTGGCCCAGGGCCAGCCCGCGCACAGCATGCTCGCGATCGAGCACGGCAAGGTTGGTGTGGGAATCCACGTGCCGCAGCGGGGCTTCGTCACCATCGAAACGGTCCAGGCCGGCGAGATCGTGGGCTGGTCATGGCTTTTCCCGCCGTATGAGTGGAGCTTCGACGCGATCACAACAACCGATGTGAGCGGGATCCTGGTTCACGCCCAGTGCATCCGGCCGCACCTCAACGACGACCCTGCAGTGGGACTCGAGTTCGTGGAGCGCATCTCGAAGGTGATGCAGGACCGGCTGCATTCGGCGCGCCTGCGCCTGCTCGACATGTATGGCGATCATGAGTGAGACACTGACCAGCGCGATGACCCCGGTCATGCACCGGGTCATCAGCAACGTCAGCGAGACCGCCGACACGGCCACACTGACGTTCGAACCGCTCAACGACGGATTGCCCAAAGGGGAGTGGGGGCAGTTCAACATGATCTGGGCCGAAGGCATCGGTGAGGCGCCGATCTCCTTCTCCCGGGTGCCGGTGGACAACACCGTGGTTCACACCATCCGCGCGGTCGGTTCGGTCACCAAGGCGTTGTGTGCCCTGCGGCCCGGCGAGTACGTGGGGCTTCGGGGCCCCTTCGGTGCGGGGTGGCCGATCCAGGCGGCCCGTGGTCACGACATCGTACTGGTCGCCGGGGGCATCGGCCTGGCGCCACTGCGGCCAGTGGTGCACGAGATCCTGGAGAACCGCGAGGACTACGACAAGGTGACCCTGGTCATCGGAGCCCGAACCGCTCACGACATTCCTTTCCTGGACGAGGTCCATCGGTGGCGCACGGGTGGGCTGCTCAAGGTGCGGATCACGGTGGATCAGGACTGCAGCCACTGGAACGGCAACGTTGGCATCGTCACCAACGAGCTGCACCGAGTGGTCATCGACGACCCGGGGTCCGTGGCGATGATCTGCGGACCGGAGATCATGATGCGGTTCGTCTGCAAGCAGCTCGAGGATTCGGGGTTCGCGCGCGACAACATCCTGGTCACCATGGAGCGCAACATGCGCTGTGGGCTCGGGCTCTGCGGACACTGTCAGCTCGGCGCCAAGTTCATCTGCACCGACGGCCCGGTGATGAACTGGGTCGACGCCGGACCGTTGATCGGGGTGAGAGAGCTGTGAAACCAAGGATCGCAGTCTGGAAGTTCTCCTCCTGTGACGGTTGCCAGCTGTCGCTGCTCGACTGTGAGGACGAGTTGCTGGCGCTCGGGAACGCGGTCGAGATCGCCTACTTCCTGGAGGCGACCAGCAGGGTCGAGGACGGTCCCTACGATGTGTCGATCGTCGAGGGATCCATCACCACCGCTCACGACGAGGAGCGCATCCAGGAGGTCCGTGAGAACAGTGGCGTGGTCGTGGCCATCGGTGCCTGCGCCACCGCCGGTGGCATCCAGGCGCTGAAGAACTTCGCCGACGTCGAGGAGTACAAGCGCATCGTCTACGCTCACCCCGAGTATGTGGACACCCTGGCAACCTCGACACCGATCGGGGAACACATCAAGGTCGACGTTGAGCTGCGCGGCTGCCCCATCGACCGTGGGCAACTGCTCGCCGCCATCTCCGCACTGGTCCTGGGCCACGCCCCCAGAACCAAGACCTCGCCGGTCTGCCTGGACTGCAAGCAGAACGGAATCACCTGTGTGCTGGTGAGCAAGGGCAGGCCCTGCCTCGGCCCCATCACCCAGACCGGGTGCGGGGCTCTCTGCCCCTCCATCGGCCGGGGCTGCTTCGGGTGCTTCGGGCCCGCTGACACCGCCAACGTCGATGCGTTGACGGCCCAGCTGCGGCAGCTCGGCATGACCGACGTGGGGATCGACGAGATGATGAACACCTACGCGACCACTCAGTTCCGGAAACTGGTCGCCGATCAGGCCGGGACCGGCCGCGGTGGTTCTGACGACTCCGGGGAGCAGGTATGAGTCATCGCACCGGTGGGCGAATTCTGAACGTGAAAGCCCTCGCCCGCGTTGAGGGCGAGGGGGCGCTGCATGTCGCCGTCCGCGACAACGAGGTGCTCGACGCGAAGCTCCAGATCTACGAACCGCCCCGATTCTTCGAGGCCTTCCTCGAGGGACGTGACTTCCGGGAGCCGCCGGACATCACTGCCAGGATCTGCGGGATCTGCCCTGTCGCATATCAGATGAGTTCCTGCACGGCCATCGAGTCCGCCTTCGGTGTCAGCGTTGAGGGTCAGCTCGCCGAACTGCGGCGGCTGCTGTACTGCGGGGAGTGGATCGAGAGCCACGTCCTGCACATCTACATGCTGCACGCCCCTGACTTCCTGGGCTACCCGGGTGCGATCGAGATGGCCGCTGAGCACCGCGACCTGGTGCAGCGGGGCCTGCGGATGAAGAAGATCGGCAACCAGTTGATGGAGTTGGTGGGGGGGCGCGCCATCCACCCCGTGAACGTCCGCATCGGAGGGTTCTACTCCTCGCCCGACCCTGAACGGATGCGGGAGATGCTGCCGGATCTGCGTTGGGCGCTGGATGCCGCCCAGGAGACGGTGGACTGGGTGAACACGTTCAGTTTCCCCGCCTACGAGGGGGACTGGGAGTTCGTCTCCGTGGTCCAGCCCGACCGGTACCCGATCATGGGCGACCGGATCCGCTCGGCCAGCGGTGTACTGGACATCCCCGTGGCCGAGTTCCTGGACCACTTCAGCGAGGAACACGTCGCGCACAGCAACGCCCTGCACGGCAAGTGGGACAGGGGGCAATACGTCGTCGGGCCGCTGGCGCGCTTCGCCAACGCCCAGGATCAGTTGCCACCCGGGGCGGCGGCCGCTGCCGATCGGGTCGACCTCCACGGCGAGGTCCGCAATCCCTACAAGAGCATCATCGTGCGCGCGATCGAGGTCGTGGCGGCCTACGAGGAAGCGATCCGCATCATCGAGGACTACGTGCGCCCGACCGCGCCCGCTATCCCGGTACGACCGAGGGCCTCGGTCGGTCATGGTGTGAGTGAGGCCCCCCGTGGCCTGCTCTATCACCGCTACTTCCTGAAGGATGACGGCTCGATCGACAGCTGTGACATCGTCCCGCCGACGGCGCAGAACCAGCCGGCGATCGAGCACGACCTGCTCCATGTCGTGGAGGACAACCTGTCCCTCAGCGATGCCGACCTCACTCATCTGTGTGAACAGACGATCCGCAATTACGACCCGTGCATCTCATGCGCTACGCACTTCCTGGAGATCAGACGGGTGGACGTGTGAGCGCTCTGGTCATCTGCGTCGGGAATCCCTACCGGCACGACGACGGTGTCGGCGTGCGCGCCTATGAGCTCCTGCAGCAGGCGGAGCTGGCCGGGGTGAGCGTGGTGGAGGAGACGGGGGAGTCGACCGGCCTGGTCGCGCGATGGGCCGGTCACGACGAGGTGATCCTGGTGGATGCCGGACATGCGGACTCGCCCCCCGGAACGATCCACCGGCTGGAGTTCGGTGATGGGCGCTGGCAGGCACCCGCACTGCCGGGCAACGCCAGCACGCACGGGCTCGGAGTGGCAGAGGCCATGCAGCTCGGTGAGGTGCTGGACCAACTGCCGCAGCGATTGGTGCTCTTCGCCGTCGAGACAGCGGATACCTCGTCCGGTGTCGGGCTGAGTCCCGAGGTGGAAGCAGCATTGCCGGATCTTGTCACCGCGGTGATCTCGGAGCTGGACGTCGCAGCGCCGCAGCCCGCGCATTGAGCCGTGCGGGCGGGCGGTAAGGTGCCGAGAATCGGCTCAGCCGTCAGGGACCTCGGGTCGGCGCAGCAGTAGCCACCAGCCACACACCAGACCGAGCAGTACGCCGAGCAGGTCTGCCACGAGGTCACCCAGTTCTGCCGATCGGGTCGGCATGAACGACTGGATCGCCTCACTGGCCAGCAGCTGCACTGTCATGATCAAGACGACCCAGCCCACACCGAGCCCCGCCCAGAGCAGCGCGAAAGTGGGGACGGCGAACAGTAGGACGTGCACGAACTTGTCCAGAGGAAGACTGGTCTGCGGGCCCGAAGGGGGTCGGGGCCAGTACAGGGCCAGGGTCTGCGCGCCGACGGCCAGCACCGCGCTGATGGCACGCAGCCACCCACGCCTGTTCATCGCAATGGCAGCACCCGGTGGTAACCGGGTCTACTCGTTGTCATCCTTGCCGCTGTCGCCCTCGCCACCGCTGCCGCCTCCGGTGCCAGAGGGTTCGTTGCTGGCGTCGCAGTAGGCCAGCACCTCCGCCGGGACGCCCGCGCTAGCGGCGCCGCAGACATCGCTGGTGACATCGGTCCAAGCGCCGTTCTCGGCCTTGAGGATGGCTCGTTGGTCCTGCTTGCTTCCCGTGTCGTAGTCCACACCGGCGTAGTCTCCGACGCATGCGTACACGTCGGCATCGGCGCCACTGGGCAGCGCGGCATTGATCGCGGCAGACGTGCACGGGGCACTGCTGCCAGTGGAAGTCGATGTGGCAGTCGCCGTCGCCGAGGCCGTGGTTGCGGTCGGGGTGGCCGAGGAGTCGGTGCTCGAACTCGAGGAGCATCCGGCCACCACCAGCAGTGGGGCGGACGCGGCGGCCAGTGCGACCAGTACTTTGGACATCGTAGGAAACCTCCCTGGAGTTTACGCCGCAGCCTAGCAGCGGCAGAACAGGGCCGAAAGACCCTCCCTCCCCTGATGGCCCAGCGCACGCCGCTCAGATCTGAGGCTCCCCGCTGCCGTCCCGGGCGACCGAGCCTCGGCCTGCCCTCGAGCTTGCGAGCGGGTGGCCACTGCCCTTTCGAGCGCCGAGCCGGCTTCCATGCACCGTGTTCCGGGTCCGCTTGGCCTCGAGAAGGTTCGCATCCGCCGCGGAGTAGAGGTCGAGGTCGTCGCCTGCGCCACCAGGCTCTACAGTGATCGCGCCGATCGAGGTGGTGATACGTAGCTCGCCGTAGGGAGTGGTGAGTTTCTCAGCCTCCACCGCTGCGCGGAACTCCTCGAGCTGGGCGAGGGCCCGCTCGTGGTCGTCGCCGATGAGGACCACGACGAACTCATCGCCACCGGTGCGGTAGATGTGGTCGTCACTCCGCCGGAAGTACACAGCCATTTCGTCTGCGATCAGCCTCAGCGCCCTGTCTCCGGTGAGGTGGCCGTACTGGTCATTGATCGTCTTGAGCCTGTCGAGATCGATATGCGCCAGGGTCAGGGTGAGTCCGTGGCGCCGGGATCGTTTGGT
Source organism: Actinomycetota bacterium (assembly GCA_020438795.1). Classification (GTDB taxonomy): domain Bacteria; phylum Actinomycetota; class Actinomycetes; order S36-B12; genus JAGQTY01. The sequence goes on from JAGQTY010000057.1 coordinate 9,011, forward strand.
GAGTCCTTCGATATCGCGATCGAACTTGCGGCGGTTCGGGATGCCGGTCAGTGGGTCGGTCTGTGACAGCCGCTCGGCAGTCTTGTCCACGAACACGCAGGTGTAGCCGAGCATACGTCCCTCAGCGGTGCGGTTCGCGGTGATCCGGACCTCAGCCTGAGAGCCGGCATCTCCGGGGCTGCCCCAATGCACCTCACCGGACCAGGAGCCGGCGTCCTTGGCGTGTGTCAGCGCGTTGTTGGCGACCTCGATGTCCTCCGTGTCGACGAACGCCGAGAAGGGCCGGTGAAGCAGCTTCGCCTCGTCGCTGTGCAGGAATCCCAGCAGCGCCGAACTGATGGTCGTGATCTCTCCGGCGCCGTCGAGACGCATGAGCATCACGTTCTCATCCATGAGCTTGCGGTCCCGCTCAATGGCTCCCAGCTGTCGCCGGTAGGACAGGAAGACCCCGAGCGCCAGCAGCAGCGCGACCACGAGTCCTGCCAGACTGGCGGTGAAGACGATCAACGAGAGCCTGTTCAGGTCGCTGCCGATCTCGTCCTCGAGCTCTCCCTCGCGTTCGATGCTGTTCTCGAAGATCGCCTGGACCTGTTCATAGAGCTCGTCGCGCAGTTTGTCACTCTGATTCGCCTCACCGGTGGTCAGCGGCACTCGCCCCTGGACGATATCCCTGGTGACGGAGGCGAACTCCGCGAATGTCTGCCGTACTTCAGCCACCACTGCCGGATTGCCGAGATACTGGTCCTCGATTGCGTCGAGCTGCCTGTTGGCGCTCTTGAGGTGTTGCCGCCAAAGCTCACGCTGCAGTGGCACCTGGTCGTCGGGAAGCACCCTGGCGAGCAGCGCGTGGTTCGACAGCCCGCTGACATCGGCTTCCAGGCGGGCTGCGGCGTTGGATACGGTCAGGGAGTGGGCGCCGATCTGAGCGACATCCTCCTTGGCCTGCGAGATCGAGAGCGCCACCATTACGGCGACAACGGCTCCGAGGATGATGATGAAGGTGAAGCCGATCGCCATCCATACCCTGGCCACAGTTCACCGCCTCGTTCCGTGTGGCAGATGCCAGCACCTGGATACTACGACTCTAGTGGGATTCTCACCGTGATGAGCAGCGGGGATTGCCGGTCAGGAAGAGGGTGCCGGGCTGTACCCGGGGCCCAGCTCAGGTGGCCCCGGTACCGCTGTGGACAGGCGTGCCATAGCAGCCCGTGTGCCTCTGGCAGATGGGAGCTTGGGTGTCGCCACCGTGCCTGGGGCAATAGACTGGGTGGGTGACCACGGTTCTGCTGCTACGACATGGCAGGACTGTGGCGAACGCTGACGGGATACTGGACGGCTGGCTCCCTGACGTACATCTCGATGAGACCGGCCGGACCCAGAGTGAGGAAGCCGCCCGGCATCTGGCCGAGGTGCGGCTTCGAGCGATGGTCACCAGTCCCATGGAACGCTGCCGAGAGACCGCCCAGTTCGTGGCTGCCCGCAAGCGCAAGGATCTCCCGATCCACACGGAGGTGGATCTCGCCGAGTGCCGGTACGGGGAGTGGAGCGGGATGTCGGTCGAAGTGCTGCGCAAGGAACCGCTCTGGGAGGTGGTCGACCGCCATCCCAGCGCCGCCCGGTTCCCCGGTGGCGAGAGCCTCGGCGACATGCAGGCCCGTGCCGTGCGGGCCATCCGTAAGTGGAACCGGCGGCTCGGCGAGAACGCGGCCTATGTGGCAGTGACTCATGGTGATGTCATCAAGGCGATCATCGCGGATGCGCTCGGCCTGCACCTCGATCTCTTCCAGCGCCTCCAGATCGACCCCGGCTCAGTCTCGGTCATCCGCTACACGCAGACCCGCCCACAGGTGGCATGCGTCAACATCACCGGAGGGGACCTCTCGCGGTTCTCTCCGGGAAGACGGCGCAAGAACACCGGTGACGATGCGCCGTTGAGCCGGCGGAGCAGCTGAATGGCCAGGATCGTCAGCACGTTCCGGATGCCGGAGCGTTTCGTACCCGGGGCAGTGGGGGAGCCCGGGGATCGCGAGTTCTTCCTGCAGGTGAAGGACGGCCGGCGCGTGGTGACCCTGCGCTTCGAGAAGGAACAACTGGAGATTCTTGCCAGCAAGCTCAAGCAACTGGTCGACGGCGTCTCCGCGCCCGGGGCCATGACCTCCCACACCGACGACTATCTCGACACCGAACCCCTTGAGACTCCGATCGAACCGGAGTATTCGGTGGGGGCGATGGGGCTGGCGTTCAACCCGGAGACGGCCGAGTACATCGTGGAGTGTCACGAGATGGTCGCGGATGCCACAGACGTGCCGGACATCGGTAGCGACGCCCCGGAGGGACCCGACACCGTCCGGGTCGTGGTCAATGCCGAACAGGCGGGGTCCTTCATCGGCCGGGCGTTCGCCGTGCTGGCGGCCGGCCTACCCACGTGTCCGTTCTGCTATCAGTCGCTGGAGCCTCAGGGCCATCTGTGTCCCAGAGCCAACGGTTACCGCAGATCGGGCGCCGATTAATGCGCTCCTGGCGTACGCCGAGGCTCCCCGAACCTCCCGGGAACCTGCCGCCGCTGCGGCTGTTCGACTCAGCCTCGGGCCGCCTGCAGGAGTGCGGCACCGGACGGCACGCCTCGATGTACGTGTGTGGCATCACACCATATGACGCCACACACCTCGGTCACGCTGCCACCTACGTGACCTTCGATCTCATCCACCGGTACTGGCTGGCTTCGGGACGCATTGTCGACTACGTCCAGAACCTCACCGACATCGATGACCCCCTGCTGGAACGCGCCTTCTCCAGTGGTGAGGACTGGCGCGAACTCGCGGAGCGAGAGACTGAATTGTTCCGCAGCGATATGCAGGCTCTGCGCATCCTCCCGCCACGCTGGTATGTGGGCGCGGTGGAGTCGATTCCGGCGATCACAGCGACGATCTCGCAACTGGAGGCGCTGGGAGCGACCTACCGCGTGGGGCAGGACATCTACTACGACACCTCCTGTGATCCGGGGTTCGGGCAGCTGAACAGGCTGCCAGCCTCGCAGATGCTCGTCCTGGATCGGGAGCGGGGCGGCGACCCCGACCGACCGGGCAAGCGAAACGCCCTGGATCCGGTGTTGTGGCGAACCGGCACCGACGAGCCGGCGTGGGACAGTCCTCTGGGACCGGGCCGGCCCGGTTGGCATATCGAGTGCGCAGCAATCGCCACCGAGTTCCTCGGGGTGCCCATCGACGTCCAGGGAGGCGGTGGCGACCTTGCCTTTCCCCACCACGAGATGAGCGCCAGCCTGGCGAAGGTGAGCGAGGCCGAGCAGCGGTTCGCCCGTTGCTACGTCCACGTGGGGATGGTGGGATATCAGGGCGCCAAGATGTCCAAGTCCCTGGGAAATCTGGTCCTCGTGAAGGACCAGGTCAGCGCAGGAGTCGATCCGATGGCCGTGCGTCTCGCCCTGCTGGGTCAGCAATACCGCAAGACGTGGGAGTGGTCGCCGCGATTGCTGGCGCAGGCACAGCGGCGACTCACTCGGTGGCGCCAGGCGTTCGATGCCGACGCGGCAGCCCCGGTGTCTGACGTCACCAGTGAGCTGCTCGACGCGTTGTCCACGGACCTGGACACGCCCGCGGCACTGGCAGCGGTGGACCGATGGGTCGACGCCTCAGCGACTGGAGCCGCAGTCCCGGGGGCTGCTCGCCGGCTGGCTGATTCGGTTGATCTGTTGCTCGGGGTGAAGTGAGCGACCTGCAGTGCCCGACTGTCGACTGCCGGCTGGGGGTACCGTAGCCGTGATCAGGAACGCTCTCCGGAGTCGATGAACTGCCGGCCCTCTCGCAGATCGATCGCGGGGGATTCACGATGCTGGCGTCGCAGGCGACGCAGCAGTCCGCCTGACAGGGCCAGTGCCGCGAGCGCTGCCACAGCCAGCGATATGGCAGGCGTGAGGTCCTGCACCGGTTCCGCGCTTGCCAGTGCTGAGTGAGCGTTCCCGCCGGCGGCGAGGGCAAGGCCAGGGATCAGGGAGAGCAGCAGCGAGGCAGCGACGGCCGTTGCAGTGGTGACTAGGAACCTCAGCGATGTGATCCGCATGGCGCCTCCCTGCATCAGGTCTAACAAGTGATCGCAATCCGCAGGCCCGATTTCGCCGAATTCGTGTCCGTTTCCTCCGCAAGTTCTCGAACGGTTACGAGTTCTCCCCGGGACCATCGGCCCGTCGCACCCGGTCGCCGAGGCTGCGCACGATATGGGGCGGGACGGGATCGCCGAAACGCAACCAGGTGACGATGAAGACCGTGAGGGTGATCATCAGTGTCACGACCACCCAGAGAAACACGATGTAGTCGATCCAGGCGCCGATCGGAGGCGCGCCAGGCATGTTCAGCCGCAGCGGGAAGACCGCGAACAGCAGCGCGGCGAACCAGCCGGCGAGCGACACATCGGAGTAGCGGCGCAGCTGAG
>JAGQTY010000058.1 GCA_020438795.1 Actinomycetota bacterium
GGTCTGGCGCAAGGCATCAAAACCAGACGCGCCGAACTGTTCGTAGAACGCTACGTTGGGTTTGTAGCAGCAGACGAGATCGGCTGTCGCGTCGATGATCTGCCGTCCCCAGTCAACCAGGTCGGCTGCACGGGCCGGGGAGGGAAATCGCTCCGGGAAAGTAAACGGGTCCGGGTCCAGGCCGACACACAACAACGAGTGATTGGACTCCACGGCCAGTGTCAACTTGCTAAGAAAATCCGGCTGGTATCTCATGACTGTTCGTATCTGTTGGGGGTTGGTGACGTTTTTTCCCGCGACGTGAACATCCTTTGCGAAGCACTCTGCAAAGGGCGATGCGGGCCTTGTATGTGTTTATGCGTTCAGCTCGGCACGCTTCAGAGCAAGGGCATGAGGGATTGCGCCCCCAACAGAGCCGTAACTTGTTGCTCAGAGCCGGTGGTGATGCCGCGAATCGCCAGGCCAAACAGCCACAGGCTAACGATCGCGTAGAGCAGACTCTCGCGCCGCGTATCTCGTCCACCGGTGAAGACGTAGACCGCCGGCAGCGAGATCACAGCGCTGATACCGTAGAGATAGTGAACGATGGCACGCGGCGGTGAACTTCCTTGAACGGCCAGGATGATGCCAATGACGCCTTGAGTGATCATCAGAACTTCACAGATCACCAGCGCTCCCCAATAGCCGCTGGTCATGTCCTGCTTGCGAATATAGTTGATGAAGCCCCAAACGGTGCAAACTCCGGCAAAGAGAACGGCGGACACAGCAAGGCGGTCATGGATGTTGACGAGGGACATGGAACGACTCCTGATCGTGAAGCGTGGTGCTGGCAGTGTAACCTGCCCGCGTCCCGCTGTCAAACTGGCTCTCTCCCCATTTGCCATCCCCCCGTTCCTACGCTAAGATACGCCAATCGGCCAATCCACACCCAATCCCCGGAGGTATACCATGCTCAACCTAGCGATGCTGCTGGAGTCAAGCGCCCTGGCAAACCCTGCCCAGCCTGCTGTCATTTTCAACGACACCCGGCTCAATTATGCCCAGTTGAACGGCGCGGCAAATCAACTGGCTAACGGGCTGCGCCAACTGGGAATCAAGCGCGGCGATAAGGTTGCGCTGTCATGCCTCAACATTCCCTATTTTCCTATCGCGTACTACGCAATCCTCAAGGTCGGCGCGACTGTGGTACCGTTTAACGTGCTGTTCAAGGGACGCGAGATTGCGTATCACCTGAAGGATAGCGACGCGGTGGCGATGATCGCCTTCCAGGGCACACCGGAGTTGCCCATGGCCCAGATGGCGTTTGACGGATTCCAACAGGCGCCCGATTGCCGCCACCTGATCGTCGCGACTGCCGATCCGGCCGCTGCGTCGCCGGTCGAAGGCGAAGGCGTGACCACGCTGGGCCGCGTCATGGCCGGCCAATCGCCGGTCTTCGACACGGTGCAAACCATGCCCGACGAGACGGCGGTGATCCTCTACACCTCCGGCACCACCGGCAGTCCCAAGGGCGCTGAGTTGACCCACGCCAACATGGTGATGAATGCAGTGGCAACGCGCGACATGATCCACATGGGTAAGGACGACGTCTGCCTGGTGGTCCTGCCGCTGTTCCACTCTTTCGGCCAGACGGTGCTGATGAACACCGGCTTCTGTTCGGGCTCCGCCATCACGTTGCTGCCGCGCTTTTCAGCAGAGGCGGTGCTAGGCATCATGCAGCGCGACGGGGTGACTGTTTTCGCCGGTGTGCCCACCATGTATTGGGGCCTGCTCAGCTATCCCGACGCAGAGAACTTCGACCTGGACAAGATTCGCAGCACGCTGCGCGTCGCGGTCAGCGGCGGCGCCGCACTGCCTGTCGAACTGCTGCACAATTTCGAGGACCGCTTCCAGGTGCCGATCCTGGAGGGCTACGGACTGAGCGAGACATCGCCGGTGGCCAGCTTTAACCAGCTCGACCGGCCGCGCAAGGTTGGCTCCATCGGCCAACCGCTCTGGTTGACCGACATGCGCATTGTCGATCCGGCCAGCGACAGCGATGCCGCGCTTGGCCCTGAAGAGGTGGGTGAGGTGGTGATCCGCGGCCACCAGGTGATGAAAGGCTACTACAAGCGGCCCGACGCGACGGCTCAGGTGATGCGCAACGACTGGTTCCACAGCGGCGATCTGGGCAAGATCGACAGCGACGGCTATTTCTACATCGTGGACAGGCTAAAGGAAATGATCATCCGCGGCGGCTTCAACGTTTATCCGCGCGAGGTTGAGGAATACCTGATGACCCACCCCAAGGTGTCGCTGGTAGCCGTCAAGGGCATCCCCGACGACAAGATGGGCGAGGAGATCAAGGCATATGTCGTCCTCAAGCCCGGTGAAACAGCCACGGTGGACGAGATCATGGCTTTTGCCCAGGACGGTCTGGCCGCCTACAAATACCCGCGCTTCATCGAGTTCCGCTCGGCGTTGCCGATGACCGCCACCGGCAAGATCCTGAAGCGCGAGCTGGTGGACGAAGAGTAGTACGGTAGTTCGATAGTGCACAGGTTCGGCAGCCGATTGCCGCGCTCCATTCCGGCGAATCCGAGCCGGATCGCTAACCTGTCGCCGGTCAACTGCATCAAAGAACCGGTACGCCAGGGTGCTGCTGCACCTTTGCGCTATCGAACTACCAAACAACCACCTTATCAAACTCTGGAACTATCAATCTACCATGACAAAAGACGTAACTCTGACCTGGGTACAAAACAAACAATTCGTTGGCACTGACAACTCGAAGCACTCCATCGTCATCTCCGCACAGGACGAAGAAAACGGCACAGGAATGGCTCCTTCACAGCTCCTGCTGCTAAGTCTGGCCTCCTGCTCAGCCTATGACGTCGTTGGAATTCTGGCCAAGAAGCGGGCCAAAATGACCGGCCTCAAGGTCAATGTATCGGGCGAAAACGCGTCCGAGTCGCCCTGGCCCTTTGTGCGCATCACGATGGAATACATTGTGCGCGGTAAAGGGCTGAAAGAGAAAGACATCGCACAGGCCATCCACCTGTCCGAGACCAAGTACTGCTCGGTGGCCGCCACAATCCGGCCCGGGGCAGAGATCATCACCAGCTACCAGATCATCGAGGACGAGTAACACAAGACACGGCGCGGGAGGAAAAGAGATGACAGCGGAACGCAAGATCTATCTGACGCCCCAGGAATACCTGGAACTGGAACGGACCGCTGAGTACAAGAGCGAATATTATGCCGGCGAAGTATTCGCGATGGCTGGCGAAAGCCCGCGGCATGTTTTGATTGCGACGAACACGTCTTACCTCTTGGTCGGCACATTGAAAAAGAGACCATACATGGTCTACAGCGCTGATCTGCGTGTCAAGGTCAGCACATCGGGACTCTACACCTACCCTGACATCATCGTAGCCTGCAAGAAGCCGCAATTCGATGATCCGCGCGAGGACACGCTGCTCAATCCATCGGTGATCATTGAGGTCTTGTCGCCGTCCACAGAAGCCTATGACCGCGGCGCAAAGTTCCGCCAGTACCGCACTATAGAGTCGCTAACCGACTATCTGTTGATCTCCCAGGATCGCGCGCTGGTGGAGCACTATGTCCGGCAAGCTGACAAAGGCGAGTCCGCCGAACAATCAGTTGCACGCTGGCTGCTGACGGCTTACCAGGGCCTGGACAACGTCGCCGTCATCTCCTCCCTCGGGATCGAACTGCCGTTGAGCGAGATCTACGACAAGGTTGAGTGGCCAGAGGACGAAGGCGGCTCACGAACGTTGCGCGTCGTCCGCGAGCAAGGCAGCGACTACGAGACCGAACCGCGATGAGCGAGTCGCTGCCTTCCCTCTACTTCGACCTGGCCGACTGGTGGCCGATGCTGTCCTCGCCCGAAGATTACGCCGGCGAGGCGGCTATCTACCATCGAGTGCTGGTAGAAGCGTGCGCTGTGTCGCCGATCGAGGTGCTGGAGCTAGGGAGCGGCGGCGGCAACAACGCTTTACACCTCAAGACGCACTTCAAGCTGACGCTGGTTGATCTCTCACCGCAGATGCTGGCAGTCAGCCAGCGACTCAACCCTGAGTGCGAACACATCCAGGGCGACATGCGCACCCTGCGCCTGGGCCGCCAGTTCGACGCCGTTTTCGTCCACGACGCGGTGTCGTATCTCACCAGCGAGGACGACCTGTTGGCCGCGATGACGACTGTGTTCGTCCATTGCCGGCCCGGCGGCGCGGCGCTGTTCTGCCCCGATGAAACGCTGGAAACCTTCCATCCCTATACCCGCAACGGCGGCCACGACACATCCGATGGCAGCGGCCGAGGGCTACGCTACGTCGAATGGGTACGCGATCCAAACCCCGGCGACGGCCGATACGTGATGGAGATGGGATATCTGCTGCTGCACGGCGACGGATCGGTGCAAGCTGTCCACGACCGCCACGTCTTCGGCGTTTTCAGCCGCGATACCTGGCTGCGCCTGCTGACCGAAGCCGGATTCATCCCGCAACTGATCGTGGATGACAACGAGGATATCTGGGACTCCGGCGGCGGCGAGCTGTTCGTGGGACACAAGACTCGGTGAACGGTAATCGGTTAGAAACACTGCTTACCGTTGACCGCTTACCGATTACCGTTCACCCTCCGCTCCCCGCCACACCTGCGGATCGAAGGCCGGTAACTCGCAGCGCAGCGCGCCGTCCTGCCGGTAGCCCAGCGCGTAGCCGGCCTGCATAAGCTGGTGAATCTCGCTGGTCCCCTCGTAGATCACCGAGGCGCGGCTGTTGCGCAGATAGCGCTCCACATCGTACTCATCGCTGTAGCCATAGGCGCCGTATACCTGGATCGCCTCGTTGGCGGCGTCGAAAGCGGCATCGGCGGCGAACCACTTGGCCAGCGACGCCTCGCGCGTGTTACGCAGCCCCTGGTTCTTCATCCAACCCACCCGCAGCCAGGCCAGCCGGGCCAACTCGTAATCGCGGGCCATGCGGGCGATCTTCTGTTGCACCAACTGGTGGCGGCCGATCTCACGGCCGAACGTTTTACGTTCGTGCGCGTACTTGACGCTGGCTTCCAGCGCAGCGCGGATCAGGCCGGTCGCGCCGGCGGCCACAGTGTAGCGGCCGTTGTCCAGCGCCGACATCGCGATCCTGAACCCCTCCCCTTCCTCACCCAGTCGATTCTCAACCGGTAAACGCACATCTTCGCAATGCACCCACCCCGTGGAGCCGGCGCGCAGACCCAGCTTGCCGTGAATGTCGCCGCGCGTCACCCCCGGCCGGTCGGTCTCGATGATGAAGGCAGAGAGTTGGTCGTGGGGATCGGAGCGCTCAGGGTTGGTGCGCGCAAACCAAAGAATGTGGTGCGCTTTCGTTGCCAGCGATATCCACATCTTCTCGCCGTTGATTGCATAGCCGTCGCCCGCGCGCCGGGCGGTGGACGCCATGGCCGCGACATCGCTGCCCGCGCCGGCCTCGGTGAGGCCAAACATGGCGACCTTCTCGCCGCGCGCCTGGGGAACCAGAAAGCGCTGCTTCTGCGGTTCACTGCCCCATTGCAGCAACGCCAGGCTGTTCAACCCGATATGCACCGACAGGGCCGTGCGCAGACTCGTGTCCACCGCCTCCAGCTCCTCGCACGCAAGTCCCAGGGTGATGTAGTCGAACCCCTGGCCGCCGTAGCGTTCAGGGATACAAAGACCCAGCAGGCCAAGCTGCGCCATACGCGGCATGAGTTCGGGCGGCATGGTCTGGCCGCGATCGGCGTCCTTGATCAGCGGCGCAGCCTCGCGTTGGGCAAAGGCGCGCACTATCTGTTGTGCGCGCAGGTGTTCGTCGGACAGTGCGAAATCCATGAGGTGCCTCCTGGCTGGATGCGATAGTTCGGTGGTGCGGCAGAATGCTCAAACGGCAGCCTGATGGCTGGCCGTTCACTGCACGGCGCCAGCGCGAATTGTAACCTATTTCAGCGCGATTCTACAGGAACCCAGATCGATGCATGGGTACGTCGCCAGTCAGATGGGTTTGCCCAAATCTGATCCGTTCTCTATAATGGCGTCAACCCCGATTGAAGACAGGACGACTGGAGTCAGTTGTACAGGTACTTTCATGCTTCGATTTCGACGTATATTTTGGCTTCTCCTGGTCGTGGCCCTGATGGCAGGGTGTACAAGCAGTGCGGCGGATACCAACGACCTGCAAGGGCCACAGAGTGATCGCCTTCTGATCTGGCACACCTGGACCGATGAAGATGCGGTGATCTTGGCCCAGATGCTCGATGCCTACCGGGAACTGAATCCGGGCGTCGATGTGATCAGCGTCGCCGTTCCTAAGTCGGCATTCGTCGCCCGCTATGCAGACAGCAATGCGGCAGGTTTCGGGCCGGATCTGATCCTCTCCAACGCCAGCATCATCTATCAACTGGCAGAACGCGACCTGATCCGCGATCTGATGCCGCTTCAGCTCGATCTGTCAAACTTCCTCTCCAATGCTGTTCAGATGGTGTCTGACGGCACCCATCTCTATGCCTTGCCGTTCGCCGGTCACACCAACGTCCTTTATTATAGCAGGAACCTGGTCGAATCTGCGCCTGAGACCATCCCTGAGCTGCTGCAACGGGTCAAGGATGGGGACACAGTGGCGCAGAACCCTGGCTTTATCGAATCCTACTGGGGCATTGGCGCCTACGACGGCGGAATTGCCGACAGCCAGAGACGCCTGGTGTTCGGACAAGGGGGATTCACGAACTGGCTGGATTTCCTGAGAACGGCGCGCGCGCTGCCCGGTTTCATTCTCAACGACGATCCACAGGAACTACAACAGGCATTCATCGACGGTGAGGCCACCTATTACATCGGCGACTCTGACGAGCTTACCACGCTGAGGGCTGCCATGGGAGAGGATAGCATCGGTGTTGCACTGTTGCCTTTCGGACCGAACGGCGGTTCACCGCGCCCGTTCCTGGGACTGGACGCCCTGGCTTTCAACCCTGTATCCAGCGCCGATGAGATGCGCCGGGCTTACGACCTGGCGCAGTTCCTGACCGGTTCCCAGAACCAGCTTTTCCTTGCCAGAGCCGATCTGGGGCGCGTGCCGTTGAACACGCGGATCAGACTCACGCCAGGGCTGCCGGCAAATACGCTCACCGTAGCCAGCCAGAGCCGGTCTTCCGAGGCCGTTTCGTACGTCAATCGGGGCATCTGGGAAGATCTGCAGGCGGGCGCATTGGGCTTCTTTGACAGCTACCGCCAGGCGATCCAGGGAATCATCACTCCCAGCGACATGGTCGAGCGGGCGCTGGCGAACTTCGCCGAAGCCTACGACGTATATCCGCCACCTAATGAGGCCGGGGACCTCTGCCCGGCGGAGACAGGAACACTGACAATCTGGCACTCGCTGGATGGCGCCCCCGCCAAGACGTTTGAAGATATGGCCAGCGAATTCAACACGGCCTGTCCAGGAAATGCCATCAGCACTGTCTACGTGGCGCCGGACGAGATCTACGACCGGTTTGCCGCCGAAGCGCGACGCGGGGCCGGGCCGGACGTTCTGTTTGAATCGAGCCGCTGGCTTGGCAAGCTTGCTGAAGAAGAATTGATCCTCGACCTGAGCGAAACCATCAACCCGGACTTTCTGCAACAGTTTTTGCCGGAAGCAGTGCAGTCGATGCGCTTTGCCGGCCGGCTCTACGGTATTCCCGAATCTCTCAACACCGTGGCGCTCTTCTACAATCCAACCATGATCAGCGACCCGCCCAACGACCTGCACGCCATGATGCTCACGGTGGACGCCGACCGGCGCGCGGCGCTGCCGGTGAGTTTCTTCTATGGCTATTGGGGGATGGATCCGTTTGGCGGTTTCGATTTCGACAGCTATTCCGGCGAAGTCCTGAAAGCTGACGGCTTGGCAGCCTGGCTCGAGACGCTGCGCACCTACGACGCACAGCCGGGCGTGGACCTGTACTTCGAGCGCGCCGCTGCCGAAGATGCATTCGCGGCGGGGGAAGCTGCCTATCTGGTCAGCGGGCCCTGGTCGCTGGATCGGCTGCAACAGGACTTAGGCGAGGATCAGTTACGAGTCGTGCCCCTGCCAAATGGTCCCCTTCAAGCCGGAAGCCCAATGCTCCAGGTTCGGGGCGTCATGGTTAACGCCAACGCCAGCGACTCCGCCGCCGGCCTCGCGCTGGCCTTTGGACGCTTTCTCAGCCAGCGCGCGAGCCAGCAGCAATTCATGGACGCCGGTGGCCATGTCACCGCCAGCGTCATCGTGGATTTGTCGGAGCATCCCAATCTCGAAAGTTTCCGGGAACAGGCCAAGGTAGCGGCGCAGGTCGTCGAGACCAACAAGTTCGTGACGATGGAACAACTGGGCGACCAGCTTTACCAGGCTGTTCTCGTTGACGGCGCTGACCCGGTTGAGGCCGTGCAGACATTCGTGGAGGCAGTCCATGAAGCCAACGAGGTGCCGTAGCGCTCAGGAAGATATGCCATGACGACTTCGCCTACACTTTTTCCAACACTCCTCGACCTCTGGCTAAGCCTTCTCAAGCTGTTGGGCCGGCCGGCCGTGCAGGCTCAGCTTCTGGCCACACTGGCGGTGCTGGTGTTGGCCTGGTTTCTGGCGCGTGCCATCACCCGCGCCTTGAGTCGCCGATATGACGCGCAGGCATCCCTGGTTCAGGAACAACTTGAAGCGGACGCCAAACAGCATCTGGAGGAGACCGACGACCCCGACGAAAACGATCCGTATCTGCTCCTGCTGACCAACGAAGACCTGTTGGCTGACACGGTGAACAAACGGATGGGCCTGCGAAGACGCATCCACCTGTTGGGGCTACAGGTTGTGCTGCCGCTATTGACCCTTGCACTGCTCACGGCTGCCTACTTGCTATTCGGCGCAGGAGGGTTGTACAACGGCCTGCTGCTGGATCTGACTCTTCTGGCCGGGTTGTTCCTGGTCTATCGCCTGGCTATGGGGCTGGCGTACATGGTCGGCAACGAAGCCGCCGTGACCTACTACCGCACCCGCCTGTTTGGCCCGGTTTTTGCCATGGCGGTGATCCTCATAGCACTCGACGCAGTGGTCAATCTCGATACGCTGGCCGGCGCGACCATCGTGCCGCTGGAGGACAACTGGCTGACCCTGGGAGGCGTCTTCCTGGCTACGTTTGGCTTTTACGTCTGGGTCATGGTAGTCAGCCTCATCAAGAGTCTGATTCTGGCGGTTGCCGGGCGGGATCGGGAAGCCAACCGTGGGTCGCTGGACGCAATCCTGACGCTGGTACAGTATGGCCTGATCGCCATCGGGTTGTTCGCCGTGTTTCATGTCCTGCAACTCAACACCGCCACTATTGCGGCGATCACCGGGGGTCTGGCCATCGGCGTCGGCCTTGCGCTGCAGGACGTGCTGAAGAACTTCCTGGGAGGCATCATTGTCCTCTTCGAAGGGTCGGTGCGTCCGGGTGACTGGATAGAGATTGCCGGTACGGAGGGCGAGATCGAAAAATTGAGCATTCGCTTTACCACCGTCCGAACCCTGGACGACGTCGAGTACATCGTTCCCAATCAAGACTGGTTCAGCGGCACCGTGAAGACCTTCACCCGCACAAATCGGTTTGTGCGCGCCCGTGTGCCCATCGGCGTTAGCAACGGCACCGATCCGCACCTCGTGCAACAGATGCTGGTGGAAACCGCCCGGCAACACCCTGATGTCATGGCGGAACCACCGCCGGCCGCGCCGCTGGTTGAGTTCAAAGCTTCGATGATGAGTTTCGTGTTGCTGGCATGGGTTGAGGATGCGCGGATCAAGGATCGGGTAGTTGCTGAGCTGCGGCTGCTTGTCTGGGATGCTCTCCAGGCCCGGGGAATCAAACTGGCGTAGCCGCGAAGAAGCCCGGAAGAATTCATGCTCACAGCGGCTACACCCCAAGGGTAGACCACCGATCTGGCGCTGCCCCGCTGTTTCGGCGCAGGCGGGAGCGCCGGTCGCTTGCATTGCGCGGGGCCGGGGATTATAATGGTGGTCATTGTGTCGCAGGCCGCGACGGCCTCTCCCCTCGACGACGAGTTGCACCCATCCCGTTTCCGTCCACAGCTCTCCCAACAGGAGCAACCTATGTCGTCCACAACCACTGTTGCGACTCCTGACTTGCTGGAACATTACGACGCCGGACCCGCCTACGACGAGTTTCTGAGCAACCAGCGCCAGCCACGCGGCCATTACCAAACCCTCTATCAACATCTGCGTTCCCTGCCCGCCAACGAGTTGAACCGCCGCCAAAGCGCCGCTGACCTGTCCTTCCTCAACCAGGGCATCACCTTCACCGTCTACAGCAACGAGCAGGGCACCGAGCGCATCTTTCCCTACGACCTGCTGCCGCGCATCCTTACAGGCGAGGAGTGGTCGGTTATCGACCGCGGCTTGCGCCAGCGGATGACTGCGCTGAACCTCTTCCTGCACGACATCTATCACGAGGGGCGAATTCTCAAGGACAAGGTGGTACCGGTGGAGCTGGTCTACAGCGCGCCCCACTACCGGCGCGAGATGCGAGGCGTGGACGTGCCGCGCGGCGTCTACGTGGCCGTGGACGGCACCGATCTCGTGCGGGTCGACGATGGCCGCTTTCTGGTGTTGGAGGACAACCTGCGCGTGCCCAGCGGCGTCTCCTACATGCTGGCCAACAGGCAGGTGATGAAACGTGTCTTTCCGGGCCAGTTCCGCCATTACGGCGTGCAGCCGATCCTGAACTACGGGCAGGCGCTGTTGAGCACGCTGGCATCACTGGCGCCGACCCACGCAGATAACCCGAATATCGTCCTCCTCACGCCGGGCGTCTTCAACTCCGCCTACTTCGAGCATACCTTCCTGGCACGACAGATGGGCATTCCGCTGGTGGAAGGCCGCGATCTGCTGGTGCATGACAACTGTGTCTACATGCGCACCACCTCCGGCCTGCAGCGGGTTGACGTGGTCTACCGCCGTGTCGATGACGACTTCCTGGACCCGTTGATCTTCCGCCCCGACTCGATTCTGGGTGTGCCGGGCCTGTTCAACGCCTATCGGTCCGGCAACGTCACGTTGGCCAACGCGGTCGGCACTGGCGTGGCCGATGACAAGGCCGTCTACACCTATGTACCCGCCATCATCCGCTACTACCTGAACGAGGACCCAATCCTCAACAACGTCGAAACCTACCTGCTCACCGACGAAACCGCTCGCAACCATGTGCTGGCCAACCTCGACAAGTTGGTGGTGAAAGCGGTCGGAGAGTCGGGCGGCTACGACATGCTCATCGGCCCGCACAGCACCGCCGAGCAGCGCGAGCTGTTCCGCGAGCGAATCCTCGCCAAGCCGCGCAACTACATCGCCCAGCCGACTCTCAATCTGTCGTGTGCGCCCTGTTTCATCGACGGGCAGATCGAAGCGCGCCACATCGACCTGCGTCCCTTCGTGCTGACCGGCAGGGATATCACCATTGCGCCGGGCGGGCTGACGCGGGTAGCGCTACGGCGCGGCTCGCTGGTGGTCAACTCCTCGCAGGGCGGCGGCAGCAAGGACACCTGGGTGCTGACCGGGGAGGAGGTGTAGCATGGCCATGTTATCACGCGTTGCCGATCATCTCTACTGGATGAGCCGCTATCTGGAGCGGGCGCAACACACCGCGCGCCTGCTGGACGTGACGCTGGACATGATTCCCGACCGCTCTCCGGCTGCGGTGGCTCGCTCCTGGGAAACGCTGTTCGCCAGCCTCAACGTCACGCCGCCGGACGACCTGCCGCGCAAGCCGCGCCACATTACAAACTACCTGGCCTTCGACATCGACAGCGGCCACTCCATCGTTCACCACATGACGG
>JAGQTY010000059.1 GCA_020438795.1 Actinomycetota bacterium
CTGCAGGGACCGGTGCTGTTCGACCAGCGGTGGCTGGATGCCACATTCATCCACTGGGGGGTGGCCCCGCACTACGTCAGACCACTACTGCCACCGGGAACCCGTCCGGACGTCGTGGCCGGGCGGACCTTCGTGGGCCTCATCGCATTCCGGATGGCGGGCCTCGGTGTGGGCCGCGGGCTGCCCCTGCCCTACCTCGGCCGGTTTCCGGAGATCAATGTCCGTCTCTACAGCGTCGATGACCAGGGCCGTCACGGCGTGGTGTTCCGCAGTCTTGAAGCCACCAGGCTGATCTCTGTGCTGGCCGGGCGCTGGGGTTACCGGGTCCCCTACACCTGGGCCAGGATGCGAGTGAGGCAGCGGGGCAACCGCTGGGAGTACCGCAGCCGTCGGCGGATGCCGCTGCCGGAGGTCCGTACCAGGATCGTGGTCGATGTCGGCGATCAGATCGAGCCGACGCCACTGGATCACTTCCTCACCGCCCGGTGGGGGCTGCACTCCTACGTCGCCGGGCGCACACTGTGGACGCCCAACGAGCACGAACCGTGGCCGCTGCACTCGGCTCGCATCGTGGCACTCGAGGACTCCCTGGTGCCCGCTGCCGGTGTACCAGTCGGTGGGCGACCCAACGTCCCCGTGCTCTGGTCGCCGGGTGTGCACACAGTGTTCGGGCTGCCCGAGGTGGTCCACGAAGGCCCGTGACGGGCACGACATGCGTTCGGCAGGTACCAGACCGGGATGGCCTGGATTCCGTACCGGGCGAAGCCTCCGGTGTTCATTACTGTGTCCCCGCGCCAGCGATACTGGACCGGCACAGGGACACAGTGGTCCCCGAGTGGTGTCAGGGCTTGGGGGGATGGAACGGGTAGCTCTTACCGTTCTTGCCCGCCCACTGTCCGTCGGCCACCGAGGCGCCCTTGTAGATCAACTCGTTGTAGGGATAGAGTCCCCACTGGTAGCAGGCAGGATTCTCGATTGACCTCGTCTTCAAGCCACTACCGGTGTTCTTCCATTGCAGACCGCATCCCTCCTGCGCGAAGGTGCTCGTATCGACCGTGCCGAGAGCCGGAGCCGGGTTCAGAGTCGTATCACCATCGTTCGGTGTGTTGGTGACAGGCTTGGACGGCAGCATCAACGCCGGATCACCATTGGTCAGGTAGAACTTCTCGGCGTTGGGATCAACCACGATCTTGGTACCGCTGATGGTGATCCCCGGGAACACGTACCACGAGGTGCGCGTCACACCGGCCGGTGGGAAGAAGGGCGCTGTGAAGCTGTGCGGCTGGTTGCTGTCCCCGCAGTCCTTGGTAAAGGTGTTCCCCGCAAACCGGTCAGCCGCAAACTGCAGAATGTTGCCACCCACCAGTTGATACTGCGGACTGTCCGCTGTGCCCATGTTGTTGGCGAAGGGGAAGAGCATCACGTTCAAGTGATCGGCCGCCTGGTAGGCATCAGTCTGCGGCGGGTTGGGATTGGCCACCCCGGTGGTCACCGGGGTCCAGTAGGCGCCGAGGTTGACCCCGGCGGCGCAGAAGTTCTGCTGCAGGCCGGCGTTGACCTGGGACAGCACCACTTGATCCGCGGTCCCCGAGATGAGCTGCGTCGGCACATCCTTGGGGTAGACATTCTCGGAAACCTTGGAGTTCATGTTGTCCGACTTGTCGCTGACAGGTGTTTGAGCGTTGAAGACCTGGCCCCAGTTGTAGAACGCCTGCAGGTTGGCGGCAGCGTCGGGGTTCTTCATGAACGGAATACCGCTGGGATCCTGCAGTCCGTTCGGGAAATACTCGTAGCTGGCTGCGAAGGCCTGCGTGGTGCAGTAGCTCTCGTAGCGAGAGAGCACGTCCTTGTTGGGCCCGAGCGGGTCGGCCGCCTGACCCAGTACGTTGTTGGTCAGCGCCAGCCGGGGCAGATATGCCGCGTAGGTCTGGATGACCTCGGGGCCCAGGATCCAGTTGGCCTGCGTGTCCCACTGCGTCTCCACCAGTTGGTTGAGGTCGCTGGCAGGAGCGACGGACACCACGCCCTCGAGGTCCATGCCAGTGGCTTTGGCCCAGTCCGAGCCGGCGGAACTGCCGGTCCACAGCGCGGCATGACCACCTTGACTGTGACCCGCCACGATCATCTTGTTCTTCTTGTCTGAAGTCAGCAGCCCGGGCCAGCCCCGACCGTTCTTCGCGCCGTCGAAGAGCGCCTGTGCGGCGTAGTACACGTCGCGGGCTTCCTGCGGTCCGACAGCATAGGTCTTGTTGGTCTGGTTGGCGTCCAGGGCCTCGACAGCGATCCCGAGGTAGTCAGGCATCACCACCACGTAGCCCTTGCTCAGCATCTGATCCAAGAAGAACGCCACGTCCGTGAGATTGGTGTTCATCCCGCCGGGACCCATGGTGGTCACTCCGGTCTTGCCATTGGTGATCGGAATCGGATCCACACCCCGGGAGACCGAGCACTTGTTCTCCTGGCCGATCGTGGGATGCGCCCACACAACGACGTTCGCGTTCGGGCTCACATTGTCGGGAACGAACAGCAGCGCGGTGGCCGCCACGGTGCCGTTCTGCACCGATCCGGTGCCGTCCTCGTTCGGATACCAGCGCTCGGTCGTGTACATGAATCGGTATTGCTTGCCCTGGATCTTGCACTGAGCGGCGGGCGTATCGTCCGTCATGCAGGTGGGCGGACCAGCCGCCGGGGTGCCCACCTCGGGCAGGACGAGGGTCTTGGTCTTGTCCAGCGGGTTGGGCAACTTTAGCTTGGGCCAGTTGACCGGGAACTGCTGGGCCTTCACGATCTGTCCGGTCTTGTTGGGCAGCTTCAGCGGCACGCCGTAAAGAGCATCCCCCTGGTCGGTGAAGTTGCGCGTCGCAGAGTCCGAGTTCGCATCGGAGTAGTTGGTCACAGCCACGCGCAGGTTGACGTCCCCGGTGTCCGGCACACTCATGATCAGCTTGGCCTTGCCGTCCTTGCCGGTGTTATCCGTTCCGCCGTAGAGGTCCTCCCAGCCGCTGCCGGAGTTCGACTGCAGCCGGACCTGAACGTTCACAGCCGGGTTAACCTGCACAGGCACCTCATACTGCTTGTCCTGGGCAAGCTGGCCGCCGGGCCAGGTGACCGACGAACTCGTGGGAACCACGGGGGTCGGTTTGGGGCCGGGAGGCACGGGAGGTGGCGGGGTGGGCTTCGCAGTGGACTGCACCTTGATGGCGTTGCTCTTCTTCTTCTTGTCGATCATCCGGTACCGGAAGGTGCCCGTCCTGCCCAACTGGACCCTGACGCTCGCCCGACCGTTCTTCTTCGTGGTCCTGGTCTTGATACCGTGCCACTTCTTGCTGCGGGGGAAGCGCTGCTGGAAACCGACGTGCGCCTTCTGCTTGGGCTTCACCCGGCCGTTCAGCCGGATGATGGAGTCAACCTGTGCCCTCTTCTGGCTGACCCGGAGCACAACCTTCTTGACCTTCTTCTTTTTCTTCTTGGCAGCGTCCACGTGCGGTGATTCCACCGCCTGAACCTCAGGAGCTGGAGGCGCCGCCTGCGCCACTCCCGCTACCGGGACCAGACCCGCAAGTCCGATCGCAGCCGCCGACACGAAGGCCACACCAGCACGCCTCATCACATACTCCTACCCAAGTCACCCCGCCGAGGGGCCGAGGACCATTGTTGGTTGCGAACAGCATCGGTGTCCTGTTGGAATCCCCAGAAGATCACTCTGAGCAGTCGACTCCGCGTGATCCGTAATCGCGTTGCTACGCGGCACGACAGGAGAACATTCCCGCAGGGATCGATGGAGCCTGGCGGACGCAGGGAAAGGTGGGCGGAACTGCCGAGCTCGCCGAGCAGCCGCTCAGTACTCAGATGACGAAGTCCTCGTGAATGAAGTCTTCCCCCCGCCAGACTCCGTGGTCCGGAGCGTGTGGCCCGGCGCCACGGTGTCCGGTCGTCGTCTGTTCGAGCACCTCTACCCGCTGCAGCAGCGAGACGAGGGTCTCACCGACCGCGTCGGGGCTCTCGTTCTCGATATCCGTCACCGGCAGCGCCTCCGGCTTCTTGCGGGTGACGACCTGACCCGGGACGCCGACAACCACCGTGCCCGGCGGCACGTCATGCAGCACCACCGAGTTGGCGCCGATCCGGGCGTTGGCGCCGATGGTGATGGGTCCGAGGATCTTGGCGCCGGCGCCGACGACCACGTTCTCCTCGAGCGTTGGGTGGCGCTTGCCCTTCTCCAGGCTGGTGCCTCCCAGTGTGCAGCCCTGGTACAGGGTGCAGCCCCGCGCGATCTCAGTGGTTTCACCGACCACGACGCCCATGCCGTGGTCGATGAACACGCAGTCGGCGATCTCGGCTCCCGGATGGATCTCGATCCCGGTGAAGAACCTCGTGACGTGGGACCACCAGCGGCCGAGCGTCTTCATGCGGTGGTTCCACAGCCAGTGCGCGAACCGGTACCCCCACAGGGCATGCAGCCCCGGATACGCGAGGAACACCTCCAGCTTGCTTCTGGCAGCAGGGTCCCGCTCCAGAACCGCGCGGACGTCCTCGCGGAAGTGGGTCATCAGTCAAGCAGGTCCGCGAACAGCGCCGTGGACAGGTAGCGCTCGCCGAACGACGGAATGATGACCACGACGCGCTTACCCGCGGACTCGGGGCGCGCCGCGACCTGCAGCGCCGCCCACAGTGCAGCACCTGAGGAGATACCGACCAGCAGACCCTCCTCGCGAGCCGAACGACGTGCGGTCGCCATGGCGTCGTCATTGGCGACCCGGATGACCTCGTCGTAGACCTCGGTGTCCAGGATGGCGGGGACGAAGCCTGCGCCGATGCCCTGGATCGGGTGCGGGCCCTTGGCGCCACCGGACAGGACCGGGCTGGCATCGGGCTCGACCGCGATCATCCTGAGGTCCGGGTTGCGCTCCTTGAGCACCTGACCCACACCGGTGATGGTGCCACCGGTACCGACGCCGGAGATGATGACATCAACCTGGCCGTCGGTGTCGCGCCAGATCTCCTCAGCCGTGGTCTCACGGTGAATCTTGGGGTTGGCGGGGTTGTCGAACTGCTGCGGCATGAACCAGTCGGGATTCTCTGAGGCGAGCTCCTTGGCCCGGCCGATCGCGCCGCCCATGCCCTCGGGCCCCGGGGTGAGCACGAGCTCGGCGCCGTAGGCCCGCAGGATAGCCCTGCGCTCCTTGCTCATCGTCTCCGGCATGGTGATCACCAGCTTGTAGCCGCGGGCCGCGCACACCATCGCCAGAGCGATCCCGGTGTTGCCCGAGGTCGGCTCCACGACAGTACCGCCGGGCTGCAGCAGCCCTTCATCCTCGGCGGCGTCGATCATTGCCACACCGATGCGGTCCTTGACGCTGTGAGCAGGGTTGAAGAACTCCAGCTTGGCGACAACCTCACCCGGAGTTCCCTCCGCCAGACGGTTGATGCGAACCAGCGGCGTGCCACCGATCAGTTGTGTGATGTCGGATGCGATCGTCACGTGTGCTCCTTGGTTACGTCTGCTCCACGGCCGCGGAACCTGCCGCGGCCGCCTTCTTCTTGGTACTGCTCTTCGCTGTCTTCTTTGCCGCCTTCTTGGTGGACTTCTTGGCCGACTTGCTGGCCCGCTTCTTCTTCGCGGGCCCCTTGGCTCGCCGCTCGGCCAACAATTCCGCGGCCCGGGAATCCGTCAGTTCGAGCGGATTCTCGGCTTTTGGAATCGTAGCATTGTACTCCCCGTCGGTCACGTACGGACCGAACCTGCCGTCCTTCACCACCATGGGCTGACCGCTCACCGGATCGTTGCCCAGCTCCTTCAACGGCGCGGCCGCGCTCTGGCCGCGACGGCGTCGCGGCTCGGCCAGCAGCTTCAGCGCCTCCTCGAGGGAGACGGTGAAGATGCTCGCTTCGTCGGGCAGTGACCGGGTGTCCTTTCCCTTGCGGAGATAGGGTCCGTAGCGCCCGTTGAGCGCCTCGATGATCTCGCCATCGGCGGGGTCCGCGCCTACGGAGCGCGGCAGGGACATCAGCAGCAAGGCCTGGTCGAGGTCCACGGTTTCCAGCGACATGTCCTTGAACAATGACGCGGTGCGTGCCTTCGTCTTGGCCGGTGCATCCTCCGGCAGGAGCTCCGTCACATACGGCCCGAAGCGCCCGGACTTCGCCACTATTGTAAGCCCGGTCTCAGGGTCAGTTCCGAGTTCGCGATCGCCCCTGGGCTGGGCGAAGAGCTCCTCGGCCAGCTCGGCGGTCAGCTCATCGGGAGCGAGCTCCTCCGGCACATTCGCCCGGTCCGGACCGTCGGGGGTCTCTCGTTCCAGGTACGGGCCGTAGCGGCCCACGCGCAGCACCGCCTCGGAGCCCGGGATGGCGATCGTGGAGATCCTGCGGGCGTCGATGTCCTCAGAGCTGGCCAGCAGCGACTTGAGTCCCTCGAACCCGTCAGCGGAGGCGCCTGTGTAGAAACGTTCCAGCGCACGCAGCCGGGACTCGTCGCCGTTGGCGATCTGGTCCAGCTCCTCCTCCATCCGTGCGGTGAATGAGTAGTCCACCAGGGTGGAGAAGTGCTCCTCCATGAGCCGGGTCACTGCCATCCCCAGGAACGAGGGCACCAGGGCAGAGCCCCGCTTGTCCACGTACTCCCGGTCCTGGATGGTCTGGATGATCGAGGCATAGGTGGACGGCCGCCCGATCCCGCGCTCCTCGAGCGCGCGGATCAGTGTCGCTTCGGTGTAGCGAGCCGGCGGATTGGTGTTGTGGACCTCGGCCCGCAACTGCGAGGCGCGGACCTCCTGACCCTCCTGCAACGCAGGCAGCGCGGGCGCCTGCGGATCGTTCTCCTCACGGATGTCCTCGTAGGCCGCAAGGAAGCCCGGGAAGGTCACCACTGTGCCGGAGGCGGTGAAACCGACCTCGTCGTCACCGGCTCGCGCCTTCAGCGTCATGGTGGTCGTGGCGACCTTGGCGTCGGCCATCTGCGAGGCGACGGTACGCTTCCAGATCAGCTCGTAGAGCTTGAACTCGTCCGGGTTCAGCTGGCCCGAGACCTGGGCAGGGGTCCTGAAGGAGTCGCCGGCGGGCCGGATCGCCTCGTGAGCCTCCTGGGCGTTCTTGACCTTGCGCTCGTAGCGGCGCGCCACCTCGGGCACATGGTCTGCGCCGTACAACTCACGAGCCTGCCTGCGAGCAGCGTCGAGCGCCTGCTCGGACAGCGTGGTCGAGTCGGTACGCATATAGGTGATAAAGCCACGCTCATACAGGCCCTGCGCCACACTCATGACCCGCTTCGCGCTCCAGCGCAGCCGGCGGCCACCGGCCTGCTGCAGCGTGGATGTCATGAAGGGGGGCGCAGGTCTGCGCGTCTTGGGCTTCTTCTCGACAGACGCCACTGCGAAGGTCTGATCCGCCAGCTGGTGCGCCAGTTCCTGCGCCCGGGGCTCGTCGACGACCTCCACCGCCGCAGCGTCGCCCTTGAGCTGCCCCTCGTCGGTGAAGTCACGGCCGGTCGCGACGCGACGGCCGTTGACGGTGTTGAGGCGGGCCTCGAAGTCGCCCGGCAGGAAGTCGCCCCGGACATCGCAGTATTGCGCGGAGACGAAGGCCATCCGCTCACGCTCACGGTCCACGATCAGGCGGACCGCAACGGACTGGACCCTCCCTGCAGACAGCTTGGGCTTGACGCGGCGCCACAGCACGGGCGAGACCTCGTAGCCGAACAGCCGGTCCACGATGCGGCGGGTCTCCTGGGCATCCACCAGATCGGTGTTGAGTTCCCGGGTGTTCTCCACGGCGGCCGTGATGGCCTCCTCGGTGATCTCGTGGAACACCATCCGGCGTGTGGGAACCTTCGGCTTCAGTACCTCGACCAGATGCCAGGCGATCGCCTCACCCTCGCGGTCCTCGTCCGTGGCGAGCAGCAGTTCGTCGGCCTCCGCCAGGGCCTTGCGGAGCTTCGTGACGGTGGCCTTCTTGGAAGCACTCACCACGTACAGGGGGATGAAGCCGCTCTCGACGTCGACCCCGGTCCTGGCCCACGGCGTCTTCTTGTACTTCTCAGGGACCTCGGAGGCGCTGCTCGGCATGTCCCGGATGTGACCGACCGAGGACTCGACCTCGTAACCGTCACCCAAGTACCGCTGGATGGTCTTGGCCTTGGCCGGCGATTCCACGATCACCAGCCGTCGCCCAACGGTGTTACTGGCCACAGCTCAACTCCTGGTCACTTCGATATGCACCCCTACGCAGAGTGTGTCGCCATGAGTCCGGCTCCTGTCAAGTCCGGGCTCACCACCGCAGCGGTGAACGACCTCGACAGGAGCCGGAGAATCAGGACAGACTCAGACCTTCTCCTCGTCGCGCGGACCACCGTCCGCACTTGGGGCGGCGTCACCGTCGCTGTCGCCGGCAGTGCCTTCGGCGCCCTCACCGGCGGGAGTGTCCCCGACGGCGATCGGCCGGGACTTGGACACGATGATCGCGATCACGACGATGGCCACTGCCACAAGCGCGATCGCCCAGCGCCACACGGTGTAGCCCTCGAGGGTCAGGGTGACCACAGCCGGTGCGACCAGCAGGGCCACCAGGTTCATGACCTTGATCAGCGGGTTGATGGCCGGACCAGCGGTGTCCTTGAACGGGTCACCGACGGTGTCGCCGATGACGGTCGCCTCGTGGGCCTCGGAGCCCTTGCCGCCGAAGTTACCGTCCTCGACGTACTTCTTGGCGTTGTCCCAGGCACCACCGGAGTTGGACAGCATGACCGCCATCAGCGCGCCGGTGGCGATGGTGCCGGCCAGGTAGGCGCCCAGAGCGCCGACACCCAGGCCGAAGCCGACCGCGATAGGGGTCAGCACGGCGAGCAGACCCGGTGTGATCAGCTCCCGCAACGAGTCACGGGTCACGATGTCCACGACCTTGCCGTACTCAGGCCGCGATGTCCCCGCCATGATGCCCGGATCGGTCCGGAACTGCCGCCGCACCTCGAAGATCACCGCGCCCGCCGCACGCGACACGGCGTTGATCGCGAGGCCGGAGAACAGGAACACGACGCTGGCCCCGATCAGCAGGCCGACGAGGTTGGCCGGATTGGCGACGTCCAGGATGCCGAAGTACTGCAGGACGCCCTGCTCGGACCCGACAAGCTGCTGCAGCTCCTGCGTGCTGTTGACGATGGTCTGGACAGCCTCAGTGACCGTGTCCCGGAACGCCCCGAACAGTGCGGTGGCCGCCAGGACAGCCGTCGCGATCGCAATGCCCTTGGTGATCGCCTTGGTGGAGTTACCCACTGCGTCCAGCTGCGTCAGGGTGTCAGCACCCTCGCCCTCAACATCGCCGGACATCTCCGCGATGCCCTGCGCGTTGTCGGAGACCGGACCGAAGGTGTCCATGGACACGATGACGCCGACGGTCGTGAGCAGACCGGTACCGGCCAGCGCGACCGCGAACAGTGACAGCAGCGTCGAGCCGGCACCGAGCAGGAACGCACCGTAGACGGCGGCTCCGATGAGCAGCGCCGAGTAGACCGCGGACTCCAGGCCGAGCGAGAAGCCCGACAGGATCACGGTGGCGGGGCCGGTCAGCGAGGTCTTGGAGACATCGTCGACCGGACGCCGGTTGGTCTCGGTGAAGTACGCGGTGAGCTGCTGGATCGCCGCGGCGAGCACGATACCGATGAGCACGGCCGCGATGGCGTACCAGCGGACGTTGAAGCTCTCGACGGAGACCAGACCCAGCTTCTGGCCGATCGCAGCCTGAGCCACCACAGCGTCGGCCGGAATGTCGATGATGATGCCCTTGAGCTCCCAGAGCTTGTTCGGCAGGAAGATGAATGCGGCGCCGATCACCAGGACGGCCGATATCACCGCAGAGATGAAGAAGCCTCGGTTGATGGGTGCCATACCGGAACGATCGTTGGGACGAGGCGTGACTGCGAAGATGCCGATCACGGCCGTGATGACGCCGATGGCCGGGACGATCAGCGGGAAGACCAGTCCGGCCTCGCCGAACGCCGCGCTGCCCAGGATCAGGGCCGCCACCAGTGTGACCGCGTAGGACTCGAAGAGGTCTGCGGCCATACCCGCACAGTCACCGACGTTATCGCCGACGTTGTCCGCGATCGTTGCCGCGTTGCGTGGGTCGTCCTCAGGGATGCCCTGCTCGACCTTGCCGACGAGGTCGGCGCCGACGTCGGCGGCCTTGGTGAAGATACCGCCACCGACTCGCATGAACATGGCGACCAGGGCGGCACCGAAGCCGAAGCCCTCCAGGACCTTGGGAGCCTCACCCTGATATACGGCCACAACCAGAGCGGCACCGAACAGGCCCAGGCCCACGGTGAACATGCCGGCGACGCCACCGGTGCGGAACGCGATCTTCATCGCCCGTTCCTTCTCGCCGTCGCGCGCGGCGGAGGCGACGCGCACATTGCCCCGGACAGCCAGCCACATACCCATGTAGCCGGTGATGCCGGAGAAGACCGCGCCCACAAGGAAGAAGACCGAACGACCGATCCGGTCGCCCCACGCCTCGGCGGGGAGCAGGAAGAGCAGGAAGAACACGATGATCGCGAAGATCGCCAGAGTCCTGAACTGCCGGCTCAGGTATGCGGAGGCACCCTCCTGGACTGCATGTCCGATCTCCTTCATCTTGTCGGTGCCTTCATCCGCGGCGAGCACCTCGCGCACGAGTCCGGCGGCCACGACAAGAGCGAGAAGCCCGATGATGCCGACGACGATAACGATCCACAGGTTGCCACCGGACAGCTCGAGTCCGGTTGCAGCAGCCAGTTGTTGCACGGGTAACTACTCCTTGATAGGCAATGTGAGGTCCGCTCAAGTGCAGACGTGGAATCACTCCAACAAACGCAAAGTCTACGTCAGGTCAGCGGGTGCTCCTTGCAGGGGCTGTGGAGCACCTGCGCCACCTGCCGTTGTGTGTCTGACCCGACCCACGGCCTGTATGACGGCTGCTCAGCTGATTCGGTGTGAGCGACAACCCGGGCAAGCGGCCCACTCCGTGTCAGGATCCGGTGGCATTGCGTGAAGAAGGACCCACGATCGCGGGCAATCAGTCGTCGACGGGCCAGCGAAGCACCAGTCGACTGGCGGCCCCGTGGCCTGCTACGCGCGCCTGGGGCGCCAGGGCCCTGATCAAGGAGAGCGAGAGTCCGGCGGCCTCGTCAGTGGCCTCGATCGCCTGACCATCTGTGATGGAAATCTCAAAAGAGTCGGCACCGTCGGTCATGTCGAGGCGCAC
>JAGQTY010000005.1 GCA_020438795.1 Actinomycetota bacterium
CCTCGTCCCTCTGCATGTTCAGGGCGAGGGCGAAGTGTCCCTGAGTGATCTCGCCCTGCTGTGCCCCACGTGCCACCGCACGGTGCACAAGCACAGACCGTTCCTGACCCCGGATGAGCTACGGCAGCGGCGGTCGCGGCCTTGACTCAGATCGTGAGCGGCGCGAAGGCTCTTTCTTGTCACTAACTTGTCACTACGCCCATGGGGAGCAACGGAAACGGTGACAGGTGTCCCGTCCGATTCCCCCGTAGATCATCACTCAATGGACTCCTTGTGAGTGCTTTCCCGAGACTGAAAATCGGAAGGTCGACGGTTCGACCCCGTCCCTGGCCACAGCCTGCCACAGCGCAGTGATGCCGATAGTGCGTGTCAAAGTCATCCGATCGGGTCAACGACATTGCCTACGTAAGGTAGCTGCAGCTATCCATAGAGTACTCGGCCCCTACCTTCAGGCCCTTTACTCAAGAGGCGTCAATGCGACAATCCCACAGGTTGCTCTCGCGCTACTTCTTGCTCCTGCCAGTACTGGCGCTGGCGGTCGGCCTGCTCAGCGTGGTTTCTGCGCAGGCGGCCCCGGGGAACGGCCAGGCCATCGACTGGGGCGACAACGTATACGGCCAGCTGGGCATGGAAATGCCCGTAGCGGTGGACAACTCCGGAGTTCTTACCGGTCAGACCGTTACCGACGTGAGTGCAGGTCCCGAACACACCTGTGCTGTGGCAGGCGGAGCCGCGTACTGCTGGGGCCTGAACAGTAGCGGCCAGCTGGGCAACAACAGCACAGAGATGAGTCCGGTCCCCGTCCCCGTGAACACCTCCGATGCCCTGGCAGGGAGAACCGTCACCAGTATCAGCGCAGGCGGTGACTTCACATGTGCGATCGCTGACGGCGACGCGTTCTGCTGGGGCAATGGAACCGACGGGAGGCTGGGTAATGGTGACACTGCCCCCAGTTCGGTTCCAGTCGCTGTCGACACCACGGCCGTGCCGGAGGGCAGGACCATCAACACCATCAGCGCTGGTGCTGCCCAAGCCTGCGCAGTTGACAGTGAGGGGGCCGCCTACTGCTGGGGTGACAACACGTGGGGCCAACTCGGCGACAACACGCAGACGGATCGATCATCGGCAACAGCGGTCTACACCGACGGGGTCCTGAGCGGACAGACGGTCACCAGAGTCAGCGCCGGCACCGAATTCACATGTGCCGTCGCCAGCGGGGCATCCTACTGTTGGGGCAAACAATCCAACGGTCGCCTCGGCAACAATAGTGTTCTCTCGAGTTTCAAGAAGGCCCCGGTGGCCGTATACACCCAGGATCTCCCTGATGGCCTGACGTTCACCGAAATCAGCGCAGGCACGGCTCATGCGTGCGCAGTGGCCGGCGCGCAGGCCTTCTGTTGGGGCAGAAATACCAGTGGCCAACTAGGCAATGGCACCACCACGCAGACGGGGAAACCGGTCGCAGTGAACACCGGCGGGCCACTTGCCGGAACGACGGTGACAGGTATCAGTGCGGGCGACACGTTCTCGTGTGCAGTCGCCAGCGCTGCAGCCTACTGTTGGGGGAACAATGGTTCCGGCCAGTTGGGCACCAACAGCTTCACGAACAGTTCCGTCCCGGTCGCCGTCGACGATTCGGGCGTTCTTGCCGGTGCGACGGTGACCGGTATCAGCTCGGGGACCAGCCACGCGTGTATGGTCGCCGACGGCGCCGCCTACTGCCAGGGCGCGAACGGCAATGCGCTGGATCCGATGAGCGGTCAACTGGGCATGAGTGTGCCCGTGGCGGTGGACACTTCTGGCGTCCTCGATGGGCTCGATGTCAGCAGTGTCAGCGCAGGTGGGTATCATTCCTGCGCGGTTGCCGAGGGCGCCGCCTACTGCTGGGGATTCAATGACAACGGGGAGCTCGGGAACAACAGCACTACCAGCAGCCCGGTGCCGGTCGCGGTCGATACTTCCGGCGCCCTGGCAGACAGCACACTGACCAGTGTCAGCGCTGGCGCATATTATTCCTGCGCGGTCGCGGATGGCGCCGCCTACTGCTGGGGCAACAACGACAGCGGTCGACTCGGAGACGGCACCGCCAACAACAGCCTCGTGCCGGTCGCGGTCGACACCTCCGGAGTGCTGGCTGACAAGACCGTCACCAGTATCAGTGCCGGCTACGAACACGCTTGTGTGATCGCCGATGGGGAGGCTTTCTGCTGGGGAGCGAACTGGAACGGGCAGTTGGGAGACCCAGGTGCCGTCGACTTCAGCCGGGAACCGGTGGCAGTTGACACCTCGGGCGTGTTGGGCGACAAGAGCATCACCAGTATCAGTGCCGGCTACTCCCACACGTGCGCGGTCGCCGACGGCGATGCTTACTGCTGGGGAGACAATGCGGACGGGAAGCTCGGCGACAACAGCACCGATCAGAGTCCTGTGCCGGTGGCTGTCGACACCTCCGGAGCGCTCTCGGGTCTGACGGTCTCAAGCGTGACCGCTGGCGGCTCTTCGTGTGCGGTCGCGGACGGAGCCGCCTACTGCTGGGGCCCGAACGGCAATGGACAACTGGGAAACAACAGCACCGACCCCAGTCTGGTGCCAGTAGCGGTCGACACCTCCGGAGCTCTCGATGGCTCTACGGTCACGGAGATCGAAGGCGGGAACCAGCACACGTGTGCGATTGCCAGCGGAGGTGCCTACTGCTGGGGACTCAACGGGAAGGGTCAACTGGGAGACAACACCATAGAATCCAGTGACGTCGCCGTGGAGGTCGACACCTCGAATCTCCTGGCACCGGGTGAGACGGTGGTGAACATCAGTGCCGGTGGGGAGCATTCCGCCGCGGTCGGAGCCGTGGAGTCGACAGTCACGTTCGACAAGAACGGCGGTGCCGGCACGATGGGTGCGCAGTCCAGCCACGTCCCGGAGCCCTTGGATGCCAACACCTTCACGCGCACCGGGTACACCTTCACTGCGTGGAATACCGCCGCCAATGGCAGCGGGGACTCCTACGAGAATGAGGAAGTCTACCCCTTCACCGCCGATGCCAACCTGTACGCGCAGTGGAGCCAGAACACCTATACCGTGACCTACGACGGCAATGGCAATGATGCCGGCGGTGCTCCGGCTCCCGAAGACGCCGACTACGACACGACCATCATCCTGCCCGGCAACTCCGGTGATCTGGAGAAGACCGGCTACTCCTTCACCGGCTGGAACACCCAAGCCGACGGCAACGGCGACTACTACAGCCCTGGAGCGAACTTCACCATCCCCGCAGAGGACATCACCCTCTATGCCCAATGGACCAAGGGCATCCTAACGACCGTCGAGTTCACCACGACCGGCCCGCACACGTGGACTGTCCCGAGTGGCGTCACTTCAGTTGAGGTAGTCGCCAACGGCGGTGGTGGGGGCGCCGGCCAGTTCAAGCGCCCCAACGGCGGCAGCGGAGCAAGCGTCACCGCCACGCTGGCCACCACGCCGGGAGCGGTCCTCGATCTCGTTGTGGGCGGCGGCGGCTCGAGGGGGGAAAGCACCAACGGCGGCGGCGGTGGCGGGGGCGCCACAACGGTGAACTCTGGCACGGACGATCAGGTCATCGCTGGTGGTGGCGGGGGCGCTGGCACCCGGACAAGCGCCACCGGCGGCGCCGCCGGTGCCAACCCTGGCGGCGCCGGCTCCGCCGGGGGTCCTTCGGGTACCGGTGGCCAGGGCGGAAGCAACGGCGTGGGCGGCGCTGGGTCCAGCGCCGGCCAGGACGGTGATGGCGGTGCGGGTGGCAACGGGGGCGGCAGCACAAACGGTGGCACGGGCACTGGCGATGGCACAGGCGGCAATGCAACTTTCTCTACCTACGGCGGCGGCGGAGGTGGCGGCGGCTACGGCGGCGGAGGAGCGGGCGCCGGCAACACCAGCGGCGGCTTCGGCGGTGGTAGCGGTGGTAGTACGGGTCCTGGCACGCCCGTCTATGCGACCGCTGGCAACGGCGGGGTTTATAGCACCAACAGCGGTGCTGGTGGGAACGGCTCCATCACGATCACGTACTTCGCTCCGGCCTCGGTGACCTTCAACGCAAACGGCGGCAGTGGCGATATGTCGCCACAGGTCAGCCTGGATCCTGCACCGCTGGAACCCAATACGTTCACCCGCGAGGGCTATGCCTTCGCGAGCTGGAACACCCAAGCCGACGGCAACGGCGACACCTATGCGAACGAAGCGACTTACCCCTTCTTGGTTGAGGCGACCCTGTACGCCCAATGGAGTCCCAACACCTACACCGTCACCTACGACGGCAACAACAACACCAGCGGCGACACCCCCGCCGCTCAAAACGGCCCCTACAACACCCCCATCACCCTCGAAGACAACACCGGCGAACTAGCCCGCACCGGATACACCTTCGCCGGCTGGAACACCCAAGCCGACGGAGAAGGCACCACCTACAACCCCGGCGACGAATTCACCATCCCCGCCACTGACACCACCCTCTACGCGAAATGGAGCATGAACCCGGTGCCCACACCGACGGCGAGCCCGACGCCAACGGCGAGCCCGACCCCGACAGCGAGCCCGACCCCGTCGCCGAGCCCCACCCGGGGTCTTCCTGGACCGCTGGCGGACAAGTGCCCCAGTGGCAGCTGTGCCGGCGCGGACCTGGCCGGACTGGATCTGTCAGGTCTCGATCTGACCGGCATCGACTTCCGCGGCGCCAACCTGACAGGCGCCGACCTGACAGGCGCCGACCTTACGCGCGCCAACCTCACCGAGGCGATCTTGACGGGCGCCACACTCACCGACGCCATCATGGTCGAGACAAACCTGACACGCACCGAACTCCGGGGAGTCAGAGCCAGCTCGACGGGTGCCAGCCAGCACGATCTCTCTCAGGCCACCACCGGCTCCTTGGTCGGCGTGAACCTGTACAAGGCCCTACTGCGCAACACCAAGCTCCAGTCCGTGCACCTGAGCAACACCAATCTCAACCGAGCGAGACTCATCAACACCCGCATGCGTGAAGCAACCCTCGGTGACGTCACCCTCCACTCAGCGCGACTGCGCGGCACCGACCTGACACGAGCCACCCTGCACAACACCGCCATGAACAACGCGCGGGTGGCCAGAACTGAGCTGCAATCCAGCATACTGACTGAGGTTGAACTCAAGCGGACTCACATCCGCGCGACCTCCTTCACCGGCGCCAGCCTCACCCGTGTCAACCTCGCCAGCAGCCACCTCACCACCACCAGACTCAACCGGACCATCACTTCTGGACTCAGGATCAAGAAGGCCAGGATCCGAACCACCACCCTGAACCGGTCGCAGGTCACCAAGCTCGCCGCACAAGCACCGAGTTCCGTCAAGAGAGCTACCGCACTGCACATCGACGCCAGTCAGAAGACCATCCAACGCCTCAAAAGCTTCGGCTTCAGGGTCGGACCAACCTCCCTGCCCGGCAACGGCTGAGTGACTCCGTCGGGCACCGCCGTTGTGGAGGTTGGCCAAGGGATAGCCACCACAGCTCGTTCAGCTGGTTGGCAGCAAGTCCGGCGGCGTCCCTTTCGGCAACGGTGCGTTCAGGTCCGCTCAGCTGTTGGAGCCCACCACGACAGACCGGTCCGTGGTCCACGACCATGAACTCGCTTACGGTGTGTGCCCCGACCGGCACTAAGGCACAACTCTTCCGCCGGCTGCTGGGACCCGCGACCTCCGGCACCGATGAATCGGTTCCGGCTATGGAGTGGCGCTCTCTGCAACGCATCGAGGCCAGCACGGATGCCGAGGAGAAGCTGGCCAGCTACGCCACAGCTGTCACGGCCATTCACACCCGACTTGCGCCGCTGTTCCTGGTCCTGCAGCAAGCCGGTCCCAGTGAGCCGTCCTTGGCCGAACCGTGGACCCAGATCGCCACCGGCGCTGGCGCAACACTGGCTCCCGCGCCGCTACGGGCAGTGTCGCCGGTTCAGCTGTTGAAGTGATCGACAAGTTGCTTGATCCGCTCGGGTCCTGGACCCAGGTTCGGGAAGATCTTCGCTGACACGATCTCGAAGATCCCCCACATGTCCTCAACCGTCAGTTCGTAGCCCGGCTGTTGCATGGACTTCGGGAGCGTGATCGAGTGCTTCTTCGCGTAATCGATGATGCCGGGGAGCGCCGCCTTGCCGAGGTTGGAGAGCCGGCGGTTCGTGGCCGCCCAGTCCACGTGGTAATCGGGCACGGTGTGCGCCTGCGGGGAGGCCCAGTCGCTGGGGTCCCGGGGAGTCTCCCTGGAGAAGACATAGTCGAACGGTTTCGCGCTCTGATCGCGCTGTGTGAATGGACCGCCGATGTCCCAGTTCTTGCGAAGCGTGGCGATCATGGACGTGTGCCGGTGTTCCGCGTTGTACACCGAGCCGGGCTCCACCCAGGGAGAGACGACGATGGCCGGAACCCGGTAGCCGGAGCGGTCGAAGGTGAAACCGAGCTGTCCTGGCGGTGCGTCCGGGTGGGGCGGTACCGCGGCAGGCGGAGGGACATGGTCGTAGGTGCCGCCCGGCTCATCCCAGCCGATGAACAGGGTCGTGTTCCACACGTTGGACCCCTCGTCCGACTGCATCGAGCGATAGATTCCGTAGACACGATCCAGGAACGCGTCGCCGGCCAGGATCGAGGACGGCGGGTCGAGGGGGATGTCCACGTTGTCGGGCAGGAATGACCGTCCCATGGCTGGGTGATAGTCGCCGTGACCCGCCAGCAGGTTGGGTTCGATGAGGGAGAAGTCCGGCAGTGTTCCTGCTGCGGCATCCTTCTCGAACTCGCTGAACGGAACGAAACGATTCTTGAAGTCGTCCTTGAGCCGCGCGTAGTGGATCAGACCTGTGAACGAGATCGGATCGGGTTCGAGCACGTAGACCTTCCAGGTCTTTCCATGCGCTTCCAGGCGTTCGAAGAGCGTCTCCGCGGTGTTCTTGGTCAGGAAGTCGGTGAACGGGGCGTTGATCACGAGACCGGACGATTCCGCGGCGGTCCAGAACGACCGGTTCATGAACGTCTGGGAAGGCACCTCCGAATACCAGTGATCGAACGTTCCGAAGTCCCGCGCCAGACCGTTGAGCACGGGCAGCTGCTCCGGCGTGTAGCCGGTCATGATCTGCGAGTACTCCTCATAGGTCGGCTGGCGGCCCATCTCGGCGGTGAAGGTGGAGATGTAGTCGGTGACGAAACCGCTCATGTCCGGGATCTGACCATGCACCGGAGCGTTCCAGGGGGCGGAGAACCCGTCGCCCATCTTGAACTTGTTGTCCTCGTCGAGGATGTTGAACAGCTGGGTATTGGTGTGGAAGTACTCCTCCCCCGAATCCGGGTTCGGGGCGTCCATGTCCGTGGCCACCGTGAAGGGAACCTGCCCATCATCGGTACCGTGTTCGGCCCAGTCAGGAATAGGATTCGACAACTCCTTGCCGATGACACCCTCGAATGTCTTGCCGTCCCCGGGCCCGTACAGATGCCCCAGGACATTGTCCAGCGATCGGTTCTCGAAGATCACAAGAACGACGTGGTCCATGGCATGGTCTGCACTGGGTTGATTCATGTGGCAATGCTAGTGGCGTCCCAAATCGGAAGGACTACTTCCGACAAGGAGGAGCGCACGAACGGGGCAGTGCCTGACAAAAGAGAGAACCCGAGGGCTACGGTGTCCGAGTCCTGGGGGCGCTGGGGTTATGCGCCTTCTCCGGCTCTGCCTGTGGGGCTGTCTGCTCCAGGGGCAGCAGGATCGTGAAGACGCAGCCACCATCGCTGTTGGCGACGCTGACCGAGCCGTCGTGGGCTTCGACGACGGACCTCGTGATCGTGAGTCCGAGTCCGGCGCCACCGTCGCCGGGGGTCCGGGCGCTGGTCCCTCGCCATCCCGCTTCGAAGAGGCGCGCGAGCTGATCCTCCGGGATGCCGCCGCACTGATCGGCCACTTCGATGCAGGCTTCTCCGTCGCGGCGGAACACCGAGACTCGCACGAACCCATCGGGGCGAGTGTGGCGAAGTGCATTGGCCAGCAGATTGCTCACCGCGCGGCTGAGTTCGCCCGGGTCTGCCTGCACATCGATACCACCGCTGGCCACTGCCTCCAGCTGAATACCGAGCTGATCGGCAACCGGCTGGCTGGAACCGACGGTGTCGGAGACCAGATCGGCGAGGTCAACGGCCTGTCGTTCGAGCTTCGCGGTGGGGCTACGCAGCCTCGACAGAGTTGCGATGTCCTCGACGATGACGGTCAGGCCGTCCACTTCCCGCATGATGCGGGTGCTGTAGTCGGCCGGAGCGAGGCCGTCCTCGTAGGCTTCGGTCAGTGCGCGCATCCGCGCCAGCGGCGTGCGGAGGTCGTGGCTGAGCCAGGAGATGAGCTCCCGGCGGCGTTCCTCGATCTCACGGTCCCGTTGCCGAGCTGCTTCATGATCGGCCGCGCGTTGCTGCAGGGCTGCAACCCGACGCCCACCGATGATGCCGAAGATGACGGCGATGGACGTTGATACGGCCAGCACTGAGACCATGAGCAGCACCTGTTCGGTGCCGAGCAGCATGGCCATGCTGGCTGCGGCTACCCCAGCGGCGACCGCGACCACGGCGGTGATCGGGGCCAGTCGGGCACCCCAGGTCGGTGAGCGCCGCGAGAGCCGGAACACAACCGCCAGACCGACCCCGCCCACGACGGCGGTGGCACCGGCAGCGGCGAGCAGGGCACCCGCCGAAAGTCCTACCTCCATGGCTTCAGCTCCTTGCCGTGCTCGTGGGCTCGGCCTCGGCCGCGTCTCGCGCGGCCGGCTGCTGTGGGGCCGTGACCGGGTCCCAGCGGTAGCCCACCCCCCAAACGGTGGTCAGCCGGATGGGTGAGCCCGGGTCGGGTTCGATCTTCTCCCGCAGGCGCCGGACGTGCACGGTGACCGTGGACTTGTCGCCGTAGTTCCAGCCCCAGACCTCGGTCAGCAGCTCGTCACGGGTGAACGCGTGGCCGGGGTTGGCCATCAGGTGGGCGAGCAGCTCGAACTCGCGGGACGTCAACGTCAGGGCCACCGTCCCCAACGTCGCCTGATGCGAGTTCCGGTCCAGCGTGAGGTCCCCGTCGACCAGCACCTCCGGCTCGTTCGAGGATGCTGGCGCTTGATTGGCGCGCCGCAGGACCGACTGAATGCGCAGCACCAGCTCGCGCGGGCTGAACGGTTTGACGACGTAGTCGTCGGCTCCGGCGGTCAGACCGGCGATTCGGTCAGACTCCTCGGTGCGGGCGGTCAGCATGATGATCGGCACACCTGGGTGCTGGGCGCGGACACTTGCGCACAGGTCCACGCCATCGGCGTCCGGGAGCATCACGTCCAGCACCAGCAGGTCCGGTATCTCGGCTCCAAGCGCACGGTGCATACCTGCTCCCGTGGTGACATGCGTGCCACGCATCCCGGCGCGCTGCAGATACGACAGCAGCACCTCGGCAACGGTGAGGTCGTCGTCCACGATCAGAATGCTGGCCACACTTCGAGGGTAGGAGGACAACGTGTGTGAGGGGAATCGGTGGGCAGCAGACGTAAGACAGTCGTAAGCGCCCAACAGTGGCGGTGACCGGTGCTGGCGGGTTTCCATGAAGGTACAGGCGGACACACTGTCCCACAGCACTGGAGGACCCATGAACAACCCACTGAACCAGCGTCGTAGCCTCGCGCTGATGCTGACCCCTGTCGCCGCTGCCCTGGTGCTGGCCGGCTGCACCAGCACCGGTGGCACGGATACGGCTTCCGAGTCCACTGCATCCTCGCCTGTGGCCTCGAGCCCGGCCGCCTCGGCCAGTACGCAGGAGAGCGCCACGCCCGGCGGCGATGCTTCCAGCTCACCCAAGAAGTCCAGTTCAACGCGCCAGGCGGCACCCGCCGGATATGTCTCATACAGCGACTACAGCACCAACCGTGCGAAGTACGACGATGCGGATGTGGTGCTGTTCTTCAACGCTTCGTGGTGCCCCACCTGCATGGAGGCCGACAAGCAGCTCCAGGGCGCCTCGTTCCCGGACGGCCTCGTCGTGGTCTCGGTGGACTACGACGACAACCAGGACCTGAAGCAGCAGTACGGGGTGACGACGCAGCACACGTTCGTCCAGGTGGATGCTGATGGCAACCAGGTCACCAAGTTCACCGGTTCCACGACGGTCGATGAGATTGCGCAGCAGCTCGCATGATGCTGGCACTGCTCGG
This sequence comes from Actinomycetota bacterium, assembly GCA_020438795.1. Taxonomy (GTDB): domain Bacteria; phylum Actinomycetota; class Actinomycetes; order S36-B12; genus JAGQTY01. The sequence continues at coordinate 10,203 of JAGQTY010000005.1, forward strand.
CGCAGTCATGGCCGGGGCGCTCACGACCCTTGCGCCGTGCGTGCTCCCTCTGCTGCCCATCATCGTGGGCGGCTCTGTGGCACGGGGCGCACAGGCGGGCGCCAGAGGCATCACGCCTGCCGCTGCGCCGAGTGCCGTGCACAGCGGGGCGGCAGGTGGCTCAGCGCCCCCCACCGCGCAGGAGCATGCTCCTACTGCGGGAGCCGCGTCGGCTGCGGGGGACGCCGGCCGTTCCGCGCACCGCTCCGCCCGAAGGAGTGCACTTATTATCGCGGGTTCATTGGGCCTGTCTATCGTGGTGTTCACCCTGGTCCTGAAGGCGTCCACCGCGTTCATCGGTATCCCGACGTACGTCTGGGAGTGGGTGTCCGGCGGAATCCTCATCCTGCTCGGTGTGGTGTCGCTGTTCCCCATCGTGTGGGAGCGGATCAGCGCCAAGTTCCAGCTGCAGTCCCGGTCCAGCAGCCGGCTGGCCGCAGCCCGCAAACGCGAGGGCGCCATCGGTGAAGTGCTGACCGGTGCGGCGCTGGGGCCGGTGTTCACCTCATGCAGCCCCCTGTATGCCTACGTCATCGTGACCGTGCTGCCCGCCGACTTCAGTCAGGGTCTGCTGCTGCTGATCGCCTACGTCGTGGGGCTCAGTGGCACGCTGCTGCTCATCTCACTGCTGGGGCAGCGCGCCGTGCGCGGCGCCCGTTGGGCATCCGATCCCCACGGCTGGTTCCGTCGCGCCCTCGGAGCGGTTTTCGTGATCGTCGGCGTCCTCGTGCTCACGGGCTGGATGAAAGACCTAGAGACCTGGCTGATCGCCAACAGCCCCTGGCAACCATGGAATCTCGATTCCGGCTTCATCCCGTAGGCTCGTCGGGCCAGAACAAGAGCGAGTGGCCCGTGACGCGCCCTACGTGACGGGCGCGAAGATCCGTTCCAGAAGGCGATTGCCGAAGACACCCTGCGGGTCGCTCTGCTGGCGCAACCGGGCGAACTCATCGTAGCGGGGGTACAGGTCCCGGATCTGCCGGGCGTCCCGGTTGAAGCTCTTGCCCCAGTGCGGCCGACCGCGATACTGGGCCATCAGTTGCTCAAAGTCGAGGAAGTAGGCGGGGGCTGTCCTCAGATTGCTCGTGTACCCGCCGAGGTAGCAGGAGTCGCGGCCCGAGGCCGGACTCATCGCAATGTCGTCGGCGGCGACGAACCGGACCTCCTGGGTGAAGTTCACCTTGTACGCCGACGCGGACAGCACCAGCCGGCGCATCCCCTCGATCGCTTCGGCCGCTTGCTCGCGCGGGATCGCGTACTCGGTCTCCTGGTGCTTGGGGATGGTCCCGGCATACCGGATGATCCGGTCGGAGCGGTCCACCCGAACGTGGTCACGGAAGGTACGCCGCTCCACGGCGGGAAACAGGCGCGGGGTCAGGTTGGGGCGCCGTCTGGACAGTTCCAGGATGCCGGTGAACACCCGGCCGGACAGGCCGCTGGCGTCGAACCGTTCCTGCATCGTGAATGGCGTGCGCGGCTTGTCCGTTCGGTTGAAGGTGTAGACCTGCAGCTTGTCGCTGTACGGCATCCACCAGAGTTTGCAGTAGTCGTTGCCATCCACATATGCGTCGAGGTCCGCCAGGGCAGTGTCGAAGTCGATGAGTTCGAGACGCTCCTCGAGGTCGAAGCTCGGCACGCACCGCAGGCTCACTGCAGTGATCACACCGAGGGCACCCAGGTTCACCCGGGCCGCGGAGAAGAGCTCAGGCTCGCTTTCCCGGTTCAGGGTGCGAATCCGGCCGAGGCCGTCGACGAGTTCCAGCTCCTCGATGAAGGACGAGAGGATCGGGGTCCGCCCGCCGGTGCCATGCGTACCGGTACCGATGTAGCCGCCGAGCGTCTGCATCGTGATGGACCCGAAGTTCTCCAGGCTCAGGCCATGGGCAGCCAGCGATTCGTTGACGTCCCTCAGCTTGGCGCCCGCCCCGACCCTGGCCAGCATCCCGTCGACGCTCACGGAGTTCAGGTTGTCCAGCTGCAGGACCTGGTCTGGGATGTCGGCCACATCCGACCAGGACAATGACGACCCCACCGGCTTCACCCTGCGGCCCTGCTCGGCCGCCACGGCGACGATCCGGCTCACCTCGTCGGCATCGGCGGGCCTGTGCACGGTTGTGGGCCGCCAGGTCAGAGTCCGGTCCCAGTTGCGAATCGTCGTGACCATGGTGTCCTGACTCCCTGCGCCGAGCATGAGACGCGGCTCGATGTCGTCCAACGGGCCGCCCTGCTGTGATTCTGCCACCAGCCCAACCTCGGTGGGATGAAGAGAGGAGCAAGGCGAGCGAGCAAGGGTTGCGCCGAGCAGGCGAGCTGGTGCAGGCAGCGGATCAGATGAGCTGACCGGGCATCGTGTTCGCCAACCCCAGCGCCATGACCCATTCAGGAATGATGTCTGGGGCCGTGGCGGACACACCCTCCAAGAGAGCGACGGATCCGGGGCGGATGCGACGCCCCGAAACGCTTCGGACGCATCGGCTGGTTTCTCGTGACTGGGCCCGGGCATATCCGGTTCGTGAACTTCGAGAAGGAGGATCAGATGGGAACCACAACTACAACCAAGAGCACCATCAGTCAGCATGAGCGGTTCGGCCTCGGGATCGATGGCCTGGCGTCGACCGACGAAATCGCCTCGCTACCCAGCTTCATGTACCGCCAGCAGCAGCGCCGGCACGGCGCCAGGCTGAGTCTCGAGGACCTGATCGACGTGGAGGGCATCTACCGTGCGATCTACCTGGGCGGACTCATGGTCTCTCAACCAGCTCGTGTGCTCTCGCGTGAGGATCACGCGCAGGCAGCCTGACCCCGCCATCGATCCGGCGGGCAACGGCGAAAGCCGATCGTTGGGGTTCGGCGCTTCTGGGGACACGGAGCGCGCGGATTAGGACATCCGGGGACGAGCCGGGCATCAACAGGCCGGGAGGCTCACTCTCAGATCCATACCGTCGAGAAGAGGTCCCGCCATGAGAGTCCCCGTCAGAGTCGCCCTCGTCTCAGCTCTCGCGCTGGCTCCGCTGGCCGGAATCGCGGCCACCACGTCCGCGTCGGCTGCACCACCTGATCTGTCCCGGGGTGTCTACTCCTCGTTGCGACCCGGCAGCGTGCCCGACGGCTTCACCCAGTTCCGCATCCGGAACAACCGATTGGTGGAGTTCTCCGGGCGCATGTATGCCTCGTGCGACGAACTGGACCGTGACCCGCCGACCACCACCCCGCAGTATTTCGACTTCTACGAGAAGGGACGCTATCGCGGTCGTCGCGAGGGCCGCGAACTGGTGTTCCGGATCAAGATCCGCAGCGAGTCCATGCCGTCCTGGCAGGGCCAACGGGTCACGCTCTCCCTCGACCAGCAGGGGCGGCGGATCGAAGCGCTCACCGAGTTCCGTCTCGAGCAACGAGAGGCGGGGGCGGTCACTGCCCGCTGCACCGGTTCAGGGCTCCACGTGGTGCGCAAGCTGGCGCGGTCCTGAAACCGGGCTCGGCACGGCAGAGCCGCTTCGAGCTCCGATGTCGTGGGGTCGGCTGTCCTGCCCGACGGCTCATGCGAGCAGCTTCGCCTTGCCCTGCTCGTACTCCGCCTCCGTGATAGCACCGGAGTCACGCAGTTGTGCAAGCTTGGCGATCTCATCAGCGGCCGACGTCTCGCCCGCAGCCTGCCGGATGTAGTCACGCTGGGCCTTCTCATAGGTCGCCGCGTCCTTCTGTGCGCGCTCCTGCATCGAGCGGCCGCGCACGATGAGATAGAGCAGGACGCCGAGCAGGGGCAGGATGATGATGAGGATCACCCACAGCGCCTTGGCGCCGCCGCCGAGATCGTCACTGCGGAAGACATCCATCAGGGTCATGATGACCAAGTAGATCCACAGGAAGAGCAGGAAGAACATCAGCATGGTGAAGAACAGGTCGAGCAGCGGCATTTCCCACTCCTAGGGTCGATGGTGGTCCGCTCCCATTGTGCGCCTGTGTCCCCTGTGTCAGGACACTGACGCGCCCAGCCAGAGAACTGCACGCTCCAGTTCCGGCGAACAAACCACCGCAACTGCCCCGCCCTGACGGCGTTGAGCCGGAGCAGTTCTCCACGTCACGGCCATTCGCCAACCCGATGTGAGATCCTCCAGCCATGGCGTCTGAGTTCCGCAGGGTGAAGCTTGCCCACGTGGCAATGGCAGCAGGGGTGTCGGTCGGGACTGCCTCCGACGCGCTGAACGGCCGCGAGGGTCGCGTCTCCGAGGACACCCGACGCCGTGTTGTCGCTGCTGCTCGTCGGCTCAACTACCGCCCCGACCAGGCAGCCAGACAACTGCAGTCCGGCACCACGAGCCTGATCGGCATGGTGGTCCAGCAACGATCCGGTGCCGAGTTGCCCTGGCCCTACTTCCCGAGACTGCAGGCCGCGTTCACAATCGAATTGCTCAAGTACAACATCGTGGCCTGTCCGATGGGGGTATCGGACCTGCTCGACCTGGACGGCCTCCCCTTCAATCTGATCCTGTTCATCAACTTCGGACGTGCCGACGAACAACTGCCTGACGGAATCCGGCAGCACTATCACGTCCTCGATCTGGATTTCACCAGTGATTCAGGGCTCGGACACAGCGTGCGTGAACAGGTCGGCTCCATGATCGAGACGGCCCTGGAGGAGCAGGCCGTGCGCAGCGGTTCCACACCGGCCTTCCTGAGCGCCAGGGGCGAGTTCGCGCCACAGGAGTACCTGCATGCGATCTACCGCAACTGGTGTGAGAGGACGGGACGAACACCCGTGGAGCTCTGGGTAGGGGACGAATCCGAGGGAGCGGACATCGAGCGGCTGGTCGAGGTCGGCAGCAAGGCGCTGTTCACGTTCGCCATCGACCCGTCCTGGCTCGAGGCCCAGCTGCAGCGGCGGGAGGTGACTCTCGACGACTTCGACATCACCTGCTTCGGGGCCCTGCCCAACGATCGGCAGGTGCGCAGTCGGTTCCACGTCCTCAAACCAGACGGTGACAGGATCGGACAGCGCTTGGCCACCGCGGTGCGCCGGGCGCTTCGGGGTCAACAGGAGTCGAGGCTGCAGCTTTCCTGGACCCTGGACGGCGACCAGTGGCCGCCGGAGGGCTCCTGAGGGTCCCTCGCAACGACCAGCTCCACCCGCTGGTCCCCGCAGGCGAGTGCTTCGTTCGTCGTTGGCAGCACGCAGCGTAGTGTGTAGGCTCAGCACATGCTACGTATCCTTGTTCTGTGTGCCGCTCTTGGTATCACGGCTGCCGGCTGTTCCTCCTCGAGCAGTGAGACGAGCGCCAGTCCCGAAGCATCGGTGTCCACGAGCACCTCACCATCCACATCGAGCTCCACCCCCGCCGCCGTGGCGAAGGTCAAGCAACTGAGTGTCGGCGAGTCCGAGGACGTGGAGGGCGGCGAACTGGTCGGCAGCTACGACAAGAAGGTCGTCAAGCTGCAGTCCTGCCCGAACGGGCCGTGCATGACCGAGTTCGGGCCGTCGGTGTGGCGGGTCACCGGCAAGTCAGCGGGCACGACCACCGTGTCTCTGAAGGGTGAGCAGACGACGACCAGCTACCAGTTCATAGTGAGCGAGAAGTAGGGACTCCCAGTGCTGAACGTGGCACAGGACAACTCCCTGGCACCGGTCGGCTGGGACGCATCGGTGCTGGGTCTGCTGGGTCTGGCGCTCCTCCTGGCCATCCCGGTGATCGTGGTCGCCACCGTGATCCTTCGTCGGTCGGCGGGCGCTCAGCGCTCCCCAACCGGAGCTGATTCCACGACACGTGGGTCTGAGGCCGGGGTGGGCACACCCACGGCAAAGTCACATGGTTCTGAGCATCAGTGAGCTCGAGGTCAACAACTTGTTGAGGGTTTCGAGTTCCCGAAGACGAGCAACGCCGTTTAGCTCGGCCCAGTCAAGGGATCATCAGTCGGTAGCTCACTCCGACTGATCAGTACGGGGGGACTGCTGGGTCACGACCGCATAGACACTTGCTGTGACGAGCCCGGCGGCCGCGCCGACCACCAGGCCGATCAGGCCGAACAGACCTCCCAGCACTACCCCGGCCACAATCAGCAGGGTGACGGCTATTGATGTGTTCTGCATGGATTCCCTCCGCAGGATAGATTCCCGCACACCCGGAGGAGCAAACTGCATCGGCGTCAGCTTCACCCGATCGCACCCGTGACGCGGCGCGGGCGCAAGACCGCGAGTTCGGCAACAACGGCTTGTGCAGTGGCTGTCTTCAATAGGATGTAACCCCATGAGCCTGGTGCCGAGCCACTCCCCGGCGCATCACTGGACCACAGTGGTGCGACCCCGCCGACGGTGGCGCACCGGAGCCTGGCGTTCCGGGATACGGGCGGACCTCGAGGCGCTCATCCGGCTCGTCGACGAAGGCCCCCACCCGACGTATCTCGTCGGCGGCCTCGGACTGGCCGTCCGCCACGACGGCTTTTACCGAAATCACGCCGACATCGACCTTGCCGTCTTCGTGGCCGACCTTGCTGAATTCACGGCCTACCTCGACGACCGCGGCTACCGCCTGGGCCGGGCATTGTTCGGCATGCCATGGTTTCCCTCCCACCGTCTGGATGTGGTGCGCCCGGTGAGTGTCGACGAGGCCGTCGCGGACCCGGACAACCTCGCACTGCGGGTCTACCGACGGGGCGGTCGGTTGTCCCACCTCACCCGACGTACAGATTTCATGGACCTGCTGCTGATGACCGGTGAGTCCGGGCATGTGACGATGCACTGCTACGGCACGGCGGTCCCCATGACCGACTTCCTGCCGGCCGCGCCCGTCCCGGGCAGCAGACAGCTCCTGCTCCCCAACCTCAGCTACAAGCAGCACCTTCCCAGCGGCTGGCGCAGGCAGCGTCGAGACCTGGCACGGTTGGGACTCACGTCCCAAGCCTGACCCCCATACCTGACTGGGCTGGCGAGCCATGACCGTCGCGTTCAGCCCGCACCTGCAAGTGCCGGTCTCACGGCACCGCGGTCGAGGACCGATCGCGCCTCAGATGTGCCCGTTCTGCTGCAGGTGGGATTGCCTGCCCCGGCCATGCGTGGGGATCGCGTGCGGGTGTGCTTCTGGCACCGGGTGCTCGCGGGCGTAGCGACCGAGAGCCCGGGCGGCGGGTTGGGCGGAGATGCCGTGGGCGAAGACGCTGATCACCACGGTGGTGATCAGCACCCCGATGACGTCGGAGACCGGTGGGGTGTCACGTCCGAGCTCCTCCATCGTCAGCAGAGCGAAGACGATCGTGGCGAGGCCCCGCGGCCCGAACCAGGCGATGAACAGGCGTGTGGGCCAGCCTGGTCCCGCACCCAGGAGACTGATGAACACCGGCACCATTCGCACCACCGTGAGCGCAAGGATCGCCAGCACCAGCCACTGCCACTTGAAGCCCACGCCGAGCACGGCGATCAGCAGGCCCCCGGCCAGGAACCAGACGATGTAGCTCAAGAGATCAGCGCCCGTCTCCAGCAGCCCGGCCGCTTCCGGGGTCTCGTGCAGGTAGCGGGAAGTGCCGCCCAGAGCCAGACCCCCCACGAATGCGGTGATGAACCCGTTCGCCCCGATCACCTCGGCCACACCCCACAGGAGCAGGGGCATCGCCAGAATGGCGATCGAGCGCCCCCTCGCCGAACTGATGCCGAGCCTCGCAGACAGATCCAGGCACAGTCCTGCGACCACACCACCACCGATACCGAGGACGAGCGCCAGGATCACCGGCACCAACCCCAGCTGGATCACCGAGGGCAGCTTCTCGTTGTCACTGCTGGCCAGTGCGGCGAGAGCGAAGAGGACCACGGGGGTGACAAGCCCGTCGTTCAGCCCACTCTCGATGTTCAGCGCCTGCCTGATCCGGCCCGGAACCGTGGGGTTCAGCACCGTCGGAGCTCCGAGACCGGCGTCCGTGGGCGTCACTGAGCCTGCCACGAGCCAGGCACCGGCGATTCCGAGTCCGGGCAGGAGCCAGTACGACGCCCCGAAGGCGAGCAGTACCGAGAGCGGCAGGCCGATGGCAAGCAATCTGATGGTCAGGCCAGGATGGTGGCGCAGCGTCCGCAGGCGCACCGTGGAGGCATCGTGGAAGAGGATCACCACCAGGGTGATCTCCGCGATCAGACGGACCGACGTGTTGCTGATGTGCAGGTCCGGCACCAGCCAGAAGACGAGCGCTCCCGCGACGAGGAAGCCCATCGGCGCGGTCACGTACCAGCGCTCGAGTCGACGTGCTACCAGTGCGAAAACGACGACCAGCAGCGCAACGATCGAAAGGACCTCTCCCGCCATCGTCGTCCCCGATCCGTCCACGGTGAATCTGCCCGGTGCTGCCGCCGGCCACGGTGCGTTTCAGCGTATTGCGCAGGCCGGGGCGGCGCAGTCCGTCGCTGAGATTGAGTTCCGTGCCAGTGCTGGTCAGCCCGGCCAGATGACGGGAACGAGTACCACGATCACCGCGATGGTGAGCACCGTCAGCGGAGCGCCGAGGCGGGAGTAGTCGCTGAACCGATAGCCACCCGGTCCCAGCACCATGGTGTTGGTCTGGTACCCGATCGGGGTCAGGAATGAGGCGGACGCCGCCACCGCCACGGCGATGGCCACTCCCCTCGGGTCCAGCCCCACCTCTGCGGCGGCCGCCACCGCGATCGGCAGCATCAGCAGTGCGGCGGCGTTGTTGGTGATGAGCTCGGTGGTGACGATGGTGGCGATGACGATTCCGAGCAGTACCCCGGTCGGCCCGAGCCAGTCGAAGGCACCGACAAGGCCGTTCGAGACCACCTCCGCGAGTCCCGAGGTCTCCATGGCCGCCGCCAGCCCGAACGCGGCGGCGATGATGACCACGACATCGATGTCGATGGCACGCCTGGCTTCCAGGGGAGTGAGCACGCCGGTCAGCACGAGCACCAGGGCCCCGAGCAACGATCCCTGCAGGATGGGCAGGACGTTGAACGCCGCCAGCGCCACGACGGCCACGAGTGTGACGACCGGGATCCAGGCCCGTTTCGTGGCCCTGGGCGGTTGCCCGTCGACCTGGGCCACGAGGAGGAAGTCGGCCTTGTCGCCCCAGCGTTCCTTGAAGCCGGAGTCGCTGACCAGTAGCAGGCAGTCCCCGACCCGCAGTGTCACCTGCCCCAGCTTTGCATCGATCAGCTCGCCGTCACGATGGATCGCCACGACGGCGGCCTGATACGCGGAGCGGAAGCCGGTCTCGGCGAGCGTCCGGCCGAGCAGTGGCGATCCATTCCCCACGACCGCTTCGAAGTAGCCGACGGAGGGAGCGCTCATGTCCAGGACGTGCTTGAGTTCGGCTGAGCGCAGGCCCGGCATCTCCTGCAGGTCGACGACGTCACTGGTCCTTCCCACGAAGTGCAGGCGGTTACCGCCACGCAACACAGTGTCGGGTGTGACGGGAGCGATCACGGTGTCCCCCCGGTCCACCGAAGCGAGGAAGACCCCCTGCAGGTGCCGCAGTCGTGCCTCGTTGACCGTCTTTCCGTCGATGGGACCATCGGCGACCACCTGCATCTCCACAGAGAACCGTTTGGCGCTCTCCTCCAGGTCATCTCGGGCCGTCCTGCGATCAGGGAGCACCAGCGGCGCCAGCCAGATCACCAGTGCCAGCCCTACAACCGTCAGCGGCAGTCCGATGGCGCCGATCTCGAAGAACCCCATCGGCTCGAGTCCGAGCGACCCCATCTGGCCGGCCACCACGAGGTTCGTCGAGGTGCCGATGATGGTCATCGTCCCCCCCAGGACGGCCGCGAAGGAGATCGGCATCAGCAGCTTGGAGGCAGCCACCCCCCGGCGTGAGGCCCAGGTCATCGCCTGGGGCATCAGCATCGCCACGATTGGCGTGTTGTTCAGGAACGCGGAGGACGCGGCGGTCGGGACCAGGGTCCGGGTGAGTGGCAGACGAATCGTCCCCCTGTTGCCGAACGTACTCTGCATCAGCGGAGTGAGTGCTCCGGTCTTCTGGATCCCGCCGGCCAGCACATACAGTGCGGCGACGGTGATCGGCGCCGGGTTCGCGAACCCGGCCAGCGCCTGTTCGGCGTCGATCACGTTGAGGACCAGCAGCGCGAGTACCCCTGCGAGAACCACGATCGCAGGATTGAACCGACTGGTGATCAGCGAGACGAGCACCCCGGCGATGACGATCAGAGTGATCCACGCGTCTAGGCCCACTACCGCAATATAGACCTATTGCGGGAGACGGCAGAAAATGCGGCTTGCTCGGACATTTCGGGCATCGCAACTGGAGAATGTCCACTTCGTCTGCGCCGATGTGAGTCGGCAGGATCGACACGGCAAGATGAGGCACATGGCCTGGCCCCGTATTCGTCTGCCCGAACGACTGGTGCGATACACCACTGACACAGCAGTCCGCGTCGGGATCCTGCACGCAGCCAGCTCGATCGGACCCTCCTACTCACGCGGTCTGCTCCCCCGCAGCCCGACACAGCAGGCGATGATCGTGGGCATCGACGCCGCCGTCTACTACATGGTCGGGACCACCACCTGGCTGGGCATCACCAGCGTCTATGCCGGGCTTCCCGGACGCCGGGCCGGCTGGCGGGCGAAGCTGGCAGGTGCCGCGATCACCGGCGTCACGGGCAAGGTCGGCGAGATCATCCTGCGCCCGCGATCCGGTCAGAGCGTACCGATGGGTGTGGCATGGTCCACGTCCAGGTTCCTGGGCAGCGTGGGACTGGCCGGCGGGATCGTCACGCTCAATGACACGGTCTACAACCAGCGGACCGGACATTCGCCGGGCGTGCTGAACACGATTGCCGTAGACGTCGCCGGGGGAGCCGCGATGGCGGCGGGCAGTACGATTCGTCGGGAACTGCGCCTGCGCAAGTACGGTGCGGGCAGCGACCGTCCCACCATCGACCGGCACAAGATGGCGGCGAAGGGGAAGACCGGGGAAGTCATGGCCGAGATCAAGAGCGTGGGCATCTCGGCCGCCACCGTCGGGATCATCGGTGCAGTAGCCCTCGCGGAACAGACGGCGGTCCGTGCCATTGTTGCCGCTGCCAACCGGTTCGTCGGTCACGACACCGGTGAGGTGGGCGAACTCGCCGCTCACTGCGTGACTGCTCTCGGCCTCGGGGCACTCGGCGTCTACGGACTCAACACTGTCCGCAAACGCACCACGCGCGAGAACGACGTCCACGAACCCGCGTATCCGAATCCGCCCACGTCTGAGTACGTGTCGTGCGGACCGAAGAGCGTGGTGAACTTCGAGGACATCGGCAAGGAGGGCCGGCGCTTCGTGCTCATGGTCCTCGATGACAAGGTCATTGAGAATGTCATCGATGAACCTGCCATCAATCCGATAAGGATCGTCATCCCGCGGCAGGGCGCGGTCGACAACCGTGTCCAGCAGTGCCTCGAGGAGATGGACCGGCTCGGCGCCTTCGATCGGGACATCATCGTGCTGGCCGCCCCCACCGGGGTCGGCTACGTGAACTACGTGATGGCCGAGGCGCTGGAGTATCTCAGCCGCGGCAACTGCGCGACGATCGTGCCCCAGTACGCCTTGCGGCCCTCGGCGCTGGCACTGGACAGCACTGACCTGGGCACGCAGCTGCAGGGGCGCATCCTGGAAGCGATCTCCGACAGGATCGAGGCGATGCCGACGGCCAAGCGTCCACGGCTGGTGCAGTTCGGCGAGAGCCTCGGCGCTCAGGTGGCCCTCGATGTGGCCGCAGAGGGTGGGATCCACCGGCTGGACACTCTTGACGTGGAGGCTGGCCTCTACATGGGGGTGCCGTTCCGCTCCAAGACATGGCGCGCCTGGCGCCGCAATGCCCGCAGCGTTGATCCGGGCAACCGGCTCGTGCTGGTCTCCCGCGCCGAGGACATTCCGCACCGGCCGGGCCAGCATGTGATGATCGTCCACGACGATGACCCGGTGAACAAGTTCGGCTACCGGATGCTGGTGAAGCGTCCCTGGTACCTCGGCCCGCCCAAGAGCAGACCACCCATGGTTCCCCGCGAGACGCTGTTCCGGCCGGTGGTCAGTTTCGTGATCGCCCTGGTCGATCTGGTCAATGGGATGAACATGAAGCCCGGTGACTTCCGTCGCGTGGGCCATGACTACCGCATCGATATCCGCGAGGCGCTGCAGGAGACTTTCGTCCTCGAGGTCTCCCCCGAACAGGCCGAGGCGATCGAAGCTGCGTTGCGTGAGCGGGAACAGGAGTGGGCTGAGAAGCGACTGGTCTACCGCGCCTTCGACAAGGCGGCCCGAAACGTGGTCAGCACCTTGAACAAGTGGGGCAAGGGCAACGTGTCCATCGACCTGCCGGATGCCGACGACGTCGAGGCTCCGGACTCGTTCAAGAGCTTCGCCCAGATGATGGCCAACCGGGCCCAGGGCCTCGACAGCCATATCGACAGCGGCGGCTGAACGCCGCGGCAGGCCAGCCCCAGGCTCGTGCCGGGTTCTGCTCAGGAGACCCCCGGACGCGAAGAAGCCACCGGGTCCGACCCGGTGGCTTCTTGGCTGTGTCTGACGCGTACTACCGACGAGGCTCGGTGGTACGGGAGCTGAGGTTGATGGTGCGAGGAGCGGGACGCTGCGGCTGACCGGCCTGCCGCGGCACACCCGGGCGAGGTGCCGTAGTGCGCACCGGGATCGGCCTCGGTGACGGAGTGCTGGCCGCGGCGGGTTCCCGCGGTTCGGGTCGCAGGCCCGGCGTCCGGTCGAGCAGGGCGTAGACCTCGCTCGCACGGTACCGACGGTGTCCTCCGAGGGTCCGGATGGAAGTCAGCTTCCCGGCTTTGGCCCAGCGGGTGACTGTCTTCGGATCGACACGAAACAGCGCTGCAACCTCAGACGGTGTGAGCAGTTCGTCCCCATCAGTGGGTCGTCCGGCCATAACTCCTCCTCGTGACCACGTGCTCGCTCGTCCGTTCGAGTGCGTTTTTCGGTCTGTGCTGCGAATGTTGCACAGGTCACACACGTCGGCAACCGGTTGTTACGAATCGGCTACGCAACAATGCGAAAAATGGTCAGAATGTCTATGTCAATACCCCACTGGGCCGAATTCGCGTGGCATCATGCCCACCCACCACGCTCGCCGTCAGACCTCGCGGGGGTGCGGGCCAGTAACATGGGAGGCCGGTTCAGACACTTCTCCAAGCACTTCGATGCAGGAGACTGAGCATGACGTTGCCGATGGAGCATCCGCTATGATGGCGGCAGGTTAATTCTGACGAGCTACTGACGAGGGGGTCGAGTCCATGGGGCGCGGCCGAGCGAAGGCGAAACAGACGAAGGTGGCGCGGAAACTCAAGTACAGCGGACCTGACACTGACCTCGGGGCCCTGGAGGACGAGTTGACCGGCCGCAGTCGCGAAGCCGATGTTGAAGAGCAAGAAGAGGTCGAGGACGACCCGTACGCTCAGTATGCCGAACGCTACAACGACGACGAACGAGGCGAGAACAAGTAACACCGACAGACCGAGCCCCATGGGGCGAGGTTCGTCAGGAGCTCCTCGCGTGACTGCCGAACAGCGTGACCTGTGCTTCATCATCAGCCCCACGAGTCAGCACCTCGCCGAGCACCCAGCCCGGCACACCGGCCGATCGCATGGTCGACAGCGCTGCGTCCACCCCCTCCGGAGCAACCACGGCACACATACCCACGCCCATGTTGAAGGTGCGTTCCATCTCCGGCTGCGCCAGCTCACCCTCCCGCTGGATCAGTGAGAACACCCCCAACGGGCTCCAGGTGCTTCGATCGAGCCTCGCTCGCAGGGTCTGCGGCAGCACCCTTGCCAGGTTGGCCGCCAGTCCGCCGCCCGTGATGTGGCTGAAGGTACGTACCGAAACTGCGGGATCCCGAGCCAGCTCCAGACACAGGCGCGTGTAGATCCTGGTGGGCTCCAGCAGTTCCTCACCGAGGGTGCGCCCGAGGTCGGATACGTGGCGCTCGAGCGCTGCAGGTCCGTCGCCCAGCAGCACCGCCCTGGCGAGGCTGTAGCCGTTCGAGTGGAGGCCGCTCGATGCCATGGCGAGGACCACATCTCCCGGCTGCACGCGCTGGGGTCCCAGGATTTCATCGTATTCGACCACTGCGGTACCTGCCGCGGCCAGATCATACTCATCCGGGGCCATGACACCACCGTGCTCGGCAGTCTCCCCGCCCAGCAGAGCGCAGCCCGCGAGCTGGCAGCCGTGGCTGATACCGGCAACGATCCTCGCGATCCGCTCGGGAACCACCGAGCCGCAGGCGATGTAGTCGGTCAGGAACAGGGGTTCGGCGCCAGTGACGACGAGGTCGTCGGTGACCATGGCCACGAGGTCCTGCCCGATCGTGTCATGCCGATCGAGGGCCTGGGCGACCACCAGTTTGGTCCCGACTCCGTCTGTCGCAGTGCTCAGCACCGGCCTTCGCATGCTTGTGAGTGCCGCCGCGTCGAAGAGCCCCGAGAATCCGCCAAGATCACCGAGGACCTCCGGCCGCGAAGCACTGGCCACCGACGACTTCATGAGTTCGACCGCTCGGTCGCCCGCCTCTATGTCCACCCCGGCCTGCGCGTAGGTGCGGATCTGCGTCACGGCTGGTGCGCCCTGCTGGCGGTCATCCTGGGCCGCAGACCGTTGCGGCTTGCGTTGCCGTTGCGGCGGGCATCAGGTGTTCCAGCGCCGTTCGAGGCGAAGTCCTCGAGCAGGCCCTTGCCGAGCAACTGTGGTTCCGGGAGCTCGAGCGGGTACTGGCCGTCGAAACATGCGCGACACAGCGAAGTCTCCGGCAGGGTGGTCGCCTCGATGAGCGCCTCCAGCGATACATAGCCCAGGGTGTCGGCCCGGATGGACCTGCAGATCTCCTCAACGGTCTGATTGTTGGCGATGAGCTCCTCACGGCTGGCGAAGTCAATGCCGTAGAAGCACGGCCACTTGACCGGAGGACTGGAGATCCTCACATGCACCTCGGCAGCACCGGCCTCACGGAGCATCTGCACCAGCGCGCGCTGAGTGTTGCCCCGAACGATCGAGTCATCGACCACCACCAGGCGCCGGCCCTCGATCACCTCGCGAAGCGGATTCAGCTTCAGCCGGATGCCGAGCTGCCGGATCGATTGGGACGGCTGGATGAAGGTGCGTCCGACGTAGGCGTTCTTCACCAGTCCTTCGCCGAACGGGATGCCTGACTCCTGGGCATAGCCGATCGCCGCGTAGCGGCCGGACTCGGGGACCGGGATCACCAGGTCGGCTTCGGCCGGGTGTTCGCGCGCCAGCCGCCGCCCGATGTCCGTACGGGCCTGCTGGACGCTGCGACCCGAGATGGTGGTGTCGGGTCGGGCCAGGTAGACGTACTCGAAGAGACAGCCCTTGGGCGCGGCCGGGGCGAATCGTTCCGAACGGATCCCGGCGGCGTTGATCGTCACCAGCTCGCCCGGCTCGACCTCGCGCAGGAACCGGGCTCCCACGATGTCGAGAGCTGCCGTCTCACTGGCGACCACGTAACCGGCGTCGAGCTCGCCGAGGACCAGCGGCCGGATGCCCTGAGGATCCCGTGCCGCGTAAAGATTGTGCTCATCCATGAAGGCCAGGCAGAAAGCACCCCGCAGCCGGGGAAGCTCGAGCAATGCGGCCTGATCCAGCGGCAGATCGGGATGGGCGGTGAGCAGCGCGGTCACGAGGTTGGTGTCGCTCGTGGACATCTGAGCCTCGAGCGCGAGCTCACCTGAGGCCTCCGCCTGTTCAAGCACTCGCTTGGAGAGCTCGGCGCTGTTGATCAGGTTGCCGTTGTGGACCAGGGCGAGGCTGCCCGATGCCGTGGGACGGAACGTCGGCTGAGCGTTCTCCCAGACACTCGCACCGGTCGTGGAGTAGCGACAGTGGCCGACGGCGATATCGCCGTTGAGGCTGCGCAACGAGGACTCGGTGAAGACCTGCGAGACCAGCCCCATGTCCTTGTAGACCACAACGTGGGAGCCGTCGCTGACGGCCATCCCCGCCGACTCCTGACCACGATGCTGCAGGGCGTAGAGCCCGAAGTAGGTCAGCTGGGCCACCGGCTCCCCGGGCGCATACACCCCGAAGACACCACATTCATCCTGCGCATGATCGTCGTTGCCGGGCTCGGCGGGCCAAAGCGTGTGGGAGAGCCTGGTCCGCTCAGCGTCCCGGGAGCGTTCAGACGGACTCGTCTGACCGAGCTGTCGAGGTTGCGCCCGACCGGGGTGTGACCAGCCCGGCGCAGCCTGACCGGTATCCGGCTGCCCAGTATCCGGGTGTATGGTGTCCGACTGCCTAGTGTCCGACTGCCTGTCGGCCGACGGGATGCTCTGCGCCACGCAACCAGTGTAGGACCGCCCCCCGCCACGACGTCCAGACCAGACCCGTGTGCCGTAACGTGACTTTGCGCACCATCAACGTGATCGTACGGCTACGGCGGGTCACAAGCCGCGGTCGGTCAGCCCGCGGCGCGTGATGCGGCCTTCTCCGCCATGCGCTCCAGGTCGCCGGCGGAGGCGCCACCGATCCCGAGCGTGATCTGAGCGTAGGTGTCACCGACCTGCATGCCGATGGTCTTGGTCAGCGGCACCAGGAAGGCGCGCTGGGCGCCCTTCACCTTCGTGACCGTGACCACGCCGGCCTCCTTCTGCTGCTCCGTCCGCGCCTGTTCGAATGCCTGTCTGCCCCCGGAGCGGACCTCCGTACTGACGAAGGCCGGCACCAGGGAGTCAGAGGCAGCCCATCGGCACTTGACGGTCTCATCGTCGGACGGCACTACGTTGGCCTCGTAGAACTGGCTGTCGAACAAGAGCGCCAGCTCCTGCGGACTCGTCAGGGTGCACACCACCGTGGGGTCCGGCTCGGCACCCTGTGAGCTCTGTTCGCTCTCCGCCGACACGCACCCGGACAGCGCCAGCCCAGCGATAAGGGCTCCGGTAACGATCCTGTACCTCATTGAGCCCTCCGTCGGAACCATGTCTTCAACAAGCGTAGACAGGGTCTCACAACACGGGGATCCGGTTTGGACAGATTCTTACTTTCTGACCACATAGCGTTAGGATTCCACGCAGGGAGGCGAAGTGAGATCCAAGCGTATCGGGGCCGTGCTGCTGGCCGGAACAATGCTGTCGGCCACGGTCGGCACGACCGCCGCCGGTGCGGTCGTCGCGCCCACGACGACCAGCAGTTCCGCACTGCCCACGTTGACCTCGCCCACGTTGACCTCAGTCCCCGCTGCCGGTGGCAGCAACCGCATACCCACCTCCCAGCGATGCGCCGAGGCGCTGACCCCGCTCGAAACGCTGCGGGCCGACTCGTGGTTCTCGTTCCCCGGCGACCTGCGCCTGCTCGGTGAGACCAGGCCGGTCGATCTGAACACCTTCCGATGGGAGAGCGGCCCGTTCATCGACCCCTCCCGTGTGCTCTGGTACGAATCACTGATGTGGCTGGCCTGGGGAGCGGCACTCGCTGCTGAGGAAGGCCGCACCGCCGACGTCGAAGCGGCGAAGACCGCAGCGCTGCGGGTGCTCGCCGAGACTCCGGATCCGGGCAGTGCCACTGAGCAGGCCCAGTTCTTCGCCAACCTCACCGGCTGGGACGCCGCGCCCACCTACCGTCGGCTCGAGGCGCTCAACTGCCTCGCAGACACGATCGGCGTCGAGCCACTGCGCCCCTATCTGATCTCCCACGCGGAGGCGCTGCTGGACCCGCACCGCTATCTCGGCCCGCCGCAGCGCAAGGTCCAGAACCTCGGCATGCTGAGCAACCTGGTCCTGCTGGATGTCGGGCGGCGCCTCGGGATCCAGCGCTACCAGGACACGGCGCTGCAGCGGCTGAACAGTGAGGCCGGCCAGGTGTTCACAGCCAAGGGGATGACGCTCGAGGGTTCGAGCCACTACCACAAGGTGCTCGTCACAGGGTGGGAACAGGCCTCTGCATTCCTCAAGAGGAACGGCCACGCGGCTACGGCGGCGCAGCTCGACCGATCGATCGCCGCCGCCTACGACGCGGGCGCCCACTTCATCAGCCCCACCGGCCAGCCCCTGCTCATAGGCAACTCCCGCCCTGAGGACGGATTCCTCACGCCGCCGGCGAGCAACCGGTCACTGACGTTCCAGGACGAAGAAGCCGGTTTCGCCTCAGGCCGCTGGTCGTGGACCGACGGGATGACCAGCCACTGGACCGCCCTCAACAGTCACAGCTCCAACGGACACGCCCACGACGACTCCCTCGCCGTTACCTGGCAGACCCGCGGTCTGCCGATCCTGGTTGACCCCGGGCAGCCCGACTACCAGAAGCGGGACAACCCGGTGACCAACTGGTCGCGCATCGGGCGCGCCCACAACCTCGCGATGCCGGCGGCCAAGGCGCAGGACCGCGAGGACATCCGCGAGACCACCGTTGAACGAACTGGCAGGATCGATCACGTCTCGATGTTGTCCACGGCTCACGGGCGGCCCCAGCGTCGTGACGTGATCGTGGACGATCAGCGGGCCACGATGCTGGTGTCCGACCACACCCGCAAGGGACAGACGCAGTTCTGGCACTTCGATCCAGCCTGGTCGGTCACCTCAGCCACCGCGAATTCAGCCATCCTGACGCACACCGGCGGGATGCAGGTCGAGGTCACCACCAGCGGAGCACTCTCGCATGTCAAGGGCTCGCTGGCGCCCGTCAAGGGTCTCCACACAGTGGCGTTCGAACAGATGGTGCCCGCGGTGGAGCTCACGATCGAAGGGGGCACCCGGATCGATACCCAGTTCCGCGTCATGCCGACTGCCAAGCCGGACACCCCTGACATCTCGAAGCTGAGCACAGCGGCGAAGAAATCGGTGTCCTTGCAGCTGTCCGAGAAGCAGAAGGGCGCCAAGTACCTGGTGCAGAGCACCGGGGACAATGGCAACTGGGAGACGCTGTCCACATTCACCCGGTTCAAGAAGCAGCGGCTACCGGTCGGCGGTCTGACCAACGGCCAGGAGCGGGAATACCGCGTGGCTGCGTACTCGAAGGTCGGCATCAGTGACTTCTCGAAGCCCGTCGCGCTCATCCCGTTCACCAGGCCCAAGCGCATCGGGGTCCCGACGGTCAAGCCCAAGGGGACACAGAAGGTGCTGGTCCGCTGGGAAGCCCCCGCCTTCGACGGCGGGCGCCCCGTGACGAACTATCTGGTCTCCACGAGCCGCAAGGGCCAGACGACCCCGGTCAAGCGGAACAAGTACGTGCTGGCACACCAGAACCTCAAGCAGCTCACTCTATACGTGCAGGCGGTGAACGAGGCGGGCCCGGGCAAGCGTAAGAAGATCACGCTGATCCGCAATCCGAAGCGGAACACGGTGAGCATCGGCTGACCGAGTCAGCGCCGCCTCAACGGGAAGTACTGCGAAAGGTCGGCGCGCTCGCCGCTCGCCAGCACGGCACCCTGCGCCGTCAACTGCTGCCAGGTTGCACGATCGAGGGCCAGGGCCAGGAACGCGTCCGGCGTCATCTCGACGACGGCACCCGGGGTGCCCCGGCGATGCGGCGGACCGGGTACCGCCTGGACCACGCCATCGGGAGGAATCCGAACCTCGACCGACCGGCCCGGGGCCCGTTCGGCGAGTTCGGCCAGCAGCCGCCGGACCGCCGCAGCCCGGATGCGCCGGGGCACCGGTTGCGACTGCGCCTGCGCGGCCACATATTCGGCCACCGGATCTGGGCCGGCCTCAGCCATGGCCGCTGAGCCTCGGGCCGCCAGCGGGGTGGTGAGCCACGATGTGGTCGAGCACCACAGACCCGGCTTCCTGCGCAGCCTCATCGAGCATGACCTCATGACCCACATCGGGAAGCCAGTCGGCCTGGACCCCGAGTTCGCGGGCCGTGTGCTCCACGTCGCGCTGATCGATCATCTGGTCGAACTCCGCTCCGAAGACCGCGACCTCACATCGGGGGGGATCGTAGCGGCGCGGCCGCAGCAGACTGGTCATCACAAGCGGCGACTCCGGCCCCATCCGCGCGATGGCCGCCCGGGCCCGGGCGTCCGGCAGTCCGTGGAAGAGCAGCCCCGGGTCGTCAGGCGTCCTGGCCGTGATCACCGACTTGGCCAGCTCCAGAGGGCTGTGGCGCAGCTGCTTGAGTCCGGCGCGCCAGGCACCGTGCGCGGGAGCCGGCGCAATGAGGACACAACCCGCCGCCGGATACCTCGAGATCACATCCCTGGCGACCAGCGCCCCCATCGAGTGCGCCACGATCACCGGCGGAGCGTGCAGCGTGGTGATCGCCTGGAAGGTATCTGCGACGTAGTCACCCAACGTGGTGACTCGCAGCCTCTCATAGCCCGAGGAGTCACCGTGTCCGCGGAAGGACAGCGCTGAGGCGGTGTACCCCCGCGCAGCTGCCCGGTCCAGCCAGTCCTCTGCGTAGGCCCACGCGCCGCTGCAGATGCCGTGCAGGAACAGGATCGGCGGGCGATCCTGCCCACCGGTCTGCGGTGACACCGTGATGATCTCGCGATGCAGCCCCGACGGCGAACCGGAGCGCTCCCAGCGGACAGCAGTCATCGCTCGAGCCTGTCCCGGTCGGCGGCATACTGCCGCAGCAGCGACTTCCTGCTGGGGGTCTCCGGTGAGCGCTCGGGGAGTTCCCGGCACACCCCCCGGTGGAAGCTCAGCGCCCGTCTGGGCGCCACGCGCAGCCGGCGCGCGTAGCGCGCGATCAGCATCGACTGCCAGTGCGCCAGCGCGCAGTCCCCGTTGCCCGACGGTAGCCAGCCCGAAACCACCAGACCGGGATGCCGGGGTGTGAAGATGTTGCGGGCCAGCAGGGGCTGCCCGTCGACCACATTGAGCAGCTCGTCCTCCACGTACGGGAAGCCTGCGAGATAGCCGGCCGCGATCACCACGAGGTCGGGGTCGATCCTGGAACCGTCGGCGAACCACACCGAGGTCTCGTTGAACCGGTCCACCGTGGTCTTCGGCAGCACCCCGGAAGTCTCGTCTCCCGGTGGCGCGACACTCTCCGGCCGGGAGGAGACCCAGGGCAGCATGTGGGCGCCCGTGGACACCACTCGCAGCAACGGCTGGGGCAGCACTCCCAGCAGGGCATTACGATCATCAGCGCCGTCCGTCGCAGCCGCTGTGGCCAGCCAGGCCGTACCACCGCCAGCGGCGACCGACGCTGCGACCGGGGCGCCGGCGGCACCGATGACGAGTACTCGCGCTCCCGGGGCCGCATTGGCGCGGAATTCGCCAGCAGGAATGATCGGCCTGGTGAACTGCGCCATCCCCGGATACTGCAAGGTGTCTCCATAGCGGCTGTGACCGGTGGCCAGCACCACGCCGCTGAAGTAGTCGGTGGTGATCTCACCGGTCACCACGTCCCGACTGGTCACGGCGAGCAGATCCTCGTCATCGACCTCCTCGATGTCGATGACCCGGTGACCGAACCGCACCTGCTCCCTCAGCCCGAAATGGTCGGCGTAGCGGTCCAGGTAGCTCAGTGCCTCATCGCCGTCGATCTCCCTGGGAAGGGTGTCTGGCAGCGGGAAGTCAGGAAAGGACGAGATGGGTGCGGCACCGACCGCCTCCTCCCATGGATAGTCATCCTGCGGCGTATGCCAGCTGCCCCCCACGTCGAAGGCCGTCTCGTAACCGACGGCAGGGGTTCCGAGTTGCTGCAGCGCTTTGAGGGAGGCAAGACCGTGCACCCCTGCTCCGACCACTGCCCAGGCAGAGGCGGGAGGGTCCCATGGGCTCGGACGGCGCATGACCTCGGCGGCCGGGACCTGTCTGGGATGGTGGGGATGCCCGCTGGCACTGCTCACGACAAAACACCTCCAGCCCCGACATCATATCGCTGCCGCTGCACAGGACTGAGCACAGCCGAAGTGACGCAACCGTGACCGGAATCACGGCCCGGCGGGATGGTGGCTCGGCAGAGGTGCGTGAAAATGGAGTAGTCGGCGCCGACCCGGTGCCGTGGGCCTGCCAGCCGATGTGGCTCGGGCCCGCTGTTGAGAATATTTGGAGCACAAAGTGTGGGACACACTGGGGAATTTCCTGCTGGTGACGATCTACATCTTCTTCTTCGTCGCCTACCTGATGCTGTTGTTCTTCATCCTGACCGACCTCTTCCGTGACCGGAGCCTCTCGGGCTGGTGGAAGGCAGTCTGGGTCATCTTCCTGATCCTGTTGCCCATCCTGACAGCGCTGGTATACCTGATCGCCCGTGGCGGTGGGATGCAGGAGCGTGCGGCCCAGGAGGCCAAGGCCATGAAGCAGGCCCAGGATGAGTACATCCGCAGCGTCACCAACGATCAGGATCCTGCTGAGCAGATCGCCAAGGCGAAGCAGCTGCACGACCAGGGCATCATCGATGACGCCGAGTACGCCCGGCTCAAGGAGAAGGCGCTGGCCTGATCAGGCGACCATCAACCACTGTGGGCCCCCGGTTCTCCGGGGGCCCACAGTGGTTTCTGGGTCGGCGCCGGAACACTGGGAACTCTGTGTCGCTCAGGCCGGGTCGGTGAGCAGCACGGCCAGTGCGCTGTCCTGCAGGGTGGTCCGCCAGGTGTCGTCGTCGCTCTCCAGCCCCGCCGTCCGTTCATACACCGCACGGCCGAGGAACCCCTGGAGCAGCACTCCGTGGAAGGCCGTCGTCAGCGCGAGCGGGTCACCCTCCCGTACGGTGCCATCCTGCTGTCCCGCTCGCACGATTCGCAGCGTGGTGCTCACGATGTCGGCCACCGGGAGGGCACTGGCCTGCTGAATCCGCTGCGACCGATCGAGGAACTCCTGGGAGATGATCATCAGTGCGGTCGGACGCTGCTCGCCCAGAGCCAGCAGCACATCCACGAGTGCCCGGATCTCGTCGGCCGGGTTCGTCTCCCGCGCCAACCGCTGTGACGTCCGGCGCTCCAGATCGGTACCGACCGATTCGAGCACCGCGCGATAGACCGCCGCCTTAGACGGGTAGTGGTGCAGCAGCCCGGCATTGCCCAGTCCGGCGGCTCTGGCGATGCTGGACAGGCTGGTCCCGCCGAAGCCCCCTGCAGCGAACAGGGGTTCCGCCTCGGTGATGATCCGTTCCGATGTGCTGCCGTCAGACTTCGATGACATGGGCGGGGTCCGGACGCTTGTCCTTGGGGCCCTGGCTGTAGTCGCCGAAGGGACCGTCACGACGGCTGATGGCCTCCCGTACGCCCTGCGTGTTCGCGATGTCGATCCAGGCCAGCGCATCCGGAGTGTTGCGCATTATGCCGTCCATGATCGGGCCGAGGGTCTGCACGGCACCGAGGCCCATCTGCTCGTAGGCGTGATTCACGACCATCTTCTGTGCCATGAGCTGCGACAGCGGGATCGTCTTCAGCTTGCTCACGATCTCATCGACACGATCGGCCAGCTCGGAGAAGGGCACAGCCTCGTTGATCAGACCGGCGTCCGCGGCCTCCCGGCCCGTGAAGGGCTCACCGGTGAGGGCTCGCCATTTGGCCTCGGTGAGCCCGAGGCGGTAGATCCACATCCCCGTCAGATAGGCCCCCCACATCCGGGAGTATGGGGTACCGATCACGGCGTCCTCACTGGCAATGATGATGTCTGCCGACAGTGCATTGTCGCTGCCGCCACCGACACACCAACCGTGCACCATGGCGATCACCGGCTTGGGGCAGCGCCACATCGAGAAGAACTGCTGATGCGGGCTGGTGTAGCGGTTCGTGGCCGAGCTGGCGTCCTTGGCGGGGTCCCAGCGACCGTCGGTGGTGATGCGCTCGTCCCACTGGTGGAAGCCCTCCCCGAAGTTGTAGCCGGCGCAGAAGGCCCGCCCGGCGCCTCTGACGACGATGATCTTGACCGAGTCGTCCCGCGAGGCCCGCATCACCGCTTCCTCGAACTCCTCGGGCATCGGCGGGACGATGGTGTTGAGTTCCTCCGGACGGTTCAGTGTGATGGTGAGCACCCCATCGTCGAGTTCCGTGAACAGAGTCTTGTACATCGTGCGTGCCATTTGGGCCCTCCAAGCCGACCAACCAGTTGGTTGGTAGCGTACCCCGAAGTCAGGCGATCAGGCAACCCGCGGGAAGGTTGGGGAGGAGCGGCCTCACTCCTCCAACTGCTCGGCAGCGGCGAACCAGGCGGCCTCAGCCTGTTCCCGTTCGGCCTCCAGCGCCGACAGCGCCTCACTCAGCTGCTGGACCCGTTCCGGATCGGTGGCGTGCTCGGCGAGCTGCCCATGCAGCTTCTCAACGCGCTGGTCCAGCTTCTCCAGGGTGCGCTCCGCGCGGGCGACCTCCTTGCGCAGCTGCCGCGAGCGGGCCGAATCCGTGATCGGACGCACGCCTGCGGCGGGAGCGTCATCGACCGCGACCGGATCCTCGACCAGGCTGAGATACTGGGACACCCCACCGGGCAGGTCGCGAACCCGGCCGTTCAGCATCGCGAACTGACGGTCACACACACGCTCGAGGAAGTAGCGATCGTGGGAGATCACGAGCAGGGTGCCACCGAAGGAGTCGAGGAGATCCTCGAGAGCGGTGAGCGTCTCGATGTCGTAGTCGTTGGTGGGTTCATCGAGGATCAGGACGTTGGGGCCGGTCATCAGCAGCCGGGTCAGTTGCAGCCGGCGTCGCTCCCCTCCGGAGAGGTCGCCCACCGGCGTCAGCTGCGTCTGGGGCAGGAACCCGAGCCGCTCACACAGCTGCGAGGCACTGAGTTCGTTCCCGCCGGAGAGCCGGACATGTTTGGCCACTCGCTCAACCGACTCCAGCACCCGCCAGGTCGGGTTCAGCTCCTCCAGGTGCTGGGACAGGAAGGCCGTCTGCACGGTCTTGCCCACGATCAGCCTGCCTGAGTCCAGTCGCTGCTCCTGTGCGAATACCCGCGCCAGGGAGGTCTTTCCGGCCCCGTTCACTCCCACGATCCCGATCCGGTCGCCGGGACCGACGATCCACGAGACGCGATCCAGTACATCCACCTCACCCATCCGAAGCGAAGCATCCTGCAACTCGAAGACGCTCTTGCCCAGTCGGCTGTCGGCGAAGGCCAGCAGCTCGACCGAGTTGCGCGGCGGCGGCTCGTCCGCGATGAGCTCATTGGCCGCCTCCACCCGGTAGCGGGGCTTGGAGGTCCGGGCGGGGGCGCCGCGGCGCAGCCAGGCCAGCTCCTTGCGCAGAAGATTGTCGCGACGCTGCTTGACCACGCGCGCCTGGCGCTGCCGTTCGGCCTTCGACAGGACGAAGGCAGCATAGCCACCCTCGTAGCGCTCGACGTGGCCGTCCACCACCTCCCACGTCTCGACGGCCACCTCGTCCAGCAGCCACCTGTCGTGGGTGACGACCAGCACCGCCAACTCACGCTGCCGGGCCAGGTACTGGGCCAGCCAGGCCACACCTGCGACGTCCAGGTGGTTGGTCGGTTCATCGAGGACCAGCAGGTCCAGGTCCTGGATCAGTAGGGCCGCAAGATCGGCACGGCGTTGTTCACCACCGCTGAGCGAGGTCATCCGCCGGTCGAGGACATCGGGCCCGATGCCTCCCACGAGGCTGCTGAGGACCTCGCGGATCTTCGGCTGGCTGGCCCACTCGTGCTCCTGCTGTCCGCCCAGTACCCGCTCGCGGACGGTCTGCTCCGGCGGGTACTGCTCGGACTGTCGCAGGGTCCCGATGCGGATATCTCTGGTTCGGGTCACCCGACCGGAGTCAGGCTCTTCGGCGCCGGTGAGGATGCGCAGCAACGTGGACTTGCCAGCACCATTCCTGCCGACCACGCCGACGCGGTCCCCCGCCGCCAGGCCGAGTGAGATGTCCGACAGGACGGGATCGGCCCCATACGCCTTGGTGACGTTCTCGCAGTTGACGAGGCTCCGTGCCATCCACCGATGGTCTCACGTGCGCCCCCCACGATCCCCTGGGCAACGGATTCGCTTGCACCACAGAAAGCGGGACCCCGCTCGGACGTCGTCCGAGCGGGGTCCCGCTTGTTCAGTCTGCGTCGCCTCAGGCCTCGGAGTACTCCTCCTCCATCACCCGCAGCGATCCGTCGCCGAAGCGCGGATCCTCGCCGCGGGCGGCCAGCGCCGCTGCGCGCGCCTGGCGCTTGCCCTCGGCCAGGGCTTCACCTGCGGCGATCTCCTCATCGGTCATCGGCAGGGAATCGACGCGCGCGCGGGGATTGCGCGCCTTCAGGTAGGCCTCGAGCTCGGGACCTGACTCCCAGGAGGTGATCAGGCAGTAGCGGGGCTCAGCGCCCTTGTGCCACACCGCGTGCCAGAGCCTCTGGGTGTCGATGACCGCCATGGTGCCCGCCGGCAGGGGCACGCGCGTCTCGGTGCTCGCGTCGTCCTTGTCCTCACGCAGGATCATCACCGAGTCCTGGTCGTCGGTGAGGTTGAAGAACCCCCGCACGATCCAGCCCGTCCCCGGGGGGTTGAGCCGGTTGTTGTCATCGCGGTGCATGTTGTATAGCGCCTCGCCATACTCGTTGGGCTGCAGCTCGATGATCCGGCAGCGCCCGACGTTGGCACCCGGCTCCATGGCGCGCCTGGTCAGGATGGGGGCCTTCTCCGTCTGGGAGTCGATCCACACGCCGTCCTTGTCGGTCTTGGGTGGATTGTGGTTCCAGAAGCCGTCGCACTCGATGTCGCCGTAGGCGCTGGCCAGGGGCGCGAAGCGCGTGTCGCCGGAGGACTTCCAGTCCACGTATTCGACGTCGAGCCACTCCTGGGGGTCGGCGGCCTGATCGTACTGATCGAGGACCACGTATCCGCTCTCCTCGAACATGTCCAACTTGTTGTATTCGCTCATGTGAATCCTTCACTGCACGGTTGGTCCGAGTATCACACTGAAACCGCTCACTAAACATGCCCCGGGCCAGCGTTTTGGCCGATGTCTGTGAAATGTCGCATCACCATGGTGCCGAAGGTCACGACGCAGCAGTCCCCGCCCCCGCGTAGGCAGCTCAGGAACAGTCCTTGACCACAACGCGGCGCGCATCCACCACGGCGTCCTCGGAATAGAGCCCGACCCGACCGTGGGTATAGGGGTGCAGCGAGTCGTTGAGCCGCGCCACACCCTCGCCGTTGACCCGGATGACGGTGAGGGTGGCGCCCGAGCGCTTGACCTTGCGTTTCACCTGGAAGTCGACCCTGTCGCCGACACCGGCGCTGGGCTGCGCGGAGGTGTGCAGGAAGCGCTGGCCGCCCGGGTAGTCCGGGTGGCGCTGCCCGATCTCCAGGCCGTTGGGCTTCACGATGCCGTAGGAGAAGCGCTCGTTGTCCACGTAGTCCCAGACCACCCAGCCGACCTCCCAGGGGTTGGCTGGTGATCCCGTCCGCAACTGTGACACGGTGCTGTAGACGAATCTGGACACTTGGCACCGGTGATCGAAGTCGGCAGCCGTGGTCACGAGCGCCGCATGGGTGACTCCCGCGTCATTCGCGGCGGCCGGCGCAAGGCGAAGCACTCCGGCGCCAGTGGTGACCTCGCCGTAGCCGGCGAAATTCACCTGCCACGGTCCGAACGAGTCGAGGTCGGTATGGCTACCAGCCTCGTAGTCGACAAAACGGTCATCGAGCACCCTAACCGCGGCTGTGGCATTGGTGGCATTGGTACCCATGACCAGAGCCGCCACGAGACCCAGGACGAATACTGCACTCGCCACGCCGTACGTGAGTCCCGCCCGACGCAATGCAGTCCCCATGCGCACCTCTTCCGCAACACCTGTCACTAGAGGATCGGCAGGATCTCCGAATTCCTTGAACGGTCCTGATCCCACGCCGGCACTCCTGTCGTCACTCCGCCCGATCATCCTGGTATACCAGGGCGTCCTGCGCCGGCTCACTGCTGATCCGTTCGCGGGCGGTCTTGGCCCAGGTGGACCGTCCCGAGAGCCTGCGCCAGGTTCCCATGAAAACCACGGGCCACATGATCCATGTGTAGACAACGTACGGCACGAAAACCAGCGCGATCCGTCCGACCCCGGCCCAGCCACGACCGCGTCCGGCGATGAGCACCCCGAAGATCACGGGTCCGAGGCTCAGTTGCACGAAGAAGGCGGTCAACCAACCATTGTCGAGGGGAAGGTAGGGGACCCCGAAGAAGACCCACAGGATGATCGCCACCAGCAACGCTGTCCCAACGATCAGCTGCAGAATGGGCAGCACCAGCGTGAAGAGCGCATCGAGGCGCCGGAATCCGTAGAGATCCCTGGAGTACAGGTCCCGAACGTGGCCGAGCACCTGCAGGTTCCCCTGGAACCACCTGGTGCGTTGTCGCCAGAGCCTGGTCAGGCTGTTCAGTCCCTGCTGGGAGACGGTGGTGAAGAGCTCGTGCCGCCCCCACCAGCCGACCCGTAGCTCGCGGAGCCCGAGTTCCTGGTCCTCTGTCAGGAACTGGCCCCACGGTCCGTCCTCACCCTCGCCGTTACCGATGCTCTGCAGTGAGGACAGCCGGTTGAACTGGCCGTTCCCGCCCATGAAGGCCGTGTTCAGCCGGGAACGCCCCGCCTGGAACAGGCCACCGAAGATCTCGAACTCCAGTCCCTGCATCCACGTGAGATAGGACTCCTGGTTGTAGATGTGCACCATGCACTGGACGCCGCCGACCTCAGGCTCGTCGAAATGGCGAGCGACGAACGCCGGCGCCTGCGCGGCCAGCCTGCCGTCGGCGTCAACGATTCCGATGATGACGTGGTCGGTGTCGAACCCCGAGTGTTCGGGGCGTGTCATCACCTGGGTGAGGATTCGGTGGTACGCGGCATTCAGGGCCGCTGCCTTGCCTGTCCGTGCGTCGGGGGGCACCCGGGTCAGCACTTCGAGGTCGGGTCCGGCCAGCCCCTCCAGAATCGCGCCGGTGCTGTCGTCGGATCCGTCATTGATGACCAGGATCACCTTGTGAGTGGCCTGGACGGCACGCAGCCGGGCCACGCTGTCGGCGATCGTCACCTCCTCGTTCAGGGCAGGGACCAGGAACACCCAGAGGTAGTCCTCTTCCCGGCCCACGGGCCGCCTGCGCCAGGTCCGGAAGTAGCCGTAGCCGGCGAAGAACATCACGATCGTCCACACGTAGCCGATCACGATCGCACAGAACGATACCCAGTACAGCAGGAACAGGAGCCAGCTCAGCATCATGAATCGCCCGAGGGCCGGCGCCAGAGCCAGATGATCAGGGCAACCACGCAGACGATCACCAGCACGACTCCGACGATCAGTTGCCACTGGGTCTGGGACGGCCCGGGGGGAGGCTTCACCGTCACCTCGATCGGCTCTCCGGCGCTGAACTGCACGTAAGCGGAGCCGTTCAGGTTCAGCCACTGCTGCGGCCGCTCCTGGGCGAAGAGAGCCAGCGAGTCCTGCTGCCGGGCAGTGCTATCCGAACCTCCCAGCATGACCAGATCGGCACCGCCGGACTCGAAACCCTGCAGCACACCGTACGGCTCGGACAGGCGGGCCTGGAAGTCCGGCATGTCGTCGGAGGTGACCTGGGTGTTCTCGGTGCCGTTCACCGGCGCCTGCAAGGTGCTGGCCAGCGCTTCGTCGGCACCCACGATCAGCCCGGAAGTCGCGCCGTCCGGGGGTTCGCCGCCCTCGATCCGGTAGCTGACCTGCTGGGCGTTGGCACTCTGCAGGGATGCCACGAGCCCGCCGGCCTGAGCCAGGGTGCCGGAACCCACGAGCCACGTCGGTACCTCTGCCGCCAGCACCTGGGGAAAGCGCTCAAAGCCTGGGGCCAGGCTCTGCCCAGCCGCGCCCGTCACGGCGCTGAGCTCCGGGTCGGCGGTGAATTCGGCCTCGAGGCCCCGCGGATAGCACTTGCCTCCCGGTGGTACGTAGCTCATGGCGATCTCGAGGGTGTTGTCGCGGGCCATCAGCTCCGTCGGCACCTTGAAGGGCAGATTCATACCGGTGGAGCCGGTCATGTTGGCGGAGCTGACGATGTTGCCGTTCCAGAGCAGGTCCACCCTGCCCTGTCCACCGTCGGGCAACGGCGTGATCCGCCCCGCGATCACACCGCTGAGCTGCTCGATCGGATGCCCGAACATCGATTGGTTGATGAGCACCTGCGAACTGACCCGGCCAAGGCCCTTGAGGCGCACGGGTTGCATCCCGAGCGCGCTCAGCTGCTGCTGGCCCTCGAGCTCGGAGAAGTCGATCGCACTGGAGACATCCTCCGCCGAGTCGGCGTCGATGATCGCGGTGTTGGGGTCGCCGAGTGCGACGGCAGCCCGCAGAAGTGCCTGCCCGTCCCCGCTGACGACCAGTTCCCCCTGACGCAGCTCCAGCTTGTTGGTGCTACTCGTGTTCTCCTCCAGCACCACCCGGCGCTGAAGCGGGTCGGAGCCGGCTCGGGATGTCGCCGGTCCGCCGGACTCCTCGCTCAGAGCGACCGTGGTGGGTGTCGGGAACGCATGTGCCAGCGCCGAGACGGCGGTGAGCGCCGCCGAACCCAGGCTGTCCGAACTGTCCTGCGGCACGACCACTGTGTAGCTCTCGACTCCCTTGCTGAGGAACTCCGCGATCGTCGAGGGAGGCTGTGCAGAGGTGTCGACATTGAATGCGGCACGTCTCAGCGTCGCCTGCGCGGTGTCGTCAGCGAAACAGTCCTCCTGCGAGCGCAGGGCGACTGCCATGCTCAGCTCGATGCTGCCGTCGGCCCCGACGTCCGATGGCCTGAGAGCAACGTCGATCCGTCCCCCCGTGCGAGCATCCACCTGCGCGCCCCTGCGTCCACCGACCACGAGGTTGATCACCCCGTCGTAGTTGTAGGTGGACTCGATCGTGCCGGTGATGCTCCTCGGCGTTGCACCTGCTGGGACCGGGATGTAGACAGTGGCCTGGCCGTTCGCCCCTTGGATCGACAGCCCGTAGGGCAGGCTCAGGGACTGCGTCACAGTGTCGGCGCCCAGGCTCGGCGCAGCCGCGAACATGACCCCGCCGAGCAGGGCCAGGACCACGGCGCGCACTGCGAGCCTCACGGCGCATCATCCTCTCCTGACGCCAGGGGTCCGCGCCGCGTGGCGTCGTCCATGGCTGCCCTGGCAGTTTCGAGGGTGTCCCTCAACGACCCTGGAGTGAGGGTCGAAACGAGCTCGTGCCACATCTGCGAGACCGGCGGCGGATCGCTCATCCGCCTGGCCTGCCGCAACGCATGCCAGGCATCCTCAGGACTTATCACCGTGTTACGGCGGTGCTGCGGCGGCTCCTGGGCGTCGGAGAACCGGTGGTAGGCGACCTCCAGCCTGTCCTTCAGCGATTCCGGCTCATCGAACCATTCACCCTGTTCGGGCGGCAGCCAGCCCTCGGGGCGCAGGTATGACCCGGCCCTGACGTAGCGCCCGTATCCGGCCGCCTCCAGCACAGCTGTCCGGGAGTACCCGGGCCCGAACGGGATCGGCGGTGGCCCCAGCCGGGCCAGGTGAGCCAGGCTCTGCCCGATCCGTAGCGAAGCCTTGCCATCGCCGTAGGGGTTGGGCGAATCAGCCATCCTGAGGTAGGCGGCCGGGTCGGTGAGCAGGTTGACTATGTTCTTCCGGATGACGTCACGGTCCGTCCCGACCAGCAGCAGGGTGCCGGCATCGACGCCCTCCTTGCGCTCGGTCTCCTCCCGGCAGACCAGGACCGGCACGTCGAAGGAGGGCGCCTCCTCCTGGATACCCCCGGAATCGGTGACCACCAGATCGGCCCGCTTCAGCAGATGCGCGAACGGCACATAGTCCAACGGCTCGGTGAGGGTGACGTTGGGGATGTCACGAAGTGCTGGCTGCAGGCTCTCCCGCACCTTCGGATTGGGATGCATCGGCACCACGAAATTGACATCGCCCAGTTCCAGCGCTGCAGCAGCAACTCCGGCAGCGACCCCATCCAGGCCAGCGCCCCAGCTCTCACGTCGGTGAGCAGTGACGACCACCAGCTTCCGGGACGCGTCCATCATCTCGACGATTCGCTCATCCTCGAACACGGCCGGTTGGGCGGTGGCCCACATGAGTGCGTCGATGCCCGTGTTCCCCGTTATCAGCGTCCGCTTCTCGGAGATGGCCTCCCGGATGAGGTTCCCGAGATTCGTGGTCGTCGGCGCATAGTGCATCGCGGCGATCCGGCCGATAATCTGCCGGTTCAGCTCCTCCGGCCAGGGCTGCCACCAGTCCCGCGTGCGCAGTCCGGCCTCGACGTGCATCACGGGGATCTGATGTGCCATTGCGGCGACCGCTCCGGCCATCGCGCTCGACGTGTCACCGTGCACCATCACCGCGGCGGTGAACGGGAGCCCGGTCGTGGGATCGTCGGACTTCAGCGAGGTGAGCACCTGCGAGGTTCCCTCCATCACCGCGATGATCAGCTCGGACAGGTCGGACCCCCGCCGGTGAAGCTCCAGTTCCGCATCGATCGTGATCCCCGCCTGGGCGAACAGGGGCGCCACCAGATCTCTGTGCTGTCCCGTAGCAAGCACGAAGGGAGCCACGAAGGGGCGGCGCTGGAGTTCGTGGATCACGGGGATCATCTTGATCGCCTCGGGTCGAGTGCCGACGATCGTGACGACTCTGCTGACGGGAGGGTTCGACTCCATGGCAGCACCCTATCCAGGTTGCTCATCCGAAGCCTGTTCGCTGATCGGTCACCCGGCGCACCCACCTGCGACGAGCCGCCCGAATCGCCGTCATCGCAGTACCCTGCACCGGTTCGGCTCGCCCGTCGCCGGCCAGCCGAGCGGTTGAGCGCGTCCGTCCACCACGCTTGTTAGAGTTGGGAGACCCAGGCACAGGGGGATCACAGGATCGGGGCCAGTGATCAGGAATGACCGGACGGCTTGTGGCAGCAGACCGATGGGGAAGTGGATGACCAGCTCGCAGCGCCTCAAACGACTGGCGCGCCAGGGCAAGCAGCGCACCAGGAAGCTCGTGCGCAGGAACAGGCGGCGGCTGCGCCGGTTCCGGGCGCGGCACTTCTCCGCAACGCCGCAAGCACCCGAGCAACCCACTGCCCGGGTGCGCACCCGCAGGCGTGCGGATCTGGAGCCGGTGGTCGAGACCGCTGACGATCTGGACTACGTGGGCTACTGGGAGGACCGGTACTCGAGCGGCGGGACGTCAGGCGTGGGTAGCTACGGTAAACAGGGGGCCTACAAGGCGGCCGTGGTCAATGCTTTCATCGAGGCCAACGAGGTCGGCGACGTCATGGAGTTCGGATGCGGGGACAGCGCACAGTTGTCCGAGTACCACCTGGGGGAGTACCTGGGACTGGACGTCTCCGCGGCCGCCATCGAGAAGTGCCGCGAACGCTTCGGTGACGATCCGCGCAAACACTTCCAGCTCTACCGTCCGGGCGACGGGGCCACGTTGCCCCAGGCCGACATGACCATGACCCTCGAAGTGCTGATGCACATCACGGTGGAGCAGGACTACGTCCGCACCGTGGCGGATCTGCTCGGTTCCGCGCGGCGGTATGTCGTGATCTTCAACCCCCTCTGGCCGCTGCTGGACTACCGGCGCGGGTCCACGGAACGACACCACGACATCCTCGCCGAGCTGGAACGGTATCGCGAGGAGTTCCACATCAGCGAACCACTGTTCTCCCCGCGGATGAACCGCAAGCGTCGCGAGCGGGGCAGGATCGGAATGTTCGCCTCCGACTTCGTCTTCCTCGCCCGCCGCAGCACGACCGACGGCATCACCCTGCCACCGATCGACCCCAACGAATGGTCCCAGGCCTACGACCAGGCGCACACACCGCAGGCAGCGCCCAGCGCATCGGCCTGAGCGAACGACTCAGGCAGGTCGGACGAGCTCGGCAAGTGAGTACAGCTGGGACGGCTGGTCGAAGCTGAGGTCCGCACCCGCGGCGCTGAGCTCTGCGTGAGCGCCGAAACCCCAGGTGACTGCCACGGTTCTCAGCCCATTGGCGCGACCGGCGCGGATATCGATCTCGCGGTCCCCGATCATGTACGCCGTCTCGGGCCGCACCAGCCCCTGCGCCAGCAGCCCGGCGAGCTGGGTGGTCTTGCTGATGCCGACATCGGCGCCGCTCACGAAATCGAAGTACGGGTCGAGCTCGAACAGGGTCACGATCCTGCTGGCGAAATCCTCGCGCTTCGATGTGCATACTCCCATGCGGATCCCGGCATCCCACAGGCGGCGCAGCGACTCGGCAATGCCGCCGTAAAGGCGGTTCTCCCCATACCCCAGCTCGCCGTAGCGATCCCGGTACGCCGCGACGCAGTCCCGGATCTGCGGCCCCGGCGCTGCTGTCAGCTCCGCGAAGATCTCGTCGAGGGGCTCCCCGATGAAGCGGTGCAAGGTGGACTCATCGCGTGGCGCGAAACCCTGCTGCACGAGCGCGTGGTTGATGCTCCTGGCGATCCCTGAGGAGTTGTCCGAGAGTGTCCCGTCAAGATCGAACACAAGATCGACCGGACCCGCAGTCATGGCACCCTCCACGGACCATCCTGACATCCGCGCCAGCCGGCGCCTGCTGTGGGCGCTGCCTCCGAACGAGTGGTTCGACGGGTGGGCCGACCCGGGACTGAGTAACTTTTGGGCATTCCGATCTCAGTGGAGCTGCCGTGAACTGGTCTGCGAAGTCGACGGGCATCGTCGCAATCGTCGTGGTGGTGGTGATGACGGTCGTCCTCGGCCTGACCGCCACGGCCATCCCCGTGGATCAGGCGGAGGCGACTCCCACCGACGTGGCGGTACCGCCCGACGCCGTTCCGAGCGACAGCTCGCCGGTGAGCGCCTGGTATGAAAACCCCGCCGAGCTCAAGGGCGACGCGGGTACCTTCATCAAGTCGCAGCCGATCGCGGACGCGCCTGAAGGCGTCGAGGCCTACCGGATGATGTACGTGTCGGAGGACGTGCACAACAACGAGATCGCCGTCACTGCGCTCGTGCTGTTCCCCAAGACCCCGGCTCCGCCGGAGGGTTTCCCGCTGATCGCCTACGGCCATGGAACCACGGGATCAACGCCTCAATGCGGCCTCTCAGAAGCCCCCTTCACCAAGAACACTCCCGGCTTCTACGTCTATGACGTGCAGCTGCGGCAGCTGCTCGATCAGGGCTACGCCGTCGTGGCGTCCGACTACGAGAACATGGGCACCAAGGGCACGCCCATGTATCTGATGGGCAAGACCCAGGCCCAGAACGTGCTCGACAGTGTCCGGGCCATCTGGGAGACCCGCGACGATGTTGACCACAGCCGCACCATGGCCTACGGGCACTCCCAGGGCGGGCTGACCGCACTGTCGACGGCCTACTACCAGCAGAGCTACGCTCCGGAGATTCCGCTGGCAGGCTCGGTGAGTCTGGCGCCCGGCCTCTCGCCGCCGGTGCCGTTCGCACTCGAAGCCGTCATCAAGAACCCGGAACCCACCGGCCAGACGTCCTTCACGCTGCAGCTGGCCCGTTCCTGGTCGGCCCAGTTCCCCGACCAGCTGCCCGTCGAGGAGATGACCACCGAGTACGGCCGAACCGTCGGGTTCCAGGCGATCGAGGACTACTGCGGATCCTCGATCAAGGAGCACCTCGACAAGCCGATGAACGACTACCTGCCGCTACCGGTGCCGGACTCCTTCTACGAACTGTCCCAGTTCAACACGATCATGCCGCCCCAGTACGAGACCCCGGTGCTGCTCATCCAGGGGATGCAGGATGAGGCGGTGCTGCCGGCAGCCAATATCGCCTACGTCAACTACATGTGCAGCCAGGGCGTGCCCATAGAGGCCGGTATCTGGCAGACGGAGAACCACAACGGTGTCACGGTCGCCTCCCGGGACATGGTCAACGACTGGATGGCGGCACGATTCGACGGCGAACCCGCCGGCAACGACTGCATGAACAGGTGATGTGAAATGGTTCCCAACGGCATGCTCACCGCCCTCCTGGTCGGTATCTTCCTGCTGATCGTCGTGCTGCTCGCGATCACGGCCGGCAACCGGACACCGGACAGCCCGGCCGGGCGCTACACCCAGGTGTTCTCCGTGGGAGTCGCCTACGCGGTCCCTGTGATCTCGGTGTTCACCAACGGCGGCATGGATCTGGCGGGCTGGATCATCCTGCTGGTGGCACTGGTGATCGCCATCGTGTTCGGCCTCTGGTCGGTGATCGCCTTCCACAATACGAATTCCGAGCTCTTCCGGACCGTCGGAGTCATCTCCGGATTCCTGATCATCTGTGTGCAGCTGGTGGCCGTCGGCAATGTGGTGGCACTCATCGGCGGCCTCAGTCCTCGCTGGGTCACCATTGCCATCGGGCTGACCGTCGGGCTGTACGTCATCAGCCGCGGCTGGCGGGCCGCCGGGCGGACCAGCCGCTGGAGCTGGGCGTTCCCGATCCTCGCAGCGCTCGTGCTGCTGGCAGGCCTGTTCCTGGGCAAAGTTGCCACACTGGGGACTCCGGTCCTGCCAGTGCAGGAACTGCCCTTCGGCGCCGTGATGGGGGTCTTCGTGGCGATGGCGGTGCTGGGGTCGATGGATCTCGTGCTGCGACGCACACTGCAGTCCTCGCCGGATCACACACGGATCGCCTTCGGTGGCGGTGCGATCCTGCTGGGCACAGTCACCGCATTCGCGATCGGGCTCATGCTGGTGCTGGGTGGCAGCCTCTTCGCCCCCAACGAACCGATCATGACCATCGTGAGCACACTCGCCCCCACTGGCCAGGCCATCATCAGTGGCCTCCTGGTGGCGTGGTTCGCCTCGATCGTCGACAGCTACGTCGCAGCTTCCTCGGACGCCATCGCCGAGACTGCACCCAAGGAGCTCACGGAGTCCCGGCGTCAGGGGGCCGTGGTTGCGATCGTGATCGCCGCCATCGTGGTGTCGGTCTTCGTCCCGCCGGTGACCTACCTATTCGTGCTGGCCGCGATGGTGGCCGCCGCTGGACTCGGCTGCCTGCTCGCGGCCGCGACGCGTACCGGCTTCAGCACACTGGCGCTGGCTGTCGGGATCATCGCGGCGGGAGTCGTTGCCGCGATGGCGGGCTTCGACCAGACCATGAACATCGGGCCCTGGACGGCGGTGGCCCTGCTGGTCGGTGTTCTGGCTGCCTACCTGACCGCGGTCGCTCAGGGCCGCCTCGATTCCGGTTCCGACGCGGATCGCAGCGAGAGCCTGGATCAGCAGGTCTGAGCGCCCCCGACACCCCCGATCGTCACCTTCGGGCGATAGGGTGAGCCGGTGCAGCAGGAGCAGTGGGAGTCGCGGTACCGCGAGCAGCAGGTGTGGTCGCGCGATCCCAATCCCTGGCTGCTGGAAGTGGCAGCGGCACTGACACCGGGAGCCGCGCTGGACGTCGGCTGTGGTGAGGGGGCCGACGCACTGTGGCTCGCAGAGCACGGCTGGACCGTGACGGCACTCGACTTCGCGCCCAGCGCGCTGCGTCTGGGCCGGCAACGAGCTGAGGATCTCGGGGTCGCCGACCGGATCGAGTGGACGCAGGCGGACATCCGGACCTGGCGTACCAAGCAGCGGTTCGACCTCGTCTCGGTCCACTTCCTGCACGGGCCGCAGCCCGAACGGACCGCCGCGCTGCGGCGGGCCTGGGAGCTGACCTCGGGTTCACTGCTCGTCGTCGGCCACGACACCACGAACGCCACGCAGGGACACGGGGGGCCACCCGCGCCCGTGCTGTACACAGCGCAAGACGTCCTGGCGGACCTGGACGTGAGCGGTACGCAGGTCAGGATCGCGGAGCGACGATCCCGATTCACCGACGATCCAGACCGCATCATGTGGGACTGCGTCGTTCTGCTGCAGCGGTGACGAGCGACCGATCCAACCGGTCATTTGGGAAAAGCGGCGCAGCGGCGGGGCGACTCCGATCGGCGTACGTCACCGCGCCATTCAGCTCTTCCCGACCTACTCTGATGGAATCTGCCAGTTCCCGTGAGTATGGATGGGGGTGCCATGCGTGCTGCGCTCCGCTACCCGCTCGCCGCGCTGGTTGCGGCCGTTTCCGTTGTGCTGCTCCTGGGCCTGCTGCTGACCAGCCCAGCCGCGCGAGCGGACGAGAACACGTTCATCAGCACGTGGCGGACCACCACGGACGGGGAGACGATCACTCTGCCCCTGGTGAACGGCTACACCTACAACTTCACGATCGACTGGGGCGACGGCTCCGAGATCCAGACCGTCGACGCCTACAACAGCGCCAACCGGGAGCATGTGTATGCCACGGCAGGCGACCATGAGGTTCGTATCGACGGCCAGATCGGCGGCTTCAGATTCGCGAATGGGGGCGACAAGGCCAACCTCATCGACATCTCGCAATGGGGTTCATTCGAGATGGGCTCCCAGGGACAGCAGTTCTACGGTGCCGCCAACCTGGATGTGAGCGCCACCGACAGCCCTGACATGGACGGTGCGAGCCTCGCGTCGGCCTTCAAAGGTACTGGCCTCACCAACGTCAGCGGCATGAGCGACTGGGATGTCAGCAAAGTGACGAGTTTTGTCGGGATGTTCGAATCGGCGGGTGCGTTCACCGGTGATCTCGCCGGCTGGTCGTTGGGGACCGATGAGAGTGTCACCGACCCCGTCGATGCCAGCCGCATGTTCGCGAGCGCAGTAGCGTTCAACGGTTCCGTGGCCGACTGGGATGTGAGCCGAGTCAAGAAGCTCGACACCATGTTCAACCAGGCCGACAGCTTCGATCAGGACCTGACGAGCTGGACCCTGCCCAGCTTCGACTCCATCCCAGAGTCCGTCGACGTGACCATCAACGAGTTCCTCTGGAACGCCGACGCCTTCAACTCGCCTATTCTGAACTGGGACCTTAGCCGGTTCAGTTCGATGCGGCGCTTCTTCATGCAGACGCCCTCCTTCAACCAAGACCTGAGCACCTGGACCCTGCCGACCGATCCATCGCTGGATGTCGACTACACCAGCATGTTCGAAGAGGCCACAGCCTTCAACAACGACTCCCTGGCAGGCTGGGATGTCAGTCGCGGCACCAACTTCCTCGCCATGTTCAAGAAGGCGACCGCGTTCAATGGCGACATCACTTCCTGGCAGCTGAGCACCGACCCGGGCGACTCTGTTTCCTTGCGAGAGATGTTCCGGGGTGCCAGCGCCTTCGATCGGGACATCGGCGGCTGGGATGTCTCCCGGGTCAACACGCTCCAGAACACGTTCTACGAGGCCAGTGCCTTCGATCAGGACATCAGCGGCTGGGATGTCTCCGGGACATTCAACTTCACCAACACGTTTCGCGAGGCTACCAGTTTCGATCAGGATCTGGGCCCATGGGACGTCAGCCACGGTAGCTTCTTCACCAACATGTTCAACGGTGCCCAGCTCTCACCCCAGAACTACGACTCCCTGCTCATGGGCTGGACGACGCTCGACCTGACCCTGGGCAAGAACATCTCGTTCGGCAGCAGCAACTACTCACCTGCTGCCGCCGAGGCACACGCCAAACTCACGGACCCCGTTGGGTCCGGGGGTTTCCAATGGACCATCACCCAGGAAGGCGGGGTTGTGGCGGCCGCGCCGACTGCCGTGTCAGCGATCCCTGGCAACGCGGCGGTGACCGTCTCCTGGACGCCATCGGACAACAATGGCGGCTCCGAGATCACCTCCTACACGGCCAGCGCCGCAGGCACGGATCAGTCCTGCACAACGGCTCCGGAGGCGAGTTCCTGCGTCGTGACCGGCCTGAGCAACGGCAGCCAATACACCTTCGAGGTCGTGGCCACCACGGCTATCGGAGACTCCCCGCCGGGCACGTCAGCGGCTGTGACACCTCGAACGGTGCCGGACGCCCCTACGGCAGTGTCGGGCGTCGCCGGTGACGGCCAAGTCACCGTCACCTGGGAAGCCCCGGCCAGCGATGGCGGCGCCGCCATCACCGCCTACACCGCGCAGGCGGTGGAGGGGGGCCAGACGTGCACATCCGCAGGTGACACCGCCTCGTGTACCGTCACCGGCCTGAGCAACGGCACACGCTACTCCTTCACGGTCCAAGCCGAGAACGTTGCCGGGATGTCTGCGCCGAGCGCCGCCTCGGCGGCCGTGACTCCGACGGCGCCGGCGCCCACGCCCACAACTGTGTCACCCAGCCCCACCGGATTTCCATCACCGACGACCAGCCCAACCACAAGTCCCAGCTCGTCCCCGACATCTCGCTGGAACCCGCCACCACCGGAGCTCGTGGGAGTGTGCGGCCCGAGCAGCTGTGCAGGCGCCGACCTGTCGGGCATGGACCTCAGCGGCCTTGACCTGGCGGGGGTGGACTTCGAGGGTGCCGACTTCGCGGGCTGCAGCCTCGAAGGGGCGGACCTGGAGGGGGCGAATCTCGGCAGTGCAGACCTCACGGGTTGCGATCTGACCGGCGCGGACCTGCGTGGTGCCGTCCTCACGGATGCTGACTTCACCGGCGCTGATCTCGGCGATGCCGACCTGCGCGGTGCCTCACCGACCGGCGCTCAGCTGACCTCTGCCGGCAGTGGACCGGGCATGCGGGGGACGGACTTCAGCGACGCGACGCTGCGGGGCACCCTGATCGGCGCGCAGGACCTGCGGGAAGTCAGTCTAACCGGGGCCACCCTGACGGGAACCGACCTGCGTGGCGCCTCCATCGAGGATTCCGCGCTCAAGGCCGCACGGTTGAAGCACACCCAGCTGCACGGGGCCACTTTGACGGGGGTGACGCTGGACCGGGCACGGATCAAGGACACCAGCTTGGCCCGGGCCAGGCTTCGACAGGTCTCGCTGTATGGCGCAGAGCTGCACGATGTGAGTTTCGCCAGGGCGTCGGTGAGGAAACTCGACATGAGGCGTGCCCACGCGACGTCGGTGAGCTTCTCGCGAGCTCGACTGGCCGGGCTGCGCGCAGCCCGGAGCAGCATCGACGGCCTATCGCTGGCGCACGCTCGTCGAGTCCTCCGGGTCAACCTGAGCGGCTCCACGCTCACGGGGCTGGCCCCGACCCCGCCGCGAAGCGCCGCCAGCCGGAGTGCAGCGCTAAAGATGGATGCAACCGTCCGGACCTTGCGTCGCTTGGCAGACTTCGGTTTCAGGGTGAGTGCGGCGTCGGCCAAGCCCGGTAACGGCTGACGGCGCGACCGCGAACCGATCCCGACCGGAGGACTGCACGACTTGCGGCCGGGCCAACACCCGCCAATCGGTTCAGCGAGGGCTGATGAAGTTCTGCGTCCAGTAGCTGCCGTAGGCGGAACTCCCACTCTGGTAGTAGCCGACGCCCAGCTCGGTGAAGTCAGCTGAGAGCATGTTCGCGCAGTGACCAGGGCTGTCGAGCCAGCCCTCGACCACGTCAGTGGCAGTGGGATAGCCCGCGGCGATGTTCTCGCCCGCGTACGAGAAGGTGATTCCGGCAGCCCTCATCCGGTCGAAGGGACTCTGCCCACCGGGATTGTCGTGATCGAAGAAGTTCCGCTCGGCCATGTCCTTGCTGTGGGCGAACGCGACGGCACGGAGCCCGTCGTTCGCGGCCAGCGCCGGCGCTGGCCCGTACCGCTCGCCACCACAGTCGCCGCCGGTCTTCCTCGCCTCGTTGGTGAGGGCCAGGACTTCGCTCTCGAAACCGCTCCAGTCCCCACCACCAGAGGGGGTGTCGGAGGGCGACGGGGCAGGGTCCGGTCCGACCGGTTGCTGGGTCGGCGTGGGTGTCGGCCCCGGGTCGCTCGGAACCACGGGCGTCGTGGGGCTGTCGGTGGCCGGGATTCTGACAAGGGCCACAGTGACCGTGCTCGTGCGGCCCGGCCGCACGCGTACCCGACCCGGCGAGACGCTCCCCGGTCTGAGAGCAGCTCCGTCCGAGAGTGCCACTCGTTTGGCCTTGACCCGGTAGACCCCGCGGCTGAGCTTCCCGATGGTGCGCTGCGCGGAGACCTTCTTGCGCTTCTTCACGCCGCGGGCGGGTCCCCGGACCCCTTTCAGAATGATAGGGACGCGCTGACCGGCCGTGTCACCGGACAGCTGGATCCGGACCTTCCCGATGCTGCCGGAGGACCGAGCTTGCACCACCGTGGCCGTGGGCTCCTGGGCCGCAATCGGGGCCGGAAGACCGACCGCGCCCACCGACAGTGCGAGCAGACCTGCCCCAAGCAGGGGGAGGACCGGCTTGGCACGCACACCACCATGCTGTCCAGCGGCGCCGCCTGTCGTCAACTTCATGCCCTGTGTCATCGGCATCCTTGCCGAGGCACTTGAATATGGCCCCTTCGAGCAAGCCGCCATTCAGTCGCGCTCGTCCCTGCGAGAGCCAATCGCGAGTCAGCGCTATAAGTTCTCGATAGGAGGTTCCGGCGGCTCGTACTCGCTCATCGGATCAGATGGCCCCGGCGGCCCGGTCTCGGCAACGGCC
Source organism: Actinomycetota bacterium (assembly GCA_020438795.1). Classification (GTDB taxonomy): domain Bacteria; phylum Actinomycetota; class Actinomycetes; order S36-B12; genus JAGQTY01. The sequence goes on from JAGQTY010000005.1 coordinate 52,484, forward strand.
TCCTCCGCAGCGTTCAACTCGGCAGCACGCTCACCGCCCTCTGCCTCGATCGAGGCGTCGGCGGCGCCCACGGTCCCCATCGGCTGGACCGGATCGGTCGGCTCGATCGGGGATGGATCGCCCTTGTCGAAATCAGCGATCGCGCTCGTCTCGTCGACGCCGGGCTCCACCTTGACGACTTCTTCCTCTTGCTCAGCCATTGGTCCTCCTCAGAAGGGACAATCCTGATGCTGCCGGTCGCAGCCTCAGGTGACAATCGCTCTCATCCCGATGGCCTACCTTGGTCACCTGGGCCTCATGAACGTCTGGGTCCAGTAATGCCGGTAGCCGCGATCGCCCGCTGCGTAGCCGACTCCCATGACGGTGAAGCCGGCCGAAAGCATGTTGGCGCAGTGGCCTGAGCTGCGCAGCCACCCCCGCACAACGCTTCCCGGTGTCGGGTAGCCCGCGGCGACGTTCTCGCCGGATGACCGGTAACGAAGCCCCGCTGCGGCAAGCCTGTCGAACGGACTCGAACCGCCACGACCGGTGTGGCTGAGCCGATCGCCGGCGGCCATGTACCGGCTGTGACTCCTGGCCACCCGCGCAAGGTCGGCATCGGCCCTCAGAGGCTTGGCGGGCGCGAACCACCTGCCGCCGCACGAGGCTCCCCGCGCCCTTGCCTGGTTGGTCAGGGTGAGTACCTTGGCCTCGAACCTGTCCATGCCAGCCGTCCTGGCTGATCCTGCTGTCACTCTGCGCATCGTCACGCGGACGCGTGGGGTGTTCCACGCCCCGACCTTGACGAGCCTGGGCCGGATGCTCCTGGCTTCTGCGACCGATCCGTCGGAACGAATCGTCCCGACCCGGACCCGGTAGGTGCCTCGTCGCAGTTCCTTCATAGTGCTGGCGGATCTCACGTAGGCGTGTCTGCTCGAGTCCCTGGCCCGCCCGCCGACCCCCTTGAGAACGACTCTCACCGAACTGCCGAGCCGAGGGCCGGACAGCTTCAGACGAACGCTACCCACGTGATCCGTTGACCCCTGCGGGAGCGTGGTCATGGGAGGACCCGCCACTTCGTTCGGCACCGCCCGGGCCCGGGACTGGCCCAGCATCAGCGAGGCCGTCACTGTGAGGACCATGAGCCAGACGCAGGCTGCGATGGCCCGCCTCCCGACCGGCATGTTCCTCATCAGAGATCAACTCCCTCGTCCTCTCATCGACTCCTCCGGGATGCGCTTGAATCCCAGTGAGCCGTTCGAGCATAGCCACGGCACAACAACACCCGCATCACACCTATGGGTGTGACGCCCGAACATCGGGGCACAAACCTGACAGAGGCGGAGGAACCTCGGAAGTGGCCGTCCGCGGACATTGACGGCAATCCGGCATCCGGGGTTCCACCGTGCACGCCCGTGTCTGCTGCGTGATACTCGGACTTCACGACAGCGACTGCTCAGCAGCCGGGCGTCGGCGCCCCGGGAGCCGAGACGAGTGAGGCACAATGACGGACAATCCGATCGGCTTTCGGGATCGGCTCAACGCGAGCGTCCTGCTGCGGGTCACTCCCGAGTACGGGACCATCCGCGAGGCGCAGAGCAGACACGAGCGGGCCCAGCCTTCGGGCCTCACCCCCAGCAGTGAAGCCGGATTTCCAGGAGATCGGCGGCACACGGATCCGCTTGGCCATTCCGAACAGACCCAATACGCCGGCGGGGTGAACGGCCAATGATCGCACGTATCGGCGAACCAGGGGGAGGAGCGCGCCCGAAGGGATTCGAACCCCTAACCTTCTGATCCGTAGTCAGACGCTCTATCCGTTGAGCTACGGGCGCAATGCAAGCTGCTGCACCAGTTTAGCGGTGGCCGGCGCGAAAACGGAATCGCAGTCGCAACCTGCTGGTTCAGCGAGTGGGGTGTGGTTGCTCACGCCGCCCATCGTGAAGTTGGTCCGTGGGCACGATACCGCCTACCCTTTTCAGGTTGGGAGGGGACCATGACACAGACCGTTGCGGCTCCGGAGCAGCAGACCAGATTCGCCGCCGTGCAGACGAGCCTCTACGCGACAGTCACCGCCGTCTTCGTCGGGCTGCTCCTCATCAGCAACATCGGCGCCACCAAGCTCATCGAGTTCGGCCCGGACATCAGCTTCGGACCGCTGGTGATCTCGCCCATCATCACCGACGGCGGCGCCTTCCTGTTCCCACTGGTGTACATCGTGGGAGACATCCTGAGCGAGGTCTACGGGTTCAAGGCAGCACGGCGAGCGATCTGGACAGGTTTCGCCATGGCAGTGCTGGCCGTGGCGACCTTCTACCTGGTGATGGTCTCACCTGCGGCCGAGTTCTATGAGCATCAGGAGGCCTTCGAGGCGGTGCTGGGCTTCTTCCCCCGCATCGTGATCGCGAGTCTGGCCGCCTACATCATCGGGCAACTGCTCAATGCCTGGGTCCTGGTCAAGATCAAGGAGCGGACCAAGGAGAAGAAGCTGTGGCTACGGCTCATCGGCTCCACCTTCGTGGGTGAGGCCGCCGACACCATCATCTTCTGCACCATCGCCTTCGCGGGCATCGTCACCGGGTCGGAGTTCTTCAACTACGTCTTCTACGGCTGGGCCTACAAGGTCCTGGTCGAGGTGGTGCTGCTGCCGGTCACGTACGCGGTGATCCGCTGGGTGAAGACCAAGGAGCCGACGTATACCGAGGTGCCACTGCCGCACTGAGCTCCTCAGGATCGGGTGCCGGGGCCCAAGGTGGTCAGCGCCCAATGACTCCCGACTATCGACCCCTGCTCCGGTACCGGCCGAGGAAGTCTTCGCGGAACTCGTGGAAATCGCCGGCGATGATGCTGTCGCGGATCCGGTCGACCAGCCCCACGATGAACCGTTCGTTGTGGATGGTGGCCAAGGTCAGCCCGAGGGTCTCCTTGGCCTTGAACAGGTGGTGCAGATACGCCTTGGAGTAATGCGTGCAGGTGTAGCAGTCGCAACCTTCGTCGAGCGGGCCGAAGTCGGTGCGATTGGCAGCACCCGGAATGTTGTAGCGGCCCCTCGATGAGAACAGGGTCGCGTTTCGGGCCACCCTGGACGGCGTCACACAGTCGAAGGTGTCGACGCCGTGCTCCACGGCCCGGAACAGGTCGTCGGGTTCACCGATGCCCAGCAGATGTCGTGGGCGCTGCTCGGGAAGCTCCTCCATGACCCAGGTGAGAATGGTCGCGAGATTCTCCTTCTCCAGCGCCCCGCCGATCCCGAAGCCGGCGAAGGGGAGTTCCGCAAGGCCACGGGCCGAGCGTCGCCGCAGATCCTCGTACTGCGCACCCTGGACCACGCCCATGAGCGCCTGCGGAGGCCGATCGGGGTCCCGCGCCGTGAGCCGCTCCAGTTCGGCCACACAGCGGACCGCCCAGCGCTGGGTCCGATCGACCGAGCGCTCCTGGTACTCCCGGGTGTTGACCAGTGTGGTGCATTCATCGAAGGCGAAGATGATGTCGGCACCGATCTGATGCTGCACCCGCATCGAGACCTCAGGGGTGAACCGGTGCGACGAGCCATCGAGGTGCGACTTGAAGGTGACGCCGTCATCGTCGACTCTCGCCAGCCGGTCCTTGCCCGGCGCGACGATGTCGTCGCTGCGCAGCGAGGCCGTGTCCATCGCCAGGATCTTCTTGAAACCCACGCCCAGGCTCAGCACCTGGAAGCCGCCGGAGTCGGTGAAGGTCGGACCGGACCAGTTCATGAACCGGCCGAGGCCACCCGCCTGTTCGATCAGCTCACTGCCGGGCTGCAGGTAGAGATGGTAGGCATTGGCCAGCACCGCCTGTGCGCCCAGTGACTGCACCGTCTCAGGCGTGACGGACTTCACGGTCGCCTTGGTCCCGACGGGGATGAAGGCAGGGGTACGGATCTCACCATGGGGGGTGGAGATCACGCCAGCACGCCCGAAACGGCTGCCTTCCAACCGTGCGCTCACCCGGAAGAACTCATTCACCTGACCATGATGCCGGTTGCGGCCACGCGGATCCCAGCCGCGCCCACGCGACGACCGGGTCAGGCGTCCGGCTCGGCTACCTTATCCCCCGACTTCGACGCCGCCGTGTCCGAAGCCCGGCGTGTGTCCTCCGGCTGCTCCTGTGACAGTAAGGAGTCGCGTGCCACCTCCCGCGCGGCGAGTATCTGCTGCACCTGGTCGACCGAGAGCTCCGAGTCGGGCGCGAAGGCGGCCATGATCACCGGCGCGAGATCCGCCCGGTAGTCGTGACCGACCGAACGGAAGACCCCCGACTGCGACTGGGTGGCGTAGGCGAGGTCGATCATCACCTGCTGCCAGGTGATGATCGGGTACCACTTCATCTCGTCCGGGATGTTCCGGCCCCGGTCCTTGGCGGGGCGCAGCCATTCCGGACGCTTGTGCAGCAGCGGGGCGGCGAACCTTGTGACGGGGTCGGCATCATGGTCCAGGAAGAACAGCTGCACGCCGTCATGGTCGGTGTCCGCGAGCTGCTGCCAGCGATCCACGTGCACGATCAGCGGACTGCCCAGCAGTTTGTCGCGGATCGACTCCCCACCGGGAGTGCCGACGAAGACGGCGGCGTCGAGTCCTTTCACGTGTGCCGTGCGGACGTCGAGCAGATTGGGTTGCGCCTCGAGCGCACGCTCGGCCGTGAGGGCGCCGAGGCTCTCCCCGTAGCCGAACAGCTTGGGACGCTGCTCCGGAGGTTGCTGATCGATCCGCAGCCGCAGCCGGTCGAACAGCGCCCGGTAGGTCTCGGAGGCGAGCGGACGAAGATGCGTCGAGAACATCGAGGGCAACAGTCCGTACTGCACCACGACTGTGGCACAGTCTCCCCGCAGCGCCAGTTCCATGGCTTCCACCGGCACCGAGTTGGCATACCCGGAACCGGCGGGGCTCACGGCGAGAATGGCTGCCCGCTCGAAGGCACCGAGGCGGTCGAGTTCCGCGATCGCAAGGTCGACGCGCTCCACCAGCGAACCAGCGGAATTGACCCCGACGAAGACCCTGATGGGCTCGACTGCGCCTTCGACACCCAGGGCCGTATCGATCTCGTGCGCAGGAACCCGCCAGTTGACGAACCGTCGGCCCTCTCGGCTCAGCGTGTCATAGGCCACCAGCGACCCTGGCCCGCCGGTGACGTGCGGATCGTCAGGCGCGTCGGTCAGGGCAGCATCCGGTTCATCGCCATCCTTGGCCAGAACGCGGTAGAGCAACGCCCGCGACCACTTCGAACCGAAGACGGCCAGCATTGCGACGCCGCCGCTGGTGAGGCCGTGCCACATCCAGCGCGGGCCGGCGTACCGCTCGGCCAGCGCGCTGCTGGCCTCGCTCACTGCCGTTGAGACCCCGGTCGTCGCCAGACCGGCAGCGCCGGCCAGAGCCAGACCTCCCGTGCCCGCGACCCGCGGATTCTGGTAGTGCTCGCCCCAGCCCGTGTACGAGGTGAGCTGGGCCTGGCGGAACTTCATGGCGCGCCGGATGGCCATGACGCTGGTGCCTGCCAGCGCTCCCGCCCCGATTCCGAGGCGGGTCAGCGCCTGCCCGTTGCTGAGGCGCTGGCCCGAGCGCCGTGCTGCCAGCGCCGCGCCGACGACGCCGCCGATCACGCCGCCGAGGGCCGCACCCGTCGTCGCGACGGACCCCGTGATCAGGGTCTGCTGAATGGTCGCCCGAGGGACCAGGCTGGGCCGGAATGACTCTGCCCCCGCGACCAGCGCGCCGAGGGCGCCCCCGAAGACTGTGCCGGTGCGTCTGCTCATGGGCCACAGTCTGCCGCTTTTTGGGCCGCCAAGCACAGCAGATAGCAGCTCAGCCCTTACGGATGCTCATCGAGGCGACGCGCCCGCGTGAGGTCCTCCTCGAAGTCCACCTCTACGGCATACAGGTCCGAGATGTCTACGGGCTCGAACTGGAGCCCGGACTCAGCGACCCCCACTTCGATCCCCCGCTCGAAGTAGTCCTGATCATCCACCGAATCCAGCGCGTCAATGAGGACCTGCTTGTCCGCCCGGCCCACGAAGTTGATCCCGATGGCCTCGCCGAGCGGCTGCGCCACTGTCTTGCTGAGCTCCACGATGTGACCGGACCCGCTCACCGTGTACTTGATCTCCTCGGCGCCCACCGCGGCAGTGTTGACGCAGACGAAACTCCGTTCGGCGTCGATGAGCGGCTTGACCCGATCGAGGATACGCGGGTCGAAGACGACATCGCCGTTGAGCCAGAGCACCCCACTGTCGCCAGAGAGCCGCAGCGCTTTCAGCAGGCTCTTGGAGGTGTTGGTCTGGTCATAGATCTCGTTGTAGGCGTAGGCGACATCGGGGAATGCCTCCATGATCAGATCCCGCTTGAAGCCGACCACGATCATGATCCTGACCTCGGGGTAGGCCTCCTGCAGTTTCACGATCTGCTGGTGCATGATCGAGTGCCCCTCACCGAGTTCGGTAAGTGGCTTGGGGAACGGGCGCCCCAGCCGGGTACCCATCCCGGCCGCCAGAATCACTGCCTGTCTTGCCACGCGTCCACCTGTCGTCGCCCACATCCTAACAGCAATACGCTGCCACCCCAGGTCAGCAGATGCACCGACCGCGTCGCAAGTGCGAGCCCTGCGCGTATCAATTGATCGCCGCGTAGAACTCCGCCAGAGCCATGCGGTTGTAAGCCTGCGGATCGAAGGCCGGATTGGGGACCGTTCCGGCGAGGAAGGCCCGCATGCCGTCGGCGACTCCCTGGGTCGACCGTTTCACGATCAGGCCCGTGCCGCGCGGCAGGGCGCCAGCGCTGGAGGAGAAGTCCGTGAGCACGCACGGAACTCCCAGGGTGAGCGCCTCCAGGAGCACCATCGGCTGGCCCTCGTGGTCGCTCGGCAGCACGAAGCAGTCGCAGGCCGCCAGCGCCGGATAGGGGTTGGCCCGGAATCCTGCCAGCACCACACTGCCTGAGAGCTCGAGGCGATCAACGAGCGCTCGCAGATCCTCGGCCAGCGGCCCGTCGCCCAGGATCAGCAGCCGTGTGCGGGGGTGCTCCTGGTGCACCAGCGCGAAGGCATTGATGAGGCGGGCGTGGTTCTTCTCAGCCGTGAGCCGTCCCATGGACAGGAACGTGGTCAGGTCCGGGGATTGCGGGCGCAGGTCAGGATCGATCGGCTCCTGCGCCAGCCGGCGCACCCGGTCATAGTCGATCATGTTGTGCGCGAACCGGAAGGCCGACTGCGGCGCGAACTGCGCCAATGACGCGCGGTTCACGGCCATCAGCTGTTCCGAGACCGAGACGAGGTTGTCGAAGAACCGGTAGGTGGAGAAGACACTGCCCATCTGACGCAACAGGTGCTTGCGGCCATGCAGTTCCCTGTTGGCGTCGGCGACCATGTCGTTGTGCAGGAAGATGCTCCGCACCCGGGCAGGACCTTGGAGCAGGATGAAGTCCCACAACGGACCATAGCCGCTGAAGTCCACCACCTGATCGAACTCGGCGTCGCCGAAGCAGCGGGACCATTCCTGCGCGTACAGCTCCGACACGGCCATACCGCTGGGGTCGGCAACGTCAGGCGCGATCGGGCTCCGCTGCTGCAGGTGGCGCCGCGCGTGCAGCCACTTCGAGCCGTTCATTCCCCCGACGCGCGGCAGCTGCCGCACCTCGGCGGGCAGGGCGGCGATGTTCGCCTGCACGTCCGGGCGTTCGGAGTAGGGGTAGAAGACAGTCACATCGAAGCGGGTGTGGTCGATGCCCGACAACAGATTGATGGCCGAGCTCGTGATTCCGTTCGGCCGCAGGGCACCTGCGTGGAAAAGGACCCGCGAACGTCCGTCCGAGGAGATATCCACCGACCGCACCGCAGTCCCCGCGGTTTCCGTTGCAGAGGTCTGCCTGCCGAGCAGCGGGGTGAACACGGTGTCGATGACGCGCGCGGTGGCGGCACCGTCGTCGAGTTCGTTGATGCCGGGCAGCACGACCGGAGGACCCGGCATGCTGGCACCTCCCGCGAGCGCTCCCAGCGCGCCGGCCAGCTCCTGCGCGCCGCGGGTGCGGCTGGCTGGCAGCGCTCCCAGCACGCGATCGTAGGGCCGCAGCCGCTGCTGGGACTCATGCAGGATCACGGGCCGCCCGAGTGCCAGAGCGTCGAGGGCGAAGGTGGAGTGGTCGGTGATGAGCCCCTGAGCCAGTGCCAGCAGTTCGTTCACATCGAAGCTGAAGGGGAGCAGGTGCCCGGCCAGCGCCGGGTCATGCGGCACCGGGCCGGAGTACGGATCGGGGCACAGCAGGACCAGCCACTGCGGCGGCAGCGTCGCTCTCGCCACCCGAAGGACCTCAGCCACATCCCGGATCTCCTCAGGGGACTGACAGGCCGAGGGCACGTAGGCGAGCACGCGCCGGGCTGTGACATCGACGCCCTGCGCCTGCAGCGACCGCGCGGCCGCTGCCGATGCGCCCGGCGCCAGGGTGAGGTCGACGCGCGGGAAGCCGGTCTCGAGAATTCGCCCCCGGTAGGCGTTGCGGAGTCGGAACGCCTCCCCGTAGATGCGTTGCGTCATGAATTCCCCGGAACTGAGCAGGTGGTCGGCGGCCAGGAAGTTGCGCAGAATGTTGCGATATCGCGCCGCGCCCATCGGGGAGTCGTAGCCCGTCGCAACCAGGGGGGTGCCCTGCCACGTGTTCAGATACCGCTGCCCGGGCCGCTTGCCGAACTCCGGCCCGAATGCGGTGTCCGTGACGAGGTGACCGGCCGTGGCGAGATGGCGTAGCGCCTGCATACTGCCTGACCGGATCACCTGCACCCTGGGATGACCTGCGTACCGGGTGAGCTCCGAGACCGACGCTGGATCCTCCAGGAGCCACACGTGGGTGAGTCCGGTGAACCGATCGTCCTGCAGGAGACCACGGAACAGCGCCAAGGGGCTGCCGGTGGCTTCCCGGCCGTCGCAGGACTGGTAGAGGACCCGGTTGCGCGCCAGGGGCTGCTTGCGCCAGCGGGCGTGGTACTGACTGGTTCCGGCGCGGCGGAGGGGCTTGAACACATCAGGACGACGCAGACGGCTCACCGGTTGTCCCTCCTCCTGCTCGACCACGGCGGTTGACACTGCCGCATCAGTATCCCATCGGGACGAGCCAGCGCCCAGCCGAACAGGCGCGCCGCGAACTGCGCTGTCGCTGCGCACCGTACCATCGAGGTGATGAGCACGCCCCGGCCGACGCATCCCACCATGGCGCAGATCCGCGAGGTGTGCCAGCCCCCGGAGATCCGGTCGCGCAAGTCCGCCGAGCACTGGGTTGCCGATGTCTACCTGCGCGATATCTCCCCCTACCTGACCAGGGTGCTGCTACGGACGGGAATCTCGCCGAACGGCGTCACCGTCATCATGATCGTGACGGGCTTCGCCGCGGGCGCAGTGCTGCTCATTCCAGGGATCCCCGGTGGATTCCTGGCGGCGTTCCTCGGTCAGCTGCAGATGCTGTGGGACTGCTGCGACGGCGAGGTGGCGCGCTGGCAGCAGCGATCATCCCCCGCCGGAGTCTTCCTGGACAAGGTCGGTCACTACACGGCCGAGGGTTCCATCCCGATCTTCCTCGGCCTTCGCGCAGCGGGCTGGCCGGGGGAATCCTCCATCGTCAGCTACGGCACGCTGCTGGGTCTGCTGCTCTCGGTCCTGGTGCTCTACAACAAGGCGCTCAACGACATGGTGCATGCCGCACGGCTGGCCAACGGGCTGCCGAAGCTGCCTGACTCCGCCGAGGTGGGCACCCCGACCCGGGCCAGGGTGCGCAACGTGCGTTCCCTGGTGCGGTTCTTCCCGTTCCAGCGGGCGTTCCACTCCGTGGAGCTGACCCTGCTGGCCTTCCTGGCCTCGATCGGTGACGCGATCGCCGGCGACCTTATCGTCACCCGGATACTGCTGCTGGCGCTGGTGGTGCTCGCAGTACCAGCCATCATCGGTCACATCGTGGCGATCCTGACCTCGAAGAAGCTCCGCTGAACGCAGGCCGATCCGGGAGCGGCCGCTCCGCAGAACCGTGGGCGATCACGGTGCTATTCTGAGTCAGTACCGGGTCCCGGTGAGCAAATCCTGGGAGCCGGTCCGGAGGAGGCGTCGCATAGTTGGCCTAGTGCGCCCGCCTGCTAAGTGGGTTGGGGACTCAAATCCCCTCGAGGGTTCGAATCCCTCCGCCTCCGCTCTCTCGGCCACAGGCATCGATAAGCCTGTCCAGCCCGCACGATCCGGCCCCTGAATCCTCACGCAGCGCGGGGTGGGCCTCACTCCGATTCAGGTGCCACCGCTGCCTTGGGGGCCTGGAATATCGCCATAGCCTCGTGCTGCGGTGTGCCGGGCGCATCATCCCCGTCAACAGGTACCGCGAATCTGATGGCCAGGACGAAGAGCAGGCCCGGTATGACCAGTGCGAAGGCAGCGGCCAACATACCCCGGCGAAGTCCGTTGGCAGCGTCCTCGAGGTCCCCCGCCGCCAGCTGAGCGTCCGAATGGTTCTCCGCCTTGAGCGTCATCCCCAGCAGATAGATGCCGACCAGAGAGGTCAGCCCGGCGATCGCCCAGATGATGATCTTGATGGCGTCAAGCCCTGAAACCCAGAACACGTGATAGATCGACACGACCGCGAGCAGCAGCAACAGCAGAGCGCCGACCACCGCCGCCCCACGCATGGTTCTGGTGCGCAGTTTCGGCGCCGCGATCTCGGCCGGGACCTGGGCGGGCCGCTCGCTCGGGGCATTGCTCCGCCTTCGGCCGTACCAGAAGTAGATGACCAACCCCACGATCATCCACAGGAAGAACACCACCCAGGTGGTCCAGCGCAGCGAGACGATCAGGTAGATGCAGAAGAGCGTCCCGAGCACGGGGAACAACGGCAGCAACGGGACCTTGAAGGTCCGCTCGAGTTCAGGTCGCATGACCCACAGCGCGATCAGGCCGAAGTTCACGATGGCGAATGCCGCCAGGGTCCCGATACTGGTCGCCTCGGCGAGCTCACCCAGGGGCACCAGGCCCGAGACGATCGCGATGACCACACCCACGATGATCGTGTTTGCCACTGGTGTACCGGTCTTACGGTTGACCTTGGTGAAGACCTTGGGCAACAGCCCGTCACGGCCCATCGCGAACAGGATCCGGGTCTGCCCGTACATCACCACCAGCACCACGCTGAAGATGCTGATGACCGCACCCAGGGCGATGATTGCAGGGGCCCAATCGGAACCGGTCACGTCACGGGCGATACCTGCCAGCACAGCCTCCGCGCCCTGGCCCTCGAAGCTCTCCCATGGACGGGCGCCGATGGCGGCCAGCGCCACCACCACGTAGAGCGCGGTGACGATGATCAGCGAGAAGATGATCGCCCGGGGCAGATCACGCTTGGCATTCTTGGCCTCCTCGCCGGCGGTCGAGGCGGCGTCGAAGCCGATGAACGAGAAGAACACCTGTCCGGCAGCCGCCGAGATACCTGCGAAACCCAGCGGGATGAAGGGCTCGAGGTTGTTCGGGTCGAAGGCCGTGAATGCCACCGCGCAGAAGAACAGCAGGATACCGATCTTCAGGAACACCATGATGGTGTTCACCGTGGCCGACTCGCTGGCGCCCCGCAGCAGCAGGAACATACAGGCCAGCACCACAATCATGGCCGGGATGTTGATCAGGCCGCCCTCACCGGGAGGTCCGGCGAAGGTCTCGGGTATCTGGACACCGAAGGTCAGGAGGAACTCGTTGAGATACTGGCCCCAGCCCACGGCGACCGCCGCCACCGAGACACCGTACTCCAGCATCAGGCACCAGCCGCAGATCCAGGCGACGAGCTCGCCCAGCGTTGCGTAGGCGTAGCTGTACGACGAGCCGGAGACTGGGATCGACCCCGCCAGCTCTGCGTAGGAGAAGGCCGAGAAGGCACAGGTGATCGCGGCGAGCACGAACGACAGGATGACGGCCGGGCCCGCCAGGGGCACGGCTTCGCCGAGGATCACGAAGATGCCGGTGCCGACGATGCTGCCGACACTGAAGAAGGTCAGCGCCAGCAGCCCCATGCTGCGCTTGAGCTCCCCGCCCTCGCCCTCCTTCTTGAGGTGATCGGCGGGTTTGATCCGCATCAATTGCGTACCCAGGGACAGCTTGCTGGCCATGGCGACCTCCAGACTGCCGGGACAAGGCATGCGTACGACGTAAACCCTAACCATCACGACATGCTGAAGTGATGTTATGTGGGCGGAAACCCACATAAGTAACAAGGCGGAAACCTCACGCGGCCTCGCTGGGCTATGGTGAAGCTGTGCGAATCCTCATCGGTGTGACACCGGACGACCAGACCCGGGATGCTGTGGCGCTCGGCGCCGCGCTCTACCGGACCTTCGGTGGCGAGATTCTGCTCTCCCACATCTACGCGGCGTCCTTCGACTACCCGGGTATGGCACACGTCGACGTCGAGTGGACCAAATACCTCGAGGAGGATGCGGAACTGATCCTCTCTGACGCCCGCAAGACCATCGAGGAGGAACAGAACGTCCCGGTGACCGAAGAGATCGTCTACGGGCACCGATCCAGTGGGGTCGGACTGTCCAAGGTGGCCGTGCAGAAGGACGTCGACATCATCGTCATCGGCACCGCATCGGGTGGCGCACAGGGCCGGTTCCAGGTCGGCTCGACGGCCGACCAGTTGCTGCACGGCGGGCAGCGCCCCGTCGCCATGGCCCCGGAGGGATACCGGGACATGTGCCCGGGAGAACTGGATCGTCTGGTCGTCGCCTGGCAGAGCTCGCGGGAGTGCCGTTCCGCACTGGCAGTGACCGCGGATTACGCACAGGCAGGCAACCTTCCGGTCACTCTGCTGTCGCTGGTCGTGAAGCACCGCCCGTACGGGCGCCGCAAGTCCAAGGTGAGCCAGGAGGCCCTCGACACATATGTCGCCGAGAAGACTGCCGACCTGCAGGCAATGCTGAGTGAGATGCCCGACGACATCAGCCGGGAGGCCGAGGTGATCGTGGGCGAGAATGTGCACAACGCTGTGCAGCGAAGGTCCTGGAGCGACGGCGAACTGCTGGTCCTGACCTCGTCGCGGACGGCGCTGCTGCGTCGGGTCTTCCTGGGCGACGCCACCTACAAGCTGGTGCGGACGTCTCCGGTGCCGTCCGTCGTCCTGCCCCGCGGCACCTGAGCCGCGGCACCGATCCCGCTGAGGATCAGGCCTCGTCCTCCATCCGGAATCCCAGTTTCATAGTGACCTGGAAGTGGTCGACACCGTCCCGTACGTAGCCACGGATCTGCGTGACCTCGAACCAGTCGATGTGGCGGATTGACTTGGCAGCCCGCTCCAGGCCGTTGTGGACCGCCTGGTCTACCCCCTCGGGGCTGGTGCCGACAATCTCCGTGAGTCCGTACGTACGATCTGCCATCTGGCCCTCCTAGCTGAACATCCACCACCGTAGTGACCTGAGCGCCCTGATGCGCTCCGAGGGACCCGACGGTCGTGGCCCAAGCGCCCCGGACCCTGACTCTCAGCAGTCAGCGATTGCTGGAAGGAGGACCTGCCCTTCTCAGCCGACGGCCTGCCGGTGTGTCTGCAGCACCCGGATCCGGTTGTACCGGAGTGTACCGATTGCCAGCCCGTTCACCACAACGGTGATTCCTGCGACGCCGGCGACGGCTCGTCTGTCCAGGAACAGGAGGTTCGGCAGCCAGGCGAGGTTGCTGACCCAGTGCACCCATTCCCCACGACGCAGCTCCACCACATAGTCGTTGACATCACGCTTGCGCCCAGGGTCGGGGAGAACGGACTTGGAACTGCCCCCGAACCACTGGCCGCCATCAGGCAGGATGCGCTTCCAGCGGGACACGCCTATTCGCTCGTAGAATCCCCGGGACTCGAACGGCAGCAGTCGCAGTGGACCCACATCGCGGCGTAGCCAGCGCGAAGGCCAATGCGGTGCCGTCAGCCCGATCAGTACGGACGCTCCGCCGACGAACAGCCCGCCCGCTGTGGCCTGGACCGCGAACCGTAGGAGTCCGGACCGGTTCCCGGAGTCGCCGGCCGGAATTCGCGAACCGACAAGGACCGGGCTCCCCGACATGACGGCTGCGTCAGCCCTCGACGACCGACGGCCCCTTGGGCTGTCCGATCTCGGCCAGCATGGTCTCGAAGGCAAGATCGTCGATGTTGAAGGGTTTGCCACCGGCGATCCTGTCGAACTCGATGGGACGCAGGATGTTGTTGTTGTCCTCGTCGTGCCCGATCACGCCGCCCCGGCCCGCCAGTGCGCACTCCACGGCGAGGTCGGTGCAGGACTTGATGAGCCGGAGATCGGCCGCGTTGGACGGAGCGCTGCGGGCGAAGTAGCCACTCTTGAAGACCTGGACCTTCTCCGCACCCAGCATGTCAGCGAACTGCTGGCCGAACCAGGCGCCGGGATTCACCTTGTCGAGGCGGACGTGACCGAATGCGTCTCGTGGCACTTCTTCTCCGCGCGATTCCATCTCAGCCACGATGGTCTCGACACCGGCACCCTCGGACAGGAAGAGGTTGACGTTGCCCAGCCGGTCCATCACTCGGGTGAGCCGATCGGCCTCGGCCGAGATGTCGAATCCCATCTCCGGGATGAAGATGCCATGGATGTCCCACTGATCACGATCCAGCCCGATGTCGGCGACCCACGGAGATTTCACCAGCCAGTCGCGATAGACCATCGAGGTCTCCGCAGTGAGCCAGCCACAGTTGCGGCCCATGACTTCATGGACGATGAGCGAGCGGGGGTTCGCGGAATGCTCGGCGATCACGTTCTGAGCGAATCTGCTCCCCTGTTCGGCGGCCGTCCAGGCGCCCAGGGACTGCCTGATGGGGTAGACGTCATTGTCGATGGTCTTGGGCAGGCCCACGACCGTCAGCTCGTACCCTTCGCGACGCAGGTATGCCGCAAGGTCGGCGGCTGTGGTGTTGGTGTCGTCACCGCCGATGGTGTGCAGTACCTGAACGCCATCACGGGTGAGCTGCTCGGCGGCCACCTCGAGCGGATCCTGCCCGAGCTTGACCAGCCCCCGCTTCACGCAGTCCTCCACATTCGTGAGCTTGACCCGTGAGTTTCCGATGGGACTGCCGCCGTAGAGGTGCAGCACGCCGGCGCGATCGCGAGTCTCCTGATCGACCGGGATCGAATCACCCTGCAGCAGCCCCTTGTACCCGTCGCGATAGGCGATGAGTTCGATGTCCGGAGCGATCTCGGTGTAGCGCTCGATCAGTCCTCCCACCGAGGACGAGAGACAGGGCGCCAGTCCGCCCGCGGTCAACATAGCTACCTTGGTCACAGTCATGGCGACAATGCTATTGATTTCAGCGCCGCTCTGGTGACCTGATCGCACGACTGGGTGAGGCGGTCTCGTTCGTCCGCCCGCAAGTCAGGGCATGGGCGTCCACGCAGGACCACAGCCGCCGATCGCGCTGATCACTGCTGCAGCGTGCGGAAGTCCCGGGCTGAGACGGCCCTGTTGACGAGCCGGCCGTCAGGCAGCGGCACGCCCAGCGGCGTACCCGTGGAGTCGACGAACAGCACAGAATGATCGGGGTCGGTCGCGAGGGTGAGCACGACCTGACCGAGCACCAGGAGTTGCTCCTGGCTGGGAAGGCTGTTGAATTCTTCGGTCAGCACGACCACCGACTGGGTCTCCTCGTGCGGCACGGTCAGTCCGAGCGAGTTCGCTGTGGCAACCAGGGGCTCGTCCGGTACGACGGAATTGACGGCGGTCCGAAGCCCGAGGTCGAGCTCCGCCTGCGTGGGGCCGGCCTCCAGTACCTCCAGCTTGTCCTCCGCGGTCATGGGCCCGTCCACGGGTCGGTCCACTCTGACCAGTACGGCGTTGTCGACGAACCAGAGGTCCAGGAAGCGTGTGGCGGCGGATTCGGTCCTGGCGGGCTCGGGGGACTCGAGCTTGCTTCTGGCCTCCGAGGGCAACGCGCGAGGATCCGATTCCGAGGAGACGCCACAGGCGCTCAGCACCACGAGCACCAGGCCCGCGGCAATGCTCGCCCGTACTCCAGCCCGCGCGCAGCGCCGGGGCCAAGTGATCGTGCCGGTCGCACTGACCCGTTCGCGTTTCATCCCACTACACCTCGTCCCTGTCGGCGGGCCGCATCAGCGAGACCACGAACCGCGCCCCGAAGTACGGCGACTCGGTCACCGAGACCTCACCCCCGAGCAGGCGCACCTGCTCCCTCACGATGGCCAGTCCGAGGCCCGCCCCGTCCGGACGAGTCACATCACCCCGGCTGAAGGGCTCGAAGATCTGGCGGGCCATGTCTTCGGGAACGCCGGGTCCGGCGTCGTCCACCATGAGACGGAAGGTCTCCGGCCCCTGTTCCACTGTGATCGCCTTCAGTCCCTCACCGTGCCGCTGCGCGTTCTCCACCAGGTTCGAGACGATCCGCTCGAAACGGCGCGGATCCGTGGCCAGGCGCACATCCTCACCCTGCCGCAGTGACGTATCAAGCCCCCGCGACGACAGCACATCATCGATGAGGCTGGACACGTCGATGACCTCGTTCTGCACGGTCTCGTCACCGCCGATCCGGCTGATCTCGAGCAGATCGAGCACCGTCGCGGAGAAGCGGCGTACCTGACGTGACAGCGCTTCGATCAGCGCCGCCTCCCGATCGGGCAACTGGTCGGACCGCTTCTCCAGCAGCTCGGCCGTACCGAGGATCCCGGTCAGCGGGGAGCGCAGCTCGTGCGAGACGTTGCCCGAGAACCGCCGCTCCCGTTCGATCCGCTCCTCGAGCGTGGATGCCATCTCGTTGAACGCCTGCGAGATCGCCGCCAGGTCCGGGTCCGAACCGATGGGGACCCGCGTTGCGAGTTCCCCTTCCGTGATCCGCTGCGCGCCGGTCTTCAGCTCGACCAGCGGGGCGAGCAGGCGGCGCCCGGCATAGCGGCCCACCGCACCCCCGACCAGGAATGCCCCAGCAGAGGCCAGGGCAAGTACCCAGCCGAGAACCTCGAGGGTCTGGTCGAGCTCGGAGAAGCTGAACACCTCTACGAAGACGGTGTCGGCCTCCAGTGGGATGGCCACCGCAAGGAAGGTCGACTTCTCGGCGGAGAACCGTTGCCAGGCTCCGCCCTGCTCAGCCTCCTCGAGCAGAGACGGGGGGAGATCCAGCGGTGAGACGGTGACGCCGCTGGAGAACCATTCCCCATTCACCCTGATCAGCACCTGGGAGTCGGTCGCTGCGGGAATCGTTCCCAGAGCCGTGCTCGGATCGTTGGTGTCCTTGAGGGATGCGTCCACAACCCTCGACTCGATGAGCGCGCGGTTCAGTGCTGCCGCCTCGCGTTGCTGCACCAGATAGACCCGGACGAAGAAGTAGGTGGCCCCGGACAGCACGAGCGCCACCACCAGCGAGATCGCGCCGAACGCGATTGCCACTCTGGTGCTCAGCCCGGGGTTGAACCGCCACTTCATGGATCAGGGCTTCAGGCGGTACCCGAATCCCCGCACAGTGATGAGGTGGATCGGGTGGGCCGCGTCGACCTCGAGCTTGGAACGCAGCCGGTAGATCAGGTTGTCGACCACCCTGCCGTCACCGGCATTCCCGTAGCCCCAGACCCGCCTCAATAGGTCGTCCCGGCTCAGGATGCGGCCCTTGGCCAGGATGAGCTCCTGCAGCACCCGGAACTCGGTCCGGCTCAGCGCCAGCGGCTCACCGTCCTTGAACGCCTCGGCGGTCTCCGGCCGGATGACGATCGGACCACAGGCGATGATGTCCTGCTGCGGCTCGCCATCGCTGGCGGCGGTCCGGCGCAGCTGTGCCCGGATCCTGGCACCGAGCTCCTTCGGTATGAAGGGCTTGGTGACATAGTCGTCGGCACCGGCTTCGAGTCCTGCCACAACATCATGCGAATCCGCCTGGGCGGTGACCACCACGATCGGAACCTGACTGGTCGCCCGCAGGGAGCGGACCACATCGAGACCGTGGATACCGGGCAGGCGCAGATCGACGAGGACGACGTCGGGGGTCTCGTCCAGCGACAGGCTCAGCGCCTGCTCACCGGTCTCAGCCTCCACAACGGCGTAGCCCTCGTCCTCCAGGTAGGTGCGCAGTACCAGACGGATCTCGGGCTCGTCTTCAACGATCATGACGGTCTTGCCCACACTCGGAATCTAACATCCGGGGCAGGACAACCTGAAGCACCACCCCGCGCCCATGGACCTCGGCCCTGAAGCAAGCGCATCGGGCCGACCCCCGAGCCCTCGAGCACGGCTGATCCGCCGCTCCTGCAGGGCCACGACGGATAGTCTGATGGGCACAGTGGCTCAGCCAGTCCGGATACCGGAGGGATCATGCCCGAAGGAGTCGCCTTCATCACGACGCGTGAGGTCCCCGCGGCGCAGCAGGCCGCCTACCAGCGCTGGACCGAGCAGGTGGTGGTACGACTGGAACAGTGGCCGGGCTACCTCCGGGCGGAGGTCATCCCGTCGGTGGCCGGGGAGCGCAGCTTCTGGACCCAGATCGCCACGTTCGACTCGCGGGAGGCCGCACTGGGTTGGGAGCGCTCGCCGCAGCTGGCTGAACTGCTCGAGTCGGCAGCCGAGTTCTCCGCCCCGGCTGAGGTCGCACGAGTGCGCACCGGCGAGTCCGGCTACCTCTCCTACGGCCTCGATCTGCCCCAGGCTCCACCGACACCGGCCAGATGGAAGCAGCTGCTGGCCGCGCTGCTTGTTCTGTACCCGACGGTCTTCGTACTGACCGCGCTGCAGGAGCTGGCGGGCATCGACCTGCCCGTCGCACTGAAGGTGCTCCTGACCAATGCAGTTGCGATCTCGCTGGTGATGCTGGTGTGGATGCCGCTGCTCTCCCGGGCCCTGCGGCGCTGGCTCATGGGTGAGACCGGCGCAGGGCCGACGTGGACGATCGCGCTGCTCATGCTGGTCGGGCTGCTCGTCCTGCTCCTGCTGTTCTCACTGGTTCAGACATGGCTGTGACGGCGCAGCCCACCGACCGGCTGCACACCTACGTCGTGCCGTCGAGCCTCGGTGGCATCTCGGGATTCGTGGACGCGACGATGTTCCTGGCGCTGTTCTCCGTCTTCACCAATTTCCAGAGCGGCAACAGCGTTCTGCTCGGCGTCTCGGTGGGTCAGGGGGCCTGGCGTGACGCGCTCACCTGGCTCAGCCCGATCGTGGCGTTCCTCATAGGAGTCACGTTCTGGACGGCACTGATGATGGAACCGGACCGACGCCTGCGGCCCCATGCGTTCCGGACGATCATGGCCGCAGAGGCGGCGCTCCTGCTGGTCTTCCTGGTACTGACCCAGACCGTGTGGCCGATCCCCGGGATCACGCCGCTGTCACCGGCATTCCTGGTCCTGATCCTGTGCATCGGAGTCGCCGCAGGGGGACAGACCATAGCGGTGGACGAGGCCTCGGGCGTCAAGCTGCGCACGACGTTCATCAGCGGCGTCCTGACATCGCTGGCCGCTGCCGTCGTGCTCGCTGTGCGAGGTTCGGCACCGGCTCGCAAGGAGGCCAGGATTGTGGGCAGCCTGTGGGCCTGCTACGTGCTGGGTGCCGCCCTGGGCGCTTTCTGCTACCTGCACTTCGGCAGCTGGGGGGTGGCCGTGCCGATCCTGGCCCTGCTGCCACTCACCCTCGTGCGACGGGAATACGCGCGCGTGCGACGCCCCTGACGGCCGCGAGGCAAGCGGAACGCGATCATCGCGGTCGTGGCGAGCCGTTCAGACCGTCCACGACGGAGGGCGCTTCTCCAGCAGGGCGCTCATCCCCTCCCTCGCCTCGTCGGAGGCGAAGAACTCCCCGGAACGCTGCGCTGTGTAGGCGTAGGCATCGGCTCGGCTGAGCCCCGGCACCGTGGCGATCAGATCCTTCGTGCCGGCCAGGGCGTTCGGCCCGCACTTCTTGAGGGAGGCAACCCACCGGTCGATCTGCTGGTCGTAGTCGCCGGTCACGGCATTGATCATCCCGGCCTCGAGGACCTGCTGGGCGGGGACCCGGCCACCGAGCAGCAGCAGCTCCCGCGCTGCGGCCGGTGTGAGCTTCGCCAGGCACACCACCGAGATCACCGCCGGGATGAGCCCGAGGCGCACTTCACTGAAGGCGAAGGTCACCCCGGGGTCGGCCACCGCGAGATCACACGCGGCGACCAGCCCGTTCCCGCCGCCGAAGACGTTGCCCTGCACCCTGGCGATGACCGGGCGCGGGCAGTCCGAGATCGTGGTCAGCAGGCCGGCGAACGCCTCCGGTCCGGCTGCCGCGAAACCCGTCTCGTCCTTGGCCAGGGCGGACTTGAGGTCCGCCCCGGCACTGAACGTGTCCCCTGTACCGGTGAGCACCACAACACGCACGCCCGGATCCGCGGAGACAGCCGTGAACGCCTCATGCAGCAGGGCCATGCACTCCCCGTCGAGCGCGTTCTTCGCCCCGGGCCTGTTGAACCTGACCGTGGCGACGCCGTCCTGCACCGAGAGGACCACCTTGGCTTCGCTCATCAGCGGCGGTCCATCCCTTCGTACGCGGTCAGCACGCGGAGCATGACCTCATCCGCACCACCACCGATGGCGATGATCCGGCTGTCGCGAGCGTAGCGTGCCGCCCAGTTCTCCTCCGCGTATCCCATGCCGCCGTGGTACTGCACGACCAGGTCCGCGACCTGACGGGTCAGTTTGCCGACCTTGAGCTTCGCGTTGGTCGCCATCCGGCTGACATCCTCACCGGCGGCATAACGGAAGGCCATCGAACGGTTGTACTCGATGAGGATGTCGCACTCGGCCATCAGCTCGGCGATGTTGTAGCGCAGGTACTGATTGGCGATCAGCGGCCGGCCGAATGCTTCACGGACGCGCAGGTACTCGACCGTGCGTTCCAGCGCACGCCGGGCCCCCATCGCCGCGCTGTAAGAGACGGTCAGCCGCTCATCCTGGAACTGGACCATCTGCTGCTGGAAGCCCCGACCGACCTCACCGATCGTGTTCGAGACGGGCACGCGCACATCTTGCAGCACGAGCTCGGCGGTGTCGGAGCTCCAGTTGCCCATCTTCTCGATCAGGCGTCCCACGCTGAAGCCGGGAGTGTCGGTGGGGACGATGATCTGGCTCATGCCCTGGAAGCCCCCCTCGTCGGAGGTCCGAACGAGCATGCAGATCCAGTCGGCCTGGGAACCGTTGGTGATCCACATCTTGGAGCCGTTGATCACCCAATGATCGCCGTCGCGGCGTGCCCTGGTCTTGATCCCGGCAACGTCCGAACCCGCGTCCGGTTCCGAGACGGCCACGCTGGTGACGTCCCGGCCCTCCATCGCAGGAATGAGGTATTTGCGCTTGAGCTCGTCAGAGCCGAAGCGGTGCAGCGCCGGCGTCGACATGGTCGCCTGCACGGAGATACCCATCGGCGGACCGGCGGCGTCGGCGCGACCGAGCTCCTCCATGAGCACCAGGGTGTAGGTGTGGTCGGCTCCCTGACCGCCGTACTCCTCGTCGTACTCCAGCCCGAAGCCACCGATCTCGGCGACCTTGGGGAAGAGCTCGTGGGCGGGGAAGATCTTGGCCTTCTCCCACTTATCCACGTACGGGTTGATCTCGTTCTCCACGAAGGTCGCCACGACCTTGCGGAACTGTTCGTGTTCAGGTGTGAATTGCATCAGTTTCCTCCAGTTGTTCCTTGCCGGTGTTGTGTTGGTCGGATGTGAGCACCGTGGCTGGCTCTGCTCCCGCCTCGGCGAGCAATTCCGCGGTCTGCGCCCGAGCACGCAGGTCGAGGCCGTGGACCCACAGTTCGCTGAGGGTGTCGGCGGAACCCTGCAGATCGGCAGTCACGCGGTCGGGCCAGTTGCGCGCGAAGCCCTCGACCATGGCGGTGAGCGCCGCCGCACACGCGTTCGGGTCCGCATCCGCTCGCACGATCCCGGCCTGCTGGTACCTGCTGATCTGTCCGGCCACCCTGTCGCTGTGGGTGCGCCGGAGGTCCCCGATGATCTCGCTGAACCGGTCGTCGGAGATACTGACGCCCTCCGCCACACGGAAGAGCCGGGCATGCGACACGTACGCCCGCAGGTACTGCAGGTTCGCCGAGGCGATGCGCTGGGCCGGTTCGGCCGCGTCAGAGGTCCGGATGGCGTCACGGATGTCGTTCACCAGCTTCTCGAGGGTCGCCACGAGGACCTCGGTCTTGTCATTGAAGTAGGTGTACACCGTGCCATGGCTCACTCCTGCTGCCTCGGCGATGTCACTCATCCGCGTGTCCGCGAAACCGCGATCCTCGAACACCGTCCGGGCTGCGGCGACCAGTGCCGCGCGAGTGCGGCGGCCGCGATCGGTGAGCGGAGCACGCACGCCGACGGCGGCGCCGTCGAGCACCGCGGTCCCATCCCGCATTCCGCGTTCGGCCGTCATGTCTGCGACCTCACCGAGATCGCCGACTCCGAGAAGGCGTCCGTGGGGACCAGCACGTGTCTGGCCCGCAGGAGTTCGGCCAGACCCTTGGCCTGGGGGTCGAGGGACAGGTTCTGCGAGACGCCCCGACCGAGGTAGCCGTGGATGACCAGGTTCACCGCCCGCAGATTCGGCAGGGGGTGGATCTCGATCTCGTGTCCCGCACTGTCCGGCAGCAGGCTGTGGACCTTCTCGGGACTGTCAACCAGGTCCAGTACCCAGGAGAAGGTCTCGTCGGCCCGTTCGTCATCGGCCGCATCCGAGCCCAGCGGGTAGTCCCCTTCCCACATCTCGGTCGTGTCGTCGCGACCGCTCATGGCACGCGTCACCAGCGTGTCGGTGAGCCCCTCGGCCAGGGCGACCGCTTCCAGTTCGACCGGGTCGGGTACCCAGAGACCGACGTTCGCCTTCCCTGCCTTGTCACCGCTGCGCCCCCCGACCAGGTAGCCGAGCGGCACTCTGGTCGCTCCCTGCAGCGCGGGCTGCGGTCGCTGGCCGGCGATTTCGGCGACGATGCGCGCCGAGCGTTCCTGGTCCGCAGCCACTGGGCCCTGTGCCGCCGGGCTGAGCGCTGGCACCTCGAACGACTCACCATCGATCGTGACCGTCAGCGTCACCATGCTCGCGGGGACCGTCGTCGGCCAGAACACGGCGTATGGCGTGGCCGGCCCCGGCGGGGCGGTGGCGGACAGTCCGGGGTAGGACGCCAGACCCGCTTCGATGATCGCAGCGGTGAACGGCTTGCCCACCTTCTTGGCATCAGGGTCGCGCACCGAGATCCGCAGATATGAGATGGCCTCGGCATAGTCCCTGGGGTCGGGTCGGTCACCTCGCAGGAGATCGACGCGCAGGTCCGCCACGTCGAGCTTCGAGGCTGCTGCGAGTTCCTGGGAGGGCAGGCCGATGTCGCTCAGTCCCACCCCGAGAGTGGTTCGCAGTGCCAGATCGGCCTTCTCCGCCACATCCATGCCGGTCAGCACGAGTGTCAGCGTGTTGCGGCTGCCGCCGAGGTGGTTCAGGGAGACCTTGAGCGAATCCGGGGGAGCGATGGCTCGCACACCTGAGATGCGGACCCGGTCCTTGCCGACCTGCTCGAGCCGGATGGAGCCGAAGTCGGCGCATACGTCCGGGTTCACATAGGTGGGACCGCCGATCTCGTAGAGCAGCTGGGCAGTCACGGTTCCGATGCTGACCATGCCGCCGGTGTCGGTGTGCTTCGTGATCACGCTGGTGCCGTCAGCGGCCACCTCGGCGATCGGGAAGCCCGCCTCCTCCAGGTCGGGCACATCGGTGAAGAACGAGTAGTTCCCTCCGGTGGCCTGCACCCCGCACTCGATGACGTGCCCGGCGACCAGACTCCCCGCCAGCGGCTCCAGGTCCTGCGCGAAGTCCCAGCTGTGCCACCAGGCGGCGGCACCCATCACGAGCGCGGCGTCCGTGGCCCGACCGGTGATGACGATGTCCGCGCCCGCGGTGAGCGCTTCGGCGATCGGCCGGCCACCGTAGTACGCATTGGCGGTGAGTGGCGCGACCCCGGATGCGGACAGCAACTCGCCTGTGTCGAGATTGCGCAGATCGCCGAACTCGGACAAGCGTGGCATGAGATCGTCACCGGTGATGACCGCGATCTTCGGCGAGAGCCCTTGCTGCGCCGCGACCTCCCGCAGCGCATCCGCCAGGCCCGCCGGATCCAGGCCACCGGCGTTGCTGACGACTCTGATGTCCTGCTCGAGGCAGGACCCCATGACTTCGGCCATCTGGCTCACGAACGGCCGCGCGTACCCGGCGCCCTCACCGTGCTTGAATCGCTGCTTGGCCAGGATCAGCATGGTGAGCTCAGCGAGCCAGTCACCGGTCAGCACATCAATGGGACCACCCTCGACCATCTCCCGGGCGGCCGAGTGCCGGTCGCCCAGGAATCCGGAACAGTTCGCGATCCGCACCGGACGCCGGCCATCGCGCCAGTCAGTCATCGGAACCCACCTCCACCTCGGCGAGCGTGAGCAGCGACTGGTGGGCCTCCACCGCCTGACCGACCACGACCCCGACATCCTGCACCGTCGCAGCCGCGGCAGCCGTGATGGTGTGCTCCATCTTCATCGCCTCGAGTATCACCAGGGGCTGCCCGGCGCTCACGGCCTCGCCGGCCCCGACGAGGACGGCGGTCACCGTCCCGGGGACCGGTGAAACCGCGCCCCCCTCGGCTGCCTCGGCCGCAGCCGAGTGGGTCACGTCGACCGCGCTGAGTTCGACGGGTCCGGCGAAGCCGTCGACCAGAATCCCGTCCGTGAGCGTCCGCATGACACTGAAGCGGTACGTGAGGCCCCGGTACTCCGCCAGCACCAGGGGCGTCTCGGACTGGATGGCCGGCACTCGATGGACCCGGACCGCGCCCACCTCGATCAGCTCGTTGTCCTGTCCGTACGGCTCATCTCCGATCACGACATCCAGATCCCAGAGGCCGTCACTGTCCTGCTCGAGCAGCACCCAGGCGGTCTCCGACGACCCGTGGTGCAGCCCCACGAAGCCCCGCGTACCGCGGACATTGCGCCACCGCAGCGGAACCGCATCCGACTCAACCGGCGCGATCGTGTTGCGCCCGAGCACCTCGAGGGCGGCGACCAGCAGGTACAACGGGTCGGTCCCGGGCTGTTCGGCCTCATACTCCGCCACGATGTTCGGGTGCTCGTCGAGCATCGCAGTGGTGGTGTCTCCCACCGAGAAGGCCAGCGAGCGCAGCACCGCCACAAGCAGTTCCCGGTTGCTCGTGACTCCGGTGATGGCCGCCGTCGCCAGCGTCGCCGCCAGATCTTCAGCGGCAGCCTCACGATCATCACCCCTGGCAATGACCTTCGCGAGCATCGGATCGTAGTACGGCGGGACCGTGTCGCCGGACTGGTAGCCCGCGTCGACGAGGCATTCGTAGTCGGAGATCTCGAACAGTTCGAGCCTGCCCGCCGTCGGCAGATAGTCCTGGGCCGGGTCCTCGGCGTAGAGGCGGGCCTCGATCGCGTGACCGTCCACCTCGATGTCCGCCTGGGTCAGCGAGAACGCCACGCCCATCGCGACCAGCAACTGCCACTGGACCAGGTCGGAGCCGGTGATGAGTTCGGTGACCCGGTGTTCGACCTGCAGCCGGGTGTTCATCTCGAGGAAGTAGAACTGCTGTTGCTCCCCGTCACCGTCGACGAGGAACTCCACCGTGCCCGCTCCGACGTAGTCGATCCGCTCGGCGAGCGAGAGCGCCGCTGCGAACATCCGTTCCCTGGTGACCTCCGTGGCGCCCGGCGACGGGGCCTCTTCGATGACCTTCTGGTGACGGCGCTGGATCGAGCATTCGCGCTCGAACAGATGCACCATGCCACCGTGCCCGTCACCGAACACCTGCACTTCGACGTGCCTGGCCCGGGGCAGGAAGCGCTCGAAGAAGATCGTGCCGTCACCGAAGGCGCTGGCAGCCTCTCTCCGGGCGCCCTCACAGGCTGCCACGAGGTCGGCCGGCGCGGTCACGGTACGCATGCCCTTGCCACCGCCACCGGCTGCGGCCTTGATCATCAGCGGATATCCCACCTCTGCAGCTGTCCGCTCCAGTTCCTGCGGTCCGGCGCCATCGCCGATCTCGGCACCCGGCACCAGCGGCACCCCTGCTGCCTCGGCGAGCTGCTTGGCCCGGACCTTGTCGGCCATCTGCCTGATCGTGTCGGGCCGGGGTCCCACCCAGATGAGACCGGCGTCGATGACGGCCTGGGCGAAATCGGCGTTCTCCGCCAGGAATCCGTAGCCGGGATGGATCGCGTCCGCCTCGGCCCGCTGGGCAGCGTCGAGGATCGCGTCGATGTTCAGATAGGTCTCGGCCGAACTCGAACCCCGCAGGTGCACCGACAGGTCCGCCTCCCGGACGTGGAAGGCGTCGGCGTCAGCATCGGAGTACACACCGATACACGTGGCACCGAGCTCGCGCGCGGTGCGGAATATCCGGACTGCGATCTCACCCCGGTTGGCGACCAGCAGTCGCTCGATGGGAGTGATCCGCTGCCCCTCGAAGTCATCAGAGAACATCACATCCTCCAGACGCCATAATCATGTGCACCCTCCACAGGGGCGCTGTGGACCGCCGAGAGACCCATGGTGAGCGCTGCCCTGGTGTCGCGTGGGTCGATGAGGCCATCGTCCCAGCCCCGGCCGGTCGCGAACAGTGCGGTCGACTCCTGTTCCACTTGATCGGCGAAGGCGTCGCGCATGGGCGCGAACGCCTCATCGTCGAATTCCTGGCCGGCGGCCTCGCTCTTCTGCCGGGCGACGATGGTCAGCACGCCTGCGAGTTGCTTGGGACCCATGACCGCGATCCTGTGGTTGGGCCAGGAGAAGATGAACCGGGGATCGTAGGCTCGCCCACTCATGCCGTAGTTGCCGGCTCCGTAGGAGGCTCCCATCATCAGCACCAGATGCGGCACAGTGGAATTGGACACGGCGTTGATGAGTTTGGCGCCGTCCTTGATGATGCCGCCCTGCTCGTACTTGGTCCCCACCATGAAACCCGTGATGTTCTGGGCGAACAGGATCGGGACATTCATCCGGTTGCACAGCTGGATGAACTGGGCCCCCTTCTGCGACTCCTCGCTGAAGAGGATGCCGTTGTTGGCCAGCACACCCACGGCGTAACCGCCGATGTGACCCCAGCCGGTCACGAGCGTGGAGCCGTAGCCCGGCTTGAACTCCTCGAACTCGGATCCGTCCAGGATGCGCGCAAGCACCTCGCGGGCCTCGAACGGTACCCGTACATCCGAACTGGCGATGCCGAGCAGGTCCGAGATGGGGTAGACCGGATCGCGGGAATACTGCGCTGGCCCGGGGCCGAGCTTGCGCCAGCCGAGGTGCTTCACAATGTCGCGGCCGATGCGCAGTGCGTCAGGCTCGTCATCGGCGAGGTAGTCGGCCAGGCCTGAGACCCGGGCGTGCATGGCCGCACCCCCGAGCTCCTCCTCATCGGCGTCCTCATCTATCGCCATCTTCACCAGCGGCGGACCACCGAGGTAGACACGTGCGGAATCCCGTTGCAGGACCGTGTAGTCACTCATTCCCGGCATGTAGGCCCCACCGGCGGTGGAGGATCCCAGCACGATCGAGATAGTCGGGATGCCCGCCGCCGACAACTGGGTCAGCTTCTTGAAGGTGGCACCACCGGGGATGAAGATCTCGGACTGCTTGGGCAGATCGGCACCGCCGGACTCAACGAGCGCGATCGCGGGCAGCCGGTTCTCCTTGGCGACGTCGAGCGCGCGCAGCCCCTTGCGAACCGCGCTCGGGCCCTGCGAGCCCCCCTTGACTGTCGGATCGTTCGCGCTGATCAGGCACTCGACCCCATTCACGAAGCCGATTCCGGTGACGAGCCCGGCACCGAGCGGGTCGTCGCTGCCCCAGCCGGCCAGCGCCGAGAGCTCCAGGAACGGGGAGGCGTCGTCCAGCAGGTACTCGATACGCTCGCGGGGGAGCATCTTGCCGCGGGAACGGAGCCTGGCCACCGAGCGAGCATTCTTAGCGGCATCGGCGGAGCCGCCTCCGCCCACGACCTGCTCCTGGAGCCGCTGCAGTTCCCCCACGGCAGCGAGCATCGCCCGCCGGTTCTCGGCGAACTCCTCGCTGTTCGTGTCGATGACACTCCTGATGCGCACGTCTCACCTCGCTTACTTGACACTAATGTCAAGTTGACGTCTGCGTCAAGTGACCGCGGCTCGGCAGTGTCGTTGCACACCTCGACGACACGTGGGAACCAGACTGGACACATGCAGGATGCGTCATGGCAGCGGGCGGCCAGCATTGCCCGCCAGGTGGAACCGCTACCGCCCACACGAGTCGGCCTCAACGCGGCAGTCGGTGGGATACTCGCGCAGCCCGTGGCGGCGGTGACCTCGCTACCCGTGGCCGACTGTGCCGAGGTCGCCGGTTGGGCCACCTGCGGCATCGGCCCCTGGGAGATCCTCAGTTCACTGCCCGACGGACACCTGCTGGATGGCACCGCAACACCCCTCGGACAGGGTCAGGTACTGCCCCAGGGCACCGATTCGGTACTGGCCGCCGATCTCGCGTTCCGTGAGGGCGACCGAGTCATGCTGGCGCGTCCGGACGGGTCGGGGCCGGCCATGCGCTCAGGCTGGCTCGAACCCGGGCTCCACATCATCCCCGAAGGCAGCTGGACCCGGCAGGGCGACCCCCTCATCAAGCCCGGCGTCACCGTCACCCCCGGCACCGTGGCACTGGCAGCGGCCGCGGGCGTCGATGACCTCACTGTGATACCTCCGCCCAGCGTTGCGGTCATCCTGCGACAGGACGGGTACCTGCCGATCGGACCGGCCCGCAGGGGCAAGGACCGGGCGCTGGTCGGCGAGATGCTGGCATCGTGGGCTATGACAGCCGGCGCCCGTTGTCTGCCCGAGCTGGACGGCTCCGATCAGGCGGCTGAACTCGCCGCGCAGATCGATGCTGCGGGCGCTGATGTCGTGCTCGTGTCAGCGTCCGCGCACCCGGGATCACTTGAGCGAGCCGGCGAGGCGCTCGGCCGGCTCGGTGCGGAGACTCTCATCGAGGGCCTGGCGATCTCGCCCGGGGGGCCCGTGATCCTGGCAGAACTGCGGGACGGCCGCCGGGTACTCGCTCTGCCCCACACAGCCGACTCGGCGACGGTAGCGCTGGCCACGATCCTCGATCCCATGCTGGAACAGCTCGCCGGCATCCCGAAGGCGGGCCACCCCGTGACGGCCATGCTACGCAGCAGTCTGCCGCTCGCCGACCACGACCGAGCGGTCCCCGTGGTCCTGGAGGTCGGCGAACTCGCTGACCTCGTCGATCCGGTCCCGTGGCACGGCCCCTACGGTCTGGCTCCTCTGGGCCAGGCCGACGGGCTCGCCCTGATCGCCGCCGGCCGCGGACTGCCCAGCGAATCCGTTCCGGTCCTGAAGCTGCCCGGCGCGCGGTAGGTCACCTCATAGCCCAGCTGGGTCGCAGTGGCCGCCAGGTTCGGCAACCGGGGGGCAGTCGGGTGCAGGTTCCACTAGCGTCGAGTCATGGCCGTGGAACAGCAATCGGTGGAGGGCCGCATCGGCCGTCTGGTGTTCCCCACCAAGCCCATCAACGCGCCCCGGCAGATCGCCATCCGGGTAGTGATTGCACTGGCCTGCATCGTGATCACCACTGCCACAGTCTGGTTCGAGCGGTACGGCTACAGTAACGAGCCACCGGGCAAGCCGCTGTCCCTGCTCGACTGTCTGTACTACACCACCGTCACCCTGTCCACGACCGGTTACGGCGACATCGCGCCAATATCACCGGAGGCAAGGCTCACCAACGTCTTCGTGGTGACGCCACTGCGCCTGGTCTTCCTGATCGTCCTGGTCGGCACGGCGCTCGAGGCACTGACCAAGAGCACCCAGTACCAGTGGCGGGCCCGCAAATGGAGGAACACCGTGTCTGATCACACAGTCGTCATCGGTTATGGAGTCAAGGGACGCAGCGCTGTCCGTTCACTGCTCGACAGCGGCATTCCCGGCAACCGGATCGTGGTGGTCGCCAATGACGAGGAGAGCATCCGCGAAGCCACCGAGCAGGGGGTCACTTCGGTCCAGGGCGACGCCCGGCGGGAGCCCGTGCTGATGCAGGCCGGCATCTCCCGGGCCAGACGCATCATCATCGCCACTGACGAGGACGCCACCAGCGTGCTCATCACCATGCTGGCCAAGCGCCTGGCCCCTTCGGCCACCATAGTGAGTGCGGCGAAGGAGACCTCCAACGCGCAGTTCCTGCGGGACTCTGGCGCCGACGGCGTGATCGTCACCGCGGAGGCCGTCGGCAGGCTGCTCTCCCTCTCGATCGAATCACCAACCGCCGGCAACCTCATGGAGGACCTGCTCGACTCCGGCCGTGGCCTCGAGATGGTGGAACGCAGCATCACGCCCGAAGAACTCGGCCTCGGGCCTGACGACCTGGACCGGGAGGGCGAACTGGTGCTGGCCGTGATCCGGGACGGCCACACCTATCGGTTCGACGAGGGCGGGGTGAAGGCCCTCAACCGCGACGACCGGATCGTGGTCATCAGGCAGCGCCCGGAGAGCCAGGGTCTCGGTGATCTGGGGGCGATCTCCGACGAGGCTCAGTGACGGTTGGAAGAGGTACCGGAACCGACTGACCAG
Source organism: Actinomycetota bacterium (assembly GCA_020438795.1). Lineage (GTDB taxonomy): Bacteria > Actinomycetota > Actinomycetes > S36-B12 > JAGQTY01. Next base: position 83,074 of record JAGQTY010000005.1, read on the forward strand.
CGGCTCTGCCCTGCTCAGCCGGGGTCAGTAGGCGCCGTCTCCGGAAACGACGACCTTGGCCGTGCGCGCGAGGATCCGTGCATCCATGCCGGCACCCCGGCTGCGCACATACTCGAGGTCGAGGGCCATGCGCTCCTCCCAGGTGGTGTCCTTGCGGCCACTGACCTGCCAGAGTCCCGTGATCCCCGGCTTGGCGATGTGCCGGTCGTGGTGATGGGGGTCGAGCTGCTCCATCTCGCTGACCATGATGGGGCGGGGGCCGATGATCGACATCTGACCACGGAGCACGTTGATCAGCTGGGGCAGCTCGTCGATGGACCAGCGCCGAAGCACCGCACCGACCGAGGTCACCCGGGGATCCGCCTTGACGCCGACCGCGGCGCCCTCCTGGAAGTCACCGATCACTTCTTCATGCCGCTGGTGGGCGCCGTTCTCCATGGACCGGAATTTCACGAACCCGAACAGACGGCCGTCGCGACCCACCCGCTCCTGGATGAAGAACACGGGGCCGCGACTCTCCAGCTTGATGGCCACGGCGATGAGAACGAACACCGGCAGCAGCAACAACAGCAACAACAGCGCCATACCGAAGTCCACGACGGACTTCGCAACCTCGTACACCCGTGCCCGTGAGACAGCGTTCGTGCTGATTCCAGGCTGACGGATCGCCAGTCTCGATTCCGCAGACAATTTTGACTCCCCCTGTTGCTCGCGGCGCCAACCATAGACAAATGGCTTAAGATGCGCCCCTGTGACCCGCTGTTCGACCTCTTCGAAGCCGTCAAATTCATCGTAGATCCACCGGGACTTAAGGTCTATGAAGCTCGTCGTGAGGTCGGCCACGGGAGGGCCACTGAACGTAATTACATTTCTACTGGCAGTAATCACAGCCCCAATTTGGGCGCTGGAATCCAAGAATTCACCCGCCAAAAGTCTTGTGGTTACACACATCTTGAGGAAGAGGCTTGTTTCGTTTCGGCTACGCCAGGGCGGGCCGCACCCGAGGTCTGGGCAGTCCACGTATCCTGACTGGCGTGTCGTCACTGTCGTCGTCAAAGCGTGCCGCCTGGTTCGGCCTGGTGGGAGTCACGGCGGCAGCCGTGACGAGCTGCGCCGGCGAGCCGGTGGACATCACGGCCGCGGGGGGTTCGCCCACTTGCAGCAATTCCGCGCAAGTCGAACAGTGGCCGCTGGGACGCCGGCTGGGTCAGGTGCTCATGGGCGCCGTCAACCTCGATGCAGGTGAGGACGCCATCGACGAAGCCACCCGAGCGGTCGCTCACAATCGCGTCACGGGCGTCAACTTCTTCGGTACAGGGGGCTGGGTCCTCGAGGACAACGGACTCGCGCGAACCCTCGACGCGGGCGGCGAGGTGCCTCCCCTGCTCGCTGTCGACGAGGAGGGCGGTCAGGTCCAGCGGATCAGTGGCCTGACGGGATGGCTGCCGTCGGCACGGGACTCGGCGACCAGCAAGACCCCGCAGGGAGTTCGGGACTCGGCCAAGGAGCTCGGCTGGATCATGAAGTCGGTCTCGCTCAACACCGACCTGGCACCCGTCGTCGACGTGGGGGACGGCCCGCTCGGCGATCGCACGTACTCCACTGACCCCGACGAAGTCACCGCCTACGCCGGCGCCTTCGCCGACGGGCTGCGCAGAGCTGATGTCATCCCCACCCTCAAGCACTTCCCTGGCATGGGCCGTGCGACCGGGAACACCGACTACGGCACCGCCACCACCCCACCGCTGTCCAAGCTCGAGGAGACCGACCTGGTGCCCTACCGTCGCCTGCTCAAGGATGGGGGAAGGGTCATGGTGATGACCGCCAATGCCGCTGTGCCTCAGCTGACCGACGGTGTTCCCGCGAGCCTGTCGCCAGCGACGTACGAATTGCTCCGGGGGGATCTCGGTTATGACGGGGTCGCCATCACGGACTCGTTGAGTGCCGAAGCGACGCTGACCGGTCAGTCCCTCACAGAGGCGGTGGAGGCGGCGCTGGTTGCCGGAGCGGACATCGCTTTGTGGGACAGCCTCGATGAAGCCCCGAAGATCCGCAAACAGCTGCGCCGAGCGGTGCGTGAGGGCCGGCTGAGCGAGGAACGGCTCAACGAGGCTGTAGCGCGCGTACTGGCGCTCAAAGGGGTCGACCTGTGCGTCGGCCGGGACTGACAGCCCGGCCGAGGTGCGTACTGCTGGTCCAGCGGTCGTCAGGGTGACAAGAGGCTGACTCGTTGGAGCAGCTTTGCCACAATCGGATCATGTCCTCTGAGCAAGATGATGCCGCTGCCGAGTCCCTGCCCGTGATCGTGATGAAGGCCGAGGGTCAGAACGACGACGAGCCCGGATCGATCACCGACCTGGTGGAGCAACCGGCCAAGGTGATGCGCATCGGCTCGATGATCAAGCAACTCCTCGAGGAGGTGAAAGCCGCTCCGCTGGACGAGGCTTCGCGACAGAGACTGGCGGCCATCCACAGCCAGTCGGTCAAAGAACTCGAGGACGGCCTCGCGCCCGAGCTGGTCGAGGAACTGGAGCGGATCTCGCTGCCGTTCTCGTCGGACAATCCCTCGGAGGCGGAACTGCGAGTGGCACAGGCGCAGCTGGTCGGCTGGCTCGAAGGCCTGTTCCACGGCATCCAGACCGCTCTGTTCGCACAGCAGATGTCGGCCAAAGCCGCCTACGAGGAAATGCGCCGGCGAGCTATCACCGGCTCGGCACCCGGACCCGGAGAGGCTCAGCAGCCGGGCGGCGGGCGTGAGGGTGGCCCCTATCTGTGACAGCCACAGGGTCATCACTGACTCGTCACGATAGATTTGGGGCATGATCGACCCCCGGATCCTGCGTACTGCTCCCGAGCGCCTGCGAGAGTCCCAGCTGCGTCGTGGCCTCCCGGAAGGAACCGTGATCGAGCTCGAGAAGCTCGACGCCGAGCACCGCGAGGCCCTGCACAAGTACGAGGAACTCCGCTCACAGCAGAAGCGCCTGAGCAAGGACATCGGCAAGCTCAAGGGCAGGATCAAGAAGTCCGGCAGCAAAGAGCGACCGGTCCTGGAACAGGAGTCGGAGTCGTTGCTCGCCTCGGCAGGAGAGCTGGCCGAGGCGGTCAAGGTGGCCGAGCAGCGTGCCGACCGGCTCGGCGCGGAGGTCGAGGACGCGTGGCTCACCATCGACAACCTCGTGGACCCGCAGGCCCCGGTGGGCGACGAGGATGCCTTCCGCGTGATCACCGAGGTGGGCACACCTCGTGACTTCGGGGCGGAGGGATTCACGCCGCTGGACCACCTGCAGCTGGGTGAGGCAATAGGCGCGATCGATGTGGAACGGGCGGCCAAGGTCTCCGGGTCCCGGTTCTACTACTTGGTGGGTGACGGCGCCCTGCTGGAGCTGGCACTGCTCAATCTGGCCATGAACCTGGCACACAAGAACGGGCTCCGACCGGTCCTGCCTCCGGCACTTGTGAAGCCGGCCGCGATGGCGGGAACCGGCTTCCTGGGTCAGGCAGCGGAGAATGTGTACCACCTGGCCGATGACGACATGTACCTCGTCGGGACGGCGGAGGTGCCCCTGGCCTCCATGCATGCCGACGAGATCCTGGACCGTTCAGCGCTGCCACTGCGCTACGTGGGCTACTCCCCGTGCTTCCGCCGAGAGGCCGGCAGTCACGGCAAGGACACCCGCGGCATCATCCGTGTGCATCAGTTCGACAAGGTCGAGATGTTCACCTTCTGCGAACCGGAGGAGGCCGAACGGGAACACTCGAAGCTCCTGGGCTGGGAACGCGAGTTCATGGACCGGCTCGAGCTCCCCTACCGGGTCATCGACGTGGCCACCGGCGACCTCGGCGCGAGTGCCGCGCGCAAGTTCGACATCGAGGCGTGGATCCCCACCCAGGGACGCTACCGAGAGGTCACCTCCACGTCCAACTGCACCACCTTCCAGTCCCGGAGGCTGGCCATCCGGTACCGGGACGAGGAGGGCCGTGTCGCTCCGGTGGCCACCCTCAACGGCACCCTTGTGGCGATGCCCCGCGTCATCGTCGCCCTGCTGGAGAACCATCAGACCGCCGACGGGCGCGTGGCGATTCCGAAGGCGCTGCGACCATTCCTGTCCGACCGCGCCTACCTCACCCCCCTCCAGCAGCAATGACCGGCGACGGGCGGGGGAGCAGTCTGCCGCCGTGGCAGCTGCTTGCCACCGACCTCGACGGAACCCTGCTGCGGCGCGACGGTTCCGTTGGCGCCGCAGTGCGAGAGGCACTGCTGAAACGTCAGAAGGATGACCGACCCACCCTGTTCGTGACCGGACGACCGCCGAGGTGGTTGCCCAGCGTGGCCGAGGCCACGGGCATAGGGCCCACCACGATCTGTGCCAACGGCGCCGTCGTGCTGGACCTCTCCCGCCGCACCATAACGGAGGTGACGGCGATACCCGACGACATGGTGGCCACAGTAGCCGAGATCGTGCGGGATGAACTCGGTGTGGACACCGCCCTGGCCTGGGAACTGGCTCGCCCCGGTCCGCTGACCGCATCGGGCTTCCGGATGGAGCACGGCTTCGCCCCCGAGTCGGCGCAGCGCCCGGTGGGCCGTCCGGAGCCAGGTGAGGTGGTCAAGATTCTCGCCAGGGGGCAGGGCGAGTACCGCGGTGATCACAGGGTCCAGAACACCGACTTCCACAAGGAGGTCCAGGACACCATCGGGGCGCTGACCGAGCGGCTCTCGGGCCTCGCGACGGTGTCCCACTCGAGCCGCACCCACCTGCTTGCCGAGATAGGCCCTCCGGGTGTCACCAAGGCCACAACCCTGGCACGAGCTGTCGTGGCCCTCGGGCTGACAGCAGGGGACGTGCTCGCGGTCGGGGACATGCCCAACGACATTCCGATGCTCGAATGGGCCGGTACCGCGGCAGTGGTCGATTCGGCCCATCCCTCGGTCCTGGCCCATGCCGACATCGTCATCCCCGACCCGGAGCACGACGGGGTCGCCCGTCTCCTGGCCGGCGAGTTCTCGCCCACCGCTTCGCCCGGGTCCGGTTAGCGTCGGTTGGACCACCCGTCTGGCGCAATTGCGGCTGCGGGACAAAGGTTCAGGCGCGCCCTGACCGGAGACTTAAGTATGTCGAGTGTGTGGGCAGGGTGGCGTGCGCCCGTTGGGGCGGGGGCTGCGCTCGCGCTCGCCGCAGCGGTCGTCGTACCGGCCCACGCCACGGGGACCGCGACAGCGCCGCCGAGCGAGACCCCGGCCGCCACCTGGACCACCCCGGACCCCTCGGTCTCGCAGCCTCCGGCAGTCGTGGCTGAGGACGTCGCCGCGAACGAGGCCGCCCGGATCACACGCACGATCGATCGCGACGGTCAGCTCATCATCCGGACCCGGGAGGTCTCCGGCAACGATGAGGCGCAGGAGGCGGTGCGCAGCGCCCAGGGCAAGGAGGACCTGCTCGCGGTGGAGGTCGATGATCGCGTACAGGCCAGCGCCGTGCCCGCACCGAACGATGCCTACTTCGACAGCCTTTGGGGGCTCAGCGACATCAACATCCTTGACGCCTGGTCCCGATCCACCGGTGCCGGTGTGACAGTGGCTGTGCTGGACTCCGGGGTTGAGGCGAGCCACCCCGATCTTGTCGGTCAGGTCCTCAGCGGATTCAACACCACCGGTGATGGCCGTTCCCCCCAGGACGACGCCAACGGCCATGGCACTCACGTGGCCGGGACTATCGCGGCGGTACGGAACAACGGCATCGGGGTCGCCGGAGTCGCACCGGATGCGAAGATCCTGCCCGTGACCGTACTCGACGAGGACGGCGGTGGCTACGTGTCCGATGTGGCGGACGGTATCTCCTGGGCCGCCGATCACGGAGCCAAGGTCATCAACATGAGCCTGGGCGGCGACAGCTCCAGCGCGTCGGTGACGACAGCGGTCGCGTACGCCAAGCAGAAGGGCGTCACTCTGGTGGCCGCCGCCGGCAACGAGTCACAATCCTCGGCCAGCTTCCCGGCTGCACTGGACGACGTCATCGGGGTCGCGGCCCTGGCCAAGCCCGGAACATCCCTGGCGAGCTACTCCAACCACGGCCCGGGTGTTGACATCTCGGCACCCGGCTCCCAGATCCTGAGTACGACCGACTACACCTACCAGTACTTCAGCGGCACCTCCATGGCGAGCCCGCACGTGGCCGGCGTGGCTGCCCTGGTGCTGTCGCTGAGTCCGAGTGCCAACGTGAAGTCGACCATCACCAGCACCGCCGTCGACATGGGCGCTGCCGGCTACGACAACACCTACGCCTATGGCGCGCTGGACGCAGCAGCCGCGGTGGGGGCGGTGCCGGCTTCTGTACCTACCACCAGCACCCCGACTCCCAGCACCCCAACCACGACACCCTCGCCCACGCCGACCACGACGCCCTCAGAGCCTGCGATCCCCGAACAGCAGGCGCAGACGATCAGCGCGCCCAGCAAGGTGAAAGTGGGCACGAAGAAGAAGCTCGCCAAGAAGTCCGATGAGGGCGTCGCGGTCAAGAAGTGGAAGTCCAAGACGAGCAAGTACTGCTCGGTGAAGCATCCCGGTTCGAAGTGGAAGCTCAAGGCCAAGAAGAAGGGCACCTGCAAGGTCAAGGTCGTCGTCCCTGCGACCGACGAGTATCTGAAGCTCAAGACCACCTTCAAGATCAAGATCAAGTAGGCACAGGCAGGCCTGCTGTGGTCAGTCCCGCGCCTGGGGGAGCCGATCGGATCACCGACGCCCGACAGGCGCCCTTGAGCGTCGGGCGATGCGAGCGCCACCACGTACACTCGACAGAGACGAACGAGGACTAGGTTGGGGACTGCATGATCCTGTCGGACGGAACGATCCGCAAGCGACTGGCCGACGGCTCCCTGGTGATCGACCCGGTGAGCGATGAACAGGTTCAGCCGGCCAGCGTCGACATCCGCCTCGGTGATGAGTTCCTGGTCTTCCGCAACCACACCCGTGAGGTGATCGACCCCTTCGACAAGCGCGACGACATGATGGAGAAGGTCATCGTGCCGCAGGGGGAGGCCTTCATCCTCCACCCAGGGGAGTTCGTCCTTGGCACCACCCTGGAGACTGTCGGGCTGCCCGACGATCTGGTGGCACGTGTCGAGGGCAAGTCCTCACTCGGCCGCCTGGGCCTGCTCATCCATGCCACCGCAGGATTCGTCGATGCGGGTTTCCGGGGGCGCGTGACCCTCGAGCTCTCCAATGTCGCCACGCTGCCGATCAAACTGTGGCCGGGCATGCGGGTCGGGCAGTTCTCCTTCCACCTGATCGATCGCCCGGTGGAACGTGGCTACGGGCATCCCGAGCTGAACTCCAAGTACATGTATCAGTCCGGGCCGGTGGCCTCGCAGTACGAGCGCAACACCAAGTAGGCCGGGCGGATCAGCGGAACTCCATGTCCGCTGACAGGTCGGCGAATCTCATCTCGAACCAGTCCCGCAGCTGGTTCTGGCCCACGTACCACGGGGTCCGGCCGCCCTGCTTCGGCAGCCGGGGCAGTGCCCGCTGCAGGTAGCCGGAACTGAGTTCCATCAGGGGCTTGGCCGTGATCCCCGGGGGTGGCACCGGTGTGGCGGAGTCCAGCCCGCGCCGTGCCAGCAGGTTGATGAGCCGACAGGCGTACCTGGCGGACAGGTCGGCCCGCAGCGTCCAGGACGCATTCACATACCCCATGATCAGTGCCAGGTTGGGGACGCCGCTGAGCATGAGGCCCCGGTAGATCAGGTGGCGGGCAGGCTCGACAGGCGTGCCATCGACCCGGATGTCCATCCCCCCGGCGAACTGCACTTCGAGCCCGGTTGCGGTGATGATGATGTCCGCAACCACCTGCTCGCCCGACTCCAGTTCGATACCCTGCTGCGTGACACGTCTGATCCGGTCGGTGACCACGCTCGCAGCTCCGGACCGGATGGCGGCGAAGTAGTCGCCGTCTGGTGCCAGGCACAGTCGCTCATCCCACGGGTCGTAGCGCGGGTTGAAGTGAACCCCGGCGTCGCAGGACTCCGGGAGTTGTTCGGCTGCGGCGGCGGTCAGCAGCGCTCGGGCACGATCCGGGAAGCGCCTGGAGAACTCATAGAGCGCCAGCGTCATGATGAGGTTCTTCCACCTCGCGAACGTGTGCGCGGACCGGGCCGGCAGATGATCGCGGGCGAAGTCGGCAACAGCGTCGACCGAGGGCCGCGAGATCACGTAGCTGGGGGAGCGCTGCAGCTGAGTGACGTGTGCAGCGTCCTGCGCAAGTGCGGGCAGCAACGTGATGGCCGTGGCTCCGCTGCCGATGATCACGATCCGCTTGCCCCGGTGATCGAGGCCCTCCGGCCAGAACTGTGGGTGAACAACGTCGCCGCCGAAGTCGGGGAGTCCCGGCACTTGCGCCTCGTATGGGTGCTCGTAGTCGTAGTAACCGGCCGCGACGATGAGGAACCGGCAGGTATAGCGCTGGCGACCCTGCGGCGTCGTGACGTCCAGGGTCCATCGGGCCCGCTCACTGGACCAGGATGCCGCCTCCACCCGGTGCCCGAACATGATCCGGCGATCGATCCCGTGCTGCGCGGCAGTCCGGCGGATGTAGGCCAGGATGTCCGGTCCCGCAACAATGGATTTCTCGCCCAGCCACGGCTGGAACGGGTAGGCCAGTGTGAACATGTCCGAGTCGGAGCGTATGCCCGGGTAACGGAACAGGTCCCAGGTGCCCCCGATCGAATCACGGGCCTCCAGCACCTCGAAACTCCGACTGGGGCATTGCGTCTGCAACCGGCAGGCAGCGCCGATACCGCCCAGCCCGGCACCGACGATCAGCACGTCCACCTCGCGGTGACGGTTCACGGCTGCTCCGCTTCGAGGATCGAGGACGCGCGCCGCAGGTTGTCCGACTCGCTCAGGAAGCGCCGGGCGAGCGCGTTGAAAGCTACCGGAAGCCAGGCCACCGCGCGCAACCGCCTCGGGATCACGATGACCGGCTCCCGGCGTCTGATCCCGGTCATGACTTCCTCGACGACGGTCCCGATGGGGATCAACTGCCGTTCAGCCACGCCAGGGCCACCCATCAGGAGCAGCACGGCCTCATTGTCCATCGCGGCCTCGACCAACGGTGTCCGGAAGAAGGTCGGGTGCACCGAGCCGACCGCAATCCCCTTGTGAGCGACCTCTGTCCGCAAGGAGTTGCACATCGCCCATACTCCCGCCTTGGAGGCGGCGTACGAGGCCCCGGCGGGTGGATGAACGAACGCGGCCATGGACGAGACCCCGAGCGCGTAGCCGCGGGTCTGTTCGAGGTACGGCATGGCCACCCGCAGCGTGCGGTAGACACCGAGCAGGTTCACATCGATGACCTTCTCGAAGTCTGCGACCGAACCGCTGGCCAGCAGACCGGGCCGTGCGATCCCCGCACCAGCGACCACGATGTCGATCCGGCCGAAATGCGTGTGCACCTCAGCGAATGCCTGCTCGAGCTGCGCAAGGGACGAGACGTCCACGGCCCAGCCACGAGCGACGCTGCGCCCGAGCACCGCCTCCCGATGCTCGAGGGCCTGCGGATCCTGGTCCAGTAGCGCCACCCGCACTCCGTCGGCGACCAGCGCTTCTGAAAGGACGCGACCGAGGCCACCCGTTGCTCCCGTGAGGACCGCGACGCGGCCGGACAACCCTGGCATAGCCGACCTCCCGGAGCCATTGTCCCGTACTCGGAGCAGGTCGCGGCCACCGTTGCCCAAATCTTCGCCCGGACGATGGTGGGGCTCGGGCGACCCCAGCGGCCATAGGAGGGAACAACGGGGTCGCAGCGCGGGGCGTGTCGGAGCGAGGGATACAATTCAAGTTGCTAGGTTGCTAACAAAAGCGAGCCTGTACGCGCAGGACACGCAGGCGGATCAGGCCGCGTCATCACGTCCGAGGAGCACCGTTGAGCGACGAAACACCGAAACCACCCGAAGACAGTGGCGGCGCACCCCCGCCACCGCCCCCGCCGCCGAGCAATCCCCCTGGCGGCTATCCCCCCACCCCACCTCCGGCCGGTGGCGGGCAGATGCCCCCACCCCCTCCCGGTGGCGGCGCACCTCCGCCCCCACCCGGCGGCTACTCGGCGCCAGGTGCGCCCACGCCGCAGCAGTTCAGCGTGAGCAACGCGTTCAACTACGCCTGGAAGAAGTATCAGGAGAACTTCGGACCCTGGATCGTGTGGACCCTGGTCGCCATCCTGGTGATCGTGATCCTGCAGGCGATCAACTGGCTCGTCCTGAGCATCGCCACCGATCCCATCCGCGTAGAGGTGGTCAACGGCGAACTGGTCACCGGCGGCGGCGTCGCCGGTTGGTACTGGTTCGTTTGGATCATCATGATGGTGATCATCGTGATCGTCGAGATCATTCTCGCGGCTCAGTTCATCCGGGCTGCGCTGGCGATCACACGTGAGGGACGTATCGGTTTCGATGTGTTCACACAGGGTGAGAATCTCGGTTCCGTGGTGGTCGGTGCGATCCTGCTCGGCATCGCGTACTTCATCCTGCTGGTCATCGGGCTGATCCCGATCCTGGGCTGGATCGTCGCTTTTGTGGGCTCGATCGTGCTGGCGTTCTTCTCCCAGTTCTTCGTGTACTACATCCTGGGAGAGAACAAGTCTCCGATGGAGGGCATTCAGGAGTCCTGGCGCTTCGTGAACAGCAACCTGGCCTCGGTCATCGTGCTGTTCCTGGCCAGCATCCTGGTGATCTTCATCGGCGCGATTCTCTGTTTCGTGGGCCTGCTGGTCGCCTACCCGGTGGTCATCATGGCGCACGCCTACACATACAAGTCTCTGCGAGGAGAGCCGATCGCCGGCTGATCCAGACCAGTCGTTTCACTGGGGTGCGGACCATGTGGTCCGCACCCCAGTGGCATTTCGGAGTCGAACGGGCATCCCTCGGTTCATTGCGGGCGCGTTCGAGACACCGACCTCCGCGTGGGAGGCGCGCTGCAGCGACCGGTCAATTGTTCAGCAGCATCCGGCGCAGCTGGTTGGCGAAGACGGAGATCTGCACCGAACCCCAGCCACTGGCCATGTCGTAGCCGACCTCCGCAGTGCAGCAGCCGACGTCGAAGAGATCGTTGTCGCCCTGAGTGACATCGAAGAACGACCGGTCATAATTGTCGCCGGATGCGATCTGGTAGATCGCCGGGTTCAGCAGCCCCAGGTCCTGTTCCGGAGACTTCCTGCGGTAGGACTCCAGAATCAGCGCAAGGGCGCCGGCGAAACCCGGGGCGGTCGCCGATGTGCCGGCGACGTTCTGGAACTCGCAGGCACTGCCCCGGTTGCAGACTGCGATCGGCCCCACATCGGATGGGTCGGCCACGAAGGCGACATCGGGAGTCTGCCGGGCCGTCTCACCCTCCAGCCCCTCCTGGTACCAGGGCTGCTCGATGAGCTGGCTCGGACCACCGCCGCCTGCCAACTCCTGCTCGGGGGACTCGTTCCAGACCACCTCTTTCGGCTTCCTCGCGGTCGGATCGTCCAGCATGGTGCCGCCGACCGAGACAGCGTACGCCGATGACGACGGATACTGGGTACTCTGCTCCTGGTTCGGCGGATAGCAGCTCGACGATCCGGCGTCCCCTGCCGACGCCGTGAATGCCGTGCCGCTGGCGGCCAGTGACATCATGAGCCACTCCGACATCAACTGCTCGTTGGGAGTGATGTCCTTGCCGCAGAACGCCACTGAGGATGAGACGACGTCCAGACGCGTGGACTCGTCGGTCTGGGCAGCCAGGACTGTCGTGAGCGGGAAGACCAAGGACGACTGGCCGTCGAATTGCACGATCTCGATGTGGGCAAGGCCCGGGGCCACAATGGCCAGGGAGGCCAGGTCCAGGGCGGTCTCGGAGTTCGAGGCCGGTAGCTGCTGCTCGGTCACGTTCGCACGCGTTACCCCTATTGGCGGGACCGTCGCGGAGGAGCACTTGTCGAAGAGCCGCTCCGCCTCTGCCGAGTAGTAGCCGATCTCCAGGATCCCGGCCCTGATCCCCTTACCGGTGACGCCCTTGGCGTCGAGCGGCCCAAGGCCGTACAACTTGCTGAGGATGTCCCGGACCTTCGGGCCTGTCCGGCTGAATTCGGGGCACTCCGGCGGCGGCCCAGAGGCAGTGGCGCTGGCTGAGGTCGGATCGGGCTCATATGTGGCCTGGCCGCCGTAGACCTGAGTGATGAATGGCGCGGCACCGGGACCACTGATACCGGTCTTGGGGGTGATGTAGCTGGAACCGTCGGAGTTGGTCTGCAGGTCGAAGGCGACGCCGAAGAACGCCTCGGCCTCGGCGACGCTGAAGGAACCGGAGATTACTCCCCTGGTCGGGTCCACCGCACCGTTGAAGCCGGCCTCCTGCAGTGCGCTGAGTGCCGAGTCCGCCTGTTGCTCGGTGGCCCCGTACTGGTCTGCGATGTCCGGGAGCGCCAGGAACTGTCCGTGAGTGGCGTCGCCGGGCGTACTCAGGGACTGGACCGCCGCGGCGAGACCACTCTGATCGCGTTGCAGGCCGAACGCGAAGTAGACCTCCGCGTCCTTCGGCGCCGAGCCGTCGGTGGTGAAGGCGCCGCAGGCACTGAGCACGAGCGCGAACGCAGTACCGGCTATCAGCAACCGCAGCGCACGCATCGACCGGTTGAGGACCACAGAGGCATGCTATCGGCTGACCCGGGCACCCGCTCGCCGAGCGAACCGGCAGCAGTCGGCTCCGGAGCTACTTGCGCACAGACTCCAGCAGCAGCCCTGCGACGTCGACCACTTCGACGTTCTCGGCCTCGCCCTCCTGCTGGCGTGTGGTGACTCCGTCATTCAGCATGACCGAGCAGAAGGGACAGGCTACCGCGATCCGGCTGGCCCCGGTGCCGATAGCCTCATCGGCACGGTTCTGGTTGATGCGCGTGCCGAGTGTCTCCTCCATCCACATGCGCGCGCCACCCGCTCCGCAGCAGAAGGACTTCTCCCCGGTCCGTTCCATCTCCACGAGCTTGGCGCCGGGCAGCGCCTCCACGAGTTCCCGGGGGGGCGTGTAGATCTTGTTGTGCCGGCCCAGGTAGCAGGGGTCGTGGTAGGTGACGACATCGTCGACAGGCGTCACCGGGGTGAGCCGCTTGTCCGCCAGCAGCGTGCCCAGCAGCTGGGAATGGTGCACCACCTCGTAGTCGCCGCCGAACTGCGGGTACTCCCGGCCCAGCGTGTTGAGGCAGTGTGGACAGGTCACGACGATCTTGCGGGTACCGATCTCGTTGAGCATCTCGATGTTCTGGTAGGCCTGCATGAAGAACAACGGCTCGTTGCCAGCCCGGCGAGCCGGGTCACCCGTACAGGTCTCGCCCTCGCCGAGCACCATGTACTTGACCCCGGCGGTGTGCAGGAGTTCCGCGACGGCCTTGGTGGTCGCCTTGGCGCGGTCCTCGTATGCGCCGGCACAGCCGACCCAGAACAGATACTCGACATCGTCGGGGATCTTCTCCTCGCCGTTCATCCCGAAGACCGGGACCTCGAAGTCGACCTCCTCGATCCAGGCGTTGCGCACGTTGGCGTTCATGCCCCAGGGGTTGCCCTTGTTCTCCAGGTTCTTGAACAGGCTGTTCAGCTCGCTGGGGAACTCAGTCTGGATCATCACCTGGTGGCGGCGCAGGTCGACGAAGTGGTCGATGTGCTCGATATCGACCGGGCACTGAGCCACGCAGGCGCCGCAGGTGGTACAGGACCACAATGCATCCTCATCGATGACCGGGCCCTCCTTGGAGCGGTGCCCGGCGGCGTCGTAGCCATCGGTGGCGCGGCGTTCGTCGAACTCCCTCGAGCCCACCAGCGGCCGTTCGACCTCGTGCTGCACGGACTCGGGCATCGCCTCGAGCACCTTCTCGTCGACGTCGCCGAGCTCGGTGTTCTTGCCCTCGTTGGCGTCCTGCACGCCAAGGACGTAGGGGGCCTTCTCGAAGGCGTGATCCCGCATGTCCATGATCATGAGCTTTGGGGACAGTGGCTTCTCAGTGTTCCACGCGGGGCACTGCGACTGGCAGCGGCCACACTCGGTACACGTGGCCATGTCGAGCAGGCCCTTCCAGGTGAAGTCCTCGATCCTGCCGCGACCGAAGGTATCGTCGTCCTGCGGATCCTCCAGATCGATCTTCCGTTCCCCGGTGTACATCGGCATGAGCGGTCCGAGCGCGTCGGGGCGACGCGAGGTGCCTACGTTGATGGGAGCGGTGAAGATGTGCAGGTGCTTGGAGTTGAGCACCAGGATCAGGAAGCCGAGGATCACGGCCACGTGCAGCCAGATGCCGACGGTCTCCAGCCAGGCATTGGCGGTGGGACCCAGCGGCTCCAGCAGCGCGCCGACCCACTGGGACAGATACGCACCACCGAGGCCGGCGGCATCCGCATCGCCGAGATACGGTTCGGCGTTGATCTTGGCGCCGCGATACAGCAGTAGTGTCCACAGCACGTTGATGATGAAGATCAGCACGAGCCAGGCACCGGAGGTGTGGGAGCCGAAGAACCGGGACCAGCGACCCTCCTTCTGCGGGTTGTTGCTCGCCCGGATGATCATGAAGATGATCACGCCGATGAACACGAGCACGATGAACGCGTCCTGGAGGAAGCGCACCAAGTACCAGTCACCGATGAACGGGAAGTAGAAGCCATGGATCACGAGCTCGAAGAAGGCCTCCACCACCGTGAGGCCCAGAATGATGAAGCCGATGAACACGAAGACGTGCGCGATGCCCGGCAGCGACCACTTGAGCAGCTTCTTCTGGCCGAGCACCTCGGTGAGTTCGGCCTGCAACCGCAGGTCCTTGTCGTTGGTCCGGTCCACGATCGGCTGCCCTGACCGGATCAGCCGGTTCAGGAACAGGACGCGCTTGCCGGCGAAGAACACCGCGACCAGGACGATGAGGGCCCCCACGGTCGCTCGTAGGGCGATTGTTGGTTCCATGTCACTCCTCCACCGGGCCGGGAAACGGTCCTTTCTCAATCCTAGGAGACGGGCGCCGCAGCGTAGTCAGTCCCCTCCCCTAGGCTACTGCCGAGTAACTTAGAGCGAGCACGGGCAAGCGGTGTCTTTGCTCACAGGTCCAGTGGATCCGGCCGACTACGCCAGTTGTACGCTCAGCGAGCGTCCGCCGGAGGTCCCCTCAAGAATGGCCACATGCAGCTCACTCGTCACGGACGTCGCCGCAGCGTGGTGGCTGTCGCAGCCATTCTGAGTCTCATGGCCATAGCGCTTGCACTCCCCTCAACGTCTCCGGCGAGAGCGGACAGCAGAACCTTCGACACCCCGGGCGCCGCCGTGGACTTCACCGTTCCGGTTGGAGTCAGCAGTATCGAGGTGCTGGCGATTGGTGGTGGCGGTGGCGCTGGATACCAGTCCACCGGTGGAGGCGGTGCCGCCGTGACAGCAACGATCGATGTCGAGGCGGGTGACGTCCTCTCCATCGAGGTTGGTGGTGGCGGCCTGGGCGGTGCGATTGCCGAATACGCCGGCGCCGGCGGCGGCGCCAGCACGGTGAACGCGGGGGCCCCGGACCAGATCATCGCTGGTGGTGGTGGCGGCGGCGGAGAGGACGGCATAGGCGGTAACCTTCCCAACGGTGGCACGGGTGCCTCAGCCAACACGGCTGCCGGCGGCAACGGCGGCACACTCGCAGGCGGTACCGGGGGTGAGGGCAACGGACTCGGCGGTGCTGGCGGGGCGGCCGCGGCCAGCGGAGGTGACGGCGATGGCGGGGCCGGAGGCAATGGTGGCGACGGTTCGCCGGGAGGATCGGGCAGCGGTGGCGGCGCTGGCGGTGACGGCGTCGCTGACGTGAAGAAGGGTGGTGGCGGTGGCGGGGGCTACGGCGGTGGTGGCGGCGGCGGAACACTGGATAGCAACACCGCCGGCGGCGGCGGCGCGGGCGGCAGCACGGGGCCTGACGGAACCTCGTTTGCGCCTGCTAACAACGGTGGCACAGTTCTTGCCCCAGACGGCTCGAACGGTCACGTCGAGCTCACGTATACCGTCCTGCCTACCTACACCCTTAGCTACGACGGCAACAACAACACTGGTGGCAGCACGCCAGCCGGCCAGACCGCCATCGACGGGGACACCATCACGCTGGCCAACAACAGCGGCAACCTGAGCCGGACCGGCTACACGTTCACAGGCTGGAACACCGCCGCTGACGGCAACGGCACCCACTACGACACCGGGGCCAGCTACACGATCAACGCGGACACAGCCCTCTACGCCCAGTGGGTGGCCAATGCGACTCCCGCGCCCACCACGGCAAGTCCCGCTCCCACCACCGCAAGCCCCGCGCCACCCACCGCAAGCCCCGTGCCACCCACCGCAAGTCCCGTGCCCACCACGGCCAGCCCCGCGCCACCCACACCCACACCCACACCCACACCCACCACCAACCTCGTGATCAAGGATTCCGAACCGGCCAGCCAACGGCTTGTGCCACAGGAACGTACCCGTGTCGTGAAGGCGGTCGCGGCGGCAGGCGGGCTTGGGACTGCCTCGCAGTCCCAGCTCATCAAACGGGTGCGGACACAATGCTTCCTCCGCGGCAAGCAGCTGCGAGGAGCAGCGAAGGCGCTCAACTGCGTGGTGAAGACGAAGACAACGGGCAGCAAGGCAGTGGTCAAGGTGACGCCGCAGTGCAGCGTCGGCCTGCGAATCCGCACCACGATCGTGGCCAAGGCCCCCGGAGCGCAGCGAGCCGTGTGGAAGCGCAGCTGGGGCGTCAAGAACGACCCCAGGCTCCCATGCGCCCTCCACGGCAACGGCTGAGCGGAGACCCCTCCCTCGCGCACGTCGGCTGCCGGCGCTGGTCCAGGCAGACAACTGCGGCGTAAGGGTAGGCACCGGGTCGGCGGCCGAATGGGAGCACGGCCCGGCGCGCGATTGCTGTGGTTCCGGCTGTTCGACGTTCGATTACAGCACGTAGACGCTGTAGCGCTTGTCCCCGTAGACACGTCCCGGCAGGGAGACCTCGGTGCCGGGCAGCGCCAGATCATCGCGTTTGCCGGCGCGAGCATGCAGCGAATCATGCACGACCGCGCAGTAGCCCGCCTCCTTGAGTGCGGCCAGCTGCTCGGGTCCCACGGATTCGGGCAGCCGCCCGATCGCGTCATCGGTGTCCGGGCCGCGATAGCCGTAGCTCCACTGGTAGTCGGGAGCGAAGAGGTAGAAGTAGGCATCGGATCGTGGGTCGGTCATGCGGAGTAGTTCGCCGGTGAGCCCCACCATGGGCAGCTGGGCCACGGGGCAAGGGGTGGTGCTGGCTCTCAGGGCGTTGATGGCCCCGGCCTGCGGGAACATGGCAAGCGGCTGCGGTCGGCCCACAATCACAGCACTCAGGTCCAGCAGAGTGAACCCGAGCATGCCGGCTCCGACCGCCACGGCCACCGGCATCGTCCACCTTCCCGAGCGCCGGCTCAGCACCAGCAGCAGCCAGGCCAGCCCGAGGATTCCCAGGATCAGGAAGACCCGTGACCACGTGCGGAACGGTGAGCCGGAGTTGAGGAACACGGCGATCCCCGCCTGCACATTGCCCAGGCCCCCGAGCAGATACACCAGGAGCGTGGCCAGGGACAGTCCCGCCAGCCAGGACACCATCCTTGACCGACGGGTCCCGGCCACCACGATGATGATCGCGACCACAGTGACGGCAGCCGCCACCCCCAGGACCAGACCGGTATTGATCCACTCGGCACTGGCGCCGTCTTTCACACTGAGCAGTCGATCGGACCGGCCGCTGAAGAACTGTGATGAGACGAAGATGTCACTGAGCCGGCCACCGAAGGCATTGCTGTCCCAGCCCTGCCGGTCCAGTGGAGCGGTGGCCACGACTGCGATCCTGCCGATGAGAGCCTGCACCGCCAGTGCCAGCGTTAGGGGACCGAGGGTACCGAGCCAGGCGCGCAGCCGGTCGCGCTGGACCAGCGCCGGCAGACCCGCCACCCCGATGATGAAAGCGGCCACGGCGATCCACCACATCGGGGCAGCCAGGCAGAGGATCGCCAGTGCGGCCACCGCGGTCCAGTACCGGCGCCCCGTCCAGCGGTCGAGCCGCAGCAGGAACCCGAAGGCCAGCGGGACGATGCCGAACCACACAAGGTTGATGTGCCCGAGGTGGGTGTAGATGTATGGGGTCAGCCCGACGCAGGCAGCGGCCACGACGCTGAGCCAGGGCAGCCGGTTGCCGATGACACCACGGAAGAAGAAGAGCGATCCCGCGGCGTTGGCCGCACCAGCGAGCGCGACGAACAACCAGAGGCTTCCGGCCACACCGATGCCGAGCACACCCACCGTGAACCAGGCAAAGAACGCGCCACCCACGCCATATGCGGGCCAGCTCCACGGGCTGAAGCCGTCGGGGTAGGCCAGATGCGTGTTCACCCCGAAGGGGCCTGCCTCGCCGAAACCGGCGAACGACAGCTGCATCCATGCGAGATCGTTCGGGTCGCTGCCGAAGAAGACTCCCGAGAGGTCGGCGTTCCAGGGCTGATAGATCCACACCGCAGCGACCAGCGCCGGCAGGGCCGCCACCACGTAGAGCAGCCAGGGGCGGGCGACGCGCTCGCGCAGGTCGATCGTCTGCTCGGACTGCTCATTGGCCGTGTCAGCGACGGGCGTGATGGTCACTGCAAGAGGGTAACAACGAGTGACCGGGCTGCGGGCACTGCTCCCGCCTAATACGTCTGGCGCCGGTCACTCAGGGCCGGCCAAGCCGACGGCGGGATCGGAGCCCCGTCAAGGCACAGCAGTCGCGGGACCCGTACCAGCCACCGATCAGTCGGAGGTGACCGACAACCCACCGTCCTCGACGTTGACATCGACATGCACCGTGTCGCCGTCGAGCACCTCGCCGGACAGGATCTCCCTGGCCAGGCTGTCGCCCACCGCCGACTGGACCAGTCGCCGCAGCGGACGCGCGCCGTATGCCGGATCGAAGCCATTCAGCGCGAGCCAGTCCTTCGCCGCCTGCGTCACGTCGAGCGTCAGCCGTCTGTCCGAGAGTCGCTTCTGCAGTGCCTCGAGCTGCAGGTCGACGATCTCGGTGAGTTCCTCGCTGTTCAGGGGCAGGAACATCACAGTCTCATCGAGCCGGTTCAGGAACTCCGGTTTGAAGGCCGACCGGACCACCTCCATGACTTCGGCCTCACGCTGTTCGAAGGGACGATCGGTCTCCACCAGGAACTGCGACCCGAGGTTCGAGGTGAGGATCAGGATGGTGTTGCGGAAGTCGACCGTACGTCCCTGACCATCGGTCAGGCGGCCGTCGTCGAGCACCTGGAGCAGGATGTCGAAGACATCGGGGTTGGCCTTCTCCACCTCATCGAACAGGATCACCGAATAGGGGCGCCGCCGCACGGCCTCGGTCAGCTGACCACCCTCCTCGTGACCGACATACCCGGGGGGAGCCCCGACCAGTCGCGCCACGGAGTGCTTCTCTCCGTACTCACTCATGTCGATACGGGTCAGGGCTCGCTCATCGTCGAAGAGGAACTCGGCCAGCGCTTTGGCGAGTTCGGTCTTGCCGACGCCGGTCGGACCGAGGAACAGGAACGAGCCGGTCGGGCGATCGGGGTCGGAGATTCCCGCCCGTGAGCGCCGCACGGCGTCGGACACCGCACGGACAGCGGCCTTCTGGCCGATGACGCGCTTGCCGAGCTCCTCCTCCATCCGCAGCAGCTTCTCGGTCTCGCCCTCCATGAGCCGCCCGGCGGGGATGCCCGTCCAGGCCGCCACGACCTGGGCGATGTCATTGGCCTCCACGCCCTCGGCGACCATGGTCTCGGCCTGCCGGTCGGTGTTGGCGGCGATGGCATCGTTCAGGTTCTGCTCCAGCGCCGGAATCTCGCCGTAGACGATCCTCGAGGCCTGTTCGAAGTCACCGTCACGCTCGGCCCGCTCGGCCACCGAGCGCAGTTCGTCGATCCGGATCTTCAGCTCGCCGATCAGATCCAGCCCCTGCTTCTCCTGGTCCCAGCGGGCCTGCAGGCCACGAAGCCGCTCCTCCTTGTCGGCGAGGTCGACGCGCAGCTTCTCCAGACGGTCCTGGCTCGCCTCATCCTTCTCGCCGCTGAGCGCCAGTTCCTCCATCTTGAGCCGGTCCACCTGTCGCTGCAGCTCGTCGATCTCGACCGGGGAGGAGTCGATCTCCATCCGCAGTCGCGAGGCGGCCTCATCGACCAGGTCGATCGCCTTGTCGGGCAGGAACCGCGAGGTGATGTACCGGTTGGACAGCGTCGCAGCGGCCACCAGTGCCTGATCCGCGATGGAGACCTTGTGATGGGCCTCGTACTTCTCCTTGATCCCCCGCAGGATCTGGATCGTGTCCTCGACGGACGGCTCGGCCACGAGCACCTGCTGGAACCGCCGTTCCAGCGCCGGATCCTTCTCGATGTTCTCGCGGTACTCGTCCAGCGTCGTGGCCCCGACCATGCGCAGTTCACCTCGCGCCAGCATCGGCTTGAGCATGTTGCCCGCGTCCATGGAGCTGTCGCCGGACGAGCCCGCACCCACAACAGTGTGGAGTTCGTCGATGAACGTGATGACCTGGCCGTCGGACTCCTTGATCTCCTCGAGCACCGCCTTGAGCCGCTCCTCGAACTCGCCGCGGTACTTGGCTCCGGCCACCATGGCACCGAGATCGAGGGCGATGAGCCGCTTGCCGGTCAACGAGTCGGGTACGTCGCCTGCGACGATCCGCTGCGCAAGCCCCTCCACGACAGCGGTCTTGCCGACACCGGGGTCGCCGATCAGCACCGGGTTGTTCTTCGTACGCCGTGACAGCACCTGGATCACCCGGCGGATCTCGGAGTCACGCCCGATCACCGGATCGATCTTGCCCTCCCGGGCCAGCGCGGTCAGGTCCTCGCCGTACTTCTCCAGGGCTTGGAAGGTACCCTCGGGATCCGCCGAGCGGACCCTGGAGGAGCCCATCACGTTGGTGAGCGCGTCCAGCAGCGCTGCCGGCGTGGCACCACGGGAGTCCAGCAGCGGCGCTGTGGGCTCGATCTGGGCGAGCCCGACCAGGATGTGCTCGGTGGAGACGAACTCGTCGCCGCGGTCCTTGGCGAGGTTCTCGGCCGCCTGCAGCACCTGCAGCGAGGACTGGCTGAGCTGCGGCGCCGAGACACTCGACCCGGTCGCGCTCGGGATCGCCTGCAACTGCTGCTGCACAGCAGCAGCCAGATCGGCCCGGTCGACGCCCACCGCGTTCAGCAGCGCCCCTGCGATCCCTTCGCCCTGATCGAGCAGTGCCGCCAGGATGTGGACCGGTTCCACGTGCGCGTTCCCGGCACCGGCCGCCATCCTCACGGCCGCGCTGAGCGCCTCCTGGCTCTTGGTTGTGAAGTTCAGATCCATCTGTGATCCCTTTCGAAGTGTTCATGACACGAAGCTGTTGCGGCGCCCGCCATCATCGGCGCCTTCGCTGTGGCCGCCAGACCACAAGTGCGGTGGAGTTCTGGTCCTCGGTGATCGCGTCGATGCGCTCGCGCAGCATGTCGACCTCGGTCTCCAGTTCCAGGATCCTCACGATTCCCGTCAGGTTGATCCCCTCGTCCGACAGTTCCTGGACCCGGCGCAACCGCCAGATGTCCCGCACGGAGTACAGCCGGTTCCTCCCGGTGGTGCGCGCCGGGGACACGAGTCCGAGGCGATCGTACTGGCGCAGCGTCTGCGGATGTAACCCGGCGATGGAGGCCGCCACCGAGATGACGTAGACCGGCTCGTCGAAGTCGGGCGTCAGTTCGGCGCGGCTCGGTTGCGCTGCCATGGCTACTGCCCAGCCTTGGCGACACCGGCCCTGCGCAGCAGCGCCTCCCTGGCACCATCCTGCGGCATGGCCGCCTGATAGGCCTCCAGGGCCTCCCGGGCAGACGAATCGAGGCTGTCCGGGACTTCCACCTCCATGGCGGCCAGGACGTCACCGTTGGTCCCGTCGCGACGCCGGGCGCCCTTGCCGCGGATCCGGAAGGTCCGGCCATTTGCTGTGCCGGCGGGAATCTTGAGAGTGACGCTGCGCCCACCAGGGACCGGTACCGCGACCTGGGCGCCGAGGGCGGCCTCGGGGAACGTGATCGGCACGGTCACGGTGACATTGTCGCCGCTGCGGCCGAACACGGGGTGCGGGGCGACGTGGACGACCACGAACAGGTCCCCGGCGGGTCCGCCGCCCTCGCCAGGAGCGCCCTTGCCCGCGAGTTTGATCCGCTGGCCGTCCTTCACCCCTGCAGGAATCCTCGTCTGGACGGTACGGCTCGACATCGCCCGTCCGGAGCCATGGCAGGTCGCGCAGGGATCGTCCACCACAAGGCCGCGGCCCTTGCACTCGGCGCACGGCTCGGCGAAGGCGAAGCCTCCTGCGTTGCGCGCGGTGTTGCCCGTGCCCTCGCAGGTCGGACAGACTCGCGGCACGGTGCCAGTCTTGGCGCCGGTGCCATGACAGACCGGACACGGCCCTTCGCCGGTGAGCCGCAACGGAATCGTCACTCCGTTCAGGGCATCGTCGAACGAGATGCTGGCCTCGGTCTCGACGTCCGAGCCCCTACGGCCACGTCGACCGCCGGCGCTCGGATCGGGACCGGGTCCGCCCCGGTTGAAGAGTGTGGAGAAGATGTCCGACATCGTGTCGGTCGCCCCGCCGAAGGGGTTACCGCCACCACCGCCGCCGGGCCGCCCGGGCCCCCCGCCGGTACCGGGGAAACGAAAGCCACCCCCGAACATGGAGCGGGCCTCGTCATACTCCTTGCGCTTGTCCTTGTTGGACAGGACCGCGTAGGCCTCTGAGACCGCCTTGAACTTCTCCTCGGCCTTCTTGTCGTCGGGATGCTGGTCAGGGTGCAAGTCACGGGCGAGTTTGCGATAGGCCTTCTTGATCTCGTCCGGGGTTGCCTTCTTGCCGACCCCGAGCGTCTTGTAGAAGTCCTTCTCGACCCAGTCCTGCGATGCCATGCTTCACCCCCTATTCGTTGTTGGTGACGCCCACCCGGGCGGGCCGCAGCACACGGTCCCCGATCCGGTAGCCGACCTGATAGACACGGGTCACGGTGGGCTCGGACACCTCCGGACTGGTGTCCGAGGTCATGGCCTCATGGACGACAGGATCGAACGGCTCACCCTCGGCGCCGAAAGCCTCCAGGCCGTACTTGCCGGCCACGCCCTCGAGGGCCTCCGCGACCGCCTTGAAACCGCCATCGAGCCCGCCGTGCTCACGCGCCCGGCCGATGTCGTCGATGGTGGGCAGCAGGTCCGTGACGACCGCAGCGATCGCATTGTTCCGCGCGAGATCGCGATCCCGCTCGACCCGTTTGCGGTAGTTGGCATACTCCGCCGTGACCCGCTGCAGATCCTTCGTCAGCTCCTCGACCCGCTCGGAGTCGACAGGCTGCTGGGTCTCAGTGGCCTGCTCGGGTTCGGCTGCGGTGGGTGCCGGCCTGCGGACTTCACCGGTCTGCGGATCCACCTTGCGGTTGTCCCGGAACCTGACGCCCTGTTCCTCTTCGCCCGGTTCTGGTGCCTGATTCTGCCGAGGTACTCCGGCACCAGAACCCCGGTCTCCCGGCTCTGGGGCCGGGAAACCTGAGTTCATCGGTGTCATCTGTTGTCGTCCTCGTCATCCACGATCTCGGCCTCGACGACGTCGTCGTCGCTGTCAGCGGCCTCGCCGCCGGCGGCCTGCTGCTCGGCCTGGGCCTGGGCATACATCGAGGCGCCGAGTGCCTGGCTGGCCTGGGCGACCTTCTCGACCGAAGCCTTGATGGCCTCGACGTCGGTACCCTGCAGGTCCTTCTTCAGGGCCTCGAGGGGCTCGGTGACGTTCGCCTTGGCGTCCTCGGGGATCTTGTCCGAGTTCTCCTCGAGGAATTTCTCCGTCTGGTGCACGAGAGCCTCCGCGTTGTTCCGCGTCTCGGCCTCCTCACGACGCTGGCGGTCCTCCTCGGCGTGCTCCTCGGCCTCGCGGGTCATCCGGTCGATCTCCTCCTGGCTCATCGCGGAGCCACCGGTGATCGTCATGGACTGTTCCTTGCCCGTCGCGGTGTCCTTGGCAGAGACGTGGACGATGCCGTCGGCGTCGATGTCGAAGGTCACCTCGATCTGCGGCACACCCTGGGGAGCCGGCGGGAGCCCGGTCAGCTCGAAGGTGCCGAGCCTCTTGTTGAAGGCAGCCATCTCGCGCTCGCCCTGGAACACCTGGATCAGCACGGACGGCTGATTGTTCTCCGCCGTCGTGAAGACCTCGGAACGCTTGGTCGGGATGGTCGTGTTGCGCTCGATCAGCTTGGTCATGATTCCGCCCTTGGTCTCGATCCCGAGACTCAGGGGGGTCACGTCGAGCAGGAGCACGTCCTTGACCTCACCCTTGAGCACGCCAGCCTGCAGCGCCGCGCCCACGGCGACGACCTCGTCGGGGTTCACACCCTTGTTGGGCTCCTTGCCACCGGTCAGCTTCTTGACCAGCTCGGTCACCGCCGGCATACGGGTGGAGCCGCCGACCAGGACGACGTGGTCAATGTCCTTGACGCTGATACCGGCATCCTTGAGCACCTGCTCGAAGGGCTTCTTGGTCCGGTCCAGCAGATCGCTGGTCATCTTCTCGAACTGGGCCCGGGTCAGGGTCTCGTCGAGGAACAGCGGGTTCTTCTCGGCATCCACGGTGATGTAGGGCAGGTTGATGCTGGTCTGGCTCGAGCTGGAGAGCTCGATCTTGGCCTTCTCAGCCGCCTCGCGCAGCCGCTGCATCGCCATCTTGTCCTTGGTCAGATCGATGCCGTTGGCGTTCTTGAAGTTCTCCACGAGCCAGTCGACGATCTTCTGGTCCCAGTCGTCGCCACCGAGGTGGTTGTCGCCGCTGGTCGCCTTGACCTCCACGACGCCCTCGCCGATCTCGAGCAGCGAGACGTCGAAGGTGCCACCACCGAGGTCGAAGACCAGGATGGTCTCCTCCTTGTCGCCCTCGACCTTGTTGAGGCCGTAGGCGAATGCGGCAGCTGTCGGCTCGTTGATGATGCGCAGCACGTTCAGGCCCGCGATCTCACCGGCCTCCTTGGTGGCCTGGCGCTGGGAATCGTTGAAGTAGGCCGGGACGGTGATCACGGCATCCGTGACGTCCTCACCCAGGTAGGACTCGGCGTCCCTCTTGAGCTTCTGCAGGATGCGGGCGCTGATGGCCTGCGCGTTGTACTTCTTGCCGTCGATGTCGACGTCCCAGTTGGTGCCGATGTGGCGCTTCACGGAGCGCACCGTGCGGTCGGCGTTCTGAACGGCCTGCCGCTTGGCGACCTCGCCGACGAGCACCTCACCGTTCTTGGCGAAAGCGACCACCGACGGAGTGGTCCTGGCCCCCTCCGAGTTGGCGATGACGGTCGGATCGCCGCCCTCGAGAACCGCTACGACTGAGTTCGTGGTTCCGAGGTCGATACCTACAGGTCGGGACATTTGGTTCCTCCATTTGGTCTGTTGATGACGCGGGCCCTTGTTGCCCATGCGCCCTAATCTATACACTCTCCAGTAGTCAACACAATCAAACCTCCTCACATTCCCCATTTCAGAAGACTTGAGTCGAGCTGACTCAAGTCTTCTGGTGTTGGTACACGAGCAGGGGGCATGGGCACGGAGCCGGGCTGCGTCAGAGCGCTGTCTGCTCGTAGAATCCGATGACCCGGAGGCGACCATGAGCGACCAGAAACGACCAGTGTCGGCCGTCGATTCTCTGTGGCTGCACATGGACACCCCTGAGAACCTCATGGTGATCGAGGGGATCATGACCTTCTCCGAGCCACTGGACTTCGACCGTGCCGTGCAGGTGATCAAGCACCGGATCCCGGACCGCTACCCGGTCTTCCGCCAGATGCCCGTGCCCAGCCAGAATCCGCTGGGCGGCGGCGACTACTGGGTGGACGACCCCGACTTCGACCTCGCCAACCACATCCACGTCCTCGAGCTGCCTGCCGGCAGCGGCGACCGGGCACTGCAGGAACTCGTCAGTGAGCAGATGAGCCGGCCGATCCCGCGCGACAGGCCACTGTGGCAGGCGTTCTTCATCAACGGATACAAGGGCGGTACCGCGCTGCTGAGCCGGTTCCACCACTCGATGGCCGATGGCACCGCCCTGGCACGGGTCCTTCTCGAGCTCACCGACGACGACCCGGACGGAGACCTCGTAGAGGCCGCTCGGCTGCGCGAGGGCGGCGCGAACCAGGGGCAGACCCATGACCTCGGACAGGCGCCCCACTCCCGGATCGGCGCCCGGGTCGACTCCCTGCTGGGAGGGGAGCCTGAGGGGCGGCGTTCCCGCTTCATCAGTGCCGTCGAGAGCGCGACCGAGTCGGTGGCCGGCCCGTTCGTCGACCGGACCAAGGGGGCGGCTGCCACCGCGAGGAAGCTCACCAACCCGGACGCGGTCAATGACGCGATCGCAATCGCACGACGGACGCCCACGATCCTGGACAAGCTGCTCGTCTGGCAGTTGCCGGACAACCCGATCCGGGGGCAGGTCGGCGTTCGCAAAGTCGCCGCCTGGAGCCAGCCCTACGATCTCAGCGAGATCAAGGTCACCGCACGGGCCCATGGCGCGACGGTCAATGACGTCATGGTCGCCGGTATCGCTGGTGCGCTTCGGCAATACACCCTCGAGGAGGGTGGCACCCCGCAGGACATGGCCACCATGGTGCCGGTGAATCTGCGGCCGCTCGACAAGCCGCTCCCCCGCGAACTGGGCAACAGGTTCGCGCTCGTGGTCCTGAAACTGCCGCTGTCCGGGGAGACGCCCGCCGCCCGGCTCGCGATGACCAAGGCTGCCATGGATGACATCAAGAGCAGCCCGGAGGCGCTGGTCACCTTCGGCATCATCGAGACACTGGGCGCGATCAATGCCACCGTCACCAAGAACATGGTCAGCTTCTTCTCGGGCAAGGGGATCGGAGTGACCACGAATGTGATCGGGCCCCGCAACGAGCGCTACTTCGCCGGAGAGCCTGTGCAATCCGTGATCGGCTGGGCGCCCAGCGCCGGAGCACAGACACTCAACGAATGCATCTTCTCCTTCGACGACCGGATTCAGGTGGGTTTCAAATCCGACTTCGCAGCGATCCCACAACCCCAGCGTCTGGTGGACGCCTTCGACCACGAGATCTTCGAACTGATGCGTACCACGCAGCGCTGACCTGGGAGGCGAGCAGCTGTGGAGCTTCGGCAGTCTTCGGGCAACACGCTGTCTCGCTCTCAGTCAGGCAATCACCCGATCGCCCGAGTGAGGTAATCGAGGTGACTGGTCACCTCTCCGTCCGATTCACTGGAAGGGGAGGGATGACCCGTGTCCGTCCGCTATGACCAGCTGACCCCAACCGACTCGAGCGTCGGTGAAACCCTGAGCAGGCGGGTCACGCTGCTCACCTGGTTGCAGCTGGGACTGGTGGTGCTGCTCGGAACCGGGATCGTGGTGATCCTCCTCGCGATGACCCCGGGCGAGTCAGCCCGTTCGTTCTATCTGGTCATGGTTGCGGGCATGCTGGCGCTGACCCTGTGCGGCCTGGCTGTGAACCGGAGCGGGCACTACCGGATTGCGTCCGGTCTGACCATCATGGCCGTGGCGACACCGCCATGGCTGGCTCTGCTTGTGGATGTGCACGTCCGCTCCGGCGATCTGATGCCGCTGACATATGTGGTCCTGTCAATCCTGTTGACGGCACTGCTGCTGAACACCTCTTTCACCCTGATGGTCGCGGGCATTCAGTGGGTCGCACTGCTGGTATTGTCCTTCACGCTTCCCGATTCCGGTTTCAACTGGGCGAGTCTTCTCACGATGGTGTTCTGTCTGTCGGTCCTCGCCGCGCTCTACACGATCGTCACCGGCCGCGACGGGACACAGATCAGACACCAGGCC
The DNA here is from genome assembly GCA_020438795.1 of Actinomycetota bacterium. Taxonomy (GTDB): domain Bacteria; phylum Actinomycetota; class Actinomycetes; order S36-B12; genus JAGQTY01. Next base: position 110,976 of record JAGQTY010000005.1, read on the forward strand.
GATGAGATAAGACAGGACCAACGCGCCCTGCAGGACCGGCTCACGCAGCTCGAGACAGAGATCGCCCGGCGCGAGGAGGCGGAACTTGGCCTTCAGCGCAGGAACGAGGCCTTGCAGCAGTTCGTCTACATGGCCTCGCACGACCTGCGGGAGCCACTTCGGGCCATCCAGGGTTTCGGTGAGCTGATGGCCGTCGAGGTGGAACAACCAACGGCCGCATTCGACGAGGCGGCGGAAGAGGTGCGCTCTGCGGTGTTGCGCATGAGGGCACTGATCGACGACCTCCTGCAGCTATCCCGCGTCGAAACCGCCAGTGTCGTCGAGGTGGTGGATGTAGCTGCGGCCGTCGCGGTTGTCGTGAGTGATCTGAGCCTGCTCATCGAGGAGCACGCAGCCGAGGTGGAGGTAACTGTTGCACCGGGGCTGCACATCGAGGCCCCTCCGGTCCACGTTCGGTCCCTGCTTCAGAACCTCATCTCCAATGCGGTGAAGTACCACCCGGACCAGCGGGGTAATCACGTCCAGGTACATGTGGACCCCCAACCTCCGGGTACGAGAGTCGTGGTTGCCGACGACGGCTTGGGAGTGGCGAAGGAAGACCAGGAACGGATGTTCCAGCCCTTCGTGCGCCTGGACAAGCGTGTGCGGGACGGGTCCGGGGTCGGCCTGGCTGTGGTGGACCGTATCGTCCGGGCGGCACAGGGCACTGCGACGGTTGCGGGCGCTGAGACCTCGGGACTGACCGTAGTCACCTACTTACCCCGATGGTCGATCGTCGCCGAGAGCAGCTGAGTGCGGCCCCCGAACCCATGTACCAGCGCAACGGCTCGGTTGCCGACGCCCGCACGCTGGCTCCGAACAGCGCCGCGGGCCACTCACAGATCGCTCAGTCGTGCCAGCCCATCCTGGATGGTCTCGGGACGCTTCGAGAACGCCCAGCGCACGTAGGGTCCGCTCCGTTCAGGATGCTCGCTGAGCGCGGACAGCGGGATCGCGACCACCCCAACCCGATCCGGGATCATGTCACAGAATTGTGCTCCCGAATCGAACCCCAGCGGCCGGACGTCGGTGATGGCGAAGTAGGTGCCATCAGGAACGATCGGCGGGATGCCGATGTCTGAGAGCCCCCGGCAGAGCAGATCCCGCTGCAGCCACATGGACCGGCGCAGGTCATCGAAGATCACCTCACCGTGCCGGAATCCTTCGACGAGGGCCCACTGGAACGGGCCGCCGGATACGTAGGACAGATGCTGTCTGACCACCCTCACGGCCGCGATCAGGTCGGCCGGCCCGGAGGCCCAGCCGACCTTCCAGCCCGTGAAGGAGAACGACTTGCCGCCCGACCCGATGGTGACCGTGCGTTCCCACATCCCGGGCAAGGTCGCGATCGGGATGTGCCGGGCCGGGGGGTAGGTGAGGTGCTCATAGGCCTCATCCGAGATCACGATGAGGTCGTGCTTGACTGCCAGCGCGGCCATACCCTCGAGCTCGTCGGCGGTGAAGACGGTGCCGGTGGGATTGTGGGGGGAGTTGAGCAGCAGCACCCGGCTCCGGTCGGTGATCGCCGCGGCCAGAGCGCTCAGGTCGGGGCGGAAGCCCGGCGACATCGGCACCGGTACGGCGGCTCCGCCCGCCAGCGCAGTCACCGCTGGATACATGTCGAAGAACGGGTCGAACATCAGCACCTCGTCGTCACGGTCGACGAAGGCCAGCACGGAGGCGACGATCGCCTCGGCGGCCCCTGTGGTCACCACGACCTCCTCGCGCCAGTCGGGCGTGAGCTCGTAGAAGTGCTCCTGGTGCCGCGCGATCTCCTGGCGCAGCTCGGGAACACCATGAGCCGGCGGATACTGATTGCCCCTGCCACTGCGGATCGCCTCGATCGCGGCTTCCCGGACCACCTCCGGGCCGTCCTCGTCGGGAAATCCCTGACCGAGATTCACGGCCCCGAGTTCTGCAGCGAGGCGGGACATGTCTCCGAAGATGGAGCGCTCATGGGGATGCAGCCGGGGGACGAGGCGATCAGTCACTCATCCATGCTGGCACGCGTGCCGATGAGCACGACAGTCAGTCGCGGCGCGCGACCCGCCAGTCGCCCAGGAGTCGTTACTACCTCCGGGTGAACGGGCCATCACGCTCCGCCTTGACCACCGACACGGCCGTACTCTCGAATGGCGCACCTGCTGCGGAGTGCGCCCCTGAGATTCAGAAGGTTCAGGGGTTCTCGAAGGATGGCCCATTCCATGATTCTGAGTGCCAGCGCGAAGCCGTCACGAAGAAGCCGGTTCGGCTGGGTCGCGCTGGGGATGGCGCTCGCACTCACGATCCTTGGGCTGAGCAGCACCACCGCCAGGGCAGCCACTCAGATACAGCTGGCCCAGGCGCTGTGGAGTTCACCGGCCGGGTGGACGCTGAACAACCAGGCCCAGCTCGTGGATGACGAACTGGTCCTCACACCGGCCAGCTACGCCCAGGCAGGGTCCGCGTTCAACACCAGCAGGCTCCAGCTCGGATCGGACTACTCGTTCAGTGCGGCGTTCCAGTTCCGGATCAGTGACTCCGGCCGGGGTGGCGCCGACGGAATCGTGTTCGTGCTGCAGACAGCGACCAACACCGCAGGCTCGACGGGAGGGGGGATGGGCTACGCAGGCATCCCCAACTCGGTCGGTATCGAGTTCGACACGTGGAAGAACAGCGCCGACCCGAACGGCAATCATGTCGGCGTGAACCTGAACGGCTCGACCGCGAGCGCAGTCACCGCGGACGCGCCGGTCAATCTGGAGGATGGCCAGCTCAAGTACGCCTGGGTCGACTACAACGGCAGCACCAACAGCCTCGAGGTGCGCCTGGCCAACAACCAGACCCGCCCCGGATCACCTCTGATCGCCCACACCGTCGATGTCGAGTCGGTACTGGGTCAGCCTCTGGCCTACACCGGCTTCACGGCGGCGACGGGCGGCGCCTACGCCAAGCATGTGATCGGATCGTTCTACTTCGACAACCAGTACCACTCCGACGGTCTGGACTTCGCCGAGAGCTACACGCAGGTCGCGGCACCCACAGCCCACGATGCCGCCATCGCGGCACCGCCCCACCCGACGGAGACGCAGGGCACGCTCACCGGCGAGGACCCTGCGGACCTCCCGCTGGAGTTCATGGTCGCCGCGCAGCCCGCCCACGGCACAGTGACCATCGAGTCTGATGGCAGCTACACCTACGCTCCGGATGTGGGCTACAACGGCTCCGACCAGTTCCAGTTCCAGGTGACGAACGGGTACTGGACGTCGCTGCCCGCAACCGTGGACATCGAGGTGTGGCTCTCCGCGCCCAGTGCCCCGGTGATCGATGCCTGGTCCCCCGGTGATGAGGAAGTCTCGCTGGACTTCACCGTCAGCAGCGACGGTGGCCTGCCGCTCGCCGATGTTCAGTACCGCCTGGACGGCGGGAGCTGGACCTCGACCGGCGGCACCACCTCCCCTTTCACTATCCCCGGACTGACGAACGGCACCAGCTACGACGTGGAGTTCCGGGCCGTCAACGCCATCGGTCCCAGCCCCGCCAGCGATGTCACCGAGGTCGTGCCGGGAGCGCCCCAGGCCATCACGCTGGACGACTGGGCACCAGCTGATGGCCAGGTCGACGTCGACTTCACCCCCGGCGACGACAACGGCTCGGCCATCACCGACATCGAATACCGCCTCGACGGCGGCAGCTGGACCTCCGGGGGCAGCACCACCTCGCCGTTCACCATTCCCGGTCTGACCAACGGAGTGTCCTACACCATCGACGTGCGGGCGATCAACGGCGTGGGCCCCGGTGCGGCCAGCACCAGTGTGAATGACATTCCGGGAATCCCCAACGCTCCGACGATCGAGAGCTGGACCCCGGGCGACGGAAGCGCGGAGCTCGCGTTCAGCCCCGGCGCGGACAACGGCTCTCCGATCACCGACTACGAGTACCGGATCGGCGGGGGGAGCTGGACCTCGGCGGGTACGACGAGCTCACCGCTGTCGATCCCCGGCCTGACCAACGGCACCCCCGTGGACATCGAGCTCAGGGCACTGAACGACCTTGGTACCGGACCGGCCAGTTCGCCGACGACGGTGATTGCCGGCACCCCGACAGCACCGGTCATTGACGACTGGACTCCGGGCGATGGATCAGTCGAGCTCACTTTCACGCTCGGGGACAACAACGGCTCCGCTGTGACCGACGTGGAGTACCGCCTCTTCGACGGGACCTGGCAGTCGGCGGGCGGGACTTCGTCGCCCATCACACTGACCGGGCTGACCAACGGCATGGAGTTCGACGTGCAGTTGCGCGCGGTCAACGGTCGCGGTGCCGGCCCGGGCAGCGACTACGCCTCTGTCACGCCTTCCGGCCCGCCGGACGCGCCGCGCATCGACTCACTGGCGCCGGGCGACTCCGAGGCGGAGGTGACGTTCACCCTCGGCGATGACGGCGGCTCGGCAGTGACCGATGTGGAGTACCGGATCGATGACGGGGACTGGGAGTCGGCGGGAGCCACTTCGTCGCCGTTCACGATTCCCGGGCTGGACAACGGCACCGCCTATCAGGTGTGGATCAGGGTGATCAACGACAACGGGGCGAGCCCCGCGAGCAACTCCGTCACTGTCACCCCGCTGACGGTGCCGGACGCGCCGGAGCTCGGCACCATCACTCCCGGTGATGGATCGGCCGTCGTCGAGTTCACCCTCGGCGATGACGGTGGCGCCGCCGTGACCGATATCGAATACCGGCTCGACGGCGGCAGCTGGACCTCGGGTGGCGTGACCTCGTCGCCGCTGACCATCGAAGGGCTGAGTAACGGGACGACCTACCAGCTGGAGTTGCGCGCGGTCAATGAAGCCGGTGAGAGCCCGGCCAGTGCCCCGGGAGGGGTGACGCCAGGGACGCCGCCGGCACCGAGCCTCGACTCGTGGACGCAGAACAACGGCGCCGTGCGACTGCACTTCACCCCCGGACCTGACAATGGCTTCCCCGCCACCGACATCCAGTACCGCGTGAACGGCGGAGCCTGGGTCTCAACCGGTCGCACCGCGTCTCCCCTGACTCTCACGGGTCTCCGGGCCGGCGTGACCAGCTCGATCGAGATCCGGGCGATCAACGAGCATGGCGCCAGTGGCCCCAGCGGTCGGCTCAATGTGACTCCCCCCGCCAGTCCGGGCACTCCCGGCAGTCCCAGCGCTCCGGACCCGGGGGGCGACACACCCGCTGGCCCCTCGGACCGGGATGGTGACGGTATTCCCGATAGCAGGGACGCCTTTCCCAACGATCCCGGTGAGAGCGCGGACAATGACGGCGACGGTATCGGTGACAACGCCGACCCCGACGACGACAACGACGGAGTCTCCGACGAGGATGAACGCCGCAACGGCACCGACCCCAACAAGGCCGACACGGATGGGGACGGCACGCCGGACGGTAAGGACCACTTCCCCTTCAACCCGGACCGGGACACCATCGCAGCACCCGGAGACGTGAGTTACACCCCGATCAAGCGAAACCGGACCCGGATCAGCTGGGGCGACGTCTACGGTGCCGGTGGGTTCCGTGTCTACGTCAACGGCGAGCTGGTGTGTGAGACCTCGCCCGATGTGTTCAGCTGCACCGTTGAGGAACTGCTGGGCAGCGCGAAGGTGACCGTGGTCGCCGTCAACAGATTCGGAGAGTCGGCAGCAGGGACCGGCAGCAGGTCGGATGCGGCCAAGGCGATCCGGTTCGCGACCGTGTACTTCGAGCCCGACTCAGCCGTCATGGACCCCAGGGGCAAGCGCACCCTCAAGCGAGCCACCAAGGCACTGGTCCGCGGCGGCGTTCCGAAGGTCGCCGTTCACGGCTACACCGCCGTTGACTACGCCAACAACGAGCCGTTCCGCAAGAAGCTAAGCCTGAAACGCGCCCGGGCGAGCAAGAAGGTCATGCTCCGGACGGCCCGCAAGCTCGGTGCGAAGCTGCAGATCTCGGTGCGGTCCCACGGCGGCAACAACCCGGTGGGCGACAACGAGACCCAGGAGGGTCGGCTCAAGAACATGCGGGCAGTCGTCTTCCTCAAGTGAACGTCCGCCCGACCGGAACCACCCATACCCACCTCCGCCGATGGAAGTCGTCGAGGCTACAACTGGTCATACCACTTGACCACCAGAGGTCTGCTGTGCCAGAGTGGCAGCATGCTGACCCCGATCGCGCGACAGACCGCGACAGATTCGGTCTTCGACCAGGTCGCTGGCGAGATCGTCTCGGGCGAGCTCGGCCCTGGCGACATCCTGCCCTCGGAACGCGCGCTGGCCACCGCGCTCGGCGTGAGCCGTCCGGCTCTCCGCGAAGCCCTGGGCCGACTTGCTCAGGCGGGGCTGGTCCAGATCAGGCAGGGCGGCAGTACACAGGTCACCAACTGGAACGACGTTGCCGGGCTGGATCTACTGCCGCGGCTCCTCCTGGTGAACGGCGAGGTCGACGTAGTGGTGGTCCGGTCGATCTTCGAGATGCGTGAGGTGATCGGAACCGACGCCGCCCGTCTTTGCGCTCGCCGCGCCGACACCGCGACCCGCGAGCGCATCAGCAACGAGGCCGGGGCCATGAGCATCAGCGACGACCCGGCCGAGCTCGCGCCGATCGCCCTGCGCTTCTGGCGTCAGGTCATCAACGGCTCAGGCAACATCGCCTACCGCATGGCGCACAACTCGTTGGCTGTCACCTATGAACCCATGATGGACATCGTCGCGGAGCTGCTGCGCCGGGAACTCACCGACGTTCGTGCCCATCAGGAGCTGGCAGCCGCCATCGCCGCCGCCGATGAGCCCAGAGCTCGTGAGCTGGCCCGGCACGTACTGCGCCTCTCAGAACCGGACTGGAAGTCCGCCCTCATCATGATCGGAGCGCAGGATGACGACTGATTCCGCCGTCGAAAGCAAGTCGCAGCTGTCGCCCTGGCGCCGATCGTTCTACTCGACACCCGGCCACCGGCGCTCGACGGGCCAGGTGCTGCCCGGTGGCCCCCGCACAACACTGCGCCAGGCGGCAGTGGTCTGGGTGTCGATGCCCTCGGTGCAGTTGTTCCTCACGGCCTGGCTCGTCGCACTCGTGGCCCGCGTGTGGGTCGGCGGCTACACGTGGTGGGATCTCGTCATCGTCGCAGTGATGGTCGGGTTCCAGCCGATGACCGAGTGGCTCATCCACACCTATGTCCTGCACGCACGGCCCCGCCGGATCGGGAAACGTGAGTACTCCACCCTGCTGGCCCGGGAGCACTACCGCCACCACGCCGACCCCAAGGAACTGGAGACGATCTTCATCCCGTTGCCCGTGGCAGTCGGCATGGTCACCTTGCCGTGGCTGCTCCTGCTGATCCCCGGCTGGTACGCAGGCCTGGTTCTCACCGGCATCCTGACCGGGCTCACCCTGGCAACCGTGTACGAGTGGACCCACTACCTGATCCACACGCCGTACAAGCCGCGCCATGCCCTCTACCGGGGGATCAGGCGTGGCCATGTGCTGCACCACTACCGCAACGAGAACTACTGGATGGGTGTGACCAACCACCTCGCCGACCGAGTCCTGCACACCTACCCGAAGAAGGACGAGGTTCCGGCGTCGCCGACCGCCAAGGACCTCGCCGCACGCTAGGGAGCGGGATCGGGGTCAGCCGCGGCGCACTGCCCAGCGCACCAGCGGGCGCGGGCCGTAGCGAGTGGCCAGGCCCAGTGCCTGGTACTGCCGGCCGGGCACGCTCATGCTCCGCCCCGCCCGGGCGTCCTTGAGGGCGGTGGCGACCACATCGTCCACGTCGAGCCACATGAAGTCAGGGACGGACTTCATGTTCATACCGGCGCGCTGGTGCAGTTCGGTATGGGTGTATCCCGGGTGCAGCGCCGTGGCGGTGACTCCGGTGCCCTTGAGATCGATCGCCAATGACTCGGTCAGGCTCGTGATGTACGCCTTGGCAGCACCGTAGGTGCCGGTGGGCATCCAGGCGGCGATGCTGCTCACATTGATGATGGCCCCACGTCCTCGCTCCACCATCGCTGGCGCGGCCAGCCTGCAGAGCCTCATCGGCGCGGCGACCATGACATCCAGCAGACGCTGCTCCTCCTCCAGATCGCTGGTCAGGAAACCGCTCCGGATGGCGAACCCCGCGTTGTTGATGAGGATGTCGACATCGACCACTCGCCGCTCGACCGCTGCGCGCTGTCCGGCGTCTGCCAGATCCGCGGCCAGCACTTCCACGCCCACGCCGCGCTCATCACGCAATCGTGCTGCCAGCGCTTCGAGCCGGTCGGTGTTCCTTGCCACGATGACAAGATCCTGGCCCTCCGCGGCGAGCTGCTCGCAGAAGCCGAGGCCGAGTCCGGAGGTAGCGCCTGTGATCAATGCGGTTGCCATGTCTCACAGTCTGCCTGTCCCGGTCACCGCCATGACGAAGCGGGGGCCGCAACCGGCCCCCGCTTCGATGGAGCGCTCTTCGGTCAGCCGCCCCAGGGGGACCAGCCGGCCCGCTTGTACAGCTTGTAGGCGATGTAGTCCTGGATGTAGGCCGGAGCCTTGTCGGCGGTCTTCGCGTACTTCTGGCCACCCATGGCCTTCCAGGTGCCATAGGCGAACTGGTAGGCGCCGTAGTACCCGTTACCGGTGTTGATCGAGTACGTGTTGCGGGATTCGCGGTTGCGGATGTAGCGAACCTTGGACGACTTGGCCCACTTCTCGGCCTTCTTGTAGTTCTTCAGCTCGTCGCGAGCGGGGAAGCGCTTGTTCTTCTTGGCGCTCTTGCCGTTCTTCTTGCTCGCCTTGCTCTTCTTCTCGCTGGCCTTCGACTTCTTCTGAGACTTGGTCTTCTCGGAGTTGCTCGTGCTGCTCTTCGGCTGGGCCTTGGTGCTGTGCACGACGTGGCTGTTCACAGGGGCAGCCCCGGCAGTTCCGGCGGTCTGAGTGGACGGCGCTGTCGTCGGTGAGTCCACGGACTGCTGCATCGATGTGGTCTGGTCCGCAGTGTCCTCCGGCGCGGCCATCGCCACCATCGGCATGACCAATGCTGCGGTGAGGGTTGCAGCCCCAAGCACTGCTGCTGACTTCTTCATTCGCGTCACTTCCCGTGTCTGATTCGATTACTCAGAGGGCCTGCCCGGTCTCAGCGAGTGAACGCCTGCCCACCGGTGCGACGGAGATCACGTTTGGGGCGCGCGGCGCCATCCACGAATGAATCAGCACCTCGATGTGAGGACGACCACACGCGCGTGGTGCTTGCACTGTCAGCCGTTCGGGTGAGTCTGGGAGGCCTGCCTGCGGCTCAGCCGGTGTTGCGAAGCCCCGTGGCGATGCCGTTGATCGTCAGCGAGAGTGTCCGACGCAGCTGTGAGGGCAGCTCGTCCCCCTCGGCCCGGACCCGCTGCAACAGCGCCACCTGGAGCAGATGCAGCGGGCGCAGATACTGGTCGCGCACCGCCAGGGTCTGCGCCAGACCTGGCTGATCACCCAGCAGGGAATCGCTGCCGGTGAGCAGCAGCAACTCCGTCACCGTACGGGCGTGCTCGTCGACGATCACGTCGAAACAGGCGCGCAGGTCGTGCGGCACGAGCTCGGTGACGTACCGTTCGGCGACCGCCAGGTCCGTCTTGGCCAGGGTCATCTGGACATTGGAGACGAAGTTCGCGAAGAACGGCCAGGAGGTGGTCATCTCGGCCAGGTCGTCGGCATACCCGGCTGCACGCGCTGCCGCCAGCCCGGTGCCTACACCGAACCAGCCCGGTACGATCTGGCGCGATTGGGTCCAGCCGAACACCCACGGGATCGCCCGCAGCCCGTCGAGGCCGCTGCTGGTGTCCGGCCGCTTGGCGGGGCGGCTCCCCATGTGCATGCCCGCCAGTTCGTTCACCGGCGTCGAGCGCATGAAGTAGCTCGGCAGCTCCGGGTCTTCGACCAGCGAACGGTAGTGGGCGAACGCGCGTTCGCTGACCAGGTTCATGACCTCGTCCCAGCGAGCCAGGCGATCGGGCGTCGCCATCGGCCTGCGGTGCACTGTCGAGGCCTCCAGGGTCGCAGCGAGTGTGAGCTCGAGGTTCTCCCGGGCGAGTTCGGGGAGCAGGTACTTGTCGGAGATGACCTCCCCCTGTTCGGTCACCTTGATCTCGCCGTCGAGCACCCCATAGGGCTGGGACATGATCGCCTCATACGTCGGGCCACCGCCCCGGCCGACCGTACCCCCTCGACCGTGGAACAACCGCAACCGGACGCCGTGGCCCGCTGCCACATCGCGCAGCCGGCGCTGTGCCAGATGGATCTCCCACTGGCTGGTCGTGATCCCAGCGTCCTTGTTCGAGTCCGAGTAGCCGAGCATGACCTCCTGGGTGTCACCGCGCAATCGGACCAGCTGCCGGTAGCCGTCATCGGACAGCAGCTCGTCCAGGATGACCCCTGCCGTTCGCAACTCCGTCGCGGTCTCGAGCAGGGGCACGAAGTCCACGAGTGCCTTGTCCCGGCTCAGATCCACCAGTCCGGCCTCACGGCCGAGGATGACCGCAGCCAGCAGGTCATCGGGACCCTGCGTCATGGACACGATGTAGCTCCGGCAGGCTTCCGGGCCATAAGCTTCGATCGCTCGTCGTGCGGTGAGCAGGGCCCCGAACGTCGTCGCCCCGGCTTCATCGAGTTCGGGAGGTGAGGCCGAGAGCGGTCGCAACTGCGCCAGCTCATCGGCGAGCAGATCCATCCGCTGCGCCCGGGTGAGCGAAGCGTAGCCCGGTGCGTCAGGCTGGACCCGGTCGATCAGCTGGGCAAGGGCATGGTGATGCTTCTGTGAGTGCTCCCGGATATCCAGTGAGGCCAGCTGCAGCGTCATGGCCGAGACCTGACGGATGACCGAGTCCACGCGACCCCGGGCGGCGAGCGAGCCACGGTTCTCCAGCAGCGCGTTTCGGACACTCTCGAGGTCTGCGAGCAGCTCGCCGGTGTTCCGGTAGGCCGCCCCCGGCCGCGAATGAGCAACGGCGTTGTCCCTGACCCTGCTGGCCAGCAGCCGCGCCCGGATCACCGAGAGCTTGAGTCGGATCGGTTCCTCTGCGTTGAGGCGCAGGTAGCGGGGCTCGATCTCGGCCACCACGGCGAAATCCCGCTCGAGTTCCTCGCGCAACGTCACGGGCACACCCGTGAGCCGTTCACTGACCGAGAGGTCTTCGACCAGCCCCTCAACCAGTTCCAGGATCCGATCGATGGCGTGGCCCCGCTGGACCGCCAGCACATCACCGGTCACCGCAGGTGTCACGAACGGATTCCCATCGCGGTCACCGCCGATCCAGCTGCCGAAGCTGAGCGGACGTGCGGTCGCGGGCAGCCGTACTCCCCGCTCGCGCAGCGTTCCGGCGAAGTCGTCCAGGACCCGGGACAGGGGGCCGTCATAGATGTCATCCAGGAAGTACAGGGCGTTCCGGGCCTCGTCCAGGACCTCGGGGCGCTCCAGCCGCAGTTCATCGGTCTGCCACAACAGATCAACCAGTTCGGCGACCCTGCGCCTGGCCTCCGGACTGCCGCTGACCTGTGGGAGCTGTTCACCGATCCGCTGCAGCTTCAGCAGGGTGCTGCGGCGAGCTGCCTCGGTGGGATGAGCCGTGAACACCGGCGTCGCGGCCAGGTCACCGGCCGCGCGCTGCAGTTCCGGGAGTTCGATCCCGGCTGCTTCGATGCGGGCCAGGGCTCGTTGCAGCGGCCCCCCTTCGCGGTGCCGAGTCGCAGTCAGGACCCTGCCGCGGTGCACCTGCTCGGCGACATTGGCCAGATGGAAGTAGCGGACCAGCGCCCGAACCAGCCGGTTCGCGGTGGGCAGCGCGATCCTGGCGAGATCGGGGGTCGGTCTGGCATCGTCCTGCGCCGCCGCTTGCACCACTTCGACGAGGTCGGCGACCTCGTCGCCCTCCTGCCGCCGGATCGTCTCGGACAGCAGGTCCGAGAGCACCTGCAGGTCCTCGCGCAACTCGGCCAAGCCTGCCGCGCCCGGCGCGCCAGTCCCTTCGCCCATTGCTCTCACCCCCGCTCGTGGCGTGCGGCCCGAGGCCTCGCGCCATCATCGGCAGAACCTCGACAGCGTCCCGGGTGGTCCTCGAGGGATCCGGGGACGGCTTGCCTCAGGCTATCGTCCGCACAGTCAGCGTTTCCGCCGGACCGTCCGGCTCAGCGGCCTCGGGAGCGAATTCCATTCCCAGGAACCACGCGACCGGTTGGTCCACCGTTCGGCGATCATGTCTTCGCAGCGCCCGCCCAGATCGGTGGCGGTCGCTCAGCGCAGCAGCACCCCGGGATTCATCACTCCGGCCGGATCAACGCTGCCCTTGGCCGCGGCGAACATTGCGGCGAATCGGTCGGGGCGCTGCTCTTCGTAGAATCCCCGGTGATCCCGCCCGACGGCATGATGATGCGTGATCGTGCCACCCGAAGAGATGAGTGCGGCGCTCACGGCCTGCTTGACCGCCGCCCAGTCCTCCCGGACGTCTCCCGGACCCTGCGCGATCACCGTGAAGTACGGTGCGAGGCCGTCCGGGTATGCATGCGTGATGCGGCACAGCAGCACCGCGTGCAGCCCCAGTTCTTCGCTCGTGGCAGTCACCGCTGCGTTGACGGCCGCGTGCAGTCGTGCCAGGCCATCCCAGGTCACCGCCGTCTCGAAGGTCTCGGCGATGAGTCCGAGGCGGACCAGCGCATCTCGCAGGTAGGGTGCGGAGAGAAATGCCCGCCGCCATTCGCCGCTGCTGGCATCGCGGGCCTGCCTGCCGCGCTCACGGTACGCCGGTCCGCTCACCGACAGTGGGGCATGATCGCGCAGGACGGCAAGCGCCGCTTCCATGTCCGGCTCCACGGGCAGCTGTGCGCTCTCGAAACCGAGCAGCAGCGCTGCCCCACCGTCCTGGGCATCGCCCGCCAGCCGGCTCTCGCCCGCATCAAGGACCCGGCAGTTGCTCGGTTGGAGCCCGGACTGCGTGAGCGCCCGCAGCGCACCCAGCGCCTGCTCGAAGCTGGCGAACGTCAGCGAAGCCTCTGCCTTGTGCACGGGAAGCTGCTGGAGCCGCAACCAGGCACTCGTGATCACGCCGAGCGTGCCCTCCGATCCCAGGTACCAGCGATCGGGGCTCGGGCCGGCGCCTGATGCCGGCAGCCGCCTCGTGGTGTCCACACCGGTCGGTGTCACGATGCTCAGGGATTCCACGAAATCATCGATGTGGGTGGGCCCGGTGGCGAAGTGCCCGCCGGCGCGAGTGGCCAGCCAACCCCCGACGGAAGAGAACTCGAAGGACTGTGGATAGTGCCGCAGGGTCAGGCCATATGGCCGCAGCGCCGACTCGACCTCGGGGCCGAGCATGCCCGCCTGCAGATGCGCTGCCCGGGACAGCTCATCCACCTCCAGCACCCGGTTCATCCGGGTGGTGTCCAGGCTGAGCACGCCGTTGAAGCTGTCGCCCTCCCGGCACTGCACACCGCCGACGACCGAGGTGCCGCCACCGAACGGCACACAGGCAACCCCCATTCCGGCACACCACTGCAGCAGAGTCAGGACCTGCCCCTCGTCCTCGGGGAAGGCGACCAGGTCCGGCGCGAACCGGTAGTCGCCACGCAGACCGGCCACGATGTCGTCGAAGCTGCGCCCGTGTGCGTGACGGAGCCGGGCCATCCTGTCGTCGGTGACGGCGATGCCGTCCAGCCCCGGCGCCGCCAGCCGAGCGGTGGCCAGCGCCACCGTATCGGCGGCCACCACGGGGATCGGGTCGTCACCGACCCGGAAGCCGAAGTCCGCCAGCAACGGCGCCAGGCCCAGCGGGTCCACCGCCTGCTCCTCATAGCCCCAGCCCCACAGCGATCGCTTGCCCATCACAGCATTCTAGGAGTGCGGCAGGGTGCCGGGCGGGAGCTGGCCGCTGGGACAGCCGCCAGCTGAACCGTCCGCCGAGGGTGGCAGGGGACCCCATTTACAGAACGCTCGTTCTCCAAGTGGCCAGGAATGCCCTAGAATGGGACAAACCAGTAAATGGAGGCCCGCATGTCGCTGCTGTTCAACCCCCGCACCTACGATCCGAGCTTCACCGATGAGCAGACCAGCGCCAAGCTGCGCGCCCTGGTGGGGTTCTTCGAGGACAAGGGCAAGGCGCAGCTGCTGGCCGACTACGACGACGCGAGCTGGTACGACGACTTCCTGACCTTCGTCAGGGACAACGAGCTCTTCGCACACTTCGGCACACCGGCTGACGCGGGTGCGGCCGTCGGACGCGCGGACGCCACCTGGGACACGGCGACGATCAACGAGCTGAACGAGATCCTTGGCTTCTACAGCCTCGCCCATTGGTACGCCTGGCAGGTGACCGTGCTCGGCCTGGGTCCGGTCTGGACCTCGGCCAACGAGGGCGCGCGCACCCTGGTCGCCGAACTCCTGCGCGACGGCCACATCTTCGGTTTCGGGCTCTCGGAGCAGCACCACGGCGCCGACATCTACTCCACGGACATGATCCTGAACCGCTCCGGTGACGGCTGGACGGCCAGCGGTCCCAAGTACTACATCGGCAACGGTAACGTCGCGGGCCGCCTCAGCGTCTTCGGCAGATTCGCGGACGACGATCCCGAATACCCGGGTGAATATGTCTTCTTCCTGGTCGACACCCAGCACACCAACTACGAGCTGATCAAGAATGTCGTGCACTCGCAGATGTACGTCGCTGCGTTCGAGCTGGATGACTACCCGGTCTCCCGCGAGGACATCCTGCACACCGGGCAGGCCGCCTTCGACGCAGCGCTGGCGACCGTGAACGTCGGCAAGGTGAACCTGGGCTGGGCGAGCATCGGCATCTGCGAACACTCCTTCTATGAGGCGATCACGCACGCCAACAACCGCGTTCTGTACGGGAACCGGGTCACCGACTTCCCGCATGTGCGCCGGATGCTCGCCGACGCCTACGCGCGGCTGATCGGCATGAAGATCTTCGCGGCACGCAGCGCAGACTACTTCCGCAGCGCCGACGCCGACGACCGGCGCTTCCTGCTGTTCAACCCCATCACCAAGGCCAAGGTGACCAGCGAGGGCGAGACCGTCATCAACCTGCTCTGGGATGTGGTGGCCGCCCGGGGGTTCGAGAAGGACACCTACTTCCACCGCGCCGCAAGCGAGATCCGCGCCCTGCCCAAGCTGGAGGGCACGGTTCATGTGAACATCGCGCTGGTCCTCAAGTTCATGCCCGCCTACCTCGGTGCACCGCACGGCATGGCCGCGGAGGTGCCGGAGATCCCGGTCCGCCAGGACAGCGCCGATGACGAGTACCTGTTCCGTCAGGGACCGGCCCGGGGCCTGAGCAAGATCGGTTTCAGCGACTGGCGACCCACGTTCGAGCGTTACCGGCATCTGCCCAACGTCGCCGTATTCATGGAGCAGCTCGACGCCTTCACCGAGTTCGTGATGACGGCCCCGCCTTCGAAGGATCAGCAGAAGGATCTCGACTATCTGCAAGTGCTCGGACAGTTGTTCGCGCAGATCGTCTACGGGCAGCTCATCCTGGAGTCGGCCGGACTCGCGCTCGAGGGCGCACCCGGTGACGCCCGGCCGAGTTCGGTCAGCGACCTGTCGACCCTCACCGAAGCCCATCTCGATCGCATGTTCAACGTGTTCGTGCGCGACTTCAACGACCAGGCCACCGCGCTGTACGGACAGGCTTCGGCGACCCCTGAGCAACGCTCCGGCGCGCTCGGGCTGCTCCGTGAACCGGTGACCGACCACGAGGCCGAGTCCTCCTTCCTCAAAGAGGTGCTGTCCTACGACGGGGTCTTCGAGGGCTGAGCGCCGGGCGCGTCATCGGGGGACCGTGAGTCCCCGCGTATCGTGGAGTCCATGACCGCATCTGACACGTCCCGGACCGCCCTGCTGGAGCAGATCAAGGACAAGGCCGTCGTGCGCGGCCGGGTGGTCCTGAGCAGCGGCAGGGAGGCCGATTATTACGTCGACCTGCGTCGGGTCACGCTGGACGCACAGGCCGCCCCGCTGGTCGGAGACGTCATGCTCGACCTGACCGCCGACCTGGACTACGACGCTGTCGGGGGCCTGACCCTTGGTGCCGATCCCGTTGCCGCGGCCATGCTGCACGCCGCCTCCCGGCGCGGCGAGGAACTGGATGCGTTCGTGGTCCGCAAGGCTGAGAAGGCCCACGGTCTGCAGCGAAGGATCGAGGGCCCCGATGTGGCCGGCAGACGTGTCCTGGCGGTCGAGGACACCTCGACGACCGGCAACTCCGTGCTCACCGCTGTCGATGCACTGCAGGCCGCGGGTGCCGAGGTGGTGGGCGTGGCCGTGATCGTGGAACGGGGTGCGGCCCCGGCGATTGCTGCCAGGGGGCTGCCGTATCTCGCAGCATTCGAGTTGTCAGACCTGGGACTGGACTGAACAGACCTGCCCCGCGCGGCCATGCCCAGGCCCACGTCCACGGGGATGCCCCGGCGCCGAGGAATCACTGCACGGTGCGACAGGCCATGCGTGCGCTTTGTCAGGCGGGCCAGCAACCCTGATACTGGACCGAAGGTCACCACCTTGCCGGGTACCGAAGTACGAGGTTCTGGCGGCCGCTTCGCGCCAGCGAGGGCCCTCACTGATGAAAGGCTGTACTCGTGACGAATCTGGCCCTGTTCGGCCTCAATATCGAGGAGCTCCTCACCAACCTCGGCCCCTGGGCCTTCTGGGTGTCGGTCTTCATCATCTTCGCGGAGTGCGGCCTGCTCATCGGCTTCTTCCTGCCCGGCGACAGTCTGCTGTTCATCATCGGCATGTTCATCGCCCAGGGCTTCATCGACATCAACATCTGGCTGGCGGCAGCGATCCTGGCGGTGGCCGCGATCCTGGGCAACCTGGTCGGCTACTGGATCGGCGCCAAGATCGGTCCACCACTGTTCAACCGGCCCGATTCCCGGCTGTTCAAACAGGAGTATGTGGAGCGGACCCACGACTTCTTCGAGCGCTACGGCGCGCGGGCGATCTTCCTGGCGCGGTTCGTCCCGATCGTGCGAACCTTCATCACGGCCATCGCAGGTGTGGCAGGGATGACGTACCGCACCTTCGCGATCTACAGCGCGATCGGTGGGCTCGTCTGGGCAGGTGGTATCACCGTCGCCGGCTACTTCCTGGGGAACATCCCGTTCGTGAAGGACAACCTCGAGATCATGCTGATCGCAATCGTGGTGCTCTCGGTGATCCCGATCGTCATCGAGTACCTGCGCAGTCGCAAGGAGGGCAAGGAGTCCAGCGCGGTGGCTTGGTCCAAGCCGGACCCGGCCGAGGAGGCCGCCGAGCCGGAGGAGCACTGACCGGCGCCCCATCCGCCTAAGCCTCAGTCCCAGCGTCGCGTCTCGGACTCCGTAGCCACGATGGCCTCTCTCATCGTGTCAAGGTCGGATGTGAGTTCGGAGACCACCTGACTGGCGTACTCCTCGCGGACGGTGTCCGAACCCATCGCGACAAGCTCACCGACGCGGGAAGCAAGGCCTTCGAGATCCACAGCGGTCGAGTGCATCCGGCTGTAGAGCGTGGCGAGCAGGTTCTGCATCCGGCCGATGGCGCTGACCTGGTTCTGCACTGCGACCAGCGTCCGCTCCCGTTCGGCCCGCAGCGCCGGGTCCTGGGTCGCGGCGATCTGAGCCTGCAGAGACGCGACGTCCTGCTGAAGCTGCACAGGGTTGGCCGCCGAGATCGATGACTGCAGAACCGTCGCCCGGCCCGCCAGTTCTCGCACACTCACCAGCACGTCGCGGGCCTGATCGTCCACCTGCCCCACACGCGCATGCAGCCAGTCGTCGCTGTTGCGTTCGGTGAGATCGGTGAGCCGGGCCACCGCTGCCTCGCAACGGCCCAGGTATCGGCTCTGCTCGGAGTTGCGCGGCGGTCTCGGCAGCTGGCCTGCGCGTCTCTGGCTCAGCTGGGGGCGACGGGAGCTGGTGGCGACCTTGACCCCCATCACCGCGCCGGCGATCACCACGCCCACCAGCACGGCGACAACGGACAGCGCGCTCCACAGGACGACAGTGGCGATCGCTCCGGCAGTCCCTGCGATGATCCAGCCCAGAGGATCGGACCACTCGTCATTCGCCGCCACAGCCCCATTGTTGCAGCGCGACGTGACAGATGCGCTCGGGTGCGTCGACTACCCGTGCGACTGGACCACCCGAGTGCCGGACATCAATGAAGCTGCAACGAGCTGAGCAGCGCTGGCCCGATGCTCAGCTTCCTGAGGTGACGGTGGGCCTGCCATCCTCAGACGTGATCTGGACCTGGTTCAGCGAGCCCGAGTCGTAGGGCACTTCGACGCTGGGGGCTGAGGAGACCACCGCGCTGTTCAGGACGTCACCCTGGCTCAGATCCTCCTCCACGAACGCAACGGCGAGGTCGTTCGGCTCGAAGCTGACCGCTGCGCCGGGCGCAAGCTCGGCCTGCCAGAGTTCTCGGCCGAGCGCCTTCACACTGACGGTCACCGCACCGTCCGCGGTGTTGCGGAAGCCGAGCTCACCCGGGTCCGCAGCAGCCGACTGCGCCAGCTCCAGGCTCAGGCCGTCGGGACCCCGCACGACTTCGAACGCCGACCCCAGTGGCGCCGATTGGGGGTCGCTGAAGTCGCCATACTCCGTCGCGAGATTCACCGAGTACTGGGTGTCCAGCGGAACCGACTGAGACTGTCCGGTCACTGGAGGTGGCAGGACGAGCCATGCAACCGTGGTCTGCCCGGGGTCACTGCTGGGGGGCTGCTGGTAGACGATGACCCTGCCCGAACCCGCGTCGCTGGAGTTGTTCGTGATCACGATCTCGCCACCGCCGGCATCGTCGGTCTCCGCTGCCTGGTCGGTCGGGGCTGCCGACGAACAGGCCGCGACCAGCAGCAGAGCAACCACGGCTGCTGCCAGGACCCGGATCATAGACGCGATTGTCCCCGTAGAGCAGCGTGCACTCTCGACGACACCGGGGGGACTGGGCCATTCGGGTCTCAGAAGTTGGAGAGGACGCTGGTCAGGACCTCTTCGATGCTGCTGGGGTCCTCGGCGTCGTAGTGATGACCTCGGGAGGCCTCCGCGATGGCCTTGAGCGCACTGGTGTCCGCCTCAGTGCCGTAGCCGATGGTGAAGACCCGGACACTGGTGTCGACACTCTCGCCCTGGAGCTGGTCGAGCAGCCCGTTCAGATCGGTGTCCTGAGGATACTCGTTCTTCCCGTCACTCAGCAGCACGATGGCATTGATCTTGCCCGTATCGAGATCCTTCACCATGTCCGACTGGGCCTCGCCCAGCGTGTAGTAGAGCGCAGTGCCACCGTCGGCGACGAGCTGCGCGACCTCCTCCTTCATCTTCGGGACGGTCTGCGCCGCCTCCGAAATGGGAACCAGTTCGCGATACGGCTCTCCATCCGGGCCCAGCCCCGTCGAGAACACCCAGAGCCCGACGAGGTCATTGGCAGCGAAACCGTCCATCGTGTTGATGGCAGCGTCCTGGGCCAACGAGAGCTTCGAGCCCCCAGCACTGGGCACGGCCTGCCCCATCGACCCGGAGACGTCCATCACGAACAGCACCCTGGCCCGTTTGCGCAGCTCGTCCCAGCTCTTGAGGATCGACGCGAGCACAGGGGGAGCCGGCGGCGAGAGCACACTCTGCGGGCCCTGCGGCAGTACGCCGTTCTCCTCGGTGAGCACGGCGCCCGGTTCGCCCTCGAAGGTGCGGAAGCCGGCCTCCGTGAACTGCTGCTGCTGGTCGGACTCCCGCAGCCAGCCGAGGAAGCCGGCCGCTGCCTGCTTCTTGGTGTCCGAGACCCAGTCCGCGTCCAGGATCACGAACGGATTGTCGGACAGCAGGGTCCCGTCACTGGGGTAGACCGCTGCGAGCGGAATGCTCGGCTCCGGCTGCTGGCCGAGCGTGGCCGGGTCGCCGCTGGGGTTGCCACGGTTGTAGTCGATGACGGACTTCTCCTCGACGGTCACCGCGCTCACGTAGGTGAGGCCCTTGCCCTCCTGCGCCTCCCGGGCCATGGTCTCCAGGAAGGTGAGCGTGGTGTCACCGTAGTGGACCACCGAGGACTCGAGCTTCTTCACGAACTTCTTGGTCTGGGGCGACTTGACCTGCTTGATGGTGAGGTCGCTGGAGACTCCGGTGGCGGCGAAGTACGACGCGATGGTCGCGTTCAGGCCGCTCGTGGAGAAGTTGGGGTTGGTCTTGCCGAGCTTGAACCTGCCCCACTCGGGATGGTCGTAGGCGGCCCAGCCCTTGGGACTGCCGGCCAGGTCGGCGAGTTCCTTCCAGCCGATCTGCTTGTCCGGCCAGCCGACCGCCTCGGCCATGGGCCGCGGCATGGCGATGACCAGTGGGGTCTGCGCGACGGATTCGTAGTCAGCCGGGATCAGGTTGGCCTTGTCGTCCTCGGCGCGCCACTGCTCCACCAGCACCGCCCAGGATGAGGACGCCGGGCTCCACACGTCGGGTCGCGGCCCGTCGAGCTGATCGTCCCAGTCCCGTGCCAGCGCCTGCGCGGCACCACCACTGGCCTTGCTAGAGACCGAGACGGTCACACACTGGTCGCCCACACTGGGGCCGCCGCTGTTGTACTCCTCGGCGAGGTCGCCGAGCAGGCCCGCCTTCTCGCTCGAGGCCGTGACGTTCAGGGACACACACCCCTCGCCGCTACCGCCCGAGGCCGAGCCGCCGTCGGAGTCGCCGCGTGCGAAGAGGAACCACGCCCCGAACACGAGCAGGGCCCCGACCACTGCTGCCGCCACCAGTCCACCGGTCGATCGTCCTTCGGCCACAGTTGCCTCCCTGCCACCAATCATAGGTGGGAGGCGGTGGCCGCCGACCTGCGTCCTGAATCCACCGTAGGCGGGGGGTCGTAGGATCCGGATTGTGGACGACCCCGACGACCGCGCGGACCGCGTAGCCAGCGATGACCGCCCGGTCGGCATCGGCCCCCACACCAAGCCCTGGCCGCAGGGAGAGCAGTACGACCCCGAACTGCTGCGCGAAGGCGATAGGCGCAACGTCGTGGATCGCTACCGGTACTGGCGGATGCCGGCCATCATCGCCGATCTGGACTCCAGGCGTCACAGCTTCCACATCGCGGTCCAGAACCTGCAGCACGACTTCAACATCGGTTCGATCGTGCGTACGGCCAACGCCTTCCTGGCCGCCGAGGTCCACATCGTGGGGAAAGCACGGTGGAACCGCCGGGGGGCCATGGTGACCGATCGCTATCAGCACATCCGGCATCACGGTGACGTCGACAGCTTCGCAGTCTGGGCACAGGCCCACGAGCTGCCCATCATCGGACTGGACAACGTACCGGGCTCGCTTCCCATCGAGTCCGCACAGGCGCCGCAGCGGTGCGTGCTGTTCTTCGGCCAGGAAGGACCCGGCCTGAGTCCCGACGCGCTCGCTGCCTGTGAGCAGGTCTGGCACATCACTCAGTACGGATCGACGCGCTCGATCAATGTCGGTGCCGCAGCTGCGATCGCCATGCACACCTGGATCCGCCAGCACGGCGCAGAGGCAAGGAATTGAGCAGCTGAGCCCGCCGATGGTTGCGCCATTGGGCGGTCCCGCCCCAAGGCAGTGCGTGAGCGAATACCCTCACAGGTATGAGAGTGGTAGTCATCGGCGGCGACGCCGCGGGCGGTTCAGCCGCGAGCACCATCAAACGTCAGCTGAAGGATGCCGTGGAGGTCGTGGTCCTCGAGCAACAGCCCTGGACCTCGTACTCGGCCTGTGGCATCCCGTACTGGATCGCAGGGCAGACCGACGGTCTCGACGCACTGATCGCGAGGACCCCGGAGCAGCACCGAGCCAACGGGCTCGACCTGCACACGAACGTCGCCGCGACCGCGATCGACCCGCAACGCCGGACGGTGAGCACGGGGGAACACGAGTACAGCTACGACCACCTCGTGCTCGCGACGGGCGCGACGCCGGTGCGTCCGCCCATCCCGGGACTCGACCTGCCGGGAATCCACAACATCCACACACTGCAGGACGGCCTGGACAGCATCGCCGACCTCGCTGACCAGCGCCCGGTGCGCGCGCTGGTCGTCGGCGGCGGCTACGTGGGCATCGAGATGGCGGAGGCGTGCCTGGACAGGGGGCTGAACACGACGCTCATCGACATGGCCGAGGAGCCGATGACGTCGCTGGACCCGGATATGGGCAGACTGGTCCACGAGGTTCTGGTGAAAGCCGGTGTCGAGGTGCGCATGCGCACCCCGCTGGAGGAGTTCCTGGCCGATGGCGACGGCCGGGTCACGGCGGCACGGACGGGCGGCGGCGAGATCCCCACCGATGTGGTTTTCCTGGGCATGGGAGTCCGGCCGCGCACCGAGCTCGCCCTCGCGGCTGGAGTGACACCCGGACACACCGGAGCGATCGAGACGGACCTGCACCAGCGGGTACTGGGCCTTGACGGCCATGTCTGGGCCGCGGGAGACTGCGTGCAGACCTACGACCGCGTCTCGAGCACCCAGAGGTATCTTCCGCTGGGCACGCACGCCAACAAGCAGGGTCGCATTCTCGGGATGAACATTGCAGGCACGGCGGCACGCTTCGCAGGAGTGGTGGGAACGGCCATCACCAAGTTCATGGATACCGAGATCGCCCGTACGGGCCTCGGCGAACACGAAGCCACCGAGCTCGGCCATGACGTTCGCACCGCGACGATCACTGCGACCACCGCCTCCGGATATATGCCGCAGGCATCCCCGATCACGGTGAAACTGATCGGGGAGCCCGGGGGCCGGCTGCTCGGCGGACAGATAGTAGGTGGGCCCGGCTCCGGCAAGCGCATCGACGTGATCGCGACAGCGCTGTTCGCCGGACTCTCAGTACCGGACATACTCGGACTCGACCTCGCCTACGTGCCACCGCTGAGTCCGGTCTGGGACCCGGTTCAGGCAGCTGCCCGGGTCCTGCTCGGCAGGTTGCGCTGAGACCGCTGCAACCGCTCGGCGGGGCTGACGGGTCACCTGCTTTGCTCCGTGTGGGGCATCACGCGCCACACAGCCCCGGCTTCTGCCACTATGTTCCGAGGTAAGTACGAACCGAGGAGACCCGAATGCCCATCGCGAGCCCTGATACCTACGCGGAGATGCTCGACAAAGCCAAGAAGCATCAGTTCGCCTACCCGGCAGTGAACTGCACCTCGAGCCAGAGCATCATCGCTGCGCTGCAGGGCTTCGCCGAGGCTGACAGCGACGGAATCATCCAGTTCTCCTGGGGCGGTGCTGCATATGCGTCCGGGCAGACCGTCAAGAACATGGTCTGGGGTGCCGAGGCGCTCGCCTCCTTCGCGCACTCGATCGCCAAGCACTACCCGATCAACATCGCGCTGCACACCGACCACTGCCCCCCGCAGCACCTCGAGACCTACATGAAGCCCCTGGTGGAGATCTCCAAGGAGCGTGTGGCCCGGGGCGAGGAGCCACTGTTCCAGTCCCACATGTGGGACGGCTCCGCGGTGCCGCTCGGTGAGAACCTCGAGATTGCCGAGGGTCTGCTGGCGGACTGCCGGGCGGCCAACATCATTCTCGAGATCGAGATCGGCGTCGTCGGTGGCGAGGAGGACGGCATCGAGGCCAAGCACGACGCCAAGCTCTACTCCACGCCGCAGGACGGCCTGGACACCGCAGCGAAGCTGGGACTCGGCGAGAACGGCCGCTATCTGGTGGCAGCCACGTTCGGCAACGTGCACGGCGTGTACAAGCCGGGCAACGTGGTACTGCAGCCGAAGAAGCTGGACGACATCCAGAAGGCCGTCGGCGAGAAGTACAACATGGACAAGCCTTTCGACTTCGTCTTCCATGGCGGTTCCGGCTCGCTGCTCTCCGAGATCCGCGAAGCACTCGACTACGGCGTGGTGAAGATGAACATCGACACCGACACGCAGTACGCCTTCACCCGCCCGGTCGCCGGCTGGATGCTGAGCAACTACGACGGTGTACTGAAGATCGACGGCGAGGTCGGCAACAAGAAGAAGTACGATCCCCGCGCGTGGGGCGCTGCTGCCGAAGCCGGCATGGCGGCCCGTATCGTCGAGGCGTGCAACGACCTCCGCTCCGAGGGTTCGCACTCACGCTGACAGATTTCGGGAGCACCGCTGCTCGGAAAGCTCGTCCAACGACGGGTCTTCATGTCGGGTCGGGCTCCAGATGGCCTCAGGTGTCCTGAACGGTCTTCGTTTCCGGCGGTCCCATACGCGCAGTGGTCCCCCACAACGAGACCATGCGTGCAACGAACACGACGAGGAACACCTGACCCATCAAAGCCTCGATCACGACCACACGCTGCCCGAAGTCAGTGCCAGCTGTGAGGTCACCGAAACCGAGTGTCGTCAGTACTACGAAGGAGAAGTACTGGAAGTCACCGCGGTTGGCGTCGGGCTGGGCGAAGAAGCCACAGACCCCGTCCGGACTGCATCCTGTGAAGTAGTTGATGGCCAGGTAGACAGAGGCGAACAGGAACCCGATCAGGGTGTAGGCCAGCACGCCGCCCATCACGGTAGACAGGGTGATCTCGCGATGCCGGATGATGCGGTGCAACACAATCACGATCGCCCAGAACATGACAAGAGCGTCGAAGATGGAGCTGACCCCACCGACGACGGACTGCCCGACCTGAGGGGCATCGGCGACGTAGGCCACCACCGACGAGGCTACGGAAGCCACGATCAGGAGGATGCCGACAGCCTTCACCCAGGCCCGGGCCTCGCGGTCAAAGACCAGCACAGTGAGCAGGCCCACGAAGATCAGTGCCACCAGTAGATCGATGCCCTTGCCCTGGATGCCACCGATGAGATAGGCGAACAGGAGCA
>JAGQTY010000060.1:0-4371 GCA_020438795.1 Actinomycetota bacterium
CGACCGGCGCAATGGAGGTGCTGTGCCCGAATCCAGCCGACGCAAGAAGGACAGCTACACGCCGCCCTCGAACAGCGACAAGAAAGACCGCAAGGACAAAAAGGCCGTCAAGATCGGTCCGTCCAAGTGGCTCGCACCGGTGATGGTGGCCATGTTCGTGATCGGACTGGCCTGGATCGTCATCTGGTACATCGCGCCCGACTTCTGGATCTGGGGCACTTTGGCCGGCTGGAACGTGGCGATCGGCTTCGCATTCATCGCGGTGGGCTTCATACTGTCCACGAGATGGCAGTAGCCCTCAGCCGGATTGCGCAGTCACCAGTGGGCCAAGACCCTCGGCGCGTTGTTGGGCGCCGCCTTCCCCACACAGCGTCAGCCAGTTGGCGAGCAGCCGATGACCGTGCTGAGTCAGCACCGACTCGGGATGGAACTGCACGCCCTCGACCGGGTACTCCCGGTGCCGGACTCCCATGATCACACCACTGTCGGTCCAGGCGGTGGTGACGAGTTCCTCGGGCATCGTGTCCGGATCAACGGCCAGTGAGTGATACCGCGTCGCTGTGAAGGGGCTCTCGATCCCCTCGAACACCCCCAGCCCGTCGTGATGGACCTCGGAGGTCTTGCCGTGCAGCAGTTCCGGGGCACGATCCACAACCGCCCCGTAGACCTCGGCGATGGCCTGATGACCCAGGCAGACCCCAAGGATCGGGACGTCCCGGCCGAGCTCTGCCACCAGCTCGCAGCTCACGCCAGCGCTGGCAGGTGTGCCCGGTCCGGGGGAGATCAGGATGCCGTCGAATTCACTCGCGCTCGCGACGTCAATCTCGTCGTTGCGAGCGACCACCACGTCCTCGCCGAGCTGTTGCAGGTACTGCACCAGGTTGAAGACGAAGGAGTCGTAGTTGTCCACGACCAGGATCCGGGCTGTCACGGTCCCAGTCTCCCACCCTCGTAGCGCGGGCTCAAGACAAGGGCGCCCTGACGCGGATGCGCTGCTCGATCAACTGGGGGGTGCGATGAGTGTTTGCGCGGCTGCATCGACATTCGATTCGTCGAAGGGCAGCCAGGAATCCACAAGTGGGAACACGTACAGGAACAGCAGCACCACGATCAGGGCGAAGATCGCCAGCGCCAGCAGAATGCGCACCGGCACGGGGCCGGGCAGGTGACTCCAGAACCAGCCGTACATGCTCACTCACCCCACTTCTCGATGGCCGGAGGGGTTCCCGCCGATTTCGGCATCTCCTCCACCAGGCTGCCGAACCAGACGTAGCGCTGGTTCGCGGTGTACTTGGGGTGGCAGGAATAGATGGTGATCTTTGCATCACGGGGCTCGGTGTTGCTGGGCAGTCCGGGTACCGGGTCCAGAATCCAGCCGTCCCAGGGGTTGATGATCTCCTGGGCCTCGAGTTCGTAGACGTACCAGCCGGACTTGGTCTCGACGATGACTTCATCGCCCTTCTCGAGGGTGTCGATGTTGTTCAGCGGCGCACCGTAGGTGGTGCGGTGCCCGGCGATGGCGAAGTTGCCCTTCTCGCCCGGAACCGCCGTCTCGGGGTGATGACCGAAGCCCTTCATGAGGACTTCGCGCTCGGTGCCCTCGAGCACTGGTACCCCCCAGGCACGGTCGCGTAGTGCCGGGATGTAGATCAGCCCGAAACTCTTGCCGTACTTCGGCTTGACTGCGTTCGGAGTACCACCGGCGTCGGTGACCCCCCACTCCTGGCGCAGCTCGGCGCGGCCCTCGTTGTAGGCCTTGTGGGCCAGGACGTCGGTCCACCAGAGCTGCCACGCCACGAACAACAGCAGCAGAACGCCGATCGTGATCAGCAGTTCACCGACGAAATGGACAGCGGACCGGCTCTTCGAGCGCGGTGGCACCGGGGGTAGCGAGCGCGTCGCCTGCGGCGTCTGGGTCACGCTACCTCCTCGGCTGGCACGCCAATCCTATGGCCGCACGGTACCCCGGCGGGTCCACTCATTGCTGTCGGGATACCCAGCTGGAGTGCGGCGAAACGTCGACAGCGGCACTGTCAGTTGCCCTTCGTCGCCGACTGTGTGGTCGAAGGAGTACTGTTCAGGCCACTGGGTTCGGTCGGCGATGCCGACTGCCCCTGGCGCTCGGGATTTGCCGGTTGCTGACTCGACGTCGTGGTCGGTGTCGGACCGGTGGAGACCGTGATGGTCACGGTGCTGCCCCGCTGTACAGTGTTCCCGGCGTTCGGCGACTGCCCGATCACAGTGCCGGCGGTCGAGTCATCCGGTTGCGACTGCACACTCACATCGAGACCCACGTTGCTCAGGGCGCTGCGGGCCGAGGACTCCGAGCTTCCCACCACGTTCGGCACCTCGACCAGGCCGTTGGACACCGAGATGTTGACCTCGGTCCCCACGTCCACCTGTGAGCCCTGGTCCGGGCTCTGGCTGAGCACGTACCCGGCGGGCTGATCGCTGTCGGTCTGGGTCACGGTCCCGAGTTGCAGTTGGGCATTGTCAAGTGTGGAACTGGCCTGGTCCGGGCTGGTGAGCCCGACCACGTTCGGTACGGTGACCTGACCCGGGCCGCCGGACACCGTGACGTTGACGGCCTGTCCGGACTCCAGCGACTCACCGGCGGTCGGATCCTGCGTGAGAATCGTGTCCGGATCCTTCTTGGACGCCTCAGCCTTCTGGCTGCCGAGCCGAAGCCCGACCGAGGACAGGGTGTTCTCCGCTTCGCTCACTGACTGCCCGACGATCGAGGGTACGGTCACCGGCTTGGCGTTGGACTCTCCCCCGAAAGCAGACCAGAGCAGGGCGGCACCTGCTCCCAGCACGAGGAGGACCGCGACCACGATCAGCGCCCAGAGCCAGCCGGACCGCTTGGAGGAGCCGTCGTCATCGGTCTGGCTCGGTGGCGGGGGACTGACCGGGGGCATCATCGCGGTGGCATCTGCTTCACGGGCTGCAGCGACTGGCACGGGGGCGGTCACAGGGGCGCCCACGATGGCGCGATCCACGTCCGCCTTGAACTCGCTGGCGGACTGGTAGCGCTCATCGGGACTCTTGGCCAGCGCCCGCATCACCACGGCATCCACCTGTGGCACGACCTGGCTGTCGAGCTCCGAGGGCGGCACCGGCCGCTCGCTCACGTGCTGATAGGCCACCGAGACCGGACTCTCGCCGATGAAGGGCGGCCGGCCGGTCAGCAATTCGTAGAGCACACAGCCGGTCGAGTAGAGGTCGCTGCGGGCATCGACGACTTCGCCACGGGCCTGCTCCGGGGACAGGTACTGGGCAGTGCCCATCACCTGCGAGGTCGCCGTCATCGTCTGTCCCTGCGCAGCGAGCGCCCGGGCGATGCCGAAGTCCATCACCTTCACCTCACCGGATTTGGTGAGCATGACGTTGGCGGGCTTGATGTCGCGGTGCACGATGCCGTGTCTGTGGCTGTAGTCCAGGGCAGCCAGGATGCCGGAGGTGATCTCGAGCGCCCGCTCGGGCAGGAGCCGGCGGCCGCTGGCCAGTAGTTGGCGCAGGGTCATGCCGTCAACCAGTTCCATGACGATGTAGGGCACAGTGACCGCTGTGGGACCGCTGCCGAGGGTGTCCTCGCCCGTGTCGTACACGGCAACGATGTTCGGGTGGTTCAGTGCTGCGGCACTGTGGGCCTCGCGGCGGAAGCGCTGGTGGAAGGTTGGGTCCCGTGCCAGTTCCGGACGCAGGATCTTGACGGCGACCCGTCGTCCCAGGCGCAGGTCGTACGCTTCGTGAACCTCGGCCATGCCGCCACGACCCAGGGTGTCGCCTATCTCGTAGCGGTCACCGAGCATGGTCGCGCGGGGGCTCTCCACGGTGCCCGGTGGGGGCGCGGGCTGCTCAGGAGTGGCGGGACCATCGCCATCACCCACGATCGGGTGCGCCTGGGTCCGTTCGTCATCGTCCATGTCGCCCTCCACCACGGCCCGCTCGGGACCTCGTTCCATCATGACCCCAACTTGTTCGGCGAACAAGCATGCCCCTGGTCTGCCCTGTGTGATTCATTGCCCCAGGTACGCCTGCATCACGCTTCTGGCGATGGGGGCAGCCTGTGAGCCGCCGCCACCACCTGATTCCTCCAGGACCACCGCGACGGCGATCGTGGGATCGTCGGCCGGAGCGAACGAGACGAACCACGTGGTGTTCGCTGCCCCTTCGGTGGTCTCTGCGGTGCCGGTCTTGCCGGCTACCTGGACTCCGGGAATCTGTGCGGCCGTGCCGGTCCCGCTCTGCACCACGCGGACCATCATCTCGGTCTCAGCGCTGGCGTTGGCGGCACTCATGGCCTGGTTGAACGCCTTCGGTGACGTGGTGTCCAGCACCTTGAGGTCGGGGCTGCTGATCTCCTTGACG
>JAGQTY010000060.1:4470-11097 GCA_020438795.1 Actinomycetota bacterium
GCACTCATGGCCTGGTTGAACGCCTTCGGTGACGTGGTGTCCAGCACCTTGAGGTCGGGGCTGCTGATCTCCTTGACGAGGAAGGGGCTCATGGTCAGGCCGCCGTTGCCGATCGCGGCCGTGGCCTGGGCCATGTTGAGTGCCGTGGCCTGCACATCGCCCTGACCGTAGCCGGTGATGGCCGTCTGCGCGGCATCGGGATTCTCGGGATACCGTCCGGCGGCCGCGGGCATCGGCACGTCGAAGCTGGTGCCGAAACCGAATGCTTCGGACTGGGCTCGCAGTGCGTCGTCCCCGAGCTGGTTGGCCAGCCATGCGAAGGCGGTGTTGCAGGAGACCACCAGTGCCTCGGTCAGCGAGATGTTGCCGTAGGCCTCGCCGCCGGCGTTCTTGATCGAGACGCTGGTACCCGGCAGCCGGTAGCTGGCGGGGCACGGAACGATCGAGTCAGGCGTGAACTCCCCGGACTGCAGTGCCGCAGCCGTCGTGACGATCTTGAAGGTCGAGCCGGGGGGGTTCGTAGCCACCAGCGGCCGGTTGAGCAGGGGCTGGTTGGGATCGCTGGTCAGCTGGTTGTAGTAGGACGTGATCTGTTTGGAGTTGTGCGACGAGAGCTGGTTCGGGTCGAATGAGGGGGAGCTGGCCAGGGCCAGGATGGCACCGGTCTTCGGGTCGAGGGCCGCCACCGCCCCGTTGCGGCCTCCCAGCCCACTGAAGGCGGCGCTCTGGGCATTGCCGTCCAGGGTGAGTGTCACAGCACCACCCTGTGGGTTCTGCCCGGTGAGGAGCTGCCGCAGCCGGTCGAACAGGAGCCGGTCGTCGGTGCCCGACAGGACCGGGTTCTCGGCCTTCTCGATCCCCGTGGCCCCGTACACCTGCGAGTAGAAGCCGGTCGCCGGCGCGTACATCGGACCCTGGGGATAGTCGCGTTCGTAGCGGAGTTCGCCGCCGGTCTCCACACTCTTGGCCACCTGCTCGCGACCGACGAGGATCGGGCCCCGTTCGCGGGAGTACTCCTCGAGGATGGCCCGGGAGTTGCCTGCTGCCGTGCGGTAGTCGTCGGCCTTGAACACCTGGATGTAGGTGATGTTGATCAGGACCGCAACCAGCAACACGGCCATGATCAGCGTGACCCGGATGATGGAACGAGTCATAGGCGGGCCACCGAGGTCAGCTGGTCATCCGGTGAGGAAACGAGTGGATCGGGCCGTCTGGTGACATCCGAGATGCGCAGCAGCAGTCCGACCATGAGCCAGTTGGCGATCAGGGCTGAGCCACCCGCGCTCATGAACGGTGTTGTCAGCCCGGTCATCGGAATCAGCTTGGTCACGCCGCCCGCCACCACGAATATCTGCAGGGCGAACACAGTGGCCAGGCCCGCCGCGAGCAGCCGTCCGAAGACGTCGCGGCAGGCCACAGCGGTACGGTAGCCGCGCTCCACCAGGATCGCGAACAGCAGCAGAATGGCCATCAGGCCGGTGAGACCGAGCTCCTCGCCGAACGAGGCCAGGATGAAGTCGCTGTTGGCGAACGGGACGAGCTGTGGGTATCCCTGGCCCCAACCGGTCCCCAGCACACCCCCGTTGGCCAGGCCGTAGAGGGACTGCACGATCTGGTAGCCCTGGTCGCTGGCGTACTGGAACGGGTCGAGCCAGATCTCGAACCTGGTGCGCACGTGCGCGAAGGCGACATAGGCCAGCACGGTGCCGAGGATCGCCAGTGCCAGACCCAGGATGAGCCAGCCGCGCCGCTGGGTGGCGATGTAGAGCAGGGTGATGAACAGCCCGAAGAAGATGACGGCGGTACCGATCTCCTGCTCGAAGGCGATCACGGCCAGGGCCAGCAGCCAGCCGAGCAGCAGCGGGCCCAGATCCCGCGGTCTGGGCATCGGGATTCCCAGCACGCGGGTGCGCACGATCGCCAGACTCTCCTTCTTGGTGACGAGGTAGCCGGCCAGGAACACAGTGAGGACGATCTTGGCGAGCTCGGCGGGCTGGAAGGTCAGTCCGCCGATGCTGATCCAGAGGGTGGCGCCGTTGATGGTCTTGCCGATGCCCGGTGCCAGGGGCAGCAGGAGCAGGATCACGCCGAGGACCAGCGAGATGTAGGTGTAGCGCTGGAGCTTGCGGTGGTCCTTGACCACGATGAACGTCAGAGCCAGCAGCAGGATGCCGACGATGGTCCACATCAGTTGTCCCTGGACCGCGGGCGTTGGCTCGGGACTGCCGTTCTCGGAGGCTCGCTGCGCCTCGGCGATGTCGAGGCGGTAGATCATCACCAGACCGAGGAAGTTCAGCAGGTAGGCCGTGGGCAGCATGATCGGCTCTGCGTACGGCGCCCAGCGCCGCACGGCCAGATGCCCGAGCACACCCACGATGCTCAGTACGGCCAGCGCGATCCACAACTCGGAGCTGACTCCGGTCGACCCGGTCGCCCACGTGGTGTTGAACAGGGCGTAGGTGCCGATCGCGAACCCGAGGATGAGCAGGCCGAGTTCGGTGTTGCGTCGTGTGGGCTGCCGGACGGTTCCAGCACCCGTGGCTTGCGGCGGGCTCATGGCCCGCTCGCTGTGGGCTGGGGCTCGGGCTGCTGGGTGGTCTCTGGGACCGGGCAGCCGGGCGTCGCCGGGTCGGTCTGGCACGTTGCCGCGGAGCGTTCAAGTTCCTGCACGGTGCCCTGGGCAGCGTCGAGGGAATGCGTCGGGATTCCGGAGCGCACCCGCTCCTGGTCGTAGCTGGGCAGGGAGGCGACGTCGATGTCGGTCACCGATTCCACGCGCTGCAGGGGGATCGGGCCCAGGGTGCCCTGCACTCCGTGGAAGATGGCGA
Organism: Actinomycetota bacterium; assembly: GCA_020438795.1. Lineage (GTDB taxonomy): Bacteria > Actinomycetota > Actinomycetes > S36-B12 > JAGQTY01. The sequence goes on from JAGQTY010000060.1 coordinate 7,299, forward strand.
CCTTGCCGTTGTCCTCGGCGACGTACCACTGGCCCTGCAGTGCCCAGAGCAGACCCGCTCCGATCAGTGCCATCAGGATCACCACGGCGGCGACCACGCCGATGACCACCTTGGCCCAGCGGGGGCGGGGAGGCTTCTCGATCACCTCGACCGGTTCGATGGGCACCGCGGCTGGCGGAGCCTTGATCGTCCTTGGCTGCGGGTCGTTGGGATCGAGTTGTTCGTCGACCGGCCAGGGCACGTTGGGCAGTCTGGCCCTGTTCCCGGGTTCGCCTGCTGCCCCGACCACGACCGGAAGCCCCTCGGTGGCGCGGTTGTCCGCCTCCACGTCAGCGATCACCACTGTCACGTTGTCGGGCGCCCCACCCTCCAGCGCCATGTCGACCAGCCGGGTGACCGCACCCGTCGGGTCGGCGTCCTGACGCAGTACTTCCGCGAGGGCGGAGTCGGGCACGACGCCGGTCAGGCCGTCGCTGCAGAGCAAGTAGCGATCCCCGGGACGCGTCTCCCGCATCGAGAGGTCCGCCTCGACGGGATGGATGCCGTCCACCGCGCGGATCAGCAGATTGCGCCGAGGGTGGGTGAGTGCCGCCTCGGGTGTGATCTCGCCGCTGTCCACCAGCGTCTGCACGTAGGTGTGATCTTTGGTCAGCTGGCTGAGCTGGCCGTCGCGCAACCGGTAGGCGCGGGAATCCCCGACATGCACGATGCCGACACGATTGCCCAGCCAGTACAGTCCCGTCACGGTCGTTCCCATGCCCTGGTTGCTGGGGTCGGCCGCGATCACATCGCCGATGCGTTCGGTGAGGGTGTCGACGCCCGCGTCGAGCCGTTCAAGTACCTGATCGTCGGCCATGTCCGTGTCGGCCAGCTCCGCGAACGTCGCGACCGCCATGGCACTGGCGAGCTCACCGGCGGCATGCCCACCCATGCCGTCGGCGACCATCAGCAGGTGGTTGTCGCCGAAGCCGCTGTCCTCATTGCCGGTGCGTTTCAGCCCGATGTCGGACCGGGCGGCGTACCGAAGGGACATGGTCATAGGCGCTACTTCCGGACCTGCATCACGGTCTTGCCGACCCGCAGATCCACGGCGACGGGCAGGACGGTGGGTCGGGTGATCCGGGTGTTGCCGAGCCAGGTGCCGTTGGTCGAGTTCAGGTCCTCCACGATCCAGTCCCCGCCCGCAGGGTAGACCCGGGCGTGGTTGGTTGATGCGTAGTCGTCGTCAAGGACCAGGGTGGAGTCAGGCGCCCGTCCGATGGTGATCGGCGTGGAACCGAGCGGGACGACCGTTCCCGAGAGCGGCCCTTCGGTCACGACCAGTCGCTGGCCCTTGCGGCTCTTGGTCCTCTTGGCGGGCTGTCCCGCACTCGGGGAGGAGCCGCTGACCTGCACTGCCATCGGACGCGCTTCGCGTGGGGCACGCAGATCGCGGCGCAGCACACTCAGCGTCGTGAACACCCCGACCCACAACAGGGCCAGGAATCCCAGGCGCAGCAGTGTCAGCGCGAGTTCACTCATCACACATCCTGGTAGGTCATCGTCGTGGAGCCGACCTGGATCTGGGCCCCGCTGTGCAGGGGAGCCTCGGCAACCTTGCGGCCCTCGACGAATGTTCCGTTGGTCGACCCGAGGTCCCTGACGATGACTGGCATCCCGAGCACGATCTCGGCATGAGCGCGCGAGACTCCCGGATCATCGATCTGGATGTCCGCGCCCTGGCCGCGCCCGAGCCGCGTGTGGCTCTTGGTGAGTGGATAGGACGCGGTGCCGATCAGGAGTCGGGGATGACCGGTGGCTTCCTGTGGAGCGGCGCGCTGCTTGCTGGGGGACTGACCCGGCAGTGAGTCGGCATGGGCCTGACTGCGGATCCGGAACACGCCCGTCTTCAGGCCGGGATCCTCATGGAACCTGACGTCGACAGCACCCAGGAAGGTGTAGCGCTGCTGAGTGGCGTACTGGCGCACCACCTCGGCCAGCTCGGAGCGCATCTGGTCGGCGTACACGTCGAGCCGGGAGATGTCCTCAGAGGAGAGGTCGACGGTGAAGATGTTCGGGACCACGATCCGGCCGCGACTCACGATTGCGGCCCTGGTGTCCATCTCCTTCTGGATCCTGGATGCGAGTTCCACGGGCTCGACGACATCGCGGAACGCCTTCGCGAAGGTCCCGTTGACGAGTTGATCGAGTCTCGCCTCGAAGTTGTCGAGGAGCCCCATCTCACCTCCAAAGCCGGCCAGGCACTCCTGTGGTGTTGATGCTATCGGGGTCGGACCGTCAATATCCGGTGATCGAATGCAATCTATGTCACGGTGCTCTCACGATGATCGGCCCTCCCGGGCGGGGATTTCGGCGGCCCAGACAGTGATAATCTGGGGGAAGCGCGCGAGTGGCGGAATAGGCAGACGCGCACGGTTCAGGTCCGTGTGCCCGCAAGGGCGTGGGGGTTCAACTCCCCCCTCGCGCACCCAGTTGGTCTGAGCGAATCCCCCGTAACTGCGGGGGATCGCGACGACTACCCTTTTCCCTGAGCCGGCCCCATCGTGAAGCCGAAGTGTTTGAGGCGTTTCCAGGTCTTGCGGTTGGCGGCAATGTTGCGGGCTGAGCTGGATCGCACCGATTTGGGCTCATCCGCGGCTACCTGTCGAACCGTCGAACCGTCGAGCCGGAACTCCTTGATGGTCGCGTGCCTCAGTGTCACTCGCTCGAGGCTACCGGCGCTCAGTGACGTCGCGACAAGGTGACTGTTCCTGAACGTCACCCTGGTCACTCTGGCCTGGTCCATCGAAGTCTTGATGAGCGAGCTGCGGTCAAGAGTGACTTCAGTAAGCGACGAACCTTTCAGCAGTGCCCCTCGCACTTTCGCGTGCCTCATGTCTAGCTGGGCCATGTCGGCTCGGCGCAGCTGGGTCCGACGTAGCAGCGCGTTCGCCAGAGTGGAATCGGTGATCTTCGCGCGCCGCAACTTGGCACGGCTCAGGTTGGCGCCACGCAGGTCAGAATCACTCAATTCAGCGCCGGTGAGTTTGGCTCGGCGAAGATTCGCCTTGGACAACGAGACGCCATTCAGCTGAACGAACCGCAGGTCAGCCCGGCGCAGGCTTGCCGAACGCATGTCGACGTCGTGAATGATCCCACTCGGCGTGGATTGTGCAGTTGTCTCTGCGGTTGGTGTTCCGATTCCCTGCAGAAGTGCCTCGTCCAGGATGGCATTGGAGAGGTCAGCCCCCTCGATCAGTGCGGACGTGAGGACCGCCCCGCTCAGATTGGCGCCGCTCAGATTAGCGTCGGTGAGGTTCGCGCCGGTCAGGTCGGCCCCAGTCAAGTCAGCGCCGGAGAGGTTGGCGCCCGAGAAATCGATGGAGGTGAGATCGAGACCGGCAAGATCAACACCGGCCAGGTCGACGCCTGCGCAACTGTCCACCGCGCACAGTTCGGACAGTGGCCAAGGCAATGACGACGTGGGTGTGGGTGTGACTGTTGGGGTGGGTGTGACTGTTGGGGTGGGTGCGACTGTTGGGGTGGGTGTGACTGTTGGTGGCGGAGGTGCTGGGGCAACACCGGTGCCAGTCAGTGCGATCGACTGCGGCGAGTTCGAAGCGTTGTCTGTGTACGTCAGAGAAGCAGTTTTCGCACCCGAGGAGTCAGGCTGCATCGAGACAGCTGTTGTGCAGGATCCGGTGGGGGCCACTGTGGCGTTGGCACACGAGTCGCTGCTGATCGCGAATTGGTCGGTATCCGCCCCATCCAGAGCGACGTCGCCGAATGTGAGGTCAGCATCTCCGTCGTTTGTTACGGT
>JAGQTY010000061.1 GCA_020438795.1 Actinomycetota bacterium
CCGCTCCCAACCCGAGCGCAATCCCGGATCAGTCGGAGTAGGCGTCGGCGTGGGTGTCGGCGTAGGAGTGGGAGTCGGCGTCGGGGTAGGCGTCGGGGTGGGTGTGGGCGTCGGTGTGGGCGTGGGCGTCGGCGTGGGTGTCGGCGTCGGCGTAGGCGTGAGTGTGGGTGTGGGCGTCGGGGGTTCGCTGCTCAGATCCGGCTTGGCCTCACCGCGTTTGGTGAACTGGAACCGGTCGATGTTCACATAGTCCCCGGAGTACCCCGACTCGAACGTGACGAACAGACGATGCTTGCCCGAGTGACCGCCCGCGTTGGCAGGAATCTGCTTGTAGGTGTCCCAGCCACCGGTGTTCGACAGGGCGAACTTGCCAAGCACCGGACCCGTGGGAGCATCGACCCGGTAGGTGACCAGACCTGAACCCCCAGAACCACCGGAGACCAGCGAGTACACCTGGAACGGCTCATCGGTACCGAAGTCGACCTCACCATAGTCGAGCCAGTTACCGTCACCAAGACCACCGACATGACCACCCTCGAGGACGCCTCCGTGATTGGTCACCGCAGACTCAGCCTCGAACCGCTCCCAACCCGAGCGCAATCCCGGATCAGTCGGAGTAGGCGTAGGAGTAGGAGTCGGCGTCGGAGTAGGCGTAGGAGTAGGAGTAGGAGTAGGAGTCGGCGTCGGGGTAGGCGTCGGTGTGGGCGTGGGTGTAGCGGTCGTAGTGGGAGTAGGCGTCGGCGTCGGAGTTGGAGGCGGCGACGTCCTGGGACCGGTCAGGAACTCAGGGGCCGGATCACAACCGAACTCCTTCTCCACGATGCAACGCTGCACCAACTCCTCCAGCAGACTCTGATCCCAGGTGTTCCAGAAGTCTGCGTGCGCCGTTGTGGCGGCCCCACTCACCGGGTGGTAGCCCACTCCGCCGGTGGTCGCATACTCAACTTCCGGGAGCACCTGCGCGATCCGCACCGGATGACTCGCCGGGCAACTGCCTCCTGACGCGTAGGCCATGTGGCTCCTGTGGTCGGGGCTGTCCAGATCCCTGCCGTTCCAGCAATTCGGGAAGGGAATGGTCACCTGGACGTTGCGTCCGGGAGGACACACAGTCATGTCGTGCTGGTCACCCCCCGGCTCGGCCGGCTGCTCACCGCCGCCGACGCAGCGCCAGGTGGCGATCTTGCGGTCGGGATGAATCACGTCGCCGGTGATCATTCGCAGGCCGGCCGGGGGTGCGATGACGCCCTCGGCCGGGGCATCATCGACCTGATAGTAGATCTTGTTGTCGGCCACGGGCACGGGTTGGCCGTCAGGGTCGAGCAGTGTGGGGGCCCAGTAGGAGGCGGTGTCCCCGGCGATGGCGCAGCTGGACTCGCTGGCTCGGTTCTGCTCCTCCGTGCTGTTCGCGTTCACGCCGTGAGCGCCGAAGAAGTCGTGTGAGTGGGACAGGCCCGGTTTGCCCGGGAAGACGATCGGGTCATCATGCAACCGATGGCTGAAGCCACAGTGCACGATGAAGTTCTGCTTCGTGGGACTCGTGGCATCTGGCAGTGGCACTCCCGGGACCTGAAAGATGAAGCGATCGAGGTTGACCACATCGGCCGAGGAACCGCTCGAGACTGTGACGTACAGGTCATGAACGCCGTTGAGCAACGAACTGTCGACATCCACCTGACGGGTGATGTAGCTGTCCCAGCCACCGGTGTTCCCAACGCCCAAACTGGCGAGCACCGGGCCTGAGGGGCTGTCCAGGCGGAACCGAACGGTCCCCGAGGCGTTCGACCCTCCGGCACTCCTGACCTGCGCAAGCCTCGGCAGGGCAGCCCCGAAGTCCATGCCGTGATAGGCGAGCCAGTCCCCATCCGCCAGTCCCCCGACGCTCAACTCCTGCCGGTCCGCACCGGACTCGGCATCGTAGTCCTCCGCCTGGACGTGCTGGTAGTAGGGGGAGCGGGTCTCAGCAGCGGTTGCGGCAAGCATGGCTGGGTCAGCGGCCGGGCGATCATCGAAGCGGTCTGACAGGAACTCCGACACGGAGGGCAGGCCTCCCTCTGCCTGCGGAGACACTGGCGCCGGTGTCTCGGGAGTCGGACTCTGCGGTGGGGGTGGCTCAGCCTCTTCGGCAGGCGCGGCCGGCGCTGCCGGAGCGCTGTCGAGTGTTGGTGCTTGCTCCTCCGCGCCGGGCTTCGCGATGCCACAGATAACGCCGTCACGATTACGGTCCTTCTTCCGGTACTTGCGATACGCGCTTCGTTTCACCTCCGGACGCAGGTTGCCCATTCGCTCGAACGCGCGTGCCTTCGCTCTGCTCTTGGCGATGCCCACGCTGAACTTGCGATTCACCGTGCGACACCGCCTGTCGGGCTTCGCCTCCGAACCCACGCGGGCTACTGACAGCGGCGGCTGGCTCGCACCGGTACCGCCGAACGCTGCTCCCGCCAGCGCCGGCGCCGCCGGAAGCAGCAATGCGAAGGTGGCCGCCAAGGCGACCAGTGCTCGGCGATAGGAGGCCCTCAGGATAGCGACGCTGGATGGACTGTTCGCTCGCCAATCGTTCTGCATGGATACAGCTTCGGCGACCAGGCACCCCGCAGAACACGGTCCGGAACACGCAAACCATGCCACCGCCACACTCAAATCCGCAACGAAGTGACACGCAACCCCCCTTGTCTCGCACCAGCTTGACCCATCCGGGTGAAGCAAGCGCCTGCGCGGGCACGTTGCGCGACACAACCCCACTGTTCGGTCCTCGCAGCCGGTGCCGAGAAGGTCGTGGCCGGGGCGGCCGACCCCGTCTTGGTGATCGCAGCCACACGGAATAGTCTGTGCCTATGCATGTCCCCACCCGCCGAATCGGTTCCTACGGCCTTGAAGTGGGATCCATCGGACTCGGCTGCATGTCGATGACCGGTGTCTACGACGTGGATCAACGCCAGGATGAGCGTTCAGAGCAGACCATCGCCAGGGCAGTCGATCTCGGCGTGACCCTCATCGACACTGCCGATGCCTACGGCCCCTTCACCAATGAACTGCTGGTCGGCCGGGCGCTGCGAGGGCGCCGCGAGAACGCAGTGATCAGCACCAAGGTGGGGCTGGTGGGCCGTTCGGACGGTCACCTGCTGCGCAACGCCAAGCCCGATCACATCATCTCCGGTGCGGAGGCGTCGATCCGGCGAATGAACTGCGATCACCTCGACCTCTTCGTCCTGCATTCGCCGGACCCTGAGGTGAACATCTACGAGTCCTGGGACGCGATGGCCTCGCTCGTGACCGCCGGGAAGGTCCGCTCCCTGGGGATCATGACCGACGACGTCCGCCTCGTCGCGGCTCTCCAGCAGCGCTTCCCCATCACGGCTGTGCTGACCGAATACTCGTTGTGGGAGCAGGGCAACGCCGAGATGGTCCGCTGGTGCGGCGATCGGGGTATCGGTCTGCTGGCGACCAGTCCGTTGGGACGTGGCTTCCTCACCGGCACACTGAACCCCGGCCGGAAGTTCGCTTGGACCGACCTGCGTTCCAAGCTCACCAGGTTCACCGCAGAGTCATTGGCCGCCAGCGGCGACTATCTGGAACTGCTCCGATCGGTCGCCCAGCGGCAGCGGGCCACGCCAGGCCAGGTTGCACTCGCCTGGCTGCTGGCACAGGGGGACCACATCGTTCCACTGGCGGGGACCAAGCAGCCGCTGCATCTGGACGAGAACGCCCGCAGCGCCGAGATCGCTCTCACGGATCTCGACCTGCGCCAGCTGGCGGGCGAAGATGTCAGCGACGAGCTTGCCGAGCTGGCTGAATCGGACCGACCCTCCGTCTCCGCGATGTGACGCGGAGCGGCTGCGGCCCCAACTGTCATTCCGAGTCGGCAGCGTCACCCGACACCCACAGACTCGGCCGGCCGGACCACTCAGGTTCAGCTGATCGTGCGCTGAGCCGACATAGAGACCGTGGTGATTGCGTGTCGAGACGGATCAGCTTCGCGTCCGAGGAACACAGTCACGATGGGGGCATCATGATCGGCGGGCTCAAGCTGCTCACTGCATTCTGCGGCCTCATCATCCTGCTCGCCCTGGCTCCAGCAGCTTCGGCGCGGGAGGCGCCGATCAGCCCCGGAGACCGCCTGCACATCCAGTTCAGCGGCGAGCTGACTGTGCCACAGTGGGCCACGGTCGTCGAGGTCGACGCCGAGGACACGTCGGCAGCCACGGTGGCAGCCCTGAACCAGCGAGGCCTGACAAGCATCTGCTACATCAGTGCGGGCAGTTGGGAGCGCTACCGCGACGATGCGTCGGACTTCCCGTCAACCGTGCTCGGTCGCCGATTGGCAGGCTGGCCCGATGAACGCTGGCTCGACGTCAGGAACCGCACAGTCCTGCGTCCCCTGATGCGGCAGCGAGTGCAACGATGCGCCGCGAAGGGATTCCGGGCCATCGAATTCGACAACGTGGACGGCTACAGCAACCGGACCGGCTTCGCCATCACACGCTCACAGCAACTGGCCTACAACCGGATGCTGGCCCGAATGGCGAAGCGGAACGGGCTCTCGCCCGGTCTGAAGAATGCCGTGGGACTCCTCAAGCCGCTGTCGCGCACGTTCGACTGGGCGCTCAACGAAGAATGCGTGAGGTACCGCGAGTGCGCTGGCTACAAGCACTTCACCCGCAAAGAAAAAGCGGTGTTCATCCTCGAGTACCGCAAGGCGGAGGTAGAGACGCTGTGCCGGAGGGCTGCGGACCTCGCCGCCTTCGGCCAGCTCAAGCGATTGCGACTGAACGGCTGGAGCCTCCCCTGCCGGTGATCGCAGGTGCGACATCTGGGCCAGGGAGACCTCACTCGCGGTGCAAAGCGCCGGACAAGGAGGCAGAATCCCGTACTAGGGTCCCTATCTGACTGCGCCAACCCCGTCTGCCAGCGGTTAGGGACTTGTGAGCGCATCGAAGGAGGCGGTGGCATGAACGACCGCGCCCCGAGGAGCGCACGGGCCGGATTCGTACGACAGACCCTAACCATCCTGCTGATCATCGCAGCCGTCGAACTCATCATCATGGCTGCATTCAGTCTCCTGCCAGCCATGCCCGTTGTGCTTGAGGCGGTTCTGGACGCGCTGATCCTGTCGGCACTGGCAGCACCACCGATCTGGTATCTGGTCATCCGGCCCCTTCGTAATGAGGTGCGCAACCGGGAACTCGAGGTGGAGTACCGCGAGGAGGAATTGCGCGCACAAGTTACCGCCCGCCATATGGACGGACAGATACTGCGAGCCCTGGACATGGCTGAGGACGAGTCAGGTGCACTGAGCGCAGCGGAGCGAACGCTGCGTCTGGCCTTCGAGGGCAACAGGTCGGAAATCCTGCTCGCTGATTCCAGCATGGCGAACCTGCGGGTCGCAGCGACCTCACCCCGGGACGAAGGGCCAGGCTGCTCTGTAACGACCCCGGCAGGGTGTCCAGCCGTACGGCGAGGCCATCCCCTCACGTTCAGCTCGAGCGAGGACATCGACGCCTGCCCCAAGCTGAGTGGCCGCGCGGAAGGCGCGGTCTCCGCCGTCTGTGTGCCTGTGAATGTGCTCGGCAGTGCGGCTGGAGTGCTACACGCGACTGGCCCCGACCAGCATCCCCCATCCCGGGACTCGATCGAGCAGTTGCGGACGCTGGGCGACGCGCTTGGCGCCAGGCTGAGCATGCTCAGGGCACTGTCAGACTCACAACTGCAGGCCAAACTCGATCCGCTCACCGGGATGCTTAATCGGCGTTCATTCCAGGACGAGGTCGGCCGCATCACCGGGACAGGTACGGCTTACGCCGTAGTCGCGCTTGACTTGGATCACTTCAAGAGGATCAACGACACGCACGGCCATGCCACAGGCGATCAGGCGCTGCGGGTCTTCGCGGGAACGGTCCAGAAGACAGTGCGCAACACTGACATCGTCGCCCGGCTCGGCGGTGAGGAGTTCGCGGTGGTCCTGCCAAGCGCTGATGCCACCGTCGGCGCCCGGTTGGCCGAACGTATCCGTGAGGAGCTAGCCGCTACTGTCACAGGGGGGTCGGTCCCGACCTTCACAGTGAGCGCCGGCGTGGCTGACTCCAGTCAGGGCCACGATCTCGACACTGTGCTTGAGACGGCGGACCAAGCGCTGTTCATGGCCAAGGACGCTGGCAGGGACCGAGTACACATCGCCGGTGTCACCGTCGAGCCAGCAGGCGGCGGCATACCCGACCAGCCCTCCCCCCGAGTCTCGGAAACTCATCTCGAGCAACACTCGCGGCGTTGAGGTCCTTCAGGAGACCTCGAGCTTCTCCAGCAGCAGTTCCCGCACCCGGGCGGCATCAGCCTGGCCCCGAGTCGCCTTCATCACCTGTCCGATGATGGCGCCGGCCGCCTGCACCTTGCCACCCTTGATCTTGTCCACGACATCCGGCATCGCCGCGATCGCCTCATCGATGGCCCCCACGAGTGCGGAGTCATCCGACACGAGTGCGAGGCCTCGCTTCTTGATGACATCGCTCGGTTCGCCCTCACCGGCCAGGACCCCCTCGAAGACCTGCCTGGCCAGCTTGTCGTTCAGTGTTCCCTCGACGATCAAAGACTCGACGTCGGCGATCTGAGCCGGCGTCACGGCGAGATCGGTGAGCTCCATGTCATTCTCGTTCGCGTGCCGGGAGAACTCACCGAGCCACCACTTGCGGGCGCTGGCCTGATCCACACCTGCCGCTACCGTCAGTTCGACCAGCTCGACCGCGCCGGCATTGATGACCGACTGCATGTCGTGGTCGCTGATGCCCCACTCCTGCTGCAGCCGCTTGCGTCTCACCGACGGGGGCTCGGGCAACGTCGCGCGCAGTTCCTCGACCCAGGCAGGATCAGGAGCCACGGGCATCAGGTCGGGCTCGGGGAAGTAGCGGTAGTCCTCGGCCTCCTCCTTGGAACGCCCGGGTGTGGTCGTCCCGTCGTCCTCATGGAAATGTCTGGTCTCCTGTTTGATACTGCCTCCGGCACCGAGGATGGCCGCCTGCCGGCGGATCTCGTAGGTGAGCGCCCGCTCAACGGAGCGCAGCGAGTTCACGTTCTTCGTCTCGGTACGGGTACCCCATGGTTCACCGGAGCGAGACAGCGAGAGATTGGCGTCACAGCGCAGGGAGCCCTCCTCCATCCGGACGTCGGAGACACCAAGGGTCCGCATGATGTCGCGTAGTTCGCTCACGTAGGCGCGCCCGACTGCCGGCGCCAGCCCACCGGTGCCGGTGACCGGCTTGGTCACGATCTCGACGAGCGGGATGCCCGCCCTGTTGTAGTCCACCAGGGAATAGTCGGCTCCCTGGATCCGGCCGGCGCCGCCGGCGTGCGTGAGCTTGCCGGTGTCCTCCTCCATATGGACCCGCTCGATCTCGACCCGTACCGTGGTGACGCCGTCGTCGGTGGGCACGTCCACATCGAGATAGCCGTCGACGCAGATGGGTTCGTCGTACTGACTGATCTGATAGTCCTTGGGCATGTCCGGGTAGAAGTAGTTCTTCCGGGCGAACCGGCACCACGGCACGATCGTGCAGTTGAGTGCCAGGCCCATCCGGATCGTGGACTCGATGGCCGTACGGTTCACCACCGGCAGCGAACCGGGCAAGCCCAGGCAGACCGGGCACACCTGCGAGTTCGGGGAACCTCCGAAAGTCGTGGGGCAGCCGCAGAACATCTTGGTGTTCGTGCCGAGTTCCACGTGCACCTCGAGCCCGATGACCGGTTCGTAGGTTGCCAGTGCGTCGGAGAGTCTGGCCAGCTTGGGCTGTGTCCTGGTGTTCATTACTGCAACCCCTCGATGAAAGGCCTGTCCCACTGGTCCTCGAGCGCGGCCTCAAGAGCGGCACCGGCGTTGTAGAGTCGCTGGTCCTGACGGTGAGGAGCGATGATCTGCAGGCCCACGGGCAGACCGTCCTCCGGGGCCAGGCCGACCGGGAGCGAGAGAGCGGCGTTGCCGGCAAGGTTCACCGGGATGGTGGCGATGTCGTTGAGATACATCGCCAGCGGGTCCTCGAGTTTCTCGCCGAGCCTGAATGCGGTGGTCGGACAGGTGGGAGAGATGAGCACGTCGCACTGCTCGAACGCGGCGTCGAAGTCCTGCTGCACCAGCGTGCGAACCTTCTGCGCCTGACCGTAGTACTCGTCGTAATAGCCTGAGCTGAGTGCGTAGGTGCCGAGCATGATGCGACGCTTCACCTCGGCGCCGAATCCGGCATCACGGGTGCGGGCCATGACCTGCTCGACGGTCGCGATGCCGTCATCACCGACCCGCAGGCCGTAGCGCATGGCGTCGAACTTCGCCAGGTTGGAAGAAGCCTCACTCGGGAGGATCAGGTAGTAGGCGGCCAGCGCATAGCTGAAGTTGGGGCAGGAGACCTCGACGATATCGGCGCCCAGACCCCGGTAGGTCTCGACCGCCTCCGTGAACCGCTGCATCACGCCCGCCTGATAGCCGTCGCCGGTGAGTTCGGAGATGATGCCGATCCGCACGCCACCCACGTCAGCCCGTCGGGCAGCGCCCACGAAGTCCGGCACCGGATCGGGCAGCGACGTCGAGTCCCTGGGATCATGGCCGGCGATCACCTCATGCAGCATCGCCGCATCCATCACGGTGCGCGCACATGGACCGGCCTGGTCCAGCGATGAGGCCAGCGCCACCAGGCCGTAGCGAGACACAGAGCCGTAGGTCGGCTTGACACCCACGGTGCCGGTGACCGCAGCCGGTTGCCGGATGGAACCACCGGTGTCGGTGCCGAGCGCCAGTGGCACTTCCAGCGCTGCCAGTGCCGCCGCCGAACCACCGCCGGAGCCGCCTGGGATCCGATCGGTGTCCCAGGGGTTACGCGTGGGGCCGTAGGCGGAATGCTCGGTCGAGGAGCCCATGGCGAACTCGTCCATGTTCGTCTTGCCCAGGATCGGCATCAGGTTGTCCCGGAGCTTCGCCACGATGGTGGCGTCGTAGGGGGGCTCCCAACCGTCCAGGATCGCAGAGCCGACGGTGGTGGGCATCCCCACCGTGGTCATCACGTCCTTGACCGCGACCGGCACTCCTGCCAGCCGTGGCAGGTTCTCACCGCCGTCCCGTCGGCGATCGACCTCGCGGGCGGTGGCCAAGGCACCCTCCTCGTCGATTCGCAGAAAGGCATGAATCTGGGGATCGACATCACGAATCCGCTCGAGAAAGACTCTGGTGACTTCCTCGGCCGTGATCTGCTTGCCAGCCAGAGCCGCCGCAAGCGAAGCGGCAGACATACGGAGAACGTCAGCACTCATCGGCTCACTCCTCGTCCAGAATCCGTGGCACCCGGAAGCGGTCACCCTCTCGGGCGGGAGCCATTGCCAGCGCCTCCTGCGCGCTCAGACCGGGCGTCACCACATCGTCGCGGAAGACGTTCTCCATGACGACCGGATGAGAGGTCGCTGCCACGTCTTTGTCTGCCACCTCGGCGACCTTCGCGACGGCGTCCAGAATCTGATCGATCTGTGCGCTGTAACGATCGAGTTCGTCGTCAGTGAGGTCGAGCCGGGCGAGTTTGGCGAGGTGGGCCACCTCATCGCGAGTGATACCAGACATGCCTTCTATCGTAGGGCGAAGCGCCGCCGGCTGCTGCACTCGGGATGGAGCCCGTCGGGCCGGGAACGGCTCGCTCAGGTGGGCCCTGCCGTTGCTCCATTCGGTTGGGACCAAAGTCCATCTTCCGCGGCGCGGGCCACAATGAAGCACCCGGCCCAATTCGGAGGCCACTTCACCAAACAAGAGGCGACCATGCGCCAGGTTCTCCCTTCCCGAATTCCCTGGTTGTTGGCCATGGCAGTGGTGGCACTCGTGGTGACCGTGGCACCCGCCCAAGGCGCCAGCCCGAACGGCCTCGGTCTTACCTGGGGGAGCAACGCCAACGGCCAGTTGGGGACCGACATGCCAATTGCGGTTGATACAGCAGGGGTCCTGTCTGGGAAGACCGTCACAGACTCCAGTGCCGGAGGTGAACATTCGTGTGCAATCGCAGACGGTGCCGTCTTCTGCTGGGGCAACAATCAGGACGGCCGGTTGGGGAATGGCCAGACCACACGGAGCCTGATCCCGGTGGCGGTCAACACCTCGGGTGTCCTGGCAGGCAGGACCGTCACGAGTGTCAGTGCCGGCGAGAATCACACCTGTGCGATCGCTGACGGTGCCGCCTACTGCTGGGGCAGCAACAACCAGGGCCAGCTGGGCAACAACGGGGGCCCCTTCGATGACTACAGCTCACCGGTCGCGGTCAACACCGCCGGCGCGTTGTCAGGCAAGACCGTGACCAGCATCAGCGCCGGCAGTAACCGCACCTGTGCGATCGCATACAGCACCGGCCCCTCAGACAGTGCCGCTTACTGCTGGGGCAACAACAACGCTGGCCAGCTCGGCGACAACAGCACGACACAGAGGAAGACTCCGGTAGCAGTCACGGCCTCGGATCCCGGCCTGGCCGACAAGACCGTCACCGACATCAGCACCGGTGGAACCCATACGTGTGCGGTCGCCGACGGGGCAGCGTATTGCTGGGGCTACAACGGGAACGGCCAGCTCGGCGACAACAGCACGACCCAAAGCCACGTACCCGTCGCGGTCGACACCGCCGGCGTACTGCTCGGAAGGACCGTCACCGACATCAGCGCAGGTGGAACCCATTCGTGTGCGGTCGCCGA
>JAGQTY010000062.1 GCA_020438795.1 Actinomycetota bacterium
CAGCGGGCGCTGGGCGACGCCGACGCGGTGAGCTTCGGGGACTACCATCTCGCCCGGCTCGTGATATTCACGCTCACCGGGCGCCGGGACGGCACCGACGAGGAGCTCGCGGAACTGCTGGAACCCTTCCGGGGCCAGCGCTACCGGGCGGTACGGATGTTCGAGCTGCACGGCGCCAAACCTGAGCGCCGCGGTCCTCGGATGTCAGTGCCTGCGCACCGGTACGGCCAGTCCTGAGGCAGACCGAGCCCTGGTCAGGAGCTGGCAGTGCTATTCTCCCAGGACCGCACGGACCAGGCGCTCGGCGTTGTCCGCCACCGACTGGGTGCCATCGAGGTGAACGTCGGCGCGCTCGGGTGCCTCGTAGTCCTGCCCCACACCCGTCATGTTCGGGATCTCCCCGGCGGCGGCCTTCTTGTAGAGGCCCTTGGGGTCCCGTTCCTGCGCCACGCTCAGCGGGGTGTCCACGAACACCTCGAGGAACTCGCCCTCATCGAAGATGTTCGCGGCGGCTCTGCGGTCGGCGATGTACGGCGACACCAGCGCCACAATGACCACCAGGCCCGCCTGCTTCATCAGTTTGGCGACCTCTGCGACTCGGCGCACGTTCTCGGCGCGACCGCCCGGGGTGAAGCCGAGGTCGCGGTTGAGGCCGTGACGCACGTTGTCGCCGTCGAGGACGAAGGTGTGAACGCCCTCCTCGTGCAACCGGGCCACCGCGGCGTCTGCGATGGTCGACTTGCCCGAGCCGGACAGCCCGGTCATCCAGACCACGCGCGGTGGGTGACCCATGAGCGCGGTCCGGTCGGCCTCGGCGACCTTGTAGTCGTGCGGATGGATGTTCGGGTCGCCCCGGCGCAGTGCCCAGCGGGTCAGTCCTGCGGCCACGGTGTCGGCGCTGACCCGGTCCACGAGCAGGAAGCCGCCCGTGTCGCGGCACACCTCGTAGGGGTCGAGGGCGATCGGGCTGTCGGTGGCGAACTCCACCCGGCCGATGTCGTTCATCTCCAGGCGCCGTGCGGCATGCTGGTGGCCCTCGACGACGTCCAGCTTGTAGCGCACCGCCGTGATGGTGGCTGGGACCGCACGCGGGCCGACATAGAGCATGTAGGAGCGTCCCTGTGCCAGCGGCTTCTCGCCCAGCCAGACCAGGTCGGCGGTGAACTTGTCCGCGGTCTTGGCGACATCCTCGCCCGCACCGCACAGCAGGTCGCCGCGGGTGACGTCGATCTCGTGATCCAGGGTGACCGTGACCGCATCGCCCATGTGAGCCTCGACGGCATCCTCACCGCTGATGAGCACCCGCTCGACACTCGCCGACTGTCCCGACTCGGCCAGTTCGAGGCGGTCGCCGACCCTGACACTGCCGCTGGCGATCGTTCCGGAGTAGCCGCGGAAGTTGCCCCCAGCCCGGCTGATGAGCTGCACCGGCAGCCGGAACGGCGCGTCCTCCGCCGCTGCGGGCGGCTCCCACGTCTCCAGCGCGCCGAGCACGGTCTCACCCGTGTACCAGGGCATCGTGTCGCCGGACTCGATCACGTTGGCGCCGGTGACGGCACTGACGGGGATCACAGTCACATCCTCGATACCCAAGCGCACCGCCGCGGCCCGGATGGATCCGGCCAGCTCCTCGAACGTGGCGTGCTCGTAGCCGATGAGGTCCATCTTGTTGACGGCGACGATGACACCGGTGACACCCATGAGGGCGCACACGGTGAGGTGGCGGTAGGTCTGCGGACGCAGACCACGGGCGGCGTCCACCAGCAGTACGCCGATGTCTGCGGTGGAGGCCGCAACCGCCATGTTGCGGGTGTACTGCTCGTGCCCCGGGGCGTCCGCGATGATGATCCGGCGCCCGTTCGGCAGATCCATGTGGCGGTAGGCGACGTCGATCGTGATGCCCTGCTCGCGTTCGGCCTCCAGGCCGTCGGTCAGCAGTGAGT
The DNA here is from genome assembly GCA_020438795.1 of Actinomycetota bacterium. Classification (GTDB taxonomy): domain Bacteria; phylum Actinomycetota; class Actinomycetes; order S36-B12; genus JAGQTY01. The sequence goes on from JAGQTY010000062.1 coordinate 1,944, forward strand.
AGTCGATCTCACCGACCGGGATGGTGGAGCCGCCGCGGCGCGTGGTCCGCGCGTATTCGAGCTGGTCGATCGGAACGGAGTCGGTCTCGGTGAGCAGACGACCGATGAGGGTGCTCTTGCCGTCGTCGACAGAGCCACACGCCACCATCCGTACAACCGGCGCGGGTTCTTCCACGCGCAGTTCCTGTTCGTTCAAGGTCGCGGTCGTCATCAGAAGTACCCCTCCGCCTTCTTGGCCTCCATGGACCCGCCGCCTTCGCCGTCGATGAGGCGTCCGGAACGTTCGGACATCTTGGACTGACCCATCTCCTCGATCAACGTGTCGAGGTCGGCGGCATCGGACTCCACGGCGCCCGTCAGCGGGTAGCAGCCGAGCGTCCTGAACCGCACGGTCCTGATCTCAGGTTCCTCGCCGTCCTCGAGGGGCAGCCTGTCGTCGTCCACCATGATCAGCGTGCCGCTGCGCTCGACCACGGGCCGTGGGGCTGCGAAGTAGAGGCTCGGGATCTCGATGTTCTCTTTACGGATGTACTCCCAGACGTCGAGCTCGGTCCAGTTGGAGATCGGGAACGACCGCATCGTCTGGCCCTCGGCCAGCCTGCTGTTGGTGGTGCGCCAGAACTCGGGGCGCTGCTTGCGGGCGTCCCAGCGGTGTCCCGGTTCGCGGAGGCTGAACACCCGTTCCTTGGCGCGGCTGCGTTCCTCGTCGCGCCGCGCCCCACCGATCGCGACGTCGAAGCCGTACTGATCCAGGCCCTCCCGCAGCGCGACCGTCTTCATGATCCGGGTGTACTCGTGCGTGCCGTGGGTGAAGGGGGTCACACCCTCGGCGATCGCCTCCTTGTTCTGGGCGATCCGCAGATCCAGGCCGAGCTTCTCCGCCTGCTCATCCCGGAAGGTGATCATCTCCTTGAACTTCCAGCCCGTGTCGATGTGCATCACCGGGAAGGGGATGGGTGCCGGCGCGAACGCCTTCAGGGCCAGGTGCAGCAGCACCGAGGAGTCCTTGCCGATCGAGTACAGCAGCACTGGATTCTGGAACGCGGCGGCGGTCTCGCGGAAGATGTGGATGGCCTCGGCTTCCAGGGCCTCCAGGACGGAGTCCTCGGTGATCTCCGGCATTTCGTGGGTGTTGGTTGTCAATGCGACTTCCTTGCGTGATTACGTCTATTCGTCGATCTTACGTGTTCCCCGGCATCCGCAGCACAAACTCCCCAGTCGCTGCGAGCCGTTCCACTGCCGTGCGCATGGTCTCAGCCGACATCGGGTGCCTCTCGTAGCCGAGCACATGCGGGTCGGGCACCTCAGTGTCGACCTCTGCGGGGATGTCCGCGCGGGCGGCGTCCATCTCCTCGACCAGCCAGCGCAGGCGCGCGACAGCGCCAGTAGGCAGTTCGGGCGCCCCCTGAGGCAGTGTTCCGGTGGCAAGCGTCTGCGTGATCCGCTCGCCCACCAGTCCCGCTTGGACCAGCAGGAAGGTCCGGCGCCGCGCTGCGGGATCGAGGCTTGCCACCGCCGCCGAGTTTGCCCGCTCGAGGGCCAGGATGAGATCGGCCGCGCCGATGAGGTCGGCGGTCAGCGGCCGGCTGCTGTGCTCGTACTCGTGGAAACCGGCCAGGGCCATGGACAGGTCACATGCGGGTCGCCCCGGCAGGGCAACGGAGCCCGCGGACGCCGTACTCACCGGAAGGCCCGACTCGGCGGCTGCGCGCGCCAGTCCCGCGGCTGTGGCGGGCGAGCGGCAGATGTTGGCCGAGCACACCACCAGGACATGGAACTGTTGGGTCACGCGATCAGTCTGCCCTCACTCGTCCGCTTCACACGCTGACCGGGCCGTCTATCTGAGCAGTCTGCTCAACCGGTGATCGGGCAGCCGCTTGCCATCGGTCTGACAGCCCGGACAGTACTGGTAGCTGGAGTCGCCACTGCTGACGCTCGCGATGATCGTGCCGCAGACGCTGCACTCCTCACCAGCCCGCCCATGCACCCGGAAGTGGCGTCGCTTGGTGTCCTTGAGCGCGGACAGGTCGTCGGCCTCCTCAGCGAGTGCCACTGCCTCGGCCAGGCACGCGGTGAGCGCATCGAAGAGCCGGTCGGTCTCGTCGTCGTTGAGCGAGTTTGCGCGTCGGGCCGGGCTGAGCCGGGCCCGGTACAGGATCTCGTCACTGTAGGCGTTGCCGATGCCGGCCAGGGAGCTCTGGTTCCGGAGCACCGTCTTGAGGTGACTGGCACCTCCTGCTTCGAGGATGCTGCCGAGCTGGTCCGCGGTGAGTCCGGTCGCCTCCGGACCGAGTCGCGCCACCGGATCAAGCAGCTCGGCATCCTCGGCGACCCAGATGGCCAGGCGCTTCTGAGTTCCTGCCTCCGTCAGGTCCAGGCAGCCGACCACGACTCCGTCGTGGTCCACGAAACTGATCCGCGCCGAGACCCGTCCCCGTCCCGGCCGCAGTCTGGCGGCGGGGACGGCCGGGCGCCATACGAGCCAGCCCGCCCGTGAGAGGTGCACCACGATCGCCGCTTCGGCGGCCTGCAGGATCAGGTACTTGCCCCGCCGACGCACCTCAGTGATCGGCTGTCCCACCAGTGACTGCAGCGGCGGCTCGGCGGTCTTGACCGCACTCAGCGCGCTGACCTGGATGTCCGAGATCAGGACACCCTGGCAGCGGCGCGCCAGGAAGCTCACGGCACCGGACAGCTCCGGTGCCTCTGGCATCAGATCCTCCCGAGCTCAGTCGCGGCTTCCAGAAGCTGGGCGCGAACGTCGGGGTGGGCAGCGTGGTTGATGATCTCCCGGGCCTGCTGGGCCTCCGAACGGCCGAAGACCTCGGCCATCCCCTGTTCGGTGACGATGGCCGAGTGCTGGAAGCTCGTGATCGGCTCTGTGATCAGTGGCACGATCGTCGAAGTGCCGGCCTTGGGGTGCCAGGACGGCAACGCCATGAAGGCATGGCCCCGCGGTGAGTGCAGCGCCCCGACGATGAAGTCGGTGGAGCCGCCGAAGCCCGAGTAGATGCGACCGTTGATGCGCGAGGCGTTCGCCTGTGCGGACAGGTCGACCTCGAGCGCGGAGTTGATGCTGGTCATGTTCGTCTGGGCGGCGATCCGGGCAGGATCGTTGGTCACTTCCGTACGTCGAAGCGAGACCGCCCGGTTGCGGTCGATGAACTCATAGAGCTCGTGGGATCCGATGACGAACGAGGCGGTGACAGGCCGGTCGGGGTCCAGGCAACCGTGCTGGTTCAGTTCCAGCAGTCCGTCGCTGAACATCTCCGACCAGAATCCGAGGTCCCGGCGATGGGTGAGGCTGGCCAGGACTGCGTTGGGTATCGCGCCGATGCCGAGCTGCAGTGTGGCGCCGTCCTCGACGTGGTGGGCGATCCGCTCCCCGATCACATCCGCGATCTCGTTGTCGGGGGCTGCGGGGGGCACGGGCAATGGAGCATCCACCTCGACGAGATAGTCGAGCTCTGCAACCGGAATCTCGGCGTCCCCGAATGTGTACGGCATGTTCGGGTTTGCCTGCGCGATGAGGATCCCGCCGTTGGCCCGGACCGCGTCGATGGCGCCGGGCAGGATATTCACTTCGATCCCCATGCTCACCCGACCGCGACGGGGCAGCGAGGTGTGGATGACCACGATGTCGGGGTTCAGCACCCGTTGCAGCAGCACCGGGACCAGGCTGAGCCGGCAGGGAACGTAGTGCAGCCCGGGCGAGTGACGCATCGCCGGGCCAACGAAGGCCGTCTCGTGGATGACGCCCGGCCTGCTCGGGATCCTCCCCGTGGCGTTGAGCATGTGCAGGGTGTACTGCTCGAACGCCTCGTCCAGCGCTGCCAGGACCTCGACAGGAGTGGCAAGGTTGCCGGAGGCCACAATGCGGGGGTTGCCGGGCTGAGTGCTCGCGATGCCGGCCAACTGCTCGAGTTGTACGGACTTCATTCCGACAGGCCCCGGAACTCCGCACTCAGGTCCCCCGACCCCCCGAGGTCTTCATCCTCCGCCGGGCCGAAGTGCTGTTCCAGACGCCGGTTCACGGTGCGGTCCAGCCATTCCAGGAGGTTCGAGGGATCGAACGGTTTGGCGATGAAGACACTCGCGCCGGAGGTCCAGCCCTCCCACGTCGTGTCGTCGTCCGATGCGGCGGTGAGCAGGATCACCGGGGTGTCAGACGTGGATCCGGTGTAGTCCTCCGGGTGGTCGGTCCCGGCACGAATCTCGCGCAGCACATCGAGTCCGGAGATGCCGGGCATCATGATGTCCAGGATCACTGTGTCGTAGTGGTCGGCCCGGAAGCGCTCGAGTGCTTCATCGCCGTCCTTGGCCTCGAACACCTCGTAGTCATCGAGCTCGAGGATGTCCCGGACCAGCGCTCGCACGGAGGGCTCATCGTCGACGACGAGTATCTTGGCGGTCATCTCGCCTCCGTGTCGGCCCCTGAGGCGGGCGAACGAGATATCGGTAGTCGCAGTGTGAACACGCTGCCGCTGCCGAGCGTCGATTCCGCCAGGATGTCACCGTTCATCGCCCGCGCGAGTTCGCGCGATATGTACAGACCCAGACCGCTCCCCCCGGTCGTCATCGTCATTGGGTCCTCCACCCTGTAGAAGCGGTCGAACACCCGGCCCAGCTCGTCGCCGGGTATTCCGCGCCCATGATCGTGAACGGCGATCTCCACATATGATTCACCCTCGCAGGGATGTGTCACAACACGAATCACCGAACCAGGCTCGGAGTACTTGCCGGCATTGCTGATCAGATTGCCGAGACACTGGACCGCGCGGTCGCGGTCGCAGCGCAGCACACAGTCGTGATCCGTCCGTTCGATCCGGCCGCGCAGATCCGGGAATCCAGCGATGGCGAGGTCCGCCAGCTCGTTGGCGGGCACGTCGCTGGGCTCGATGGTCAGCTTCGCCTCCCCCTCCGACCCGGAGACGTTGGAGGCCAGCAGCAGATCGTCCACGAGTCTGCTCAGATGGTCGGCCTTGTCGCTGATGGTCCGCAGCACCTTCTCCCGCTTGGCCAGCGGCATCTGTTCCCAGCGCGTCGACAGCAGCTGTGCATACCCCTTGATAGGAGTGATCGGGGTCCGCAACTCATGGGAGATGGTGGCGATGAAGTCGGACTTGGCCCGTTCGGCCTGCCGCTCCCGCGTGACGTCCTGAACGGTGAGAATGGCCAGGGCACCCGCTGTGTTGTGACCGAGGCTCGACCCGGTGTCGTCGATCCACACCACGGACACGTTCAGGTCCCGGCTGGTGCCGTCGTCGCGCACCACGGCCAGTTCGGCGTTGTTGACCCCGCGGGTGCCACGCACGCTGTCAGCGAGCTCCCGCAGGCTCAGTACCGGCGCCGCGGTGGCCGCCCGGGCATCGGCCGCCGGCACTGCGGAGATGGTCGCCATCGCGGGGCTCCACATCAGCACCGACCCGTCGGCCCCGTAGACGGCGATCCCGTTGGTCGCGTGGTCCACGACTGCGGTCAGCTTCGCTGTCTCCTCGGTCAGAGCGGTCAGGTGCTGCCCTGCCCGCAGCGCGCCGGCCATGGATGCGGTCAGCGCCTGGAGCACCGGCCTGTCCACATCACGCAACTGCCATGTCCCGCTGGCCCACGGCAGTACCCGGTCCAGGCCTGCCGGGCGTCTGGTCGCGCCCAGGAGCAGTGCCCCCCGCTCATCGTCGGCGAGAACGAGTTCGACGGCGACACCGGAGCGCCAGTTCGGGGGGAGTAGGGCTGTCGGGATGGCCCTCGGCTGCGCAGTAGCGAACGACACCAGCCGGTGGTCCAGTTCCGCGGGCGGGTGCGGCTCGAGCTGCCCGCCGGGTTCGTCGGCTCGCAGCGTCACGCCGTCGGCCATCAGGCAGATGTCGTCGGCCTCGAACACCCGCCGCAACGCGTGCGCCGCGTTCTCGGCCATGTGGGTGGTCGAGCGAGGCTGCGAGACGGCGGTGTTCAGCCGGATGATCCAGCGGTTCCGTTCCAGGGCGGCGTTCTGCTGCGCCGAGGAGTTGTAGGCCAGCCACAGGGCCGCCGCGGGCAGCAGGGCGAACGGCGTGAGCACCGGCGTGGTCTGGGCCAGCGCGACCGCGGTCGCCGCGATACCCACGCTGCCGACCGCCATCACCAGGCTCATCAGCCATTGCTCGCGGATGAACTCCCCCGGTGGTACGCCCTGATCGGCGTTGAGGATCCACGCGAGCAGCAGCATGTTGATGCCGCTGAAGAGCATTCCCCCGACGAGCAGACCGATCACCGAGATGACCGAGAACTCGCCGCCGTCGGGGAACACGACCACGTAAGCGAGCACCAGCGCGGCCGAGCCGAGCGCGTAGGAGCCCAGGTTGAACAGGATCTTGCGCGTGTTGAGCCCCAGGGCCAGACCCGCGACCAGGAAGCCGACCAGGGGCAGGACGAGGGCGATCACCGGGGCGAAGATCAGTACTCCGATGAGCAGCACTGCTTCGAAGAAGGTGAGCTGTTCCTGGGCATCCCCGTGCCGCAGGGGCACGTAGAAGACCTCAGCGACTGCTGCGAAGAGCAGGAACAGCAGATACGGCCAGAGCGCGTCACCTTCGTAGTAGTAGGGCGTGATCGTGACCGAGGACAGCACCAGACCCGTCAGGGCCACTGCCAGCAGACCTGCGACCAGAACGACGGCAACAACAGTGAACACCCCGGACTTCCCGGGGTGTTCCTGTTCTTCTGTGGCGGGCGTGGCCTCAGCCACGCGTACCGGCCGCTGGCGGAATCACATCCCCCAGCCTGTCACGGACCAGCGACGGCCACTCCAGTTTTCCGTGGCCCACCGGCGGCCATCCCAGGCCATATCGGACCAACGACGACCTTCCCAGTCGCCGGCTGCCCAGCGGCGGCCGTCCCAGCTGATCCCTGCCCAGCGACGACCCTCCCAGGCATCCGAGGCCCACCGGCGGCCGACCCACTCGGTGTTGGCCCAGCGGCGGCCCGCCCAGCGGCGGCCGTCCCAGTCCTCGGACTTCCACTGGTCCTGAATCTCGGGGGAATCGGCTGCGAGGCTCACGGTCCAGGCGAAGGCCAGCCAGTCGTCGGCGGCCCAGCGCCGCCCCGCCCAGCGGCGTCCGTCCCAGGCGTCCTCGGCCCAGCGACGGCCGTCCCAGTCGATGGTGGCCCAGCGACGGCCCACCCAGGCATCCTCGGCCCAGCGGCGGCCCTCCCAGTTCTGGGTGGCCCAGCGCCGGCCGGCCCAGCGGCGGCCGAAGAACTCGGCATCCTCCATGGTCAGGGAGTGCTGCAGCACCGCCATGGACCAGGCGTCCGCTGCCCAGCGGCGCCCCTGTGGGCTCAGCTGGATCCAGGCCTCCACGACGCCACGCAGGTTTCCGGCCTCCCAGGCGGCTGCGAAGGCGGCCCAGGCAGCTGCGTCCGACTCCAGGGGGCCGCGGTCGGTGCCGAGGTCCAGGTCCGGAAGTGCTGCAGTGGCGGACACATCCGTGTTGAGTGCGGCCGTCAGATCGACCCCACCGGTCCCCGCCCCGAGGCTCAGGCCCTTGCCGAACGCGCTGGCGCGAAGCACACGCTTCACATCGGTGGGGCTGAGGTCGGGACGCTGCGAGAGCAGATCGGCGACCAAGCCGGAGACAAGCGCTGCGGACATCGAGGTGCCGGTGCCCTTGAAGTACTTGTCGCCGACCCGGGCGTCGGGGTTCTCGACGTCCGCGATGGAACCAGGTGCCCGCAGGGACACCAGGGACACTCCCGGAGCCGAGACATCCGGACGCAACACCCCGAAGGACTTGCCGTATGCCGAGAAGTCGGCCAGTACGTCGTCGCCCCGATCGGCGGTGTCGTTCTCGTCAACCGATCCGACGGCCAGCAGCAGCGGATCGGTGGCGGGAGAGCTGACGCCATCCTTGCCGTCGTTGCCCGCTGCCACAACAACGGTCAGCCCGTCCGACCACAGCTGAGCCAAGCTGCGGGAGAGCGGGTCGATCCATGGGGGCAGCGGACTACCGGTGGACAGCGCTAGGTTCACAACTTTCAGCGAGGGGTCGCTGGCGGCCCGGTCGCTGACGGCCTGCAGTCCGCGCAGGACTTCGGTCATCGAGGTGGAGCCCTGTTCATCGGCCACCTGGACATCGAGGACCTTCGCTCCCGGGGCTGCGCCGGCCAGCTCGCCGCCCGATGCGGCGCCGCTGCCTGCGACCAGTCCCGCGAGGTGGGTGCCGTGGCCGTAGCCATCACCCTGGGCGCCGTCGCTGGCGTTGATGTGCTCGACGTTCAGCTCACCGGTGTCGGCGACCCCGGTGTCGACGAGTGCGACGGTGACGCCTGACCCGTCCACCCCGTCGGGGACCTGGGTGGTCGCGCGGTGAGTGTTGGTGTCGTCGGTGGTGGTTGCTTCCTCGTTCCGGTTCGTGGAGTTGCGGTGTTCGGCGGACTTGCCGCGCTCCTTGTCGTCGTCGCGGCTGTTGAAGGAGAAGGAGACGTCGGGA
>JAGQTY010000063.1 GCA_020438795.1 Actinomycetota bacterium
GTTCATTGACGCCGTGCTGCAGTTCCTCGGGGATGGGGGTCACGTCGCCATAGGTCTTGTCGAAGCTACCGAGATACAGCTGGAGCGCCGCGGCCCGTCGATGCGCCGCGGTCGCCTGTGAGCTGAAGTCACTGCGGGACCACTTGCGGCTGCGATACTCGACGATCACGTCATAGGAGTTGTTCAGCGCTGCATTGAGCCGGTCGATGGCCGCCGAACGCTCGTGCGAGCTGTGCGGGGCCGCGGCGTAGAAGTCGGCCAGTTCCGAGTACACCGCTCCCAGTGCCGTCCGGATCGCTCGTTGTGCCCCCAGCGGCCACAAGAAGGTCATGACGAGCGTGCCCCACAGGCCGCCGATCACCACTTCGAGCCCTGAGAGCCATTCCTCGCCGGGGACGGCCGGCAGTGAAAGCCCGAGCACGATCATCACGCCGACCACGAACGCGCCTGCCGCATACCGGCTGCCGAGGCCCTGCGTGATGGCGCAGCAGAAGGTGATGACGGCGATCGCGACGATACCGGTTGCTGGCCCCTGGGCGACCAGTCCGATGAACGTCACCAGGCCCAGCAACACGCTGATGACCACTCCAGATCGCAGCTTGAGCTGCCAGTTGCCGTCCGGCAGCCCGAGTCCGACGTTCAGTGCGCCCAGGGCGAGCATCAGCGCGATGCTCGGGAATCCGAGGAGCACGCCCCCAACCAGGGGCGTCCCGACAACGACCGCCAGTCTGGCGCCACCCCGCCAGTCCGGGGCGACATGCGCGGGCTTCAGCGCATCCAGCAGGGGCATGGCAGTGATTCTGCCCGAACCTCGGCAGTAATGCCCGGTAGCACAGGGATCACGACGACATGCGCCACCTGGTGGCTGCCGGTTGCGCGAGCGCATCGAGCGTAGTTGACTCGCTGTCGAGTCCACTCGAGGGGATGCACCATGAAGAGACTGCTGGCCTCTGGCGTGGGGGCCCTGTGCCTCGGGCTCTGCGCCACGACACTTGCCGCGACTGCACTCGCTTCGGCTCCGGGGAGCCCGAGCCAGCAGGACCATGCCGTTGTTGGGGCGGCGGCAGGACCCACGGTGAAGTGGGACTGGACCATGCCGGCCTTCATGATCGACAAGAAGACCTGGGTGCCGGTCAACGATCCGGCCAGCAAGTACTACGTGAAAGGCGGCTACTTCATTCCGGGCCCCGACGGGATGCCCGACAAGAAGCTGGAGAAGATCAAAGGCTACGGGGCAGCAGGACCCGCCCGCTATGGGCTCATCCCGGCAGACGACCGGTTCACGGTCAAGCTGGATGCCAGGAAGTCCAGTGGCGCCGGCAAGCTGCGCTGCTCCTGGCATATTGCTAGCACCCCGGCCGTCACACGCAACAACAGGAACTGCAGCCGCCGGGTTGCGGTGCGCCTGCCTGAGGGCACCCACCCCCTGACCCTGACGGTCAGCGATGACCGCGGTACCACGGTCGTGGACAGCAAGATCGTGGTCAAGAACGTCCTGATCGGCATCACGGGCGATTCCATCGCTTCCGGCGAAGGGTTCCCGCCTTTCACGAAGGCGGGCACCGGTGGCGAGCTTCGCACCATCGACTGGGACTACGGCGCGTGTCACCGCAGCCGTTGGAGCGGCTTCGTGCGTGGTGCCCAAGCGGTCGAGAACGCCGACAGCCGCTCCAACGTGACCCTGGTGGATGTCGCATGCTCGGGCGCGCAGATCACCAAGGGCAACATCGTCATCAATGGCCAGCTGCGGCCCGGTGGCGGGCTGCTCTCCCCCCAGCAGACCACGGCGGCCGACGCTCCCAATGCGCTGCAGCCCCCGCAGACCGACCAGCTGCGCACGATCGTTGGCTCGCGCCCGCTCGACCAGCTCCTGATGAGTATCGGCGCCAACGACATCGCCATCTTCTCGCTGCTCACCTCGTGCCTCGACACTGCCCTGCAGTCCGGCCCGGACGTGAACTGCTACTCCGCGGTGCCGGACTGGGATGCCCGGGGACGCGAGCTGTGGCAGATTGCCAACGATCAGCTCGCGAAGCTGGAGGGGCGCTTCAGGAAGCTCGCCCCCTGCCTCGGTTCCGATGGTGGTCGCAGCACCTGCAAGACCTACAAAGTGACCAAGCAGGGAACCAAGGCGACGAAGGCGACGGTCGCCAAACCGGTCGTGCTGCGGGCCCCGGGACGGCTGCTGGAGACACCGTTCGCCCCGGACCCCACTTCGAAGCTCGACCCGAGCGGAGCCGTGGTGCCCTGTCAGTTCAGCCCCAACTCACCGGCGAACCAGATCTCGTGGTCCTGGGCCTGGGACGTGGTGTACGAGGGGGTGGCCGGGCAGCCGAGCCCACTCCCTACGCAGTACTCCCCACCCCTGGACAGCCCGGACCCAGCAGTGATCACGCCGAGTGCCGACGGCATCGTGAGTCAGGTCCGTGGCAATGCCTCCGCCTTCGGCTGGACGGCGGTGCTGAACCTGGTCAAGCAACGCAACCGGGGACACGGGTTGTGCTCGGCGGACCCATGGCTGTACCCGGCAGCGGACGCGACCTTCGCCACGAACCCGAGCAACGAGGCTGCCAAGGCGCATCCCAACGACAAGGGCCAGGCGGCCTACCAGGACATCTTCGGTCAACGCACCGCACGGATGAACGCAGTGCCGGTGAGCAGGCCGAGGTCGATCACGCGAAACGGGAACGGTCTCGGCTGAGCAGTCAGGCGTTCGGATTGCTCAGCAGTTCCGTCACCACCGCGGCGATCGGTGAGCGCTCCGAACGGCTCAGCGTGATGTGGCCGAACAACGGGTGACCCTTGAGTCGTTCGATGACGGCCACTACCCCGTCGTGGCGGCCCACCCGCAGGTTGTCCCGTTGATCGATGTCATGGGTGAGCACCACCCGGGAGTTCTGCCCGACCCGCGACAGGACGGTCAGCAGCACATTTCGTTCCAGGGACTGGGCCTCGTCCACAATGACGAAGGCGTCATGCAGGGACCGGCCACGGATGTGCGTCAACGGCAGCACCTCGAGCAGGCGCCGGTCGATCACCTCATCGATCACACTGCTGGACACCACCGCGCCGAGGGTGTCGAACACGGCCTGGGCCCACGGCCCCATCTTGTCGTCCTCGCTGCCCGGCAGATAGCCGAGCTCCTGGCCTCCGACGGCATAGAGCGGGCGGAACACGATGACCTTGCGGTGCATCCGGTGCTCGAGCACGTTCTCCAGCCCGGCTGCCAGCGCCAGTGCGCTCTTGCCCGTGCCCGCGCGACCACCGACCGAGACCACGCCGACCTCGGGGTCCAGCAGCATGTCGAGTGCCAGGCGCTGTTCGGCGCTGCGACCGCGCAGTCCCATGGCCTCGAGATCGCCGCGGACCAGACTGACCTGCTTGTCGGCCTTGACCCGTCCCAGAGCTGAGGCCGAGTCGGCGACCAGGATCACTCCGGTGTTCACCGGCAGTTCGCGGGTGACCTCGAGGTCGACCCTGCCCTCGGCGTAGAGTTCGTCGATCTCGCCTGAGTCCACCGTCACTTCGGCGCAGCCGGTCCAGCCGGATTCCAGCACGAGTTCAGCCCGGTACTCCTCGGCGGCGATGCCGAGCGAGGCGGCCTTGACCCGCATCGGAAGATCTTTGCTGACCACCACCACGTCGTGACCCTCCTGCTGGTGGTACTTGGCCACCGCAAGGATGCGGGTGTCGTTGTCACCGAGCCGGTAGCCGGAGGGGAGCACGCCCGGATCGGTGTGGTTCAGTTCGATGTGCAGGTAGCCGCCATCACCCACCGGCACGGGACGGTCCAGTCGGCCGTGCTCGGTGCGCAGTGAGTCGAGCAGGCGCAGCGCCTCGCGTGCGAAGTAGCCGAGCTCGGGGTGTGTGCGCTTGCCTTCGAGTTCGGAGACCACCACCAGCGGCAGTACGACATCATGCTCGTCGAACCGGTTGATGGCATCGGGGTCGCTGAGCAGGACCGAGGTGTCCAGGATGTAGGTCCGACGCTCACCCCCCTGCGCCTCGGTGATGGTTGTTCCGTAGCGGGGCTGCGTCACCAGCGACCTCCTGTCGTGTGGGAGTCCGGGAACTCCATAGGGCGACAGTAGTCGTGAGCGGCCGGATGTCCGCCGCAGACTCGCCGGGACTTTCACCTATCCGTAACCGACTCTTCACTGTCAGCAGGATTGCTGAAGGTCAGGCTGCCACCCGTAGGCTGGCACCGGTCTGAACCGAGGCCAGGGCCTCTTTCAGCGCTGCGATCTCAGCGCGAAGCCGCAGGATCTCTGCGGAGATCTCGTTCAGCGGGTACTCCCATTTCCTCTCGTGGTACGAGATCGTGGAATCCATAGACAGCATGATGACCCTCTCAGTCGAGCAACGTGGCGACGCAGGTACCCACGGTGGTTCTGTGATGTGGACCTTTGCCAGCAGTTGCGGTTCCTCATGTCATTGAGGATGGCCGCTGACTCTCAAGTGCTCCTCAAGCCGAACGCAAGTCTGCAGCTGTCCAGGGATTCCGGACGAGCGGGCTAAGGAGTGGTCGTCGGCACCGCCGTGGTCGCCGGCGAGGTGGGGGCCGCCGTGGTGGCGGGGGCTGTCGGAATGGTTGTCGGAGCGATTGTGGTGGTGGTTGTTGTAGTCGCCGTCGGCGCGGGCACCGTGGTGCTGGGTGTCGGGCTGTCGCTGCTGCGGGAACTCAGGAAGAAGTAGGCGCCTCCGGCAATGATCAGGACCACGATGATGATGATGCCGACAATGACGATCTTGCTGGCTCCGCCTCCGTCATCCTCTGCGGGCAGCGGTTGGCCGACCGGTGGCGCGGGTTCGGTCACGACGGGCTGTGCCGCGGTCGGCTGCGCTCCGGGAGTGGTGATGAGCGCACCGCCCCTTGCTGCCGAGTCCGTCATCGCCTGAGCGGAGGTCGCCTCCATCGACAGGTCGCCGCCACCGAAGGAGACCACTGCGTAGGGGGGCTGAGAGGTATCGAGCTCGACGGTCATGCCTGGCGCCCAGGTGAGGGTCCGCACTCCCGCGGCCCATTCGGGAGTGGCGTTCTCGGGGATGAAGCAGAGCCCCTGATCGTTCCAGTAGAGCATCCCCGTGACCGCTTCGCCCTGATCGAACTGAGCAGTGACGAGGGCCGAACCCAGTGGCGAGCCGATGTGCTGCGCCACGAGGGGGCTATGCCATTCGTAGCCGTCCATGTCGCTCCTCATGATCAAGATCTGTGCCAGCGTTCCCACCTTGCCGCAGTGGCGACCGACGATTCCCATCGAGTGGGTTCTCCGCGAGGAATGTCGCTATTGCGGCATTCGATGAGGCGATCTTCATCGACCCCGCCAGTGGGTCACCGGGCCCACGAGAACCCGGCCGGATTCGTAGGATTCGGTGAGATCCGCTGCACGGTTCGAACCTCCTTGGTGAACCTGACATGCTGGTGCACTGGATCGCATGCGGCCGGGGAGGTTCGATGATGCACTCTGAGCGGTCGAGCCGGTCCCGTCGACGGGTTGTCGCGACCGGACTGGTTCTCGGTGTGGCCGTGTCCGGCGCTGTTGCGGTGAAGGTGATCCGGGCCCGCCGGGCCCAGGCCCAGGTCACGACAGTGGGCCCGGCCGGAGTGACTCGTCCGGTGCTGCTGGTCAACCCAGCCAGTGGTGACGGCAAGGCTGATCGTTATGGCCTGGTGGATCGAGCTCGCGAATCCGGCATCGAGGTCCACGTCCTGGCACCCGAGGAAGACCTCACAGCCGTCGCCGAAGCAGCCATCCGGGATGGCGCGGACGCGCTGGGGATGGCCGGTGGGGACGGCTCTCTCGGAGTGGTGGCTGCCGTCGCGATCAGCCACAATCGCCCCTTCTTCTGCATCCCGGTGGGGACACGCAACCACTTCGCGATGGATGTGGGTCTTGACCGTGACGATCCTGTCGCCGCACTGGCGGCGGTCGAAGGCGATGAGATCCTCCTCGACTACGGCACGATCGACGACCGGGTCTTCGTGAACAACGTGAGTTTCGGCGTCTACGCCGAAGCGGTCCAGGACAGCGACTACCGCGATGACAAGGGCCGGGTGCTGGCCGACAAATTCCGGGACGCGCTGTCAACCGACGAGCAACAGGAGACGACACTCCAGTACGAACTACCGGAGTTCGAAACTGCCCGCGATGTGCAACTGCTTCTCGTCTCCAACAACCCGTACTCGATCACGGGTCCCCCCGACTTCGGCAGAAGGCAGTATCTCGACTCCGGAACCCTGGGCGTCCTGGCCTTCGAGCCCCCGAAGGAGTCGGAGAGGGGCGGACCGGGCCTGACGCAGACATCCGACCAGGTCATGGTGACGACGCCTTCGTCCTCCACATCCACAATCCCGGTGGCTATCGACGGAGAGTCGGCAGAGTACGACTCACCGATCGAGATCCGGATGCACGCCAAAGGCCTGCGGCTGTTGGTCCCGCCCGGCGTGCGGCCGGGCTTCCTCTCGACCGGTCTTGAGAAGGTGGCCGAGATCGCCGACCTGGCTCACCTCGGAGGTGACGAGGACAGATGAGCGGTACCGATGGCGGGCGCGTGGCCCGGATCAAGCGATCGGGCTCCGAGGTTGTGCGCGAACTGGAGACCCTGGACCAGAATGTGTATGCCGCGATTGCGGCCACAGACACCCCGAGTCTGGATCGCTCGCTGGCCCACCTCTCCAACGCGGCCAACAAGTCCGGCATCTGGTTCGGGACCGCGGCCGTGCTGGCGATCGCCGGGGGCGCACAAGGTCGACGCGCCGGGCTCGCAGGCCTGGCTGCCATCGGTGTGGCCTCGGCCGTGGTCAATCTCGGGCTCAAGCACGTCTGGCGCCGCCGTCGTCCGGATCCGCTCGGCGCAGGCGTTCCTGACCGCCGTCACGTGCACATGCCTGACTCCACCTCGTTCCCGTCAGGGCATTCCGCCTCGGCGTTCGCCTTCGCCACTGCGGTGTCGTTGCGTGAACCCGTCCTCGGAGTCCCACTGCTCGGTCTGGCAGGTGCCGTCGCCTACTCCCGAGTGCACACCGGCGTTCACTATCCCGGTGATGTGGTGGTCGGATCGCTCGTAGGAGTGGCTGCGGCGACCCTCACCGCGCCGGTGACCGATCGCATCCTCGGCCGCTGACCGGGAGTCCCCCGACTACGGCGATGAATGGGCGCCCGACCGTATCGGCTAGGTGCGGGTGCGCATCGACATTCGCCCCAAGCCGCCCGCACGCTAGCCATTGGGCAATTCGGGTGAATGAGGAGCATCTCGACCGATGGCCGAAGCGGCGTTCTGGCCGGGACTCTCCCATCGAGCGTCATTGGCGTTCGAGACATACATTCGAGCCATGACTTCGCGACCAAGGTCCCTGCTCCGGCAATCGACGATCCCGTTGCTCGGCGCCCTGCTCCTGGTGCCGGGCGCGGCCCTGGCCGACCAGTCACAGGCTCCTGCTCCTGAAGTCGGCGCGGCTGCCGCAACACCCACTGACCCGACCACGCTGCCCCCGGGTGCACCAGGGCCAAGTGCCCCCGGATCGACGGCGACCACCGCCACCCCAACAGTCCCCCCACCGGATTCAGCCGGCACCAGCACGAAGGGCGCCCCCGGCCCACACACGAGCACGACTCCGAGCGTCTCGCTCTCGGCCCCAGCCCTGCCCGTGCAGGCCGGGCAGCCTTTCGATGTCAGCGGCACCGCAACGGACGTGCTGGGCCCGATCACGGTCAGCCTCAGTGGCGCGCCCCTCGCTACCGCAGCCCTGCAGGCCGACGGGAGCTGGTCCGCGAGAATCCGTGTCGAGGGGCCCGGAAAGCTCAGCGCTACGGCTGATGGGGTGCAGTCCCATGAGGTGCCGATCACGGTGGCGCCGGGTCTTGCGCTGGCGAGCAGGGTTCGTGCCGTGCTCCTGCGAGACGCCGTGGTCCGGGCTCGCGTCACCCCTGCGTCCCTTCGCGCAACGGCTGAAGTCATGGTGGTACCCAGCCAGGGCAAGCGGCTGCGGACCACCGCAACTGTTCGCGACGGAGTGCTGCAGGCGAAGTTCCCCGTGAAGTTCCTGGGCAGGGCCGATGTGTCGGTGAGGATTCCGGCCACCGGTGGTTACCAGGCGGTGGCGGCGAGCACCACCCTCGTGGTCGAGGCTCCCCGCCTGACCCAGGGCGATCGCCACGCTGCCGTGAAGCCTATGCTCAAGCGGTTACGCTCGCTCGGCTTCCACATCCCCGGCTTGTCCACCAAGTACAGCAAGAGCGTCTCCGAAGTGGTGCTGGCATTCCGCAAGAGTCAGCGGATGGACCGCAGCTATAACGTGGACAGGTCAGTGTGGCGCATGCTGCTCAGCGCCAAGTCGATGCGGGCCAAATACCGTTGGTCCGGGACGCACCTGGAGATCGACAAGACGCGTCAGATCCTGATGGTGGTCCGCGACGGCAAGGTGCTCGGCACGCTGCACGTGAGCACCGGAGCCACAGGCAACACCCCCGAAGGCACATACGGCATCTACCAGCGTGGTGGCTCCTACCTGTACCGGTTCATGGCATTCGTGGGGAACTTCGGGATCCACGGCTACGTTCCCGTGCCTCCTTATCCCGCGAGCCATGGTTGTGTGCGTGAACCGATGTGGGCCGCGGACTGGACCTGGAGCCAGACGAGCTACGGCACGCGAGTGGTCGTCTACCGCTGAGCGCCTGCGGCGACTCTGGACGGGAGCGTTGTCGCTGGGCGGGTCTCAGCGCCGCAAGCGGAACTTCTTGACCGCTGCTTTGCCGGACATCGTGCCTGCTACCGGGACCACCGCGACTTTGTAGCGCTTGGGAGCCACGAGGCGGAACCGCTTGGCGGTGGCACTCTGCCGGGTCCATTTGAGCCAACGCTTGCCGCCGGGCTTGGTGATTCGTACGCGATAGCCGGTCGCCCCGGACGCGGCTGACCAGCGCACCGTGACCTTGCGTTTGCGCTTGCCGGACTTCTTGCCCGCCTTCACACGTACCTTTGCTATGGCCCCGGGAGTTGCGGGTTGATTCGGAGAAGTCGCTGGCGGCCAGGGAGCCGGGGTCGGGGCCGCCGACGGTGACGGGTTCGTTGAGGGCGGAGGCGCCGGATTCGTGGTGACCGGAGGAGCAGCTGTGCCGCCGGGCATTGTCACCGCATCGGAGAGTTCCGATTTGGACGACCCCTCGATGTTCTCCGCAAGGACGAAGAAGCGGTAAGTCTGACCTGGTTGCAGACTGGTCACCAGGCACGTTGTGGAGATGGTCGAGCATCCGACCCCGCTATTCGGCTCCGGTATGGCGGCATAGTCGGGGAATGGCCAGTTGCCGTCGAATTCGGAGGCTTGCCAGGTCACCAGCACTGCGGTGTCTGAGACGGCCTGAGCGGTGACCGCCCTGGGTGCACTGGGCGCTGTCCGAACTGTGAGCCGGCTGGTCTGGACAGCCTCTGAACCGCCGCTGCGCTGTCGCCAGACGGCACCACCCAGCGTTCCGTTACCGTTCACGGCAGCCAGGCCCACGCCCGACCGGTCGTTGGAGTTGATGGGGCCGAGCGATGTCCCCAGCGGGGAGTCCCATGCGCCGTCG
The DNA here is from genome assembly GCA_020438795.1 of Actinomycetota bacterium. Lineage (GTDB taxonomy): Bacteria > Actinomycetota > Actinomycetes > S36-B12 > JAGQTY01. The sequence goes on from JAGQTY010000063.1 coordinate 9,567, forward strand.
CCGAAGCGCAGGCTGCGTGCCCTCTTGTTGTTCGACGAGTCCCATTCCTGGTACACGATCAGGCCGCGGGACCCGTCACGGGCCATGGCCAGGCTCGGGTGCGGATCGGCCTCTGTGCGGAACGGCCCTGCCCGCACACTGCTGCCGCTCCACGCCCCGCCCGAGAAGCGGTTGCTCATGACGTAGACGTTGTCGCCCGCCCCTGATGTCTTCGCGGAGAAGACGGCCTGAGCGTCGGAGGCGTTCTCGGAGAGCGCGACATCGACCATGCCCACGTTCACATAGGTCTGGGCGCCCAGCGGAGCCGGCAGGGTCCACACCTGGCCCACAGCCGTCGCAGCTGCTACGGTCCAGCTACCCGCCTGCTGTGAACGCCATGCAGCCATCGCCTGCCCACCGTCGGCGGACATGCCAAGACTGCCCTGCACTGTCGACCGTCCGGTCGGTTCCTGGGAAATGCTCATGACCCCGTCGCTCCAGGCGGAACCTGTCCACCTGCGCCCGTAGAACTGAGTGGCAGACCCGCCCCCCGACGGCAGCTGGACCCAGCCGACGATGGCCCGCTCGGCCCGACCTGCCACAGCGACAACCGGATGGGCCGTGGATCC
>JAGQTY010000064.1 GCA_020438795.1 Actinomycetota bacterium
ATCCCGATCCGCCGCACACCGGCCAGCCGGTCCCAGGCCGCGTCAGCGTCGGCCCATACCCGGGTCAGGATCGCTCCGACGGTGCGCCAGGCGATGCGCATCAACTCCGTCACGGCGGTCTTGGAACACTTGGTCGCCAGCCACGCCACGGTGGCGTCGAAGGCGTGGGTGTGGCCGGCGTCGTGGCGGGCCCATGGCACCGCTGCCACGATCACCCCATGAGCTCGGCAGCGCACCCGGGGAGCGTCGGCTTCCACCCACACCGGGATCGTACCCAGGTCCAACGCCCGCCACCGGCGGCGCCCGTCCCCGCCGTCATAGCCTCGGCATTTGCGGCCACACTGGCCGCAGCGTGAGCGAAGGCCCCTGGCGGGGATGTGATGGTCGTGGCGTGTGTGCGCCCAACCCGGTCAGCCCGTCTCGGTAGGTACCTCGCCGACTGCGACATAAACCCGATTGAGCAGCGAGGCAAACGTGACGATCTCGCCGGGCTGCCCACTGGACAAGTAGCCCTGAGCAGCTCGGAGTGAATCATTGCCGCGTTGGACTGCGTGGCGATCGAGTTGGATATCCGCAGCGGACTCCTGAGAATCCCGAATTCGGTTTGGTCGTGCAGGCACAAGTCCGGTCACCGCAGCAGAGAGTCGGATGAGTACCGGTTCAGGCCGGGCAGAGCATGAGCTGGGCTGAAATCGGGGCGCAATGGCATTGTTGACTTGCCTTCCGCGGTGGTTTTCACTCCGAGAAACTGGTGTAGCTGGATCACATTTCGTTGGAAGCCGAACTCCGACACGGCCATGTACAGCCGCCAGACTCGCGCTTTGCGCTCACCTACATCACGAACCGCGTCATCCCAGCTATTTTCAAGATTGGCCCGCCACGCGTGCAGGGTTTTGGCATAGTGCAGACGCAGATTTTCCTCGTGGACCACCTCCCAGTCCTGCCCCGTCATCGCTTTCATGATCGTTGCCGGTCCGGTCATCTCACCGTCAGGAAAAATGTAACGGTTGATGAAACTGTTGCGGTGGAAGACCTTCCCGCTGTCGTTGAAGCGGGTGATCGAATGGTTAAGCAGTCGCGCCCCCGGCCGGGCTTTCTGGTACAGGTAGCGGAAGTACGCGGGATAGTTCGACTTCCCGATATGCTCGGTGAGTCCGATGGATGAGATCGCGTCGAAGCCGCCTTCCTCGACGTCGCGGTAGTCTTGAAACCGCACCTGCGCCTGCCGATGCAGACCTGCGTCGATGACGGCCCGCTGACCCCAATCTGCCTGCTGTTCGGACAGGGTCACACCGATGACGTCCACACCGTAGTTGCGTGCCGCATGAAGGACCATCCCGCCCCAGCCGCAGCCGACATCGAGCAGCTTCATCCCGGGCTTCAGGCCGAGCTTGCGGCAGACGAGATCGAACTTTTCCTCTTGCGCTTGTTCCAGAGTCGAGGTCGGGGTGGGGAACACGGCGCACGTGTAGGCCATCGAGGGGCCCAGGACCCGTCGATAGAACGCGTTGGACACGTCGTAGTGATGGGCGATCGCTTCAGCATCGCGTCCTTTTGAGTGGCGCCGCCCGCGGAGCTTCTTTTCCTCTGGCGGGGCCTCACCACGGTGCCCAGTGATCGCGCGGAGAGTATCCGGGCCGAACTGCTTGACCAACTGGACGCGGCTGTTCCAGGACATGCGGTGGTTCTTTGTCCGGGACCAGAGCAGTTCGAGCATCTGCACGATGTCACCGCGGATTTCGAGTTCTCCGGCGACATAGGCGCGCGCCAACCCGACCTGTCCGGGATGGGACAAGATCAGTTCCACGGCCTTGGGCGATCGAAGCTCGACTCGGATGTCGGACCCGACTGTTCCTGCTTTACTTCCGTCGTAGGCGACGAATTCAACAGGTGCGTCAGGTCCTTCGATCGCGGTGAACACCTCGGCCAGATTCAATGCTCCTCCTCGGATGTAGTTGCTGATGCCCCGGATGGACGTTGGTCTAAACAGTGCCGTGTCGGTCGATCATTCGGCTGACCCGTTGGTGGCGTAGACGACCTGGACTGGCAACAGCCCGTCCCGCGCAAGGCGGTGCGCCGGGCACAGATGCGGGCGCTGATGCCGCACACCCTCCGCCACAACAACCAAAGAGGCATGCGAAGCGAGTGCGGCCGCAGTTAACCCCGACACGATTCCGCCGCCCACGTGATGGAACGACCAGGACACGTTAACGCCAGTGGCTGCCAGCTCGGTGTGATTACGTGCTTCCGCTGCCAGCAGCGTGGTGCACTCGTTCCATTCCACGCGGCAGAACGGGGAGTACGACAGCCAGAACGGCATAGCCGGTGTCACGTGAACGGCGAGCAGATGTCCGTGCTCCAAAGCGCTACGCGCAGCACCCGCACGGAGCGCGGCGCGACCGGAATCAGAACCGTCCACTCCGACCACGATGATCGGTGTGTCAGCGCCCACCGTCTCAAGATCCAATACCGCTGCCACGTCGGCGGCCGGGTGTGCCCCGGAGGTCAATTCAGCAGCGCAGCTAGGGCCCCTGCCAGAACCTGGCGCGAGCAGCGGCGCGCGCCAGCCGGCGGCCGCGATCGCGCTCAACTGGAGCCGCCGCGAGGTGCTGCGCAAGCGACATCCTCGGCGTCATTGGCGCGACCGTTAGGTGACCCACTCCACACACGTAGATGGTTGGTGAACCCAACAATTGAGCTAGCGTGTGGCGCGCGTAGACGCGGACAGCGGGTTGGGGAAGGAGAGCAGTTGTGAACTTCCACATCGCCGTTTCGACAACGGCGTCCAGCGCATGGGCGCTCATATCGGTGTCCGGCCCGATTACCGTGAACACCGCGCATCAGCTGCGCGAACGCCTGCAGATGCTCGCTGGCTCCGCAGCCCGCATCGTTCTTGATCTCAGCGAAGTGGACAGCTTTGACGTCGCCGGGGTCGCTGTCGTCACCGCATCTGCCCGCTCTGCTGATCGCGTGGGCGGCTGGTTGCGGGTGGTCGTGCCCGCCGATGATGTCGGCCTGGTGCTGTCCGCAGCCAACACGCGCGAACCGCTTGATCTCTATGACTCCCTGGAGTCTGCCACCGCAGGCCTCGACTAGCGGCAACAGTTGGCGCATACGCATGAAAGGGTCCATGACTTATCCGGCCGCCCGCGTGGCCACAACGATCTTGGACAACAGATCACGCAACTGCCACAGCTCGCTGGGCCCTAGGCCGTCCAATTTCGCCGCGCTTCTGAACGAGCGGTTGACCAGCCCGGTCCGCACTGCTGCGCCAGCTTCGCTCACCTCGACCACCTTCACTCGTCGATCCCGGGGGCAGAACGACGCCTGACCAGCCCGCGCGACTCCAGCCCGTCGACTACCGAGGTCATCCATGACGGATCGCAGCCCATCAACTCGGCGAGGACGTTCATCGGCTGCGGCTTCCGCCCATCCAACAGCAGCAGGACATCGAACTGCGCCCGAGTCAGATCGACCGTTCGCAGCGCGCCGCGCGTGACGGCGCTGCTCAGGGATGGGTTCGCCAGCATCACGATCAACTCCCACACCTGGTCTCGCAGAAGTGCCCCGTCATCCTGAGGCCGGTCGCCACACATGCTTGTAATGCTATCCAATAACAGTTGTATGCTCTAACTATCTTTCTCGCGAAGTGGGGCAGCTTATGGATATTTCCGGAACGGAACGGGTCGAGTGGGCACTCACCGTCTTGGTCAGGCGTGCCGATCAGGTGTACATCCAAAGCGAAAATGGCGCGCGCCCGCTGGAGCGCGCCGCCTACCTGATCATGGGTCGCTTGTTCGATTCAGGACCGTGCCGGATGGGCGACCTGGCAGACGCGTCTTTGGTGACATCGTCGACTGTCAGTCGTCAGGTGAGCGGGCTCGTTGCCGACGGATATATCCATAAAGAGTTCGACGACCGCGACCGTCGCGCCTGTCGGCTAAGCCTCACCGAGCGCGGAACGACAGCCTTGTTGGACACCCGCGCAAGGCGCCGCGAGATCGTGCGCACCCTGCTCAGTACGTGGGCCGATGAGGACATCGTCAAATTTGCTGACCTCCTTGACCAGCTCAATGCCGGGCTCGATGACTTGGTCGCCGGACCGGAGCGGTTGCCGCGCAAGCAGGAGATGGTCGATCACCGTCGCGCCACAGGTATCGCCGTTCCTACACCGACCCTGAACGGAAGAGTGAACTAATGACTGCGGTAGGTCCAAGAGCGGAGCAAGCCGAAAGCGAACCCAGTAATGAAGCGCACGGATCGATCATGCCGGTGCTCAGCCACCCTCAGATCCTCGTCGTGCTCATCGGGCTCATGCTCGGAATGTTCGTGGCCGCGGTCTCTCAGACGATTGTCGCCACGGCCCTGCCGACAATCATCGGTGAACTCGGTGGCCAGGATCAGCTCGCATGGGTTGTGTCAGCGACGCTGTTGACCGCGACTGCCTCTACCCCGATCTGGGGCAAACTCTCGGACCTGTACGGCCGGAAGATCATGTTCCAATCGGCGATCGGAATCTTCATGGTCGCCTCACTGGCGGCCGGTTTCAGCCAGACGATGGGTCAGCTGATTGCCGTCCGCGCAGTCCAGGGCCTGGGCATTGGCGGGCTTATGGCGCTGTCGCAGGCGATCTTGGGTGATGTCGTCAGCCCCCGCGAGCGCGGCAGATACCAGGGCTACATCGGTGGGGTGTTCGGCCTGGCCACGGTCGCCGGTCCGCTCATCGGCGGGTTCCTTGTCCAGCACCTGTCCTGGCGTTGGACCTTCTGGGCCGGCATCCCGGTCGCGATCGCCGCACTGATCGTGACCGAGCGAGTTCTCAAACTTCCTTTCCCGCGACGCAAGCACACGATCGACTGGCTGGGGGCAGTCTTCATTGTTGCCTCAGTCAGCGCTTTGCTGCTGGTGCTCAGCCTTGGCGGCAAGGAGTTCGACTGGAACTCGTCATGGACATACGGCCTCGTCGCCGTCGCGCTGCTGATGCTGGCTGCCGCGATTTGGCAGGAACGACGCTCCAGCGAGCCGATCATGCCCCCGCACCTGTTCCACAACCACACATTCGTGATCACCAGCGTCGCCTCGCTGCTCGTCGGCGCGGCAATGTTCGGCGCGATCATCTTCTTACCCCAGTACCTGCAGATCGTGCAGGGAAAATCGCCAACCGAGTCAGGGCTGCTGACTTTGCCGCTGATGGTCGGTTTGCTGCTGACAGTGATCACATCCGGCAGATTGATCACCCGCACCGGGCATTACAAGATTTTCCCTGTTCTCGGCATGCTCGTGGCCGCCCTCGGACTGTGGTTGATGTCGCACTTGGACGCCACCAGTTCGCTGTGGACGGTGTCGGCGTACATGTTCATCACCGGCGCAGGAATCGGCATGGTCATGCAGGTGCTGGTTCTGGCGACCCAGAACGCTGTGGAGCACCGCGATCTGGGGGTAGCGACATCCGGATCGACGTTCTTCCGCTCGATGGGCGGAGCGATCGGGGTAGCAGTGTTCGGAGCAGTCATTTCAGATCGTCTCCAGCACACGATTCCCGCCGCGTTGGCCGCCGTCGGGGTTTCTCCACAGCAGATGCAGACAAGCGGGGTGACAAGTGCGACCCCGGCCCAGATCGCCGCGCTGCCAGAGCCGATCCACGGTGCCGTCATTTCCGGATTCGCTGAGGCGATGCAGATGGTCTTCCTGGCCGCGGCCCCCCTGATGGTGGCGGGGTTCTTCGTCATCCTGTTCCTGCGCGAGATTCCGCTGCGCCAGCACTCGTCGGTTGAGGTCTTCGAAGGCGTCGTGGCCCCCGACCTGCCCGAAGGCTCCTACGGAACCAGTGGCGACGAGCCCCAGAAGGAGCCGTCAACGCAAGAGCAGCAGGCACCCAAGAAGGGGTGAGGGAGTTGCCAGGCGGTCCATCCAAGGCAAACATCGGGGCAGCCGATGCCTAACCGGAAGTTTCCAACAAGCCACGAGGTCTGCCCCACGTGCGGGGGAGACCTCGTAGTGATCTGGTTCGCGCCTGACCCGGAAAATGAACCACAGCTACGCTCTGCTCACCGGTTCATTTGCACGACCCATCGATGCGAACTCACCGCAGGCGCTGTTCTGCAGGCCCACACCCAGAGAATGGCACCCGACACCCGCCACAAGGATGTCCCGGGTGCACTGCCAGACGACGGAGCACAGAGGGATTAGCGACACCGGGTCCGCACGTTGGGAGGTTCGCCGCATTCCTCACAGACTGTGTCGTGCCTGGCCCTTTCACAGTTTCCCCTCTTCAGTGGGCCTCGCAGTCCCCCCGCCATCTTTGTCAGGCTGCAGCTTCGTGCAAGAGCGCCAGATCAGGAAGGGTAGCGCCCGCCGGGGTAGCCCAGACCAACGCATTTCCTCGTTCCGGCCCCGTTACCTTTCTGATGGCTCTTGAACCAAGAGCTGCGGTCGCCGGGCTGGGTATGACTGAGTGCCCCTGTCGTGAATGATCCGGGGGGTGTTGTCGCCTGGCTTGGTGATGCCGGCAGATCGCTGATAGAGACATGGCCGAGATTGGGATTCGAGGTCTCTTCGTAACGTGGATGCCGGGTGCTGGCATCGGATCGGTGACCGCTCAACACGGTTGAGAGGATGATGCCGATGATCGAGAGCGAGTTTGCGGTGTTCTGCGGGTTGGAGGTGGGCAAGGAGGCTCACCACGCCACCGCCCTGGCCCCGGACGGGGCGCGTCTGTTCGACGCGCCGCTGCCGCAGGGTGAGGCCGAGCTGCGGGCCCTGTTCGCCGAGCTGGCCGAGTACGGGCCGGTGCAGGTGATCGTGGACCAGCCGAACACGATCGGGGCGTTGCCTGTTGAGGTCGCCCGCGAGACCGGCTGCGCGGTGGCGTATTTGCCGGGGTTGGCGATGCGCAGAATGGCTGACCTGCATCCCGGTACGGCCAAGACCGACGCGCGGGATGCCTATGTCATCGCCGACGCCGGGCGGGCGATGCCGCACGCGCTGCGGCCAGTCGACGTGGGCGAGGAAGCCCTGGCCGAGCTCACGGTGCTGGTCGGGTTCGATGATGATCTGGCCGCTGAGGCGACCAGGTTGGCCAACCGAATCCGGGGACTGCTCACCCAGGTCCACCCCGCCCTGGAACGCGTCCTGGGCCCCCGCGTGGGGCAGAAGGCCACCTTGGCGTTGATCGGCAAGTACGGCGGACCAGCCGGGATGCGCGCCGCCGGCCAACGCCGCCTGCTGACCACCGCGAAGAAGGCCAACCCGCGCGGCGCCGACGCGCTCGTAGACGCCATCTGGACCGCCCTGGGTGAGCAGACCGTGATCGTGCCCGGCACCAAGGCCGCCGACCAAGTGCTGCCCAAGCTCGCCGCCTCCCTGGCCGACACCTTGGATCAACGCACGCAGATCGCCGCGCAGGTCGAGGAGGTCCTCGATGCGCACCCTCTTGCCCAGGTCCTGACCTCCATGCCCGGTGTTGGGGTCAGGACCGCAGCTCGAATCCTGCTCGAAGTTGGTGATGGTTCCAACTTCCCCACCAGCGGTCACCTGGCCGCCTACGCCGGGCTGGCACCGGTGACCCGACGATCCGGGATCAGCATCAAAGGCGAGTTTCCCGCCCGCTCCGGTAACAAGGCCCTCAAACGCGCGTTCTTCTTGTCCGCGTTCGCCGCATTGCGAGCCGACCCGATCAGCCGGGCCTACTACGACCGGAAACGACGCGAAGGCAAGAAACACAACGCCGCCCTGATCTGCCTGGCCCGACGCCGAGTCGACGTCCTGCACGCCATGCTCCGAGATGGCACCTGCTACCAACCCCAAGCCCCGAAAGCGGCTTGACTCCGTCATAGAGACACCCCCCAATGCCCCTCTCCGTAGCGTCATTTCGCGCTGCGACTGCGGCGCGTGGCTTTAGTAGCCGAGCTTGGTAAGAGCCAGCGGGTCGATTCCGGGGTAGCTCAAGGCGAACGCGTTCATCATTTGCTCGAACGGTAAGTCGGCGAAAAGGCCGTGAAAGTTTCGGTAGTCCGCGTGCGGGGTTCCATCAAGGCGGGTCGAGCTGTGAAGCGCGTCGCGGGTCCCATCGAACACGATCGGCCGGTACCGCTTCCGGCGAACGACGTCCGGCGACAGGCTCGCGTCGGCGAGTAGCCAACGGCCATTGAGGAAGATTGCGTTGAGGCCATGCTGGAACATGGTGTTACCGCCCATCACCTGGGTGATGCGGGGTGGAAGTGTGTGGTCGGTCAGGTCAGACATGACCAAGGCAGTGGGGATTCCAGCTGCTCGGCCCAACGCGCATAGCAGCACAGCCTTCTGCACGCAGAACCCTTGGCCATGGTCCAGTACGTAGCTGGCGACGTACTGTTCTGGCACCATTTTGGCCCGGAACTCGTAGCGAATATCGTTCTGGACAAAGCTAAAAAGCTCCGCAGCCAGGGTGACGTCGTCTGCGCCGGTGGCGATCGCGTCGACCGTTGCGAGGATCGCCGGATGTGACGAGTCGATGAATCGCGTCGCTGCCACGCATGTCGCGGGATCGAGATCCCTGCTCACGGTGTCGGCGCTGGCTAAGCCGCTCACGAGGTCGCTTCTTCCGTGCGCCAAACACGGGGGAACACCTTCCCAGACAAGTCACCGAACGCCTCGCGGTCCAAGGTGATGAACAGGCCGGTGGCAGTGCTGTAGACGGTTCCCCGCTCATCGGTGACGACACCTTCAGTGCGCACCTTGCGCCCGGTTGCGTTGCTGACCCGCGATCGAACAAGGCAACGGGTTCCCAGCGGCAGCATCTTTTTGAAGGTGACGTTGAGTTCGGCAGCCACAACCATGTAGCCGCTCATCCACGCAGCCCCTCCCATGGTCTCGTCCAGCAGTGCTGCCATGCTCCCGCCGTGAGCGTGGCCGGGGGGTCCTTGCGCCCCTGCCCCCACCAATACCTTCGCCATCATCGAACCGTCATCGTCGGTGTAATAGCGCAGCGTCAGGCGGCGGCCGCTTCGGTCACCGGAGACAAAGCTGTCCTCCATTACTTCCGCGGGCATATCGACGGGGGCCCAGCCTGCATCGGCGGTCCCAAGCCAGGTCAGATCAGCGTTCATGGCAGGTCTCCTTTGTCGGCGCTCGCACGGCGGTAGTCGCTGGCCAAGGTGCCCAGCCCTATGTAGTCCGAAAATGCGTCAGCGATCTGTTCCGGTGACAAGTGGCCGTCTGGCCGGTACCAGAACGCCACCGAGTTGGCAGCCCCGAACGCGAACTTGCGGACCAAAGGAAGATCCAGACCCGTAGCAAGCTGGCCACTAGCGGCCGCTGCGTGGATCAGGTCATCCCAGACCGCCTCGTAGCCGCGTCGTTGGCGTGATAGTTCCGCGCGCGTAGGCTCTGAGAGCCGCCACCACTCAAACATCAAGACATAGGCGGCATCATCGCTTACCAACACCCGCACATGGGCACGCAAAGCGAGGCGCAGCCGCTGGATCGGATCGGTGGAACCAGCCACCGCCGCTGTGACGTCACCCGTCACACGCGCCACCGAATTGCGCATCAGCGCGAGCACGAGCGATTCTTTCGTCGCGTAGCGGTACGTCACGCTGCCTAACAGCATCCCCGCTTCAGCGGCAATCGCTCTCATCGACGTACCCGCCACGCCGTGCTCGCGGAACAGGGCAGCAGCAGCCCTCAGCAGCGGCTCCTGCCCAGAATCGATCACGGCTGCAGCAGCAGCGGCACCTTCCACGCGAATCAACCCCAAACCTTCGGTTGTACAACTGTACAAGGATTTGTACAGTTGTACAACCCGCCGACGACACAGGTCGCGGACCGTAGTACAGTGAATGTGCTGGTCGCTACGGCGGTTGGTAGGTGAACGAGCTGGTGGCTCACCCCCGCCGGGCACCGTCGAAGAGCAGAAGACAGCAGAGGGCAGCTCACTGGTGACCGTCGGGCGTGACACTGTGGTATGATTCGAGTATGACGGCTAGTAAGGTGCGGAAGACGATCACGCTGGATGCGGATCTGTTCGAGGCGTATGACGCCGGAGGTAATCTCTCGTCTGCCGTCAATGATGTTCTGCGAAGCGACTACGAGGCCAAAGTGAGGAACGAGGCCCTGGGTCAGTGGCTGGACGAACTGGCTGAGGAACGCGGCCCCGTGGACGAGGTCGCTGTC
>JAGQTY010000065.1:0-8562 GCA_020438795.1 Actinomycetota bacterium
CTTCATGCGCTCAATGGCAAATATTGCCACCAACGCGTATGGATACACTTATCTGACCCAGAGCCAGCCCGGTGACCTACTTGCCAGCGCCAATCCGAGCTTCGGAAACTACGCAGGGATTCTATCGTTCGACAAGATCTTTGATCCCTACGTTCTACCCCCCATATTCTTCAGTCTCTCCTCGAATCCCCTGCTTGGGCCGGGCTCCTCGATCACGATCGACGACGGGTACAGCGGCCTCGCTGACAACATGCAGAGCGCCTACACCCTCATCGCGGACAACCCGTACGGATTCGCTTGGAGCTGCCTGCAACTGGGTTGCACCCCCGGCGCCTATCCCTACAGCATCGGCGTCCCGTATGACGACAGCTACGTCCCTCCCGACTCCCCCAGCCCGAGTTCGTAGAGGCCCTGACCCGCCAGAGCCTGCGGTCGCGCACGTGGGTGACAGCGTTTGGGTGCTTGCGCCCATCATGCAATGATCGGCCCCGAACCCGGGAGGTCATCCAGATGCCACGAGTACGCCAGATCACCAACCACATCGCCATGGTCAGGCCGATCTCTTTCAGATTCAACACCCAGACGGCTAAGAACGACTTCTTCCAGAACAAACTCAAGGAGAGCCCCGAGGACATCCAGGCCCACGCCCTGATCGAGTTCGACGGCTTCGTGGATCTGCTGCGCAGCAAGGGCATCAACGTCCATGTCTTCGACGACGACTCCAGCCAGTTCCTGACCCCGGACAGCATCTTCCCGAACAACTGGTTCGTCTCCCTCGAGCCGAACCATCTGGTCCTGTGCCCGATGTTCGCCAAGGACCGACGGCATGAACGTACCAAGTTCCTCGGCGAACTCGTCGGCGCGCTGGGCAAGCACGAGTTGCAGATCTACGACATGACCCACTACGAGCACGACCACCGGTTCCTGGAGGGCACCGGCGCCATGGTCCTGGACCGAGTGCACAAGAAGGCCTACGGCTGCCTATCCGAGCGCTGCGACGAGGGGCTGTTCCGGGAGTTCTGTTCCGAGTTCGGCTACAAGGCGGTGCCCTTCCACGGCTATCAGACCCATGACGGCAAGCGAGTGCCCATCTATCACACCAACGTGATGATGGGGATCGGCGAGAAGTTCGCCGTGGTGTGCCTGAGCGCGATCGATGATCCGGACGAGCGCAAGACGGTGGTCGATGAGCTCACCGAGAGCGGCAAGGAGATCGTGGACATGTCCGAGAGCGAGATCGATCATTTCGCGGGCAACGAGATCGAGGTCGAGGGCGCTGACCAGCAGCGCTACACCGTCATGACCCAGTCGACCTTCAACGTGCTGTCCGAGGACCAGAAGGCCGTCATCAAGAAGAGCAGCGAACTGATCGTTGGAGAGGTCCAGACCATCGAGGACGTCGGCGGCGGCTCAGTGCGCTGCATGATCTCCGAGTTGTTCTGATTCCGACATGAGGAGTGACATGCTTCCTGAGAACATCCAGCGGTTCCTCGACGACCAGGTCGCCGAGGCATCGGTCGACTACTCCGACCTGAAGGCCACCTACATCAATGGCACGCTGAAACGCTCGCCACAAGTGAGTCAGACCGAGGGCCTCATGTCGATCTCCACCGGCATCATGCGCGGCCTGGGCGTGGACGTCACGGTGATCCGAACCGTTGATCATGTGATTCCCCCCGGACTTGAGACCGACATGACCGAGCACGGCTACGATCGCGACGACTTCCCGCAGATCTACGCGGAATCCATCGAGCCGGCCGACATCATCATCCTCGCGACACCGATCTGGCTCGGCGACCAGAGCTCGATGACACGACTGATGATCGAACGGATGTACGCTTACTCCGGCGAGCTGAACGACCGGGGCCAGTGGTCCTACTACGGCAAGGTTGGCGGAGCCCTCATCACCGGGAACGAGGACGGCGGCAAACACTGCTCGGCAATGATGCTGTACTCGCTGCAGCACATCGGCCTGGTCATTCCCCCGCAGGCTGACACCTACTGGAACGGTGAAGCGGGACCGGGCCCTTCATACCTGGACCCCGAGAACGGTGGCACCCATAACGCCTGGACGACCCGGAACACGGCATTCATGACATGGAACATCCTGCACATGACACGGATGGTGAAGGATGCCGGCGGCATCCCTGCGTTCGGCAACCTGTCGTCGCAATGGGATCTCTCGATGCCCGACTGCCCGAACCCGGAGTATCGCTAACCGATGAACTGCTGGGGCAAGCCATGATCGTACGCTGCACCCGGTGACCATAGATCGGACATCTGCTGACTTCGCCCCTTGTGCACTCACTCCACAAGCGTCAGAATTGCAGTGTGCGTGACTCCCCGCAATATCGGGCAGCTCGGGCACAGCGCCCCTGATCCAGGCGCAGCGGTGTCGTCCATTCGGCGGTACCCAAGGCAACGGTAATGGCAGAGGGTGATGACATGCGGATGGTTACCCGTGTGGGGGTTGGAAGCGTCACCGTCGTCGCCGTGTGGGCAGTCGCACTGAGCGGCTGGAAGAACCGGTGCAGGGAGCTCTATCTCTGACCGGTGGCCCGGGCGGTTCTGACGTCGAGGACGTCCATGCCTGCTGCCCTCGCGGCAGCGATTCCCTCCTCGGTGTCCTCGTAGACAAGGCAGTCCTCCGGCCGCACGGCCAGCAATTCCGCTGCAAGCAGGTAGGCATCGGGAGCGGGTTTTCCCGCGTTCACCTCGTCGCGGGTGACCACAGCGTTGAACCGGTCCGCCAGCCCCAGCGAGTCGATCCCGGCACGAACAGCACGGCCCGAGCCACCACTGGCCACGGCAAGCGGCCGGCGGCCGTGCTCCGCCTCGATCACGGCCAGGGTGTCCGGGAACGCCGTCACTTCACCCAGCCCCTCGAAGAACAGCCGGTCGCGTTGCTCGACCAGCGGGCTCACCCCGACGTCTGCGATCGCCCGGGAATCGAGCACGGACCGGATCAGCTCGGTGCTGGATATCCCGGTTCGCTCCGCGAACCACTCACGAGTGATCGGGACACCGACCGACCTGAGCACCGTTGCCAGGGCAGCGTAGTTCACCGCCTCGGTGTTCGCGACGGTCCCGTCCCAGTCGAAGATCAGCGCCCGGTACTCTTGCCCGGGCTCCGGCAGCCGCGACTGGTTCATGACAGCTGAACTGAGTCAGACGGGTACCCGATCAGTACTGGTAGAAGCCCCGCTTGGTCTTGCGGCCGAGGTAGCCGGCAGAGACCACGTCGGTGAGGGACTTGGCGGGCTCGAAGCCCGGGTCGTTGAACTCATCGAGCAGGACCTCCTGGATCGCCAGCGAGACATCGTTGCCCACGACGTCCAGCAGCGCGAACGGTCCCATCGGGAAGCCGAAGGCTGCCTTGGCAGCGGCGTCGATCTCCTCCTTGGTGGCGTAGTGAGCGTCCAGCATCCGGACGGCGTCATTGAGGTAGGGGAAGAGCAGGGCGTTCACGATGAAGCCGCCGCGGTCACCGCACTCGACGGCGACTTTGCGGGTCTTCTGACACACGTCATGTGCGGTGGCAACCACATCATCGGCAGTGTCTACCGTGGCGACGATCTCCACGAGCTTCATGATCGGTGCGGGGTTGAAGAAGTGCAGCCCCACCACATCCTGTGGACGCTTGGTGATTGCGGCCATCTTGGTGACCGGCAGGCTCGAAGTGGTCGTTGCAAGCACCGCACCGGGCTTGCAGGTGGCATCGAGATTACGGAAGAGCTCGAGCTTGACATCGAGGTCCTCAACCACAGCCTCAACGACCAGGTCCACCTGATCGAGCCCACTGACCGAGGTGATCCCGTGAGTCCTCGCCAGGATCTCGTCGCGCTGGGTCTCCTCGAGGCGACCCTTGGCGACCTGCTTGTCCAGGGACTTGGTGAGCGCGGCACGCACACGCTCGACCTTCTCCGGGCTACGAGCCACGTAGGTCACCTCGTAGCCGGCCTTGACGAACACCTCGATGATGCCGGTGGCCATCGTGCCGGAACCCACGACACCGACCTTGCTGATCTCACGGGCCTGCACAGCGTCGCTGCCAGCGGCCTCGTCCTGCGCCACGATCTCAGTCGAACCGGGACCCGCGTACTGGTAGAAGCCCTTGCCGGACTTCTGTCCGACGTGCCCCGCGGCCACGAGCTGACGCAGGATCGGTGAGGGGGCGTGGACACGCTCACCAGTGACCGCATGCAGCGCATTCAGGCTGTCCACGAAGACGTCCAGCCCGATGGCGTCGACGGTCGCGATCGGCCCGACCGGGTAGCCACAGCCGAAGCGCATGGCTGCGTCGACATCCTCTTTGGTGGCGTAGTTGGCCTCCACCATCATCACCGCATGGTTCAGGTAGCCCAGCAGCAGCCGACTCGTGATGAAGCCAGGGCGGTCGTCAACGATAGCCTCGGTTCGGCCGAGCGCCTGAACCAGCTCGGAGACTGCCGTCACGCTGGCCTCGTCGGTCAGCGGTGTTCGCACGACCTCCGCGAGGGTCCGCTTCGATGCGGGCAGCGCGAGCTTGAGCCCGACCGTGCGCCCCGGCACTCCCGCTGCCAGGCCGAGGTCGGTCACGCTGAGCGTGGAGGTGGTGGTAACCAGTGTGGCGGTCTCGTCGGCGACCTTGGCGGCAGCCTCAAGGGCCTGCGCCTTCAGTTCGAACCGTTCGGGCAGGGCCTCGATGACCAGCTGTGCACCTGCGAGCGTGGTGAGGTTGGCGGCATCCTCAACCACCACCGTGATTCCGGCCGACTCGGCCAGTTCCTTCAGGGCGGAACCGACCGTCCCATCGCCGATAATGCCGATCTTCTCCACAGACATGTACCACTCCAAGGGGAACCGATTGTTCCTCCCAGGGTACGCGGCGCCGGGTGGGCGGTTGCCGTCGCCCTGCCGACTCCGGGGCCTCAGGCTTCGGAGCTCGCTTCTTTGGTGGCCCGGATCTCGTGCCCCGCCGAGGTGAGGCAGCGGCCGGATTCCAGGTCGAACTTCCAGCCATGCAGCATGCACTGCAGCACGCCGTCCTCGATCTTTCCGAACCGGGTGAGGTCGGCCTTGAGGTGCGGACACCGGCGCTGCACGACCCAGCCGTCGAGCTCGATGTCCTCGGCATCGGGCTGCTGTTCGGCGTACCAGCCCTCGACATAGTTCACGCGCTCGTCGGTGAGCGCCTTGAAGAAGGTGTAGACGAACTCGTTGTACTGCCCGATCCGTTTGGTGGAGAACCGGCAGGAAAGGAACAGGTGGTTCACCCAGTCCTCCTCCTCCACGTAGAGCAGATGCTCAATGAGGCGGCGCTGCAGCCTGAACCGGTAGCGCGGCTTGTCCTCGGGCAGTGGGCGTCGCACCTTGCGCTCCACGAAGTCGAAGACGACCTCCTCGATGATCTCCGGATCGGGGTTCTCCGGCGTCGGCTCCGTGAGCTGATACAGGACCGGTCCTCCGATCCCGTGGCTCATCTGATCAGCCTGCTCCATGATCGGTTCGACCCGTTCCTGCAGCACAGCGAAGACGTCCATCTCCGGATGGGACCAGGACTTGCGCTCGAGCTCGATGGTCTCTCGCTGCCGTGCCTGGTAGTCGCGCAGGTAGGCCAGCTTGTTCTCGCGCTCGAAGAAGGCAGGGACGTCATCGATGGGCTGACTGACCTCGATCGAGTCCCGGGTCATCGTCGCTTCGGTGCCGGGCAGCAGGACGATACCGTTGTCGTGGCCCTGCTCGGCCATGAAATCGACGAACACCTGCTGGTCGGGGAAGATATTGCCTTCGTCGCCGAAGACGTCGTTGACGCCGAAGAGTTCCTCGTCCAGGAAGCAGGGCGGTCCAGCGATCGGGAACACCCACTTGGCGTTCAGATCCTCGATGTATCGAAGGGAGCGATCGAGCTGGCGCTCACGCTTCTGCTGCCCGAAGGCCGCCTTGGCCGCCGGCGGCAGCTCATAGACCATCGGGTACCAGATGGCCCCGGAGAACTGCAGCAGGTGTGCATGCACCTCACCGAGTTCAGCGAACTTCGTCAGCTCGGCGGGCCGGGCATCATTCTGGTTGAGCAGCCGGATCCCGTTGTCCTCCACCCAGATCGAGGAGTCGCCCAGCGGGCCATCGGTGGGAGCCGTCATGGCCTGGATCATCACGTTGATGCCGTCGAGATCCACGACCTCCTCGTTGGGCATGCGCCGGATGTCGGTGAAGCCGAGATCCTTGAGTTCAGTCTCCATGCTGGTCGTGGGGAAGTCCGGGAAGAGCACCGTGGTGTTCTTGGGGACGTAGCGGCGCAGGTGCTCAGCGTCGAAGTGATCACGATGCAGGTGGCTGATGTAGAGGTAGTCGCATGCCCCCATCCGCTCCCAGTCGAGCTCGGAGTTGTCGGGGAACGGGAACCACGATGCGAAGTAGGCCGGGTTGACCCACGGGTCACACAGGATGCTGCCCGCCGAGGTCTCGATGAATACACTTGCGTGCCCTGTACCTGTGATCCGCAACGGAACTCCCACCAGTCGACTGCCACACCAAATTACCCCGACTCGCTGGAAGGCACGGGCACCGGTGCGCACCGGCCGGGCACAAGGTCCGTGGTGATCCCCGGCTCAGAAGAGACGAAGGACGTCGGAGGGCAAGCCCCGCAGTTCGTCGTAGTCCAGAGTCAGGCAGCGGATGCCCCGATCGGTCGCGAGTGTGCGGGCCTGCGGCTTGATCTCCTGGGCGGCGAAGACCCCCTCCACCGGAGCCAGCAGCGGGTCCCGGTTCAGGAGTTCGAGGTAGCGGGTGAGCTGCTCGACGCCATCGATCTCACCGCGGCGCTTGATCTCGACCGCCACACTGCGGCCATGCTCGTCCCGGCACATCAGATCCACCGGACCGATAGGTGTCGGGTATTCCCGGCGCACAAGCTCCCAGCCCTGCCCGAGCGGCGCCAGCTTCTCAGCCAGCAACTCCTGCAGGTGGGCCTCGACGCCGTCCTTGCGCAGTCCCGGTTCCTCCCCGAGCTCGTGCTCCACGTCACTGAGGATCTCGTGGATCGTGATCGTGAGCTGGTCGTCGGCCTTGTTCGTGATGCGCCAGACCAGCGTGCCGTCCTCCTCGCCGGGCGACGCCTCTGTGAGAGTGCATGGCGGGGCCATCCAGTTGAGTGCTTTGAAACCGGTGTCGGCATGGACGAGCAGGGAGCCGTCGGACTTGAGGATGATGACGCGGTTGGCCAACGGGAGGTGGGCAGTCAGCCGACCCTCGTAGTCGACGACGCAGCTCGCCATGATCACACGCACCCATCGAGAGTAACCCGGGTGTTGGGGATGCAACGGTTGCGGTGAGCCGCGAGAATGCAGACATGACTGAAGGCCTGCAGAAACTCGTGTATGGAATGGCCATCGCCGCGATCGTCCTAGTGCTCATCGGCCTGGCCCTGGACAACGACTGGCTGTCCTGGATCCCGATCCCGGTCTTCGTGGTGGTCGGCATCATCATCGGGATCATGCATCCCCCGAAGGTGCCACAACAGCACTGACCCCGGGGCGTGCCAGGCGGGACGACCCGCCCTGTCTGTTCAGATACCGGGAAGATCCAGTGACGCTGCCCAGACCTGCAGCGAGTGCGTGTCGCTGGGCAGCGCGTTCGACGCCATGTGGTGATGGCTCAGGCCCGGGTGCTGCCACTCGTGCGGGATGTGACTGAGATCGTACGAGGTCGCCAGCGTCTCCAGGCCCAGGTCGAAGTGGACCGGTGTGGTGTGGCCTGAGAGCAGTGGTGGATTCATCGAGTTCCCCTGACTGTGTCGGTAACTCCAATGTGAGCCTCAGAACAACCGATGTCACCAACTACTCGCGAGTAACTCCGAAAGTCGTAGTGGTCGGAGCGCGTGCACTGGTCCGATCGGGCCACTACTCACGAGTAACCATTCGTTTACCGGTCAGTAACCCTGGTTCGCGCCGCCGTTCCAGGACGCGAACTTCCCCATCCCGTAGCTGTCGAGCACGTAGTTGAGCGAGGCGTACACGTTCGTGTACGGGGTGGTCTGGTACTTACGGTCCCCGTAGCCCTTCTTGGCATACGAGTCGTACGTGGATCCGATGATCTGCAGGAGACCCTTGGATGGGTCGCCGGCCGCGGCATTGGAGTCCCAGTTGTTTCTCGCCTTCGGGTCACCGTTGGACTCCTGCTGCACCTGAGCCAGGATGCCCGGCAGGTACTTCTCCGGGATGTCGAGTTCCACCATGACGTCGCTGACGAGGTTGGCCCAGCGTTCCACGGACGGGTTGAACTTCCCTCCGGCTGGGTGCCTCAGCTTCTCGCCGCGCCATTTCGAGGGGCCCTGAGCCACGACGTCGTCCATATTGTCGATCAGCGCAGCGCGAGCGGCCTTCCGCTCGGCCTTCTGCAGGTGCTTGCCGACCGCCTCGTCTCCGATGACGAACCCGGCGAACTCCGTCGGCGGCCGGTTGACCGTAGGCTCCTGGCCCATGGCCGTCGCGGTGCCGCCCAGTAGCGCGGCGCCACCGATGGTGAGGGCGGCTGCTGCCTTGCCCATCTCCGAGAACATTGATTCCCCCTGGTTGTGCTCCC
>JAGQTY010000065.1:8662-10009 GCA_020438795.1 Actinomycetota bacterium
CGCGGCGCCACCGATGGTGAGGGCGGCTGCTGCCTTGCCCATCTCCGAGAACATTGATTCCCCCTGGTTGTGCTCCCACTCACATCTGTGGGGCGGGAAGCGGTTCAGGGGGCCTTGTTGCCGGATCAGGCCGGAACAAACAGGAGTGTGTGGATAGTCACGGCCAGCAACGCAACAGACACCAGAAGTCACCCTCACGGGTGACACTTCGCACGATCTCAGCTTGCCCCTGCTGCAGTCGGCTGGGGCCTTCCGAAGTGATAGCCCTGGGCGAAACGAACGCCCAAGTCCTGTAACGCCAGTGCCGTCCGCTCGTCCTCCACACCCTCGGCCAGCAACCACGAACCGACACTGCCCGAGTAGGCAACCATCGCAGCGACCAGCGCGGCCCGGGGTGAGTCGTCCGGGAGGCCCGCCACCAGCGAACGATCGAGCTTGATCACGTCAGGGGCGAGCTCCACAAGCTGAGTCAGCCCGGAGAACCCTATTCCCACGTCATCGATGGCCAGCCGACCGCCCAGCTCCCGGAACGGTGCCAGGTGTGCCACCAAGGCCGCCGCGTTGTCGATCGCGGAGTGTTCGGTGATCTCAACCACGAGCCGGTCCACCGGCCCCGAGCTCAGCAGCTCGAGCACCTGTTCCTCGCCACATGACGTGGCAGCCAGGTTCACTGTGAGGAAGCCCTCGCAGTCCAGCACCGGGAAGTCGCGCATGGCTGCCGCCACCGCCGACATCTCGAGTGCAACTCCCCTGCCCACGTCCCACGCTTCGGCGAACCAGATGTCCGGTGCCCGGTCATCCGGAAACCGTGCGAGCGCCTCATACCCGAGGATCTCGCCTCCCGGCACCGCAACGATCGGCTGGAAATGCATCCGCGGTCCGCCGGAGTCCAGCACCCTGTCGATCCGGCTGCGCACCACGACGGCGGCTCTGCGATCGATGTGGCTCGCCTCCAGCAGCATGCCGACGACCACCGCACTGCAACGCAACGTGGTCACCGCTGCGTCATCCAGTGAGAGGTCCGGGGTGGAACTGAAGGCGCACAGAGTTCCGAAGACCGTGCCGTCGCTCATCAGGATCGGCACACTGAGGTGGGCCCCACAGGCATCCGCTGCGTCGCGGGCAGACGCCGAGCCACAGGATGACTGGACGCATCCTGCATCACCTGAGGCAGGAGCCCCCTCACCACGTATCCGCAGTAGCTCCCATCGAGTGAGTCCGAGCCGTCCACGAGCACCGGGCAATCGTCGGCGACGCTGTCGACATAGCGGAACACCCGCTCGCCCTCGACGAACTCAGAGACGAACGCAACCTCCAGGCCGAAGTGGGTCCGTAGCCCTTCCAGCA
>JAGQTY010000066.1:0-7222 GCA_020438795.1 Actinomycetota bacterium
CAGGAGACGACATCACCTTCGACATCAACGTGGGTTGCTCCAGTTTGACTGATCCGGGTTGTGTCGGGATGACCATTACGGATGTGCTGCCTGCCGAGCTCGAGGTCGTATCGCTGCCGAGCAGCAGCAGCGACCGGACCGTCAACTACGATGCTGGAACCAGAACGCTGACTGTCGAGTACATAATCGACCTGGGTGGTGGGCAGACCGGACTGCCGGACGGGGACAATCAGTCCATCCAGGTCACGATGCGACTCCCTCTGGAGACTCCCGTGGCGGACGGCCAGATCATTACCAATGAGGCGACGGCTACCGCGGACAACGCGCCGGATGTCACGGACAGCGCCAGCACGGAGGCGAGTGTTCCGGAGGTGATCCGCCCTGTCGGAGACAAGGTCTGGACCCCCGGTTCGGCGGTGGCTGGCAGTGGCTCGGAGTCCACTGCCTCGTTGAAGGTCCGCAATGCGTCGAGTGGTGCGCCCTCTGTGAAGTCGTTGACGATCGTCGATACTACGGACGCCACCTTCGATGCGTTCGACGTCACGCAGCTTGGTCCGGTCACGGATTGGCCCGCGGGTGCTGACCAGGTGCTCGTGGGCGTGTGTACTGGCTTTCCGTGCGCCACCTGGACGTACGGTACGGCAACGAGTACTACCGGGCCGTACACGCCGCCGGGAGGGGTGGCCCTGGGTGACATTACTGGTGTCTCCTTCGAGTTCAGTGATTCCGGTGGCGCGGACTTGCCCTATTCAGCCGATTTCGGCAGCGTCGATCTGGGGCTGCAGTTGCGTGACGACTACAGATCCGGGGGCGAGATCAATCCGGACACCACGATCGATCTGGAGAACTGCCTGACCCCCCAGGCGACCAATGCCGACGACGAGACAACGTCCGGCGATGACGCCTGTGCTCCCTATCAGATCATCCCGGACGTGATCGTCATCGATCCGGAGAAGAGCATCTTCCCGGACCAGGACGGTGACTACAGTCAGGACGGTGCACTCGTGCAGGGGTACGAAGGCGGCGTTTCGATGATCATGACGGCCGAGAACACGACGCCCTTCCCGATCGGTACGTTGACCCTGGTGGAGCCGTCTCAGTCAACCGCCAGCGACTTCGACGATATCGATGTCGAGACGGGTCGTTTCACCTGGCCGGACGGGGCGGAGACGGCGACCCTCTCGGTGGAGTGCCGCAGCGGCGGCAACCCAGCTGACGAGATGTGGACCAATCCACCGTCGTCGGGAACGGTGGACTTCACCGCTGCTCGCCTGGGTTGCGATGCCGGCGTGTATCCGGACAAGATCACGATGACCTTCGTTGGGGTGGACGGGGCACTCAACGGTCTCATCCCCACCGGCGCGATCGCAGGCCTTGATCTCCACGGAACCACCACGCCGGGAACAGTGGACTTCATGACCAACTGCTTCGACTTCGACGGGATCAGCGGAGACGAGCACACGTCGACCGCCGGTCAGGACTGTGCCACCGTGCCCGTCGAAACTCCGTCGGGTAGCGGTGACGGCAGCAAATCCTCGGCGGGGGTGGGCACGATCGTCCCTGGCCAGCCACTGACCTTCCACCTCAGCTTCGCGAACAGCGGCAACATCCCGCTGACCAGCGTCGAGATCTGGGACCCGTCCGATCCCGTCACCCCGCCGGGAGCGCATGACATGTTCGCTCTGGTGCGGGTCGCTGACATGTCCAATGACAGCAGCTACGACGTCACACGCGAACTCTACGTCCCAGGTACAGGCTGGGTTGACTGGATCACGGCCACCGATCAGCAGAAGGAGGATGCCACAGGGGTCCGCTTCGTGATGAATGAACCGTTGCCGGTGGGTGCGACATTGCGGGTCAGCTTCGACGTGCTGGTCCGAGACGAGGTGGATCCGAACGAGGACCCGCCTTGGGTGTTCTCCAACTGCGCGGTGGTTCACTACGAGTCTGACGGCGTGCCGGTCGAGACAGATGAGTTCTGCAGCGAAGACGTCACTATCGTGCCGACACCGGACTCCGCCAGCGGCACGCTCCAGAAGACCATCGATCCAGCCACGATCGACCGGCCAACCACGGGCCTGCCCGAGCAGCGGATGGTTGTCAAGCACCGGCTGAGCAACAACGGTCCGCTGTACATGTCGCGGATTCTGATGACCGATGCCGACGCCGACTTCTTCGACGCCGTCACATTCGATGGCAACGTGCACGTCAACAAGCCCCCCGGAGCCAACCGGGCCCAGCTCGACGTCTGCACCGGCGCATGCGGCGTCGCCGACTGGGTCGACGGGACACCCACCAGCGCCAACTCACTGAGCATCCCCGGTGGTGTGGCAACTGCGGACGTCAAGGGTATTCGAGTCACCTTCAGTACATCGAGCGGCGACTACCTCATCCTCCCCGGCGGCACCCCGCCGACATCGGGCAACTGTCCCAATGCCAACGTCTGCTACGACGCCATCGCACGTGAGACGCTGGCATCGAATGGGGACCCCATCCCGGACACGCTCTCTGACACGTCGTCGGCCGAGGGTGAAACAGTGCTTCAGACCCCGGGGGAGACCTTCCCCATCCCACCAGTGACCGCTGACGTCATCGTCCAGGAGGGCCAGCCCGAGCTCCGCCTGGACAAGGACCCGGAGTCCACCATCGGACCAGGCGACACTGCTCCGCTGCAGCTGACGATTGAGAACACCGGTACCTGGCCGGTGCAGAACCCGCTCGTGGTGGACCCGATCCCGGATGGGCTGGCGCTTGACCGCACCATCGTCGGTGGCACCACCGCGCGCCCCTTCACAGTGGAGACCCTGGATCTTCCGAGTGGCTATCCACCGCTGCCGTCACCGGACTACGCCGAGACGCTGGATCCGGGCGATCCCAACCGGGTGGAGAAGCTGGCATGGACCTTCGAGAACTGGGCGTTGCCACCGGGGGGGCGCTTCCGGATCACCTTCCAGGTCACCCTCGAACCAGGCGTTCTTGCCGGGGAGACCATCACCAACACAGCCGGGGTCACCGGGGAGGTCACCGGCAGCAGCAATCCCTTGCAGTGCTTCTCCGGTGGCGACCACGGTGAAACCACCGGACCACCATACGGTCAGCCGGGCTCCGATCAGCTGTTCTGCACCGATCCGACCGAGATTCAGACCCTGGCGGGCAACAATCTGCTGCAGCAGAAGTGGGATGCCGGCAACGTCTCCCTTGGCTGGTACAACAGTGGCGATGACAGTTATGTCCCCGTCGGGGACGCTTCCTGTCCCGAATACGTATTCAACAGCGTCTCCTACACGCGGTTCCCCTGTGCCGTCCTGGTCAACCCGGGTGAGACCATCGACTATCTCGTGCGAACCGTGAACAACGGCACCAACCCACTGTCGTCGTTCGTGCTGGTCGACGGATTGCCTGTCGAGGGTGACACCGGAGTGATCCTTGACGATCCGCGTGGGACCCAGTGGAGCAACCGGCCGGTGATGGCGGCTCCCGTTCAGGAGGTTTCCGGCTCCACCGCAACCTACGACATCGGTTACACGGACACGGCATACACGAGCCCGGCCTTCTGCACTGACGATCTCGAACCCAGCGGGACTTGTCCGCCCGGTTCCTTCACCAGTCCCTACGGCAGCGCCAACACCGGGTTCCGGATCGAGATGAGCTCCACTGGGGCGACTGCCATCCAACCCGGGGAAGCCGCAGAGTTCACCTTCGCTCTACAGGCGCCGCTGACACTGACCACCGATCTGGAGCTTCCATTGGCCTGGAACTCCCTGGCAGTGAAACCCACCTTCACCAACCCCGACACCAGCGAATCCACTCTGGCGGCGACCGAACCCCGTGAGGTCGGGGTGGGAATGCTCATGGGTGAGGTGCATGTGAGCAAGACCGTCATCGGCAGTCCTTCCGGCTACACACCGGAGCCGTTCGAGATGGAGTTCGAATGCTCGATCACGCCGACCGGCGGGACCGAGACAGTCATCGACTCCGGGAGTTTCACTGTCGCCGATGGTGCAACCGTTGATCTGCCACTACAGCCCGCCGGGGCGGCTTGCCTCGTCTGGGAGACCGACTCACAAGGGGCAGCCTCCAATCACGTCGGCAGGGACAACGCCATTCGCGTCACCGTCGTTGCCCTGACTGATCAGCCCGCCGGTGTCACCGCCAGCATCACCAACACCTATGAAGTCGGTGAGCTCACCATCCGTAAGGCGGTGACGGGCACGGGTGCCGATACTCCTGTCCAAGGAGGCGGCACTCTGGGCGGAGGAGCCTTCGCGATGGCGCTGGACTGCGTTTTCCCCGCTGGGGGAGCTAGCCTGCCCGGGTACCCGACCACCTTCGAACTGTCCGGCTCGGAATCCAGGACTTTCACCGACCTGCCTACCAACGCGGCCTGCACCCTGGACGAGACCGACAACCACCATGCCGATGTATCAGTCAGTGTGAACGGCGCTGCGCCGCAGAAGCCTCCAGTCACCATCATCGTGGCTTCCGCCGGCTCGGGCGGAACCGAGGTCGAGGTCACCAACAACTACCCGACCAACGGTATCCGGATCATCAAGACAAACACTGGCACCGGATCGCTCTGGGCTCAGGGTCCTTACACCTTCCGGGTCGACTGCACTCTCGGATCCGGATCGAACCAGGTCAACTTCGACCCCATCTCCGTGCAGATGTCGCCGCCGAGCCTGACCACGACCGTGCAGCCGCTCCCAGTGGGTGCCGTCTGTGGGGTCTACGAGATAGACAACGGTGACGCGTCCGGAGACCCACCGGGGCTCATCGATACTGTGGTCGTGCCACCCGAAGGTTCCGACCTCGTGGAAGTAGACGCGGAGAACAACTACCCCTCCGGGAGAGTCGCTGTCAGCAAGGCACTCGCGGGCGCCGGCTCCGAAGGTCTCGACATGGTCGAGTTCGACATCAGGATCCGCTGCGAGCGCGATCTGGTGTCAGGTGGCACCGCGACGATTCTGGACCAGACGGTGACGCTCAAGGGTGGCAACAGCCATCAGTTCAGCGAAGCTCTCCCGATGGGCGCCCGCTGTTGGGGCAGCGAACCGGGTTCCGGGGGTGCCACCAGCATCACCATCGACCACGATTCCCAGAGCAACGCTGTGGCCATCACTGAAGCGGCGTCGAGCGTGTCCATCACCGTCACGAACACGTTTGAGGAGTCGGACCTGGTCGTCCGTAAACGAGTGGTGAGCGACTGGGGTCACACAGGTCCGTTCACGTTCACCGTCAGCTGCACCGTTGACGGCCAGCCGGTCGTGCTGCACGCAGACGATGCCAAGTTCACCCTCTACGCCGACCAGACCCGCAGGATCGGTGTTCCCACCGGCGCGACCTGCACCGTGTCCGAGACCAAACACACGGGGGCGGACAAGGTCACGATCAAAGACTCCACAGGGGGCAAGGACGGCACCGTGACGGTGGCGACTGACACCAGGGTCACCTTCACCAACACCTACCTGAACGGGAAGCTGATCGTCCGCAAGAAGGTCCGCGGCCAGGGAAGCGGATCGTTCGTGGTGACAATGTCCTGCACCCACCGCGGAGAGCAGGTGTCCCTGCCGCAGGAGGACCAACGCTTCACGATCAAATCGGGCCAGCAACGCCTGATCGAGGTCCCAAGGGGGGCCAAGTGCACGATCATCGAAGTCAAGAACGGTGGCGCGGCGAAGGTGACCATTGAGGACACGTCCGGCCGAAAGAGCGATGGCGTGGTGGTCGTCGACCCCAAGGCCACCGTCACCATCACCAACGATTTCGTCGGCAGCGGAGGCAACAGCGGTGGGGGCGGGAGCAACGGCGGTGGGAGCAACAGCGGCGGAGGCACGAATTCAGGCAGTGGCGGCGGTACCCCTGCCATGACTGGATTTGGGTACGGGATCGCGGCAACCTGGGCGGCAATGCTGCTCATACTGCTCGGCTACTCGCTGGTGCGAAGCAGCCGGTCGAAGGCTCGGATTGGCTGATTGAGCATCGAACATTGGCGTCATGGCGGGCAGCAGAGTGTTGCGATCACCGCATGCGACTGCGACACGACGGTCCGCGCGACAAGTGGAGGACTCTCAGCGCCCCACGGACATCTCAAGATGGAGACGGCTAGACTTTCCACAGATCGACAAGGAGGCTCCATATGGCGCGGAAACTGATCACTGAGTGCATCGGCACATTCCTGCTGGTGTTCTTGGCCGTCGGAGCTGCTGTCTCGGGCTTGGTCTCCAACGGGGGACTGGCTGTGGCTCTGGCCTTCGGGATCGTGCTGATGGGCCTGGCGTATGCGATCGGCCCCACATCCGGCTGCCACGTCAATCCCGCTGTCACGCTGGCCTTCTGGGTGAGCCGGCGTCAGGACGGTGCCGAAGCGATAGGGTACATCATCGCCCAGTGCATCGGCGCCATCATCGGCGGTGCGGTCCTGTTCTTCCTCGTTGAGGTCGGGGGAGTGGTCGATGAGACCGAAGCGCTCGGCTCCAACGGTTTCGGTGGGGTCGGTCAGCCGAACGCCTTGGGTGCCTTCGTGGTGGAGGCGCTGTTGACGGCTGCCTTCGTCGGCGTCATCCTGCTGGTCACGGACCATGACGCGGCTCCGGGGTTTGCTGGTCTTGCGATCGGTGGCACGTTGGCTGCGGTTCACCTGGTGGGAATCCCCCTGACAGGGACGTCAGTAAACCCGGCAAGGTCGCTGGGCCCGGCGCTGTTCGCCGGTGGCGAATCTCTCACGCAACTGTGGTTGTTCCTCGTGGCTCCCCTTGTGGGCGGCTTGATTGCTGTCGCGTTCTGGGCGGTCACGCGTCCTAGCGCACTGGCCTCCGGTGACGAGGGTGAAGAGACCTACAGCCGCCAGGCCTGATTTTCGAGAGTTCCCGTTGGGTGGTCTGCAGCTCGTTGCGGACTTCAGGGTTGTCTGTCACGCGTCCTCGTCTTCATCTCCCATGTGGGCTCTCCGCTGACACTCACTGTTCCACGACGGTCGAGTATCGTGATCTGATGCTGTCCCGGACCAGATCGATGTGGTTGAAGCAGGATCAGCATCCCGGCGATCGGTTGCGTCTCTTCCGGGAGGTGGGCCGGAGTGTCCCCTGTGATCGGGTGCTGTATCCGGGTAGCTACGTAGATGTCGCTGCCTCCTTCACGTTTCCTTCGGTGACCTACGTCGACTCCGACGATCGGGCTGCCGCGTTCTTTGCTGATCGGGATGGCGTTCAGGAACTGGTGGGAG
>JAGQTY010000066.1:7320-7906 GCA_020438795.1 Actinomycetota bacterium
TCGGTGACCTACGTCGACTCCGACGATCGGGCTGCCGCGTTCTTTGCTGATCGGGATGGCGTTCAGGAACTGGTGGGAGCGCAGCCGGGCGCACCCGAAGACGCTACGGTCACGTTTATCCACTCGGACTACCGGGCTGCTTTGCCTGTGGCCGCTGAGTCCTGCGATCTGCTTGTCTCGCTGTACGCGGGATTCGTCTCCGAGTTCTGCACGCAATATCTGCGCGTGGGAGGGACCCTGCTGGTCAACCCCAGCCATGGAGATGCGGCCATGGCATCCATCGACCCGCGCTACCGGCTGGCTGGCGTGGTCCGCTCACGCTCCGGTCAGTACTCCGTGACGACTGCCGAGCTGGAGAGGTACCTGATCCCCAAGAAGTCCATCACTCCCAGCAGGGACTCCCTGCACACATCTGGGAGGGGCGTCGCCTACACCAGGCCGGCATTTGCGTACCTCTTCCAGCGAGTCCAGTAGCTCCAACACTGACAGGCATGCGCATGGAACCGAGCCCTGACCCTCAGGGCGCTCAGGACCGCCAGAGATTCACCAGGCCCTGGTACCAGGGGCCACCCTCAGTGAGCAGTAG
>JAGQTY010000066.1:7914-9067 GCA_020438795.1 Actinomycetota bacterium
GCCCTGACCCTCAGGGCGCTCAGGACCGCCAGAGATTCACCAGGCCCTGGTACCAGGGGCCACCCTCAGTGAGCAGTAGTCCCATGGTGTTAGCCGATCGCGCGTCGAACAACTCATCGGCACTGTTCAGGCCCCAGCGGATCGTCTCCCCGTCGTAGACCACCTTGATCAGGAGCTCATTCGTGTACTCGAAATCAGCCTTCTCGGTCGTCCAGATCCGGTAGAGCTTCTCCGCTCCTGGCTGGGCGCCGCGGAAGTCGGGATGCAGGTTGACCACGAGGCCCTCGCCGTACCCGGCGAGGCCGCTGGTCTTCGTGTACTGCGTCTTCCACTGCTGCCCTGTGGCATCGGAGCGTTCATCGATCTGAATCTTGTGCTTGCCCGTCCTATTGCCCCGGGGGTGTAGCGTCTCCGCGAACAGCAGTCCGAGGGCGGTCTCGTCCGGGCGTCGCGCCCCCGCATCGACCGCGGCCAGCAGATGCTCCTGATAGGTCGTGGCGGGGCTGACCGGCGAGTAGCTTCTTCCGTCGGCGCTCGCCTTGCTCTGGGCCTGCCAGCCGACCTCGCCGGGGACGGCGTCAACACTCATCTGGGGGGTCCCCCGACTAGTCAGGGGGCCATCGACGGGCGTGCATGCCAGCGTGGTGGCTGCACCGCTCCAGGAGAGCGCCTGCGTCACACACTCGGACAGGGCGCGCTGTCCCCAGTAGTTGGGGTGGGCATTCTCCTGCGCATCGTCCCAGGTGCCGCCGAGCTGATCGGCCAGCGAGATCGTGCGCGCCCATTCGCCGTATCGGCCGGTGCTCTCCCACTCGGGTTCGCCGGTGCCGGCGTCGTTCTCGGCGAGCCGGACGGTCCTGTTGTCCCCGAGGGCATGACCTTCGAAGGCGCCGCTCGTGTCCAGTTGGATCACACGAGCCGCCGGATTCGCCTTCCGGAAGTCCTCGGTCGCCGAGGACATCACTTCGCTGATGACCGGCTGCAACCTGGTCCGGAACAGGTCGAGGTCGGCATCGTAGAAGCCGACGCCGCCGTCCCACTGCCGCTCGTACCCCTCGGAGTAGGCGATGCGTTTGGAATCGGCGACGAAGTTGGGCGGCAGTTGCACGATGAGGGTCCAGTCGCCCGGTCCCTTGCCGGTGGCCGCCATGAT
>JAGQTY010000067.1 GCA_020438795.1 Actinomycetota bacterium
GTCTACGAGTACGAATGTGACAAGTATGTTGCACGCAAGAAGCTCCGGCAGTCAGTGACCTTGAACCGCGCCACAACTCGGTTCAAGGTACGACGGGACTTCTGCAAGAAGCCCGCCGACCGCTACCGGTATGCCGTCAACAAGGCCGACATCAGCTACTCTGCGGCCGGCGCACACGTGGGCAGCGTGACACCGCTGTCTCCCAACCAGGTCTATCCCGGCACTGGTCTGCGCCCCTATCCGCACTTCTCCAGCGCTTCGGGCAAAGTACGCCGAATCACAGGTTGCTGACGAACTTGACTACTAGCGCTTCTTCTTCCACTTGTAGCTGAGCACCGAGCTCGTGTAGGCGGTCCCGGAGCTCGTCTCAGGCGCTGAGAGCCGATACTTCACCACGCTCTTCTTGGAACCCTTCAGCTTGACCGAGAAGATTCCGCTACGAGCGGCCGACACCGAGACAGACTTGGCGCTGACCCACGTGCACTTCAGGCGCTTCTTCTTGCCCTTGCGCTTGCAGACCTGCTTCTCCAGCAGTACCGACCTCCCCTCACCAGGCGTGATGGCCAGCGAGAGCTTGGTCGACCTCTTCTTGGTCTTGACCTTCTTGGGCCACCCGCTGACGCCGGTACGACTCAAGCTGACCGGCGCGTCCGTGGGCGGCGCCGAGGTCACCGGAGGCCGCGGAGCGGGCACGACCGGCGCGGTCGTGGGCCACGGCTGCGCCCCCACGGTATCCGACGGCGAAGGCGCCGGAACCGGCTGTGTCGGTACCGGGGCCGGAGCAGGCGGTGTCGTCGGTACCGGCGTTGGAGACGACGTTGTGGGCGTCGGCGTCGGAGACGGCGTGGGCTCCCCAGTCACCGGCTCAGCCGCGGCGACGGTGAACGCGACCTCTTCATAGCCGTCACGATGTGCAGCAACGACTACCGAGAGGTCGCTGCCCACGTCACCGGCAGCCGGAACGTACGTGCTGGCGATCGCCCCAGGGATTGCCGCGCCGTCCCGTAGCCACTGGTAGCCAGTCACGCTCACTCCTTCGGGCCACGTCCCCTCTGTGACGCTGATAACCGCGCCCTCGTGTGGCTCCTGGCTGGAGAGAGCAGGCGGATCCAACGGCACGAGTGCTGCCCCATCGCAGGTCAGAGTAAGCTCCAGGCCCAACCGGGGCGGTGGTACCTGCAGCGGTTCGGTGCTGTCGGAATCACAGCCGTCCAGCTCGGCGGTCACGATGTACCAACCTGCGGTCACATCCCAGCCGAACGAACCGTCGGTGCCCGTGGTGTCCGGGTTTGCGCGGTTGGCAGGGTCCATGATGTCGGAGCCGTCCGGCACAGTCACGAACGGACCGGTGGACACATCCGACCGGCTGAGCGTGACCGTGGCGCCGCTCAGCGGATTCCCGTACTGATCGGTGACGGTGCCGGAGGGGTCGATGTAGACCGCGAAGGACACCTCGACCGGCTCTTCACAGTCGACATTCAGGGTGACCGTGGCACTGCCACCGGCCGGGAACCCGGCGATGGTGGCCGCGTAGGTGCCTGGTGCGGTCTCGCTCAGATCGCCCTGCGCCAGTAACTGGCCGCTGTCCCCGACGACCGAGTAGGTGCCAGCAGCGCCCTCACACTGACCGGTGATGGACAGTTCGGTGGCCGCGCTGTAGCTCAGCACGGGAATGCCGTCCGTCTCGTACAGCGAGTCGATGGCGACCTCCGCAGGTGGCGGCTGGGGCGTTCGCAGAACGGTTGTCCCGGCATCGGTGGCCTCACCTGCGGCGACCTCGAACGTTCCCGATCCCGGGAACAGCCGCGAAGAACCCGCCGGCGGACTCACCGACAGGGCGTAGAGACCCTCCGGCAGCGCCGGGAGGTCGAAGCTGCCGTCCTCACGTGAGTACGTCGAGAAACACCTGAACGAATCGGCTAGACATGCCTGGACTCCCGCATCCTCGACCGGCGATCCGTCGCCGAGTGTCACCTGCCCGAAGGCCGAGCCTCGCAGGGCCTGATCGGCGTTCAGGATCGGGAACACGTAGCGACCGGGCTGGGCAGAGTTCGCCGAGCCCTCGATAAGCGCCTTGGGACCGCCGTCGAGGAACGCCCCCGGCTCCAGCGATCCGTCGAGCATCGTGAAGGTGCCGGGCAGGCCTTGGCCGGCACTGTAGCCGGCCACAGCCGTCGTGCCACCCAAGCCATCGGTGCCATCGGTGGCATCGCCGGACTCCCACTGGATTCGATCGTAGTTGAAGACGATGTCGAAGTCGCCCTCGCTGCGACCGGGTTCGTCGGAGCGATCATGCAGCAGCAGTTGGAAACCGTTGAGTCTATCGTCCTGCTGGCTGTAGTAGCCGACATCACCCCACAGAACACAGAAGGTCTTGCCGTCTGGGGAAGTGCCGTAGGTCGTCTGCCAGGAGTCGTCGCCTGTGGTATCCGCATCCGAGTGGAAGGGCGCAATGATCGGTAGTGAGGTGTCTCCAGAGATTGACTCCGGCGTGTAGCCACTCCAGGGCTGTCCGAATGTCACGTTTCCGTTGTTGTTGACGAACAAGGCCTCATGGACGTCGCCGAAGAACTGCATCTGGAACGGCAGCGCTATCTCATTCGTCGATTCGTCATCGTTCGCAGGGAGCACATGCTGATCGCAGTAGCTCAGGCGCTCACCGGCCACCTGGCCGAGCGACCAGTCTCCGCCCTCAACCAGGCTGATCTCACCCAGAGGCTGCTCAGTGCCCGACACGACGCTGAACGTCGATGCTGTTGCGAGTGAATCTCCTCCCGGGTACCTGTCGGCGTAGTGGCGTGCCCTGACCCGGAACTGATAGTCCCCCGAGCCAAGCTCCAGACTGACCCTGCCGTCAATGGCAGTCGTAGCCCTCGCAACCAGCTCACCGTCCTGATAGGCGAGTAGGCGAGCACCGCCAACCGGAGCGTCGCCGACTCCAAGGATGGTCGCCGCGACCGAGCCCGGGCCGCTGAGGCTCGCATCGATCCCAGTGAGCTGCTCCCCGGGTGCAACGGACAAGGTCTGCGCCTGCTCAACACTGCCCACGTTGTTGTAGAACTCCGGCTGGTAGCTTTCGCCGCCCTGCGGCTGGAACCCGATCCGGAATTCCTGCCTGCCCACGCCCAAGGAGTAGGCGCCATCTGCGCCTGTCCAGGCGCAGCGGTCCGGCACCCACCAGCCGAGGCTGTAGAGGTCGACGTAGGAGCACACCTGGACCTCCGCCAGCGGCTCCTCGAGCGTCTGGGATGTCACGGCACCTTCGACCACGCCCCTACGCGAAACCGTGGCATCGATGCCCGAGGTGCCTTCCGAGGGCACCAGAACCCTTGTTGCAGATTCGAGATCGGCGGTGTCGTCGTAGTACTCATCCAGATAGACGTTGTGATCAGAGAAGTGCAACGCGATGTCCTCGGTGGCAGGCAACACCGTATAGCCACCCTCATCGTCGGTAACGTCACAGCGCGATTCAGAGGAACCGCCATCCGGAAGGGCCTCAACGGCACATACCGACATGTCCGGCACGGCGACGCCGAGTTCATCGCGCACCACGCCGGTCACAGCGCCGGCGTCGGGCAATGTGATATCCACCCCGGTGACCGTTTCACCTGGCGGAGTGCTGATGGCGGGCGCATCTTCGAGCAAGCTGTGGCCGCCGTTGAACCTTGAGAAGAAGCCCTCCCGCTGGAAGTACACCCTGACCTCATCTCCCTGCACCGGCAGGGAGTACGCTCCATTCACCTCGGTCGTGGCGCAAGTCTGCCCCCACCAGCCCGTGTCATAGCTGTGCTCACAGACACTGACCCCGCCGATCGCCGCGCCCTCTGAATCCGTAGCAGTACCCGTGACCACCGCTCGCGGAATGAGGCTGGTGTCCACTGTCAGAGGAGTTCCCGGCGTCAGAGGAAGGGGACCCGACGGGGTGTTCCCGGAGGGGTAGAACTGGGACCGGTAGCGCTGCTGCTCGTCCTTGAAGCTGACAAAGACCTGCCCTGATCTTGGCTGCAACTGCCACGATCCGTCGGCGGCGCTGGTCGCACAGTCCTGCTGGCCACCCACCATCGAGAGAGCGCATACCTCGATGTCCGCAACTGGTTCAGCCTCGGGACTCGTCACGTTACCGGAGATGGTGGGGTAGGGCTCGAGCTGGGCGTTGATGTCGTTCACCTGGCCATGGACCGGGACAGGGACGTCCTGAGCCGTCTCCACACCGTAGACGTTGTCGTAGAACTCCTTGACACCGTTGCCCTCGAAGCTCACGCGAACGGTCTCGGCCCCTGCGTCCAGGGCGTAGGTACCATCGGGGGCGGTCTGAGTACAGTCCGTTTCCTGCCAGCTGCTGCCGAAGAAGCCCCGGTCTTCGTACACATGGATACACACCTGTGCATCTGCCAAGGGCGCTGCTGCCTCATTCGTGACGACACCGGCTACTCTGCCGACGGTGTCTGAGCCTTCTCGCAGGCTGGCGTCGATTCCCGTGACATCCTCGCCGTCAGAGGACAGTATTTGAGCGGCCGCACTGCTGACAGAGTCGTCGTAATACTCACTGGCGTACGTGCCCGAGGGGTCGATGAACCGGACGGTGAACTCGTATGGATCGTTGCCTATGAACTGCCTGATCATGGAGTACGAAGGCAGTGAGACCGAGTAGTTGCCCTCGGCGTCAGTGTTGCGGCAGCCCACCATCGGAACGAACCCAGTCCAGCTGGCGCACACCTGAATGTTGGCCAGCGGTTCTCCGATGCTCCCGGTGACGTGACCCTCGACCACAGGGACGTGTTGCAGGACCGCGTCGATCCCGTCGATGCCCCCATCCGGAACTACAACAGTCGTGGCTGATACAACGTCGACAGCATCCTCGTAGTACTCAGCCAGGTACTCGCCACCGCGAAACCCAAGTCGCACAGCCTCGTGCTCGGGCACCAGAGTGTAGCTGCCAGCCTCATCGGTGAAGGGGCAGACCGGGTTATCTTCGTTCCAGGCCCCGGGTACTTCCGAATCCTCGTAGTAGGCACACACCTCGACACCGGGAGCTGGAGCGCCGTCCTGATCCGTGACCGTACCGGTGATCGCGTCCCCAGGGGCGGCACTCGCATTCGGCACCACCAGCAGCGACAGCAGGAGCGAGACCAGTGCCACGCCCAACAGCGCTCGTCCTGTCGTCCCCCACGTCGTGTTTCGCTTGTCCCGCGCGGTCGCGAAGCTGGCAGACATACATAGCCCCCTACACCAAGAACGGACCATCTGCCGCAAGCAGAGAGTCCGTCGTTACTCACCAGTCCTCAACGATGGTCACACAGGGTGTCCGGCTGCCCCAAATCAGAAAGCTCCCCAGAATTGGGGAGCTGCACTGACCAGGAATTGCCGGGCATGGCCGGGCGCGATCGCATGGACATTCGCAGTCCTGGACTTCGCGGCTGAAGTGCAGTCAATGCTGCGGCCGCCTGCACTGACGACCTGGAGAATTCCCAGTGCCAGCAGGGAGAATCCGTCGCCGTGCGAGGTGGGGACCTCGGAGACGGAGGCCGTGTCAGTGAGCGGCGTTGTACGCGTCGACGACGGCCTTGGCGATCCTGCCCTGGGGCTTGACGTCATACCCGTTGGCCTTGGCCCACTCACGGATCTCAGTCTGCGTCGGCGAGGTTCCTGCCGCCTTCTTCGGCGCAGCAGCAGACTTCTTGGCCGCAGGCTTCTTGGCGGCGGCCTTTGTCGCGCTCTTCTTGGCGGCGGGCTTGGCTTCCGGAGACTTCTTGCTCTCAGGCTGCTTGGCGGCCGCCTTCTTGGTGGCTGGCGCTGACTTCGCAGCCGTCGCGGCGGGCTTGGCCTGCTTTGGCGCTGTGGTCTGCGACGAGCTCGATTCCTCGTGAGATCCGAGAGCAGCTTTCACCTGCTGGGCGGCCAGCTCTGCCATCTGGCGGGCGGAACCGATCGCCTTCATCGCTGCACTCATCAACTCGTCTGTGCGTTCTGACATGGAAACTCCTCAGTTCAAACGCGGCGGGCCCAAACGGGGCCGGTATGACACCAGCATGCCCGACTCTCAAATGATCAAACAAACCTGAGCCCCTGCAGCGAGCACAGTGGTCCTGGTTCAGCCGAGGCCCTGCGTGCCCAGGAACCTGCTCAGCACTCCGTAGAGCTTGTCGAGATTGGGAGCGCCGAGGCCTGAGGCCTGGTCGTATCCAGCCTTCGCGACGCAGCAACCTTTGTGGAACAGGTCATTCGTGCCGCTGCGGATGTCGTAGATGGTGTTGGGGGCCACGCTCCGGGCCGCATACAGCGAAGGCGCTATGTGACCGTAGGAAGGCAATCCCGCGCGGCGTTGCTTGGCTGCGAAGATCGCCACGGAGGACGCGAACAACGGCGACGAGGCACTCGTCCCGCCAACCGGGGTGAATCCGGCCGGCTGGGACGGGAACACATCGGCCCCCATATACACGGCCCAGCCGGGCTGGTTCGAAGCGTGCATTGCTATGTCCGGCAGGGTCCGTTTAGCAGAACCGGTCATGCCGAGCGGCTGCCACCACGGGCGCGAGTAGTAGTGCGACTGTCCGCCACCGCCGCCCCACTTCGGCCGACCGCCGAGATTCCAGACCACTTCGCGCTTGCGCTTGTTGTGGGGCTTGAGGATGATGCGGGATCCGCCCACGGCCGTCATGTATGGGCTGGACGCGGGGTAGTTGACCGCCAGATGCTCCGGTCCCGTTTGGCTGTCCGGATCGAAGCAGGCAGACGATCCGCTGTCACCGGACGAGGCCATCGCACTCGTTCCTGCCAGCCCCAGCCGCAACAGCACAGAGTCAGTGACCGCTCGCTGGGCCTTGCCGCCAGCCTGTGTCTCGCAACTCCCGTATGACAACGTGACGGCATCCGGTAGTTGCCGCAGCGAGAACGCCTTGGCCCACGTGAGGAAGCTCGCCTCGTAACCGCTGGCTTCGATCACCTTCACCTTGCTCCCGGGGGGCAGGATCGACTGTGCCATCTGCGTGTCCAGGTCACCCTCGCCGCCCTCGGGCAGGTCGCCGGTCAGACCCTCGATCGGCGCACGTTCGAAGGTCCGGCCGTGGGTGTCGAAGCAATCAGCCGCTGCCCGCAGGGACTCGTCGGCGTATCCCGACCCGTCGGCGATGATGGCAAGTCTGGTCCTCGCACCCACCGACCGGCGTTGCGACCCTGAGGGGCTGCCGTAGGCCTTCTGCAGTTGCGCGAACGAGTAGGTGTTCTGCTCCTTCGCGGCCTTACAGCCACCGATGTACTTGCCCTCGTTCTGAGGATCGAGAGGCTGCTTGGCAGCCGTCGCAGTCGCAGTGTCGAGAGTGACGTAGTACTGCACGACTTCCTGCACAACACCGGAGGCGTCCTGCGGCGGCTTGCCTCCGGCCTGATACAGGACCAAGCTCCCGTCCTCGGACGCCTGTCTCTGGATGGGCTCACCCAGCCAGTCGCTCATCGAGTCAAGAGTTCCGGTCACTCGCGCGAAGACCCCCGTGTCGTCGAGGCTCACCGACAGGCCGCTCCGGGCTGCCGAACGCCGCAGCGTCCTGACATCCTTGGCTCTCGCCCCGAACCGGTCGGCGACCCGCCCACGCGAAGGAAAGTCCCGGTAGCTGCTCGACTCGGGGTCACTGGCGTTCACAAGCGCTGCCTGTGCCCGCTGCTCGGGTCGTTGCATCCCGTAGTAGAAGGTGATCACCTCGGAGCCGATAGCGTCCGTGGCCGTGGCCGTCGCGGGGGGTGCACCACTGGCAGTCGCTGTGAGGCCGCCCATGACCAGGGCCAGTCCAGCGGCTCCCAGGGTGGTAGTCGTCAGGGTGCGCATCGTTGTCTCCTCACATACGCGATCAAGATAGCGTCGCGAGTACGGGCGTTGCTCGCGGGAACACCGTTCAGGAACGACACGGCAGGTTCGCCTCTGGGCCGGTGGTCCCGAACAGACCCAACGCAGACGCACGCCTGCCCGGCTATGGTGAATCA
This sequence comes from Actinomycetota bacterium, assembly GCA_020438795.1. Lineage (GTDB taxonomy): Bacteria > Actinomycetota > Actinomycetes > S36-B12 > JAGQTY01. The sequence goes on from JAGQTY010000067.1 coordinate 7,975, forward strand.
TGGTGGAACCCGGCGCGCCTCCCGCTACTCATCCGGGACCCCCTCTGACTGTCGTGGGATCCCCTGGCCTGCCTGGTTGGCTGGCCGAGCGTGGCATCAGTCTGCTGCTCACGACGTACCAGGCCGGGCGCGTCTTCCTGATCGGGGGCAACCCCGGCAACAGGCTCTCGGTGTTCCAGCGCGCCTTCAGCCGCTGCATGGGGCTGTCGGCGGACGTTGACGGCACCGGCTTCTGGCTGGCGACCCAGTTCCAGATCTGGCGCTTCGCGGACGCGCTGCCCGAGGGCGGCAGTCACAACAACTACGACCGTGTGTACGTCCCTCGCTATGCACACACCACCGGCTCGGTGGACACCCATGACCTCTCGGGTCCGGCGCAGTTCGCCGGCCAGGACCACCCCGTGGTCTTCATCAGTACGGCGTTCAACTGCCTGGCAACCCTGAGTGAGAAGCACAGTTTCCGGGTGCTCTGGAAGCCACCATTCATCTCTGAGATCCTTCCCGAGGACCGCTGCCACCTGAATGGTCTCGCAACCGAGTCGGGTCGCCCTCGCTATGTGACAGCGGTGTCGACCGACGACGTGGCCGACGGCTGGCGTGCGCACAGAATGGGCGGCGGCGTAGTGCTGGATCTCGACTCGAACGAGATCGTGGCACGCGGGCTGTCCATGCCGCACTCGCCACGGCTTCACCGAGGCGCCCTCTGGGCCCTCGACGCGGGAACCGGATACTTCGGCCGCGTCGATACCGAGCGGGGCGAGTTCGAGCCCATGACCTTCCTGGCGGGCTTCGCGCGCGGCATGGACCTGGTGGGCGACCACGCGATCGTGGCCGTCTCCAGGGCTCGGGAATCAGGGACGTTCGGCGACCTGGGGCTGGCGGATGAACTCGCAAGCAGGGGCTTGGAACCACAGTGCGGCCTGCGGATCATCGAGCTCAGCACCGGCAAGGTGGTGCAATGGCTGTCCATCGAGGGTGTGGTGAGCGAACTCTACGACGTGGCGGTGCTGAATCACACGCATCGGCCCATGGCTCTCGGGCTGCAGACCGACGAGAT
>JAGQTY010000068.1 GCA_020438795.1 Actinomycetota bacterium
CGGGTTGCGGTCCTCGTGGTCGTTGTAGGTGTCGCCGTAGGGGAAGCCGTAGGCCTGGGTCAGCGGCCAGAGCGTCGCCGCCCAGATGTTGTAGTAGGGATGGTCCGGCTGGGCATGCTCGAACGGTCCGGGCGTAGCGCTCACGTCGAAGTTCGCGCTGTCATTGCCGTAGGACTCGCTGCCCCAGAATCCGTACGCGAATCCCGCGGTCAGGTCACGGTAGACGGCGCCATAGACATCATTGCCGCTGCTGAGTTCGCCACCGACGTAGTAGGGACTGTTGTTGCCGTAGATGCCGTTGGTGTCGTTGCTGCTGTTGCCCGCCAGCGAGCTGCCCGAGACATACATGTCAGGAAGATGGTCGGGCCCCTGGTCGCGCAGGGTGATCGAGCCAGGCCCTGCAGGATCGGAGGGGTCGGCCGCGAAACTTCCGGTGTAGTGGTACTCCTTGCCGAGCGCATGGCCCCGGATAGTGAGCTCCTGACCCAGGATCGACTCGATGTAGTCGTCGAAGCGCGGATAGCCGCTCGGGTGGGCCCCGCTGACGATGTTCGGCGAGACCAGTCGCAGGAAGTTGCCGTCCCCGTCACGACGGACGATCCGTTCGAAGTCCCCTCCGGCGCCAGCCAGCCTCGCCCGGGCCTCGCGCATGACCACATCCGTGTAGCAGGCCCAACGCTTGGCAGCGACCGGCCGCCCGGCCGAGTCGAACGTCTCGATGTCCATCGGGATGCCGAGCATGTCGACGGCGCTCAGATTGGCGACTCCGGGATAGGTCAGTTCCACGGCGTCGAACCGGATCTGGGAGTTGTCCGGACTGGGGAAGGTGCTTGAGTCCAAAGGCGCACCCAGAGTCACCCAGACCCGGCCTGAGGAGACCTGATCAAGTGTCACCACCTGCCGCTCCGACAGCCTGCGTTCGGGTGCAGTTGCCCCGTTCCCGGTCACGGAGGTCCACACCTGGTTGTCCGCGAAGTCAGGGTTGTGGTTCACGACACTCACCGTCAGCCCCGCGGAGGTGGCACGCGTCGTCGATTCGGCGGAAAGGCTGGTGAAGACATCCGGGACCAGCAGGAAGGTCTCGGGCGCCGGGTCCGTGGGGACCGGCTCGTTGGCGGCGGTGTCGCCGGCGGCTGCCCCCGGTTCGCCGGACCCATCGGCTTCCCCACCAGTCTCCCCGGATGAGCGCGATGGCTCGTCGGGTTTCGAGGTACCCGGCTCCGCGCGGAGTGTTCCGCCCGAGGAACCAGCGACGACTCCGCAGATCACGCCATCACGGTCGGAGTCCCGCGATCGGAGCTTGCGGTAAGCGACCTTGGATACCTTCGGCTTCAGGTTCCCCCGTTTCGCATAGCGCTTGGCCGCCCTTTTACTCTTCGCCACGCCCTGGCCGAAGCGCTTGTTGACCTTGCGGCAGCGCTTCTCCACCCGGGTCGCGTCGCCGGCGGCAGTGCCAGTGGCCGACGCTGAGGCTGGCGGGGCGGCCGCGGCGATCCCGTATGACAGGGATACGGGTACCACGAGAGCGAGCAGCACGATCAGCGAGAGCACCCCTGCGAGCGCCGCCTGCGGCGAGGAGGATGTCCGCCACCGGGAATGACGCATGGTTCGATTTTCGTCACTCTGGGTAGCCATACTTACAAGCTATGTCGGAATCAGTCACCCGACATCGGTGTGCCTCACGCAATACCTGAACGGAGCTACACGCAAAACCGTAGTAGCCCCCTCATTGAGCCGGTGGCACGGGATCCCGGCGGAGGGCCCTCGGGGCTTCACTGTCGCACAACCATGACGTCGGTCAACGGCCCGCGGGCGGCGCTCCGAACTGTTGACTGCGCACGGCAAGCACCACGTCGGCACGCGACTGCGCCCCGAGCTTGGTGAAGATCCTGCGCAGGTGTGACTCCACCGTTCGTTTGCTCAGCACCAGCTGTGCCGCGATCTCAGGGTTCGACAGCCCCGCCGCGACCAGTTCGGCGACTTCGAGCTCCCGGTGCGAAAGCACCCCGGTGGTGCTTGTGGTCTCCCGGCGCCCGTCGGCGACCCCGAGGTCGCGCAGTTGCTTGTTGGCGATCGCCACCCATCGCTGCGCTCCGACTGCCTCGAACGTGTCGCGGGCTGCTGCGATGGTGAGCGCGCCCTGCGTGACCTCTCCCCCTCGGCACAGCCCTTCACCCAGGAGCAATTCAGCCCTGGCCCGGTCGTAGGGGGCATCGATGCGCTGTGCCCAGGCAACTGCCTCACCTGCCGCGGCCATCGCGGCCTCGTAGCGGCCGGCTGCCAGGTCGACCGCCGCACGTGCCCGAGGCGAAGACACACTCGGCGCTTCAGCGCCCAGTGCCCGTGCCATCGCCTCCGCCGAAGCGGCCCATGCCTCGGCTCCCGCCAGGTCATCCATCGCTAGTGCGGCGCTGGTGAGCAGTTCGAATCCGACGGGGCGAACGGTCCTGCCGATGTCGACGAGTTCCTCGCCGCCAGCGTTTTCGAGCAGCAGTGCCGCCGCCCGTTCAGGTCTGTCGCAAGCGAGCAGGGCCGAGGCCGTCAGCAGTGCCGCGATGCCCCGGAACCGCGCGGCATCCGCCTGAGTGAGCCACAGCTCGCTGTCGGGGAGGGTCGCGCGAACCGCCACGAGGTCACCCAGCAGGGCCTCGTGCTCACACTTGCGCGCCAATGACAGACTGATGAGGCTCGGATTGTTGAGCATGCGCGCGAGCTGCTCGGCCTCCTCAAGAAAGCCGCCGGCCTCCCGTGGCCGCCCACCGAGCATGAGGGCTCCAGCTGCGATCAGGTCCAGCAGGGTGCGGGCCTCCTGGTTCGCACGCGTCGACCCGGCGCGCAGGCCCTGTTCGGCATGCTGGAGGGCGTCCTCCCACCTGCCGACAAGATGCTCGGCAGCCGACAGCAGAATGAGCCCCTCCATCACCAGGGAGACCTGCTGCTCCGGGACCCGGAGCAGGGCAGCGGCCGCCAGGTCGATGTGGGTGATCGCGCGACGCGGATCGCCGAGTTCCGCCTCAGCCGATGCGATGGCGGCATGCACGGTGAGCGTGATGTGCGGGATCGGCATACTCTGCGACACCAGCGTGATGGATTCGGCGTGCCGACGCATGGCCGGCAGGTCCCGGTGGTCCAGCGCTTCCAGCATCAGCACGCCCTCGAGGTAGAGACGCTCGATGCTGGGACCGTCGGGCAACTCGTCCAGTGTCCGTCTCACCAGGCCCATAGCGTCTGACAGACCAAGCCAGCGTTCCGCCCTGACGATGTCACCGGTCAGCAGGCCCCTTGGCCCTCGCTCATCGGCGGGCAGTTCGCGCAACGCCTGGTTCAGGACGCGGCGGGCTCGTCTGAACTGACCGATGCGGATCAGGCAGTCCGCCTGCCCCGAGACGAGCTCTGCCCGGCGCTGAGAGGCAGTGCCGGCGGGCAGCAGCCGGACCGCGGACCCGTAGAGTCGCGCCGCCGTGGCAGGCGCCGAGGCTCTGGCTTCCGAGGCGGCGTGGATCAGCAGGTTCAGCGAGTCCGAATCGCCCGGAGCGGCACTCGCCTCCACATGTGCGGCCACCTGCACCGCGCTGGCCCCTTGCAGCTGGAGGTGTTTCACCGCCCTGGCATGCAGTTCAAGGCGGGTCCCCGGACCCATCTCTGAGTAGATGACCCCGGTGATCACCGGATGGCGGAACCGCAGCTCACGTCCGGCTCCAGCGGCAGCGAGCAGCCGCCAGCTCAGCAGGTCATCCACCGCCGCCCTCGCCTCGGCAGACGACAGGCCCGCTACCTCCCCGGCGAGTTCCACATCGAAGGGATCACCGAGGACAGCACAGGCACGAGCCAAGCGCTGCGACTCCGGAGAGAGTTCAGCGAGTTCAGCGACGATCGCTGCGACAACCGGTGGTGGGTACTCGGCGGGCTCCTGCGACTGCGCGGGTATCACTCCCACACCGCGGGCCAGTTCGTGGCGGACGAGCTCATCGAGGAAGAACGGGTTGCCGTCCGCGATCCGCAGCAGGGTCTCATGCCGGTGCTCGGGCACCCCTGCCAACATCTCGGTCAGTTGGGTGTCGGGCAGCCGGTCGAGCTCGATGAGGTGGGCCGAGCGTCCGAGCCAATGGTGTGGAGTGGGCCGGTCGAGGCCACTGCGGGGACGGTAGGTGCTCACCAGGAGCGCAGGAGTCCCGCCGAGCCCGTGCCGGGCCAGGTAGCCGAGGACACAGGTGGTCGCATGATCCACCCAGTGCAAGTCATCGATGAGAACGGCGACGCCGGCTTGGCCAGCAACCTGCCGCAGGGCGGTCCGCACCGCGCGGCACACGACCAGCGGGTCCACATCGCGAGGGCCGGGGGCATCAGCGAGGGGTCGCAGCCCCGGCAGCAGTCCGGCCAGGTCGTTTCTCACGTATGGGTCCAACGTCTCGCCGACCCCCGGCGCAGCAAGGACGTCGTCGAGCAGCGCCACGAGCACGCCGTAGGCATGGTCCTGCTCCGAACGGTAGCCATTGGCCCGCAGGATCGTGAGCCCGGCAGCCGTTGCCACCTCGGCGGCAGCGTCGAGCATGACCGTCTTGCCGATTCCCGCGTCACCGACGATCTCGATCAGTACGGGGCCAGCATCCCCGACCTCGCGCACAAGTTCCCGCACCCTGGCGACGTCCGGCTCGCGGCCGGTCAGAAGCTGGGTCACTGTCTGCTCATTTCGGTCTCAGCACGAGTGTCCCAGCGTCGATGCCATGACGCCCGTTGAGACCGGTTCGGCTGGACTCAGGTGGTGAGCACGCCCGCGAACAGGAGCACGAACACCAGCAGTCCCAGACAGATCCGGTAGACCACGAAGGGCAGGTAGCTGTTGGTGGAGATGTAGCGGATCAGCCAGGCGATGACCAGATAGCCGACGACGAAGGCGATGACGGTGGCCAGGATCGTCGGGCCCCAGGAGACATTGGCTTCCGAACCGATGTCCAGGGCCTCGAAGAACCCGGAGGCGAGCACCGCCGGGATAGCCAGCAGGAACGCGTACCGGGTGGCCGCTTCACGGTTGTAGCCGAGCGTGAGACCTGTGGTAATGGTGGCACCGGACCTGGAAACACCGGGAATGAGCGCCAGCGCCTGACCCAGGCCATAAAGGATGCCGTCACCGAAACGGAGGTTCTCCAGCGTCTTGACCTTGCGGCCGAGTCGGTCGGCAAGTCCGAGCAGGATACCGAAGATGATCAGTGTGCTGGCCACGAGCCAGAGGTTGCGGGCAACGGTCTCGATCTGGTCCTTGAAGACGAATCCGAAGAAGCCGATCGGGATCGTACCCACGATCACGTACCAGCCCATCCGCGCGTCGAGTGCCGACCGGAGCTCGGGTGTGTACAGGGAGCGGACCCAGGTGGTAATGATCCGCCAGATGTCCCTGCGGAAGTAGATGATGACGGCGGCCTCGGTGCCGATCTGGCTCACCGCGGTGAAGGCTGCTCCCGGGTCCTCCCAGCCGAACAGCTGGCTGATGATGAGCAGGTGGGCGCTCGAGGAGATCGGCAGGAACTCGGTCAGACCCTGGACGACTCCGAGGACGATCGCCTCGAACCAGGAGATCACTCCGCGTAGCCCGCTTCATCCATGACTTCGCTCATCGTTCGCAGTGTCTGCAGCTGATCATCGACGGTGCCGGAGTAGGAGGCGATCGTCAGCGTAGTCACCCCTGCTTCGGCATAGGCACTGAGCCGGTCCTTGATCCGGTCACGCGGGCCGATCAGGGACGTCTTGTCGATGAACTCCAGCGGCACCGCCGCGGCAGCGCCCTGGTAGTCCTTGGCCAGGTAGCGCTCCTGAATCTCGATGGCTGCTTCCTCGTAGCCGAGGCGCACGGCGAGCTGGTTGTAGAAGTTCTTCTCCCGGCTGCCCATGCCCCCGATGTAGAGCGCGGAATAGGCGCGGATCGGCTCGGCGCACGCCTCGATGTCGTCACCCATGATGACCGGCACGGTCGGCACCACGTCGAAGCCCTCGAGCGTCTTGCCGACCTTGGCGCGGCCATCAGCGATGTTGTCCAGCAGTTGACCGGCGGTCTCAGGCTGGAAGAATACGGCCAGCCAGCCGTCGAACAGCTCTCCGGCGAGTTCCAGGTTCTTCGGGCCCACGGCCGCCAGGTACATCGGGATGTAGTCCCGCACGGGGTGCACGGTCAGCGTCAGCGCCTTGCCCGGCCCGTCCGGCAGTGGCAGCGTGAAGAACTCGCCCTCGTATGACAGTCGCTCACGACGCAGCGCCTTGCGCACGATGTCGGAGTACTCACGCGTACGGGCCAACGGCTTGGCGAACCGCACGCCGTGCCAGCCCTCGGAGACCTGCGGTCCCGACACGCCGAGACCGAGGCGGAACCTGCCCCCAGAGAGCGTGTCCAGGGTGGCGGCGGTCATCGCGGTGTTGGCCGGGCTGCGTCCTGGAATCTGGAAGACCGCCGAACCCACGTCGATGTTCTCGGTCTGTGCGGCGATGTAGGCGAGCACGGTGGCGGCATCGGAGCCGTAGGCCTCCGCGGCCCACACGACCGAGTAGCCGAGCCGGTCGGCCTCCTGGGCCAGGGTCAGGTTGTTGGCGTCGTTGCCCATCCCCCAGTAGCCGAGATTCAGTCCGAGTTTCATGGTTCTCCCTGTCTGCTAGGCAGCCGCGAACGCCGGGACCACCGGCCTGGTCGCTCCTGCCAGCGTACTCGCACTCAGAACCGGCCCATCGCCAGCCACTGCACCACCGGTCAACACGCAGTGACGCTCCACGGTTGTGGCCTCGGGCGAGGTTAGGGTTTCAGCAGGAGGGAAGCCATGAAGAAGCGACAGCTCGGATCGAGCGGGCTCCAGGTCTCCAGGCTCGGACTCGGCACCATGACCTGGGGCCGCGACACCGACGAGCACGAGGCACGCGACCAGTGGAAGGCCTTCCTGGAATCCGGTGGTGACCTGATTGACACCGCCGATGTGTATGCCGATGGCATGAGCGAGGAGATCATCGGCATGTTGGTCCGTGAGACCAACACGCGCGACCAGATCGTGCTCAGCACCAAGTCGGGGTCACGTCCCCGTACCCCCCGCCGGTTCGACGCGTCGCGGGCCCACCTGCTGGCCTCGCTCGACGGTTCGCTCAGCAGGCTGGACACCGACTACGTCGACATCTGGTACCTGCAGGCGTGGGATCCCCTGACACCGTTGGAAGAGACCCTGAGTGCCGCCGAGGATGCGGTTCGAAGCGGCCGCACCCGGTACGTGGGGCTGTCCAACTACAGCGGCTGGCAGATCGCGGCTGCTGCCACGCTGCAGAAGGCGCTGCCTGACCGGGTCTCGATCGCCGGTGCGCAGATGGAGTACTCGCTGGTCCAACGCGGCATCGAGCGGGAGGTCGTCCCCGCATGTCAGGCGCTCGGACTGGGCCTCACCGCCTGGTCACCGCTGGGGCGCGGTGTCCTCACCGGCAAGTACCGGTTCGGCACTCCCGCGGATTCACGTGCGGCGAACCCGCAGTTCAGTCCGTTCGTGTCCGAACATCTCAGCGATCCAGCACGACGTGTCGTTGATGCGGTGGTCACCGCCGCTGAGGGTCTTGACGTGCCCGCGCACGAGGTGGCCCTTGCCTGGGTCCGCGACCGCCCCGGGGTCACCGCCGCCATCATGGGTGCTCGTCGGATCGGTCAGCTGCGGGCATTGCTCGAGGCTGAAGCGCTGGAGCTGCCCGCCGAACTCGTCACGGCACTCGAGGACGTCTCCGCACCCGACCTCGGCTACCCCGAGTTCGGCTGGAACCAGCGCTGAGTGATCGCTGCGGCACGACCGACGCACCGAGTCGGCCTGGCGTCCAGGTTCTGCACTTCTCCGAGCCGTTGCACCCGGTACGCGGATTCATGGTGCAGACTGGCCCCATGAACAGCCAACAGACAGAACCCGCTTCCGCCAGCGGCGAGTCCACCAGTCGCAGAACCGTTCTGGCAGCGGCAGGAGTCGTCGGGGCCGGAGCGGTGCTTGCCGCATGCAGCAGCGGGGGCAGCAGCTCCTCAGCCACGCCCACTGCCTCCGGCACGGAATCGGACACGGTCACCGACGTCCCCACCAACTCCTCGGCGCTCGTGGCCACCGGCGACGTGCCGGTGGGCGGCGCCACGTTCGTGGATTCCGAGGGACTCATCGTGTCGCAGCCCTCGGCCGGAGAATTCCACGCGTTCGAGGCCCGCTGCCCCCACCAGGGCTGCATGGTCACCAACTTCGACAACGGGCAGCTGGTCTGTCCCTGCCACGGCTCGGCCTTCGACGGCCAGAACGGTGACGTGCTCCAGGGGCCGGCGACCACTGGCCTGCCGGAGGTGTCCGTGAAGGTGTCCGGCAGCAACGTGGTCCGGGCCTGACCCAGGACGGCGCTGGCTCGGCGCCGACCCGGATCGTTCCTACGCAGAGTGCAGAAACCTGTTGAGCACTCGGACTCCGAACCGGACGGCGTCCTCGGGTACTCGTTCGTCGATGCCGTGGAACATGGCTCCGAAATCCAGATCAGGCGGCAGTTTGAGCGGTGCGAAACCGAAGCATCGGATGCCGAGTTCGCTCCAAGCCTTGGCGTCCGTGCCCCCTGAC
>JAGQTY010000069.1 GCA_020438795.1 Actinomycetota bacterium
TACGAAGGCACGGGGAAATAGATGCTGATCAGGTTCGTCACTGACCAGTCCTCGCCATCCGCGCTTTCGGTAACGGTGGTGTTCATCGAGTAGGGAGAGCCCGACTGACTGTAGGAGCCCCACCAAGCACCCGTTTGATCGGTGGCAGGTCGCCAGTTGCTCTGCCAGCCCAAGGGCACAAAGAAGTCGTCCATGGTCGTGTACGGAGGGGACGTGCCGAGGTTGTCCGCTGTACAGCCGATCCAGTTCAGTTGCCAGTGCCCAGGCTCCACGTATGTCGAGGTGAGGGGGCAGCCACCGCTGTACTGCTGGTCGAAGTACTGCGCGGGACTCGGAACCGGCAAGTTGCCGACCATCCCCGACACTGAGCTGTAGTCGAGGCCGGGGAGGTTCGTGCTAATAGCAGAGTCGTCCGGGCTGAGATTGTAATAGGTCGGCAATACGGAATCTGCGGTCGCCGGTACCCCGGTGCTGGTGACCAGGTCGTAGAGGCTCGAGTCCTGGTCAAAGACGTCCCAACCACAGACCTGATCTCCATACAGGGCATCCTCGTTGGCCTGTATGGGGCCGCCGGGCACGTCGAAGTTCTCGTTGGTTCCCCAGTCCCCACTGAATGGCACCACACCAGTGGCGCCCATCATGTCACCCTTCTCCTGAGCTGCGGCGAGCCACATCCGGTAGTTGATGTCCATCATGATCCAGGTCCAGTTGGTGCCGCTGGCGTCCAGGGAGTTGGCCCAGTTGGGGATGGGGATGGTGATCGTTTTAGTGGTGGTCGGCTGGCACTGGATGACCTGGTCGATCGGGTTCTGCACGATCGAGTCGTTCCAGTTGGCCACGAGGAACTGGGTCAGGGGTGATTGCGGCAGCGTGACAGTCACCTCGACGTTGTTGGTGGTGTCCGAACCGTCCGCAGCCTGGCCAAGCGTGGTGGACGTTCCCGAGATGTTGGCGGTCACGTCCAGGTTGTCGTACCAGCTGCTGAGCAGCGCATCGTAGCCGGTCGGCCAGCCAGCACCCGGCCAGCTGACAGACCCACCCGTGATCGTGGGGGACGGGTTCTGCGTCCCCCACGGCTCCTGCCACGTCGTCCCGCTGGCGGAGTACGACGAGCCGGTGAAGTCGTAAAGGTAGTCGAAGTTCTCCTGCAGGGTGTTGGTGTAGGAGGAGCCGAGGTTGAAGTCGAAGTACTGGTAGAAGTTGTACGTCAAGGGCCAACTGTTGCCGTTGGTTGTTGGTCCGGCCACCGGGATCGTCTGCGCCGGCGGCGGGGTGTATTCGCTGGTGGTGATGTTGCTGGCGGGGATCGTGAATGTCTTGCTGATGTTGATGGTGGTCTTGAAGATCCAGAAGCCCACCGTGAAGGAGCCGGTGGCTGACACGGTGATGTTTGGGTCGCCGTTGCTGTAGGAGAAGCTGGCCGAGCCGGAGATGTTGGCGATCCACAGGTTGAGGTCGATGCTGGCGTTTCCGGAGATGCTCTGGACGGCGCCGTCGGAGTAGTTGAAGTCGAGACTGCCGCTACCGGTGAGAACCAACAGCTGGAAGCCTGCGGTGACGGTGAAGTCCAGCTGGCTGACGGAGAAGCTACCGCTCGTGACGGCCATGTCCGCGGTCAGCGCGAGGTTGGCGTCGGCGTCGAAGATGCCGAGCAGGTTGCCGGAAACGTTGCCGTCGAGTTGTAGGTCCAGGGATGGATTGCTGGTGAGCAGGTTGACGTCGATGCTGCCGGTCACGTCGACGACGACACTGCCGAACAGGTTGGCGCCTCCGGCGAAGGAGACGGTCATCTGGGAACTGCCAGCCTGCGCGCCGACTTCTGCGCCGGTGGTGTTGGTGCCTGCCACGTTTAGATTCACCTTGGTGTTCTGCACCGACATGCCGGCCAGGTTGAACGAGCCGACGTTGATGTTGGCGTCCATGGTGAACCCGTCGGTGAGTTCGAACGCTGCAGTGATCTGGGTGGGGGTGTCGAGGATCGTCCCGTTCATGTCGAGCTGGAAGGTGTCGTTGTAGGTGACGGTGCCGAAGGTGCAGTTGCCCAACGGCGCGACGACCAGGTTGATGTACTCGGCCTTGATGATCTGGCCCCAGTTGATCACCGAGGTGGTGTCGGTGGGTTGGCCGATGTTGAACTGGAAGCAGGGGTTGTCGTCACCGACGGACAGGGTGAACCCGACGGGGGTCTCGGCGACCATGCCGATGGGGTCGGTGATGCTGGCTGGTAGCCCGACGACCGCGGCGAGGGCCACGTCATACTTCACTTCGTCACCCTCGAAGCCGATGGACCCGGCGAAGCTGAGCTTGTCCAGCGTCAGGCCGTTGATCCCGAAGGCGTTCTGGATATCGGTGTTGTCGACGGTGGCGGAGACACTGATCGCGGCGCCTTCGTCGGTGGTGGCCGCCACTCCCATGCTGACGGTCATCTCGATCAGTGAGCCCTGAATGCCGTTCGGCCCTGCGGGGGTAGTCAGGTTCGCTGAGGCGAGCACCGACGCCTCAACGCCGGTGTTCTCCCCGATCGGGATGGTGGTGTTCACGCCGACGCTGACCAGCTCCAAGGACACCTCATCCCCGGAGCTGTTGCCGACGATATAGATGGAGGTGTCGATCTCGCCGGTGAGGCTGAACCCGGTGGGAGTGTCCCCGTTCATGGTCATGGTGGCCAGCCCGGTGAGGCCGGTGATCTCGTTGTCGAGGGCGCTGACCAGTTGTGGACTCAGGTTGTAGGTGCCGAAGAAGGTCGGGCTCTCCCCCTGGATGACGTTGTCATTGGCGACCGTGGTGCTGTAGGTGGAGTAGACGAAGCCGACCTCACTGCCCATGCCGAGCCCGGCAAGATCATTGTTGCTGGCGTCGGCCAGGCCGTAGAAGCAGTACTGGGCGCTGCCACTGCTGCCGCCGGACTGGTAGATGCCGGCGACGGTGACCTGGATATCGCTGAGGATGGTGGCGGTGGCGGTGAACCCGAACACCTTGCCGGTCTGCGAGCTGTCGTTGGTGTAGCAGGGGTTGGTGGCGAGAGTCCCGCTGCTGCCAGTGGGTGTGTAGTTCGCCGCATCATTGGTGGCGAAGAACGTCACGTCGGTCAGTTGCGCCTCGGCCGGTCCGAATGATTCGGTGGCCAGCGAGACGCTGAACTGCCAGTCACCTGAGGCGGTATCGACGAAGATCGTGGTGTCCACGGTCAGGTCGTCGGTGAAGAACGCATATGTGCCCGTCACATCCAGGGTCAGGGCAATGCTAGAGGTCTTGCAGCTTGCGGTGGTGCCCGAACCACTGGGCGGGCAACCGTTCTGCAGTTGCGCAGTCGCTGTCGCGGTCTGGAACCCCAGCAGGGACTGCACCTGGGACAGTTCCACACTCACCTGCAGGTTGAACGACAGCTGACCGGACTGCGTTGACGTCGCGCCGGTGTAGCTGAAGGTACCGGTGCCGTTGAAGGTGAGATCGAGGCCGTCCAGGGTCGCCGTATCGTCGGTCGTGATCGTGAACGTCGTATCGTAGCCCGACGTAATGGCACCGGAAATGCTCAGCGACAGTGTCGTGGACCCGATCGGCATGCTCGCGCTCGCGGCCAGGTCGAACCCGGCGTTGCTGAACGAGACGCTCGCGGATTCGAGCATCAGGTTGTCGAAGACGTCCAGTCCGACACCGTTGCTGCTCAGCTCTGCCCCACCTGAGTACGTGACCGACCAGCCCGAACTCCCGTTCGTCAGGCCGATACTGGCCGAACCGCTCAGGGTGGCCGTGGTGCCATCCACCCCGTAGGCGGTGAACACGTTCGTGCCGGTCACTGTGAGAGAGAAGCTCGTTTCATCGAAACTGCCCGAGATCGTGATCGACCCGCTGTTCGGTCCCACCATCGTGAACGCGGCAGTCACCCCACCGTCGGTGGACACAGTCAAGGTCACCGACGACGGCGACCAGCCACCCGGCAGACTGATATAGGGGAAACCACCCAGCGTGACCGAACCGGACAGGCTACCGAGACCTGAGGAGGAGTACGTCGCCGTCAGCGAAAGGGCCGACAGTGTCAGCCCGTCAGGCATGCCGGGAAGGGTGACCGAGCCGGCCGACAAGGTGAGCTGACTGGAAGTGATGGAACCCTCGAGGTCGGTGAAGTCGACACCGTCGATCGACAGCGTACCGCCGGTGAACGAGATCTCTGCATCCGATGCACTGCAGCCACTGGCGCTCACACTGACCGTGCCCACGGTTAAAGTGGCCGGACCCACGTCGATCGGAGTGTTGTCATCAACCGACGCGAATAGGTCACAGAAGGAGGTTCCAGAAGCCGCCGCAGCGACCACCTCGCCGTCCGTGACCGGCTCCGCGGGAGCCGCCACGGCCTCGGACCGGACCTGCTGCCGGGTGCCACGCTTGGCAGCAGACTGGCTCGTTGCTTCGGCTGCGACGACCTGTTCTGCGTTTGCGGAGGAGGCGCCGCTGCGGTGCCGTACGAGTGCTTCTGCAATGAGCCGCTTCTTGCGCTGCGCTTTGGTGGGGGTGAATCGGAGCACCTGGCCGTTCTTGGCCGTCGTCACCTTCTTCAGCTTCTTCGCCGGCAGTCCGTCCACCCGCCAGCGGACCTGCTTGACCCGTGCCCGCTTCTCACCACGCAGGGCTTTCAGGTTCACCTTCAGCTTCACGCGCTTCTTGTAGCTGCTGATCGGCGACTTCTTGTTGATCCAGACCTTCGCCACCGGCTCGGTCTGGTGCTGCACATACTGCGCGCCGGGCACCTTCTTCGTCAGCGCCGCGGCGACCTCCTGCTCCGAGGGTGGCTGACTGGTGTCCACCCGGCCGTCCCAGCGCGCCTGCTCACCCTTCACGGGACGTGCCTTCAGCGCGATCGTGTCGGTCACCGTGGCACTGTTCGCCGTCACCTGCACCCGGAAGTGCAGCTTCGTCGCGCTCGTGACGCGCGGCGGCCGGAACGAGGTCGTCACCGCCTGCTTCGTGCTCTCACCAGCACTCTCGGCGTCGAAGCTGACCCTCGGGCAGGACTTCGAGCCGGGTTTGGCGCCGCCGCGACAGAACTGACTGAACGAGTAGCGGTACTTCTCCCCCGCCAGACTCCCAACCTTCGCGGACAGGACAGTCGTCACGCCCGACTCGGAATGAACGACCGTGTTCGTGGTGTCCATGCTCACGCTCAACGGCTGCAACCACGGCTCAGAAACCGCCCGATCCACCGCTCGCTTGCCGTTCAGACCCCGGCCGGTCCACGACACCTCCGCACCAACCGCTGGTCGAGCAGCAGCATTCACCTGCGTCCGGGTGCTTCTCACCTCAATCTCCACCGGCGGCAATGCCCGGTGCCCGGCCACCTGCTTCGGCCACACCAGCCCAGAACCAGACCGCTTCCACGCCCCCGGAGTCTTCACCTCAGAGAATTTGGAAGCCGCGGGCAGCCGCAACCCGACCCGGACCTTCTTCGCCGGGCGAGCGCCGCCATTGTTCACCAGCACCTTGTAACGCGCCTTACCACCGACCCGGCCCCTCGCCACCGGAACCAGCCGGACGTCCATCATCGGCCGCCGCGCCTTGTCAATCGCATTCACCGGGATCGGATCCTGCTTCACCTTGCGCGGCGCCGGGATCAACGCCAGCGACTGCTCCAGCGCAGTACCGGCCAGCTTCTTGGACTTCTTCGACTGGGACGCCAACGCCACCTTGGACTTCCAGGTCACCTGCCGGGCCACACTGCCCTTACTCTCCTTCAGGCCTTTCAGGTCTCGCTTGCTGGGCTTGACGACGACCCGCAACTGCTCCGCACTGGCTCCCACAGCCACCACACCACGAGTGGCACACGTTGAGCCTGAGCAGTCCCAGTCCTTGGACCGGACCTTGCCGGCCTGACGCAACTTGCCAGTAACAGGGTTCTTCACCGTGGTCACGTCCGCTTTGGCGCTGCCTGCCAACCGGTACACGTCCAGCAGCAGCTCAGCGATGTCCCCCACCTGTACCGACCGGTCACCAGTACGCGCCGCCAACACCCGCTCCACCGGCTTAGCCGACACCGTCAAGGAGAACACGGTCTCCGCGCGCACCTGGCCAGCGGCCAACAAGCTCACCTGCACAGCGGCACTGCCCTGGGCTGCGCTGCCGTCGGCGGTCAGCAGCAAGGCAGAGATGCTCTCGTAGGCGTCCGGCTCACCGGAAGACACCCGACACACAGCCGCACCATCCTGCACCTCACACCCCTGCACCTGCGCAGCCCGAGCCCCATCGACGAACGACGGCACACTCGCCGCCGACACCCCTACACCCTCAGGCAGGCCAGAGACCCGCACCGCCACATCATCCGACGACTCGGCCAGCGACCAGCCGGCGGCCCACACCGCTGAACCACTACGGCCGACCACGACCTTCTCCCCCAACGGATCACCCGGCCGAGCCATCGCCACCGCCTGAGACGCAAGACCGTGCGACCGGATGCTGTCACTCAAGCCATTGGCAGTCCCAGTGACTTCTGCCGCACCAGCCGCCGTGGGCACAAGCAAACCCGCCACGAGCCCCGCCACCAGCAGCGCCACCAGACCGACCCACCAGCCGGGACGACACCACAAGCCATCCTCGACATTGCGGTGCCCTGCGGACTGCGTGCGGATGATCATGCCACGAGCCTAGGCAGCGGGACCATTCGTAGCCCGCTCAGCGAATCGCCCCCTTACGATCCACACCCGCCATCACCCGAATAGAGCAGCCGGCGCCCCGCACAGCCTGGCTGATCACGGCAACGAGCAGAGTCGAGTACTCTCCAGTCACGTTCAGCCCGGTCGCGACAGATCCGACGAGCTCCCCAACTGACCTGAGCCCCCACTGATTCCGGAACGGTGGGGAAGACAAGCGCCACGACTTGTAGCAGGATGACCTGCGGGAGGTGGCTCCCATGCCGGACCGCGACGACTTGACGCTACTGCGACTGATCGCTGACAACGTCGCTGATGTGATCATGCTCCAGCGCGGCGGTGTGCTGCAGTATGTCTCTCCATCTGTCACTGCCCTGCTGGGCTGGAACCCCGACGAGCTAGTGGGCAGATCGCCCATGGAACTTGTGCACCCCGACGACTGGGACGTGAACGCAACTGCTCGCAAGGATCTTCAAGCGGGCCGAGATTCCCGAGCCCGGTTCCGGATCCGCACCTCTGGAGGCACATGGCTGTGGGTCGAGTCCCACGCGCAGCCAGTGGCTGGCGAGCATGGCGAAGAAGCTCCCGGGGTGCTCTCGGTCATCAGGGACATCAGCGCGGAGATGGATGCGGAGGAGAAGGAGCGACGGCAACTGCAGCGAATCCGCATGCGTGAACGGATGTCCACGGCATTGGCCGAGGCCGATCTGGACGTGGACACCCTCCTGAACCGTATCGGTGACCTGGCCCTGCAGGATTTCGCCGACCTCGCCTCCGTCGGGCTGGTGGATGACGCAGCAGGAGTGCTTCGCCAGGCGGTGCTGAGGCACCGCGATCCGGAGGTCGATGAACAGCTCGAAGCAATTCGCGACACCGTGGTACGTCGTGGGGAAGGTCTGGCGGGAAGGGTCTGGAACGAGGGGCAGCCGCTGGTGCTGCTGGACGTCGACTCAGAGGAGTTCCAGACTCTTGTGGTCCCAGAGGTCCGGCCGTTCTTCCAGACGTATGAACTGCGGGGCATGTTGATCATGCCTCTGCGGGTTCAAGGAGTCATCAAAGGCACACTCACGGTTTCCCGTTCCGCACCGAGTCCGAACTTCGATGAGGCGGACGTATCCCTGCTCAGGGAGATGGCAGACACGTGCGCCATGGCACTCGCGAACGCGCAACTGCACACCCAACTCCAGCAGAGTGAGGCACAGTTCCGGCTGCTGGCGAGCAACGCCGCCGATATGGTGCTGCTGCTCCGAGACTTCAGGATCGCCTGGGCCTCACCATCGGTGGCTCGCTTCGGCTGGAAGCCTGAAGACATGCTCGGCACACCGACGCTGGAATTCGCGCACGCCGACGATATCCCTGTCATCAATGCGGCACGCGCAGACCAGGAAGGTCGTGAGGTGGTGCGACTGCGGTTCCGGTTCCGCCACGGCGACGGCCGCTACAG